>CAILLA010000057.1 GCA_903834925.1 uncultured Schlesneria sp.
AGTTGTTACCAACTCGACGATCTACGCCCTGCTTGGTCTTGCTTCCGGTGGGGTTTACCGAGCCGAACCGGTCACCCGATCCGCTGGTGCGCTCTTACCGCACCGTTTCACCCTTACCTCGTCGTAGCCTTCCCAAAGCAAGCTTCAGGATGCAACGTCGACGTTGGCGGTATACTTTCTGTGGCACTATCCCGGTCCTTGCGGACGGTGGGCGTTACCCACCACCGTGTCCTGTGAAGCCCGGACTTTCCTCCATGTTCAGAAGCGAACTTCCTTTCACAGCGATCGTCTAGCTCGCTCCGCGAATGCTCAATGTACGGCCTTAACACGGCAAACGATAGGGTTCAAAAAAAGTAGGGTGGGACAAGTCCGCGCAGTCCCACCATTTCAAGTGACATTTTGGTGGAAGTGCAACTCATCAACGCAAAAAATACGGGTGCCATTTGCGGCAACGTTGAGCCGCCGGTGTTTTTTTCTATACCATGGTCTGTTTTGGTGGGACTGCGCAGACTTGTCCTACGGCTTGTCTCACCATTTCATGCTACTTCGCCGCTTTCCCTTTGGTCTTTTCCAATGAATCGAAATAGCTCTTGATGCTTTCATGATAACCAGGTGGGATCTGTTCGGTGTTCATCGCTTCCATCGCACCCTGCTTGACCGACTGCATCAACTGCTTGTAATCGCGGACGACTTCACCCTTTTCAGCTTCACCCTTGGTCTGCATCGAAAGCAGCATTTTGCCGGCAACAACCGCTGACTTGGATTGTTCACTCTTGAATCCGGTCTCGACCGAATCGTCTTCAGCCGCCTCGCCACCCTTACCAAATCCAGGGCCGCCATCAACAAATTGACCGTCTTTCTCTTGAACATCATCACTATCGTTCTCGCCAGATCCGGCCATCATCTCCGCGTACATCGCCTCGTAATCGGCCAGAGTCTTGCACTTTTCGCACTTGCCGCCGTCAAGCTTTTCCTGATCATTGACCTTCTTGGCCTGTTGAATCGTCTTGAGCGCCTCTTCCAGTTCCTTCATGTCCTTCACGGCCTGCTCAACCTGCTCCAGCTCCTGTTCGCTTAGTTCCAGAGACTGCAATGCGGCCTGCATCGCTTCCTGTTGCAAGTCCTTGTTTTCGGCCAGATCCATCTGCTGCATAGCTCGTTCGAGTGCCGTAGCGAGCTGTTCATTATTCAGTTTGTCATGCGCCAGCTTGTCCAGATTCTGCAGCCGCTCTTTGAGTTCCTGCATCAACTCGGCTCGCTTCACCGGGTCTTTCGTTGCTGCGAGTTGCTGCAACTGTTCTTTCAATTCCTTGAGTTCGTTCTGGACCCCGCCGGCATCGCCATCCTGAAGTTCTTTTACCCACTTCTGAAGTTTCTCGTCCTGATTGGCACCGAACTGCTGATCGCTCGACGCTGATGACTTCATCAGGTCTTTCAGCTTTTCGCTGCTGATCTGTCGCCAGAGCTTGCCAATATCCTTTTGCTCGCTGGAAAGCATCTTCAGGTTTTCCAGCTTCTGATCCGCTTTCATTTTGTTAAACGTCAGCTTCAGCTCTTCGATCGCAGCATCGGTTGCATTGTTTTCTTCATGCTCTTCGTTTTGACGTTTGACCTCTTCCAGGCGAAGCTCTGTCGCCTTTTTCCCGTCCGCCAGTCGTTCGTTGCGTTTTTCATTCAACTTCGCGGCAGCTACTTTTCCAAACGGATCGAACTGAGGAAGAAACAGCACGCCAAGAGCTACCAGGCCGGGAACCCAGACCGCATGCCAGAATTGCTGCTGCCACGTAAACGGCAAGACGCGATCAACCGTCACGCCTGCTGAACGAGCTTCCGCCGACTGGATCACCAATGGCTGATAAGCACCGGCCGAAGTCTCCAGCAATGACACGGTGAGATAGAGGTCTTTCGCACCCATAGCCCGGTCGACAAGTCGAGCCGCATCCGGCAACGTTGGCCGACGATGGACAAGAAACGCGAGCATACCCGCCACGATCGGAACCGCTGAAAATGCCAGCCATGTCTCTGAAGCCGCCGGCATGGCGAACAGTCCCGTAAACCGCGCCGCAAGTAAAACAGCGGCGAACAGGCTGCAAAAGACCAGGAAGGTCCAGTAGAAACTGCGACCAACGGCGGCGAACTGCATCCGCTGCAGTACATTCTTCAACAAGCGTGAGGTGAGTGATGCTTCGGACATTTTCGAAACCCTTCCGTAGACGGTATGTCTCAAATCGGCATGCGGTAGCTTATCCCGATAGAATTTCCGAATCAAGCGTAATCATTTCTCGGCGGTCATTTTGTCATCGACTTTTTCTTTTCTTCCCATTTGGCAATCCATTTTTCCGGTTCGTCCTCGAATGCTGCCTTACATCCTGAACAGCAAACCCAGTACGATTGGCCTTTGTAACTGACCGATATCGTCCCCAACCCCTGCGAAATGATGCAGGTTTTGTCGCCGTAGTCGGTTTCGCTCAGTGCAAACGAAGTCCCTTCGCGCTGTGTGTGAACGGTATCGACTCGAGAGAATGGCCCGCTTCCCCGCTTGCGATCAATCTCAAGAATATACCGGTTGTTTTCCTGCTGATTGAATGTGATTCGCCATTGCTCTCCTGATGAGTTTGCCTCAGGTTCCGTCAGTTGCAACTTGTAAGTTCGTTGCAGCTTCTTTTCGTCTGTCGCAACATCGCGAATCGGTTCAATAAATGTCCCCCGAAATGTTCGCTCCGTCCCCTCAGCATCTTTGGCTTTCAACTCAAACTGGTCCGACTCGGGCAGGTACGACAATCGCCCATTGCGAATATACGCTCCCTTTTCCGAAACGATTTTCAGACCCGGAAACTTTGGATCACTCACCCAGTCGTAAGCCCATTGAGGCTGATCGGAGATCGTTTTTTGAGACAACCCCTTCCAGCTTCCCAGCAGGATTTGAAACGGCTTCAGTGCCGATCGAACCGATTCAATTTGCTCGGCCATCGATTTCGCAGGCGTGCTACCCGAGTTCGAACCGGCCCCGATCTCAACACGTGCAATCGTCCGTCGCTTCGCGGCTGGTTTTTCATGTTGCCCGTCAGGTGTGGCTGACTTTGATTCGGCTGTCGATGCAGCCGTCGTATTCGCTGAATCAGGCTTTGTCGGAGTGGCACTTGAACCACAGGAAAGTCCTGAACTGACCAGACCAGCCATTACCACGAATTGAAACCAAGCCGGCTTCATCACATCAACTCCGCTAAGTTTACCACCTCGACTCATGACGAAGTATACGCCACCGTCGCCTTGGTTTGTACATCCGTGTAGACAACAGATCGCTTGGCCAAAAAATTGGGCCAACAAATTCATAGTTTACCCCGAAGCCATCGACGCAGGCAGATCGGGCGTTGCCGGAGCTCTGTTTTTACGCAATGCTCCAACGAGAAACGACGCCTCGGCTGACCGCAATTCCGCCGTCGCGCTCTCGCTTTTTTAAAGGTTAAGGTTAGGGGGCGTCGGAAATTCCCGACGCCCCCTTCGTTTGACAACACCTACATTCGACGACAAGGGGAACAACGCTCGACGTGATCAGCTGAACGCCGGCCTGCCTGCGCCGATGGCTGCGGCTTAAACAAAAATAGGCCGATGCGTTTCAGGCTCGTTCAATGAAAATTTATCCGCATCACTGCCAACATGGCAGTACGCCATCTTCCCTTTCACAGGGCGTTTTTTGCAACATGTTTCCGTAAAGTGTCTTACGTCGATCATTGCAAGCCCGGCACAGAGCTTGCTTAGGTGAGCATTATGTCGAAATGTCGGCCTTGTTGGCGGAACCAGCAGGGCCCGACAGATTTCACCCGAGACTGCTTCGGGTGTGTTTCGTGAAATATGAGTCATCCCATCAAGTCTGTCTTGTTGGTTGAGGAGTCGCTGTGGCCAAGCTGATCAGTTTTGATGAAGAAGCCCGAAAGAGCCTGCTGGAAGGCGTTTCAAAGTTGGCGCGGGCTGTAAAAAGCACGCTCGGTCCTCGTGGCCGAAACGCCGTCCTGGATAAGGGTTGGGGTTCGCCAAAGGTCACAAAGGATGGTGTGACAGTCGCTCAGGATATCGATCTTGAGGACAAGTTCCAGAACATGGGTGTTCAACTTGTAAAAGAAGCCGCGTCCAAGACGGGCGATGTTGCTGGTGACGGTACCACTACTGCAACCGTTCTGGCGGAAGCGATTTACAAGAACGGTCTCCGTTTTGTCGCCAGTGGCTGTGATCCTATGGCTCTTAGCCGTGGTGTTCAGAAGGCTGTTGATGCTGTCACTGAAGAGTTGAAGAAGCTCTCGAAAGAAGTGAAGGCCAACGACAAAAAGGCTGTGGCCGAAGTTGCCAGCATCGCAGGGAATAACGATCCTGAAGTTGGCAAGATTTTGTCCGAAGCGTTAATGAAGGTCGGTAAAGACGGCGTCATTACTGTCGAAGAAGGTCGTCAGATTTCGACGGAAGTCGATCTGGTCGAAGGGATGCAGTTTGAGCGAGGATATCTCTCGCCTCACTTTGTAACCGATCAGGACAACCAGACCGTTGAGATGGACGGTTGTCGTATTCTGATTTACGAAGAAAAGATCAGCAGCGCCAAGTCGCTTGTGCCGCTTTTGGAAAAGACGTCAAAGGCCGGTGTTCCTCTGCTGATCATCGCCGAAGACGTTGATGGTGAAGCCTTGGCAACCCTCGTTGTCAACAAGATGCGAGGAATTCTTAAGGTCTGTGCCGTCAAAGCCCCAGGCTATGGCGATCGACGTAAGGCTCAGTTGGAAGATATTGCCGTTCTGACTGGTGGTAAGGCGATTTTCAAGGACTTGGGTCTGAAGCTTGAGAACGTCGAGCTGTCTGATCTGGGGATTGCTAAGAAGATTCGCATCGATTCCGAGAACACAACTGTCGTTCAAGGGTCCGGCAAGAAGGCGGAAATCGAAGGGCGAGCTGCCCTGATTCGGGCTGAGATCACCAAAACGGACAGCGAATATGATCGCGAGAAGCTTCAGGAGCGTCTCGCCAAACTCGCTGGCGGCGTCGCTCAGATCAGTGTCGGTGCCCACACCGAAACCGAAATGAAAGAGAAGAAAGACCTGATTGATGATGCCCTCGCTGCAACGCGTGCAGCCATCGAAGAAGGAATTGTTCCTGGTGGTGGCGTCGCTTTGATGCGTTGTCTTCCAGCGATCGAAAAGCTGAAGCTGACCGGCGATGAGCAGCACGGTGTGACACTCGTCAAGAGCGTCCTTGAAATGCCGTTGCGAACGATTGCCGAAAATGCTGGACTCGATGGAGCCGTTGTCGCAAACAACGTCAAGAAGTCCAAGGAAAAATCTTACGGATATGACGCCCTCAACGAACGATACGGCGATATGTTCGACTTCGGCGTTGTCGATCCGACCAAGGTTGTTCGCTCAGCTCTTCAGAATGCTGCCAGCGTTGCCTGCCTTCTGTTGACGACGGATTCGATCGTCGTCGAAGCCCCAAAACCGAAAGAAGACGATCATCATCACGACGATCATCATGACGGCGGAGGCATGGGTGGAATGGGCGGCATGGGAGGCATGGGGATGGGTGGCATGGGCGGAATGGGTGGCATGGGCGGATTCTAGTCCGAAGCGGCCAATCCTAAGTCTGATTACGAATCACTGATAACTCACTTTACTAAATAGGACCACAAAACAATGAAGCTCAAACCTCTTGATGACCGTGTCGTTGTCGAACCGCTGACCGCTGAAGAGAAGACCGCTGGTGGTATCGTTCTGCCAGACACCGCTAAGGAAAAGCCCCAACGCGGTAAGGTGCTTGCCGTCGGCCCAGGCCGGTTGCTGGATAGCGGCGAACGATCACCAATCGCTGTGGCGATTGGCGATGAAGTTCTGTTTGCCAAGTACGGCGGGACAGAAATTGAAGTCGACAAGAAGGACATTAAGATTCTTCGCGAGTCGGACATTCTCGCGAAAGTTGTTTCGTAACTAATCGCTTGGAATCGGATGTGAGTCGTTTGAATTGACCAGGGGACCGGATTAAACGTCCCCTGGCAATTTCTCACCTTCTGATCGCGTAATGCATTCACTCATAATTTTTCCATTGGAGTCCCGTTGTGGCTAAGCAATTGTTGTTTGAAGATCGAGCCCGCATCAAGCTGCTTCACGGCGTGGAGACGCTGGCAAAGGCTGTCGCCGTGACGATGGGTCCTACCGGACGAAATGTCATCATCGACAAATCTTTCGGCAACCCAGTCGTAACAAAAGACGGTGTCACAGTTTCAAAAGAAGTCGAGCTCGACGATCCTTATGAAAACATGGGCGCCAAACTCGTCAACGAAGTCGCCTCAAAAACGAGTGACGTTGCCGGTGACGGAACCACAACGGCGACTGTGCTCGCACGAGCGATCTACAGCGAAGGTCTTCGCGGCTTGACGCTGGGTGCGAACCCAACTGTCGTCCGCAAAGGGATCGAAAAGGCTGTCGATGCAGCGATTGCCTTCGTCGAGAAAATGGCCAAGCCTGTCGAGAAGAAGGAAGAGATCGCCCAAGTCGGATCGATTTCAGCGAACAACGACCGGGTTGTTGGCAACTTGATTGCCGATGCGATGGAAAAAGTTGGTCGCGATGGCGTGATCACCGTTGAAGAAGGCAAAGGAAATTCGACAACGCTCGAATTGGCTGAAGGCCTTCAGTTCGACAAGGGGTACATTTCGCCATACTTCGTAAACAGTCCTGAATCCATGCAATGTGTTCTGGAAGACTGTTACATTCTTTTATTCGAAAAGAAGATTTCCAGTCTTCGTGAATTTGTCCCGCTGCTTGAAAAAGTCGCTCAGCGAAGCAAGCCATTGCTCGTCGTTGCCGAAGACGTTGACAGCGAAGCTCTGACAGCTTTGGTTGTGAACAAGCTGCGTGGCGTTCTGAATATCTGTGCTGTTAAGGCTCCAGGATTTGGCGATCGTCGCAAGGCGATGATGGGCGACATGGCGACTCAAACGGGCGGAACGCTGATTTCGGAAGATCTCGGCATCAAGCTTGAATCGGTCGAGATCGCTCACTTGGGTCGTGCGAAGAAGGTTGAAGTCACGAAGGATACTTGCACGATCATCGACGGTGCTGGCGACAAAGAGCAAATCAAGGCTCGTGTTGATCAGATTCGTCGTCAGATCGAAGCGACCGAAAGTGAATACGACCGTGAGAAGTTCCAGGAACGACTTGCCAAGATGACGGGTGGCGTCGCCATCATCTCCGTCGGGGCAGCCACCGAAGCAGAAATGAAGCAGACGAAGGCTCGTATGGAAGACGCACTGCATGCAACGCGAGCCGCAGTGGAAGAAGGAATTCTTCCCGGTGGTGGTGTTGCACTGCTGCGTGCCATCTCGGCTGTCAGCGAAGTCAAAGCGAAGGGCGACGAGAAGATCGGCGTTCAGATCGTGATCAAGGCTTTGGAAGCACCGATTCGCCAGATCGTGGCGAACTGCGGTCTCGACGGCAGTGTTGTGGCCGATGAAGTTCGCAACATGCCAACGAACACCGGTTACGATGCCAACGCTGCCAAGTACGTTGACATGTACAAGGCTGGGATTATCGATCCTGCAAAGGTCGTTAAGAGCGCTCTTCGTAACGCGGCGTCGATCGCTGGATTGATGCTGACAACGCAGGTCCTTGTCACTCGCAGCGATGACACCGAAGGTAACAAGAAGAGCAAAGTCGAAGGATCGGTTCGGTAAGCAGGGACGACACAAGCGATTCCATTGATCCGAACTTCCCGATCAATGGATCGATTCGGCAAACCCGCTCTTGTCGGAAATCTGTAATCGATAACAATGATCGAGCCGCCGGAGCTTTCTCCGGCGGTTCGTTGTGTATCTGGATATCGAAAAATCGAGCCGCAGACTAACCGTTAGCATCTGCCCAATGTTGGAGTGAAGCCGTGATGGCGACGAAGCGGGATTTCTACGAAGTGCTTGGTGTCGCTAAATCGGCATCTGATGACGATATTAAGAGAGCCTATAAAAAGCTGGTGGCCAAGTATCATCCGGATCGCAATCCAGGCGATGAAGCTGCGATTGAGGCATTTAAGGAGGCATCCGAAGCGTTTGGAATACTGAGCGATCCAGACAAAAAAGCGCGTTATGATCGCTTCGGCCATGCGGGTGTCGAAGCGGGGGGGCAAGGTGGCTTCCAGGACGTCAACGACATATTCCAAGCGTTCGGCGGTATTTTCGACAGCATTTTTGAAGGGGGCGGTGGACGTCGTGGATCAGCCGGGCCGCGTGCAAGAAAGGGTGAAAGCCTTCAGACGGCGCTGACGATTGAGCTTCTCGATGCGGCAGTCGGGTGTACTCGTGAGCTGCAAATCGACAAGCACGTTTCCTGCATCACTTGCAACGGATCGGGCGCGAAACCAGGTACGCAACCACAGAAGTGTGACTATTGCAACGGCGTGGGCCAGGTCATTCAGTCGCAAGGCTTCTTTCGCGTGCAAACCACCTGCCCTTCCTGCCGAGGACGGGGAACAAGCATTCGCGACAAATGTCCCGAATGCCGAGGTCAACGGGTGGTCAGCCGACCGTCAACGCTTGAAGTCAAAATCCCTGCGGGGATTGATAACGGTATGCAGCTCTGCCTTCGCGGCGAAGGTGAAGCGGGTGAAAACAACGGACCAGCGGGCGATCTTTATGTCGATATCCGCGTGAAATCGCATCCGCTGTTCAAGCGAGACGGACGAAACCTGGCTTGCGAGGTACCGATTACCTATGCACAGGCGGCACTGGGGACGTCACTCGACATTCCGATCCTGACCGGCAAACACCACATTACGGTCCCTCCAGGGACGCAGCCAGGTGAAGTTTTTCGATTAAAAAGCCAGGGAATGCCCGATCCACACGGCGGCATGCGAGGCGACTTGCTCGTCGAATTTCATGTCGAAGTGCCGAAGAAACTGAACAAGAAACAGGAAGAGTTGTTGAGACAACTTGCGGAACTGGATGACAAACAAGTCTCCGCCAAACGGAAGACATTTCTTGATTCCGTCAAGGGGTTTTTTACTAGTCACGAGGATGCGGAATAATGGCCGATCAGACAACCGAAGCGAACGTTGAACCCAACGAAGCAGATACGAATTCGCCGACCTTAGCCGAGCAGCTTCAGGCAGCACTTGGCGAACGGGATCAATACAAGGAAAAGTGGGCTCGGGCACTCGCCGATCTTGATAACTTCCGTAAGCGAGTCTATCGCGAGATGGACGACGAGCGAAAATACCAGTCGGTACCGGTGCTGAAGTCGCTGTTACCAATCTTTGACGGACTCGATCGAGCCGTTTTTGCCGCGTCGCAATCGAAGAATTTCGAAGCCCTGCTGAACGGCGTTCAAATGACGATCAAGCAGCTGGAAACGGCATTGGGCGGTCACGGAGCGAAACCGATCGTTGCCGTCGGCCAACCGTTCGACCCGAACAAGCATGAAGCCATCAGCCAGGTTCCCTCGGCTGATCATCCTCCAATGACCGTCATGAATGACGTCGAGCGAGGCTACACGCTTCATGATCGAGTCATTCGACCAAGCAAGGTCATCGTTACCGTCGCACCGCCGAAATAGCGATTTCTCTCTCGTTCCCAAGCTCCCGCTTGGGAACGAGAGAAATCTGCCAGGTTGGTTGCTACCAGTAGTCAATGTGCAGTGATTAAAGACGCAATGTCACGGGCTGCTTTTTGCGGGGCAAGAGCTGTGACTCCGATGCCTGAGACAACCTTCGTGATGTTGTGATCGACTTCGTTCTGCCTTCCCCATGTCGTTCCCTCGGCGCTTGTCAGGTAGGCTGACATTGTGTGATGTCCCGAACCGGGTCGTTCTCCAATCAGATGGATGATCGTCCTTGAACCGGGAAGACTTCCAAATAGGACTTCGCCGATTCGGTAACCGGCACGAACGCGACCGCTGGTGACGACCAGCGGTGCAGGGGCAACCGTCAATCCTGATTTTGTGAGAAGCGTTCGAAGTTCTTCGAGCAGCGGCAACAAATTCCCTTCGTCCATCAGAGCCAAGGCATTGAGCCCCTCAGAGACGACAATCACGACGTTGGATGCGTGTTTGTCATCAACGCGAATTAGCTTGATTTGACGCAGTGATTCGTCAGACAAATGTTCGCCGGTCGTCGGATGCAGAATGTAATCCTGGCGGTTTGCTGATCGAGTGGTGATTCGAAAGGCATTCGGGATTTGTTTGACGAAGTCTGGAGTCCATTCTTTCCAGATACACTGTTTTGCATCTTCGTAAACCGTTTGAATTTCGCTGCGAATCTTGGGTGCCAAGTCGTAGACGTGATCACCGAAACCTTCCGCGATGAAAACGCCACGCTGACGAACTTCTGAAATCAGGTTTCTGGATTCAGTGAGGATCTCGGCATCGGTTCGAGAGTCATTCTGACACCGACGGTATTGCAGGTAAACCCAGTTCGGGTCACCAAAGTGTTCGGTTGGCCGGCCATCGGGTCCGATAATCCCCAACCGCTGGAAGAACGACCACATCCGATCATCGACTCGGAAGCCGAATTTTTCACGCAGGCGAACATGGTCCTGATATCCGGTCGTTAGATAGCCTAACATCGGATCGATTTTGGTCGGCAAACCCATCAAGTAGGCGGGATTTGCAGGTGCAATCTGATCCAGGCACCAATCGAGATCGTCCAGCGAGAGATCCATATGCAGCGTCGAACAGACGTCCAGCCCGATGGTCAGCCCGTGCAGTTTCCCCATGACGATGTCTTCCAGGCAGCACCGGACCAGTTGTTCACGCGTGCGGAACACTTCCGGTCCGATAAACCCTGCGACATCATTGATGTGCAGCCAGACCTGACTGACAGGAATTTGCTTCGAAGCGGCGATTGTATGAGCCAGACCGCGTGCGAAACCGTATTTGCGTGACTCATGAAAGACCATGTCGCAGCCATGGCTGTGACCGTTGGTAAAATCGGCTCCTTGCCCCGACTCGAGATACAGACCATATCGACCTGTGCGACTTTGTGCATAAGTCCTCATTTTTTCGAGGTTGATATCGAACGTCGCATTCGCGGCATCGTTTCCGGCGATGCTTTGAAACCAGAATTCCGTGGAACCCGGCTGAACGCGTTCGACTTCCGCTTGAACGTCGATGTGGGCGAGCACGCAATGCGGGATTACGTGATCAATTTCAAACGTCTTGAGTATGTCTTGCAGCACGAGTTCGACGGCTGCGACCGATCGCGGATCACTTGATACGGGATTGGTACCGAGCAAGACGTCACCCACCGCATAGGCAAAACCATCGAAAACCTGGAACCGAATGTCGTCCAAGTTATCGGTCGGCGAATTCGGTTGAATCCGTGCACCCAGATATCCTTTTGCTCCAATGTGCGAACCGGGCAGAGAATGAAAGACTCGTTTGCTAATGGAGATCAATTCCTCGTTCGTCATCAGCCGAACGAGACAGGCAATCAGATCGCTTGTCAATCCCGGAAGAATGCCCTGAATTTCTGCTTCGCTGGCGGCAATCAGATGATTTTTCAGTTGTCCGACCGTCCGGTCATTCCAGGGTCTGAGCAGATCCTTTGATGTGAATCTGTCAATCCACTTGGACAATTCATCTTGCCAGGGTGGATGTTCCACAAGATCAGCAGTCTTCGTATTGGCCAGCAGCGTTCTTGCGCGAGATCGCGAACGGTCATCGACAGCAGCCACCTCGACGATCGCGTCTCCGTCCTTGAATTCGTTGGCAGCACCCAGCAATTTTTGATACTGGCGAATGTCGAATTCTCCGACGTTGCGACGGATGTAGGCAAACAGATCTTCACTGTCGCTCAATGATCCGACGTCAACGCCGGCTTTTTCGTGATCGGCCCAAGCGGGACTCATCTTCAGCCCGCCGCCTAATAAAAGCGGAGTCGAGACGACAGTCAGAAAGTCGCGTCGATTGAACATGATTTTGTCAGCTAACTGAATTTCACTTGAAAACCCGAAATCATCATACCGCTGTCAACAGTCAACGTCTGCCCTGTAACGAGGGTGCTTCCTGTAATCAGGCTGATGATACAGGCGGCAACATCATCGGGATCGCAGACTCTGCCAAGCGGCAATGTTTGTTCGTAGGCCTGCTTGATTCGGTCGTAATTGTCGCCAAGTCCCGCTTCCGTCCAGCGGCCAGCGATGAAGCCGGGTGCCACTCCATTCACACGGATCTGGGGTGCGAGCGTTCTGGCAAGTGAGACAGTCAGGTTATCGAGCGCCGCTTTTGTACAGCAATAGGGGATTGAACTTCCCTGCCCCAGTTGCGCCGCGACGCTCGAGACATTGATAATCACCCCTCCACCCGCTTTCAGCATGGGTTCGCGAACCGCCCGTGCACAGTGAAACGCACCGACGACGTTGACCTTGAACAGGCGCTCCCAGACATCGTCGGTGACTTGATCGAGGTTGCCGAAGGGAATGAACTGGGTCGTCCCGGCACAGTTCACGAGTACGTCGATCCTGCCGAATTTTGCGACCGTTTCTGACACCATGCTTCGACAGGCCGAATCATCCGCGACATCCGCCAGAACAGCGAGCGACTGGACCCCAAGTTCCTGGATTTCGGCGACCGTCTTAATGGCGTCATCCTTTGAACGGGAATAGTTGATGACAACGTGATAGCCAAGTCGAGCCAGTGATAGCGACGTGGACCGACCAACTCCGGTTCCCCCGCCGGTGACGATCGCAACTTTTGATGTGGAAGGCATTTTGCCCCTTTCTTTAATCCGGGCTATAGCAATCGAACCGTCGTTCCTTCGCCGTTCACTTTCCAAAGTATGTTTCTTGCAATACGGCAGCGTAATGTCGCCGTCGAATCGACATATTCCGTGTGCAACACTTCGGCATGTTCGGCCAGAAATGCGAACAGTTTTCCATTACCTGCCGATGTCACGATCTCGGCTTCGACATAACCCTGGCCTAATAGTTCACCCACGAGCGAACCAAGTTTATCGAGACCTTCACGGGTGACTGCCGAGACGGTCACCGAATGAGCGTATTTCGCTCGCAAGACATCCACGATGCCTCGATCCTTAACGGCATCGATCTTGTTCAGAACCAGAATAAAGTTGCGAACCTCGACTCCAATTTCATCGAGCACGCGTTCGACCGTCTCGGCTTGCTGTTCGGCTTCTGGGTTTGAGACGTCGACGACGTGCAGCAGTAGATCTGCCTGACGGGCTTCTTCGAGGGTTGACTTGAACGATGCGATTAATGAATGCGGTAGATCACGGACAAATCCTACGGTGTCACTCAGTAAAAGGTCGCCCCACGAGGGGATCGTCCACTTCCGCGTCCGTGTGTCGAGCGTGGCAAACAGTTGGTCGGCGACGTAGACGTCCGCTCCTGTTAACGCATTCATCAGCGTACTCTTGCCCGCATTGGTGTACCCGACGAGTGAGACCAGTGCATGTGACTCACGCTGACGAACCATGCGTTCGCGTCGGACTTCGACTTCGGCAAGTCGAAGTTTCAGTTCGTCGATCCGCTGATCAATGATTCTTCGATCGGTTTCGATCTGCTTTTCACCGGGGCCACGACTGGCACCAATACCACCGTCAATGCGTTCGAGGTGAGTCCACATCCGCTTGAGTCGAGTTCGCGTGTATTGCAACTGAGCCAACTCGACCTGGAGTCTCGATTCAGCCGTGCGGGCGTGAGTGGCAAAAATATCGAGAATCAATTCACTTCGGTCGACAATGATTCGCTGGGTTTCCTGTTCGAGATGCCGACCCTGGCCAGGTGACAGATTGTTGTCGAAAATGATCAGTTCAGCACCCGTCGCATCGACGAGGTCTTTCAGTTCGAGAATCTTTCCTTTGCCAAGACAGGTTCCCGGATGGGGACGACCACGCATCTGGACCAACTCGCCGACAACTTTAACGCCCGCCGTTTTCACCAGACCTTTCAATTCATCGAGCGCCTGTTCTTTTCCAATATTTCGGCTGGAATCGGGTACCGATACAAGGACTGCGGTGCGGCTTTGAACTTTCAAGTCGTCGCGAATGGGTTCTGCCAAGTGAGGTTCCGTTCTGGTCAGTTGAAAATGTCACTGTAAAACCGCAGTTATCTCTGAATTGTCGTCGATTTACAGCACGTGTTAGATGAATTCAATTTGTTGCCATCGAGCATCAAGAAACGAATTGAAATCGTCGCGATCGGAAAACAGATAAGTATTTTGTCAAACTTCAAAATCAGGTTTCTGTGCCACTGCATCGGACTCCTTCGAGGTTGAAACTTGACTCAATAAGTCAAGTTTCAGGGTTTCTGCCAAAGTAGCCATCATCGCTCCGCGTGATGAGCATGCGTCGAAAACGATTCAAATGTTGCCTTAGCATCGTGATCGATACTTTGTTTAAATTTCTGATTTGAAAACAAGCTGATTGGTATTTGCCTGGTTCCCGAACAATGCTCATCACGCGGAGCGATGATGGCTACTTTGGTCAGAGGCAAAGCCTCTCTGGAGTCTTCGGAGACGCAGTGTCTGCCTCTTCCACCAATTCAAGAGCACTGCGTGACCGAAAACGGTCATGCAGTGGCACCCTGATTCAGGGCGATCACAACGCACTATGGTGTCAAAACGATCTTGCCGTGAACAGTCCCATGCTTCTGAAGAGTATTGTCTTCTTGAAGTTGATGAGCTGTCGCAGCTTCGCTCAAAGGAAGTGTTTTTCCAATCGACGGTCTCCATCGGTTAAATTCGTAAAGAGTATTCAGCTTATCGGCGGCGGCACGTTGTTCTTCCGGAGCCCCGTTAAACATGGCGAAGCCGATCATTCTCAAATCTTTTACATAAAATGGTCCTACCGGAAATTCAGGCCGCGCGGCGCGACCCGCCATCAATACGATCCGCCCCCTTGGTGCCATTAACGACACGGTTCGGTCTAATGTTGGTTCGCGCTGAGTTTCGAACCAGAGGTGAACTCCACCGTGTGGCAGGCTGAACGCACGAATCTGGTCGTCGAGATTATGAGCATTGTAATTCAGAACCAGATCGGCACCGAGCTTCTTGCAGATGGCCAGACTTTGTTCACTGCCACCAGTCGTGACGACAAACGCACCGGCTGCTTTGGCCAGTTGCACGGCGGACGAACCAACCCCGCCTGATCCACCGTTGATGAAGACAACTTCGCCAGGTTCCAGGTCGGCGTGCTGAAACAGCCCCATATGAGCCGTCAGGCCAACCAATGCACCTGCGGCGGCTTCGGCGTCGGTTTCTTTAGCAGGCGTCGGATACAACCAGCGCTCGTCAACCGAAGCATACTCGGAAAACGAACCTCGACGTCCGAACAGACCCTGATTGCTACCCCAGACCCGGTCACCCGCTTTAAACCGCTTGACCTCGCTGCCAACTTTTTCCACCGTCCCTGCCAGATCCGAGCCGATCACGTAGGGAAACTGCGAGATCATGGAGACGATCCCTGCACGAATGTAGGTATCGATCGGGTTCACCGCGACCGCTCCCACTTTGACCAGCACTTCGGTGGGCCTTGGTTCTGGTGTCGGAAGTTCACCGTATTGAATAACCGATGGTGATCCCGTTTCACGAATAAAGGCGGCTTTCACGTTAATCGCTCCCAATAATAAACAAATCATGCCGCATGGAATGTAACTCAGCGAGGCACCAGGATTGTACCGACCTCAACATCAGGTGTCGGCGCAGAACGAAACTTCCATCGGTCAATCGCTCCGCAATCGGCAATTCTTGCCGCAGCAACGCTTCAGTTCATCCGCCCCACTTCAAACAAAGCCCTTGAGTTTAAGTTTACGATATCTGATTGCCGAGGTTATCGACGTGGAATAATCGATAAAGTCAACGCAATCCCTTTTCACGTGTTCAACATTGACGACGGCAGGGCATTCTTTCGGGAACGTGAGCATACAATGTGATTTGCCTGAATTCCTGCCAAATCGAGTTTGAGCCTGACCGCCAATCTAGTACAAACCGATTGCGTTCATGTCGAATGCCACTCGCTCGGTGTTTTGCGGCGACTTAAGTGGTGGATCTGGGGCCAATTGAATTTCAAGTGTAGGGCCAAGTTCACTTCGACGGAATGATGTGATGACGATTCTAATTGCTTCGAGCGACCGAGTTTCCCTAGAAACAACTCCGTGTCAATTACCGGTAAGTCGTGTTGATATCGCCGGTCAAAACATGGTTGAAGCGACGCGCTGGTTGATTGTGGGTGCAGGCGGATTTGGCCGTGAAGTTTTTTCGTGGACATCGGGGCAACTCCGGGCAACTCTGTCGTGCTGCCCGGTTGGTTTTCTTGACGACGATCCGAAATCGCTCGCTCAATTTCCCTCACTTAAGGAACGGTGGGCGGGACCAATTTCCACCTATTTGCCTCAACATGGCGACCGACTGTTAATGGCGATCGGAGATCCAACATCAAAACTGGCCGTGGGAGATGCGTTAAGAGCCCGGGGAGCGGTGTTTGCTTCCTTCGTTCACCCGACGGCGGTTATCGCCCATGATGTTCATATTGGCGTTGGTTGCATCATCTGTCCGTTTGCAGTTGTGTGTTGTAATGTCAGGTTTGGCGATTTTGTCTCGATGAACGTCGGATCGGTGGCCGGGCACGATTCCATCATCGGGGACGGATGTACCTTATCACCACATTCTGACGTTGCAGGTCAGGTCAGCCTGAAACGAGGCGTCTTTGTGGGTTGTCAGACCGCCATTCTGCCAAAAACACAGATCGGTGAATTTGCAAGGATCGGGGCAGGTAGCGTCGTGATCAATCACGTCAGTCCAGGCGCCAGCATGATGGGAGTCCCGGCAAAACGAATCAGCTGGTCTCAACAGGATCCCGACTTTGATCAACCAGAATTAATGGCAGGTTAACGGCCTTAGTGAAAAGGTGGATTCCATTCATGTACGCGTCGCTGGCAGCCGTTGAGTTCCATCTGCCGAAAGCCGTTGTCGGTAACGAAGAAATCGCACTTTTGTCGCCAAACTGGAATCCACAAAAGATTCTGGACAAAACCGGCATCGCAGAACGGCATGTCGCAGACGACAATGAATGCTCGTCCGATCTTGCATTCCATGCAGCCGAAAAGCTGTTTGCTAGCGGATCGTGTCACCGCGAGGAAATTGACTTCGTACTCTTCTGTACGCAGTCACCGGATTACCTTTTGCCAACAACCGCCTGTCTCTTGCAAGATCGCTTAAATCTGCAAACAGGAATCGGGGCGCTTGACTTCAATCTTGGTTGTTCGGGCTACATTTATGGATTGGGAATGGCTCAGGGTTTGATTGAGACGGGACAAGCGAAAAACGTTTTGTTTCTGACCGGGGACACCTACACGAAATTTCTTCGACACGATGACATTGGCGTTCGTTCGTTGTTCGGCGACGCAGGCACCGCCACATTGATTCGCGGTGTTGAAGGTGATCGCCCCCTGATCGGTCCGTACTGTTATGGCACCGATGGTCAGGGAGCACAAAACCTGATGCTAAAACGTCACTCACTGCGGCATGCCGGTCATCGAGACAAACCGCTTTCGGAAGAACAAAAGATCTCTGGCAACACCGAAGAGTATTTGTTCATGAACGGTCCCGAGATCTTCAGTTTCGCAATCGATGCTGTCCCCAAGGCAGTCAATGAACTCTTGAATCGTTCTCATCTTCAACAGGATGACATTGATCTTTTTGTCTTTCATCAGGCAAACGAGTTCATGCTTAACCGGTTACAGGTCAAGTTAAAGATTCCGTCTGAGCGATTCGTCATCGCGATGAAGGGGTATGGCAACACGGTTTCTTCGACCATTCCCATCGCTTTAAACGAGGTGATCGCTGATGGCCGGTTGAAACCAGGAATGAAGATGATGCTTGTTGGTTTTGGCGTTGGTTATTCATGGGGTGCAACCCTGGTTCGCTATTCACCTTCGACGCTGTCGACAGGTACGTGATTCATTGACCGATACCTGAAACGGAGACCGCGCAGGTCATTACGTCTGCTCTGAGACCGTCTGCCAGAGGATTTCAAGATGATCGCAGCACGCGTTTCCGGAGGATCATCGAACCGGGTCATCGTCGAATCGGGTTCCATATCGCCTCGTTATCTGACACTTGATCATTGGCGGGGCATTGCGTGCTTGATCGTCGTCATCCACCATGCATTACTGCCGATGTGCGATCAAGGCAACCCCGCACGGGTACGCTCGACAGTCCAAGCAGTTAACAGTCAGGGTATCAATAAAGCTGTCGTGAATCCGGCGGTTCAACGTGTCGTATCACGACCGAGATTACGGAATCGGATCTCGGATCAACTGCATATCGGTGTTGAAATGTTCTTTGTGATCAGCGGGTATTGCATCACGGCTTCTGCGCAGTCGATTCGGCGATCGGGGCGCTCCATTCGGGAATATTTCTTACGCCGATTTCTCCGAATCGTCCCGCCGTTCTGGTGTGCGTTGATCGGTTCAATATTGATTTGCTTCGCGATCGACTTTTTTAGCCCCGACTCATTGAGACGAGCCCCGTGGCCACTCCCGATGCCTTGGGATCTGACTTTCTTTCAGTGGGTAGGCAGCATCACTTTAACAAACACATGGATTGGGTTTCTCACTGGACAACCCAAACTGGATTTTCCAATCCAGCAATGGACGCTTTGTTATGAGATGCAGTTCTATGTCGTGATTGGCGTCATCTTGTCGCTTGTTGGGCGTCGTTTCTTCCAGGCGACGGCGATTCTCACTGCGGTCATTGCAGCGGTGGACATCCTTGTGCTTTGCTATCCGGTTCCAATCAGAGGGTTTTTCTTTGATGAGCACTGGTTCATGTTTGCCGCCGGAGTGGGTCTCTACTGGGATTTGCACTGTGCCACCCCGAACCAATCGATCGTTTTTCGAATCACTGCGTGTGGTGCATTGGTCGGACTGACGACCCTTGCATCGACGACAACCATCTTTGGTAACGGGTCTCCATTTTCCGCATGGAGAGTTGTGGAAGCGATGGGATTTGCTGGACTATTGTTATTCTTAAAGAAATACGACGTACGAATCGCCAGCCTGAATTGTCTGAGCGGGTTCAAGTTTTGCGGCGTGATCTGTTACAGCATTTATCTGACGCATTTGTTCCCCACGAAATTCCTTAACCAGCAGTTCGCATTTTTAGGGTATCACGACGATTGGTCGATTGTGTTCGTATGCATGCCCTTGACTCTGGTGATGTCGGTTTCGCTAGGGTACATATTCCACGTTTTGGTCGAGCGTCGATTTCTGATAAGCCGCAGCGAACTTCCACGTCAACAGACAGGCTCGAACGCCATCAAGATGTCAGATGCGCCCTGCGAAACAGTTACGTTTAACCAATTTCATCTCGCCGCATCTTCAAAACCACCGGTTAAAAAAGCGGCGTAACATTTGTTCCCAAATTCTTGAATCATGCTGGAAAGCTGATCAAGGGAAGCAAAATCGCGATTCCTGGTGCTCGGCATTCGAAATCCGAAGACGAATGTTAAAGTTGGACGCGAAAAGTTCTATATCGCGTGAGCTTCATCTCACCCAACCCTGCACTCACGAGATGATTTCTGGGTTCGGGTCCCATCGCCTGCTCATCACGGTCTTTAAGAAAGCATAAATCCCGAATATACAAAAGAAATGCTATTGACTTGGTCGAATTTGAGGGTTGTAGCGATTGAAGGACGTATTGACACGCTTTCAAGATTCTGAATCGAATGTTTTTGTCATTCATTTCAGTTCGCAAACAATTGACTCAAGACCACTTCAATGGAGTCTGATCGATGGCCAATACGCTGGAAGCTTCCTGGGTCGACTACTATCAAAAGGTTTATGCGACGGACAATACTTGGCTTGATTATTCAAACGCACATGTTCAGGGTCAAACCTTTGGCATTGCACTGGAAGCGGCAGGCCCAATTAGCGGAAAGCGTTGTCTCGACGTTGGATGCGGACGTGGACAGCTTTCGCTGGCATTGGCAGCTCTTCAAGCAAAAGAAGTCGTGGGTGTTGATATCATCGCCGATTCGATCAACGCCTGCAGAATACGCCATCCGCACGTTCGTTGGGAAATTGGAACTCCTGAAAACGAAGAATTCTGTCAGTCTCTTGGGCAATTCGATTTGTTGTTCTGCATCGAATTATTGCAACTTGTCAGCTGGAGAAAGACTCTTCGATCACTTTGGGATCGCGTCAGTCCTGGTGGCCGGGTGGTCGTTGTCGTCCCGAATAAGAACAATCCGATCGTTCAAAAGACGATCGCACGATTCGCGGGGACTTACGTGGCTCCAAACCCAGCTGAACTGAGTGAATTAGTGTTGGAATTACCCGAAGTAGATTGCTGGGCCTTTCGTGGAATGGACTTCCAGGAAGATCAGCGAATCGTACCCTACGTCACGTCACCGTGGGTCAATTCTTCCTCAAGCGACATTACCTCGAATCGCCTCGTGATCGCGATTCAGAGGCGAAACGACAGGATGGCCCCTTCTAAGAACTGATTTGTAAGGGAAAGCCATGATCATTGGTGGCGCGGTTTTACCGTCTTCGGTAAGGCCGTGATGCACTTGAGACACATTATCGAACTGTGAAGACGCGGCCTTGTCGAAGACTCCAAAACCGTGGCACCCCAAGTTTCGGGTGCCACGTCGCCCATAAGACGCAACAGGTTTACATGACCACTCCTTGGCCGATTAATCAGCTCATCGTCGCACGAGGTGACGCTGTCCAGCCGATTCGTCAGCGGATACCACATAACGTGATCATCTGGCGAGTTGTTTCGTTCGGCGTCGGACTGTGACAGATTGCGGAGCTGACGGCAATTCGGTCAGCTCCTGCATTCGTCACTTCGGAAACGTTGCTCGTGTTGATGCCACCAATTGCGAACCACGGCAGTTGAATTTCTGCGGCCATTTCCTGGACAAATCTCAGTCCTGGGAACTCGGCAAAAGATTTTGTGTTGCTCGGAAATGTCGGGCCGACCCCGAGATAATCAGCGCCGTTTAGCACGGCTTGTCGGGCCTGTTCAATCGAATGTGTCGAGACTCCAACCAATCGATCCGGTCCGAGGACGCTTCTCGCATCTTGTATGGACAGTTCGTCCTGACCGAGATGGACTCCGTCCGCTTGCGACACAACGGCAATGTCAGGACGGTCGTTGATGATCAGCAGTGCTCCGGCTGCTGCCGTCCATTTCCGAAGCATTCGGGCGCAAGAAACCCATTCCCGATCGGTTAATGACTTTTCGCGTGATTGAATAATCTGCACGCCCGCATCGAGCGCCCCTTTGACAACGGCCTCGAATCCACTTTTGCATTCTGAAGCGGTGACCAACAAATACAGTTGAATTTCTTCAAATTGTTCTCTGGCAGTGCTCGTCCGTAATACGGCCTTCTCGGTGGTGTAGAGTTGATACCGCAATTGCTCGAACTGAGGGGCGAGCTTCTGATCGATAACTTTACTGTACTCTTCCAATGTGCGTAGCGCTTCCTGCACTCGTTTGAATGCAGCTGCGACAACATCGTTGGACGACGTTCTGACATATTCTGTGGGAGTTGAAATTGCGATACCTACGTCACTTAACGTATCGCGAGCTGCCAACAGGCTGGACGAGGATATCGCCGCGATAATTGAAGCCAGTTTGTGACGATGGTTTTTGAGCATCTGCGAGAAATGGCCGTCATTCAGCTCAAATCTCACAAAATCTTCGATGACGCGCAGACCTTCTCGCGTCCGATTGGCCGCGGCATCAACAATACGAAATACTTCAGTTCGAACTTCCGTCATCGGGTATTCCAGATTTATGATTCCGACCAGTTTCGTCAGATTGTAGAGTGAACGACGGATTTGAACGACGGGTGCCCGGAAGTTCCTTTCATGTTTTTTGTCCTTCCCTATTTAAGCAATTGCCCAATAGCGGCCTTGCCCGAATCCCAGATTGGCGTAAAATCAAGTCATCACGTCTCTAATTCCGCTCGACACACTATTGCGAGAACACATCATGTGGTTCACTGAAAATCCCTGGCCACCGATGTTATTGGCCGGTTTGGCTTCGTTAGTCTGTTTTGGATTGTGGAATTCGGACCGACGCAATTTGTACCTGGCGTCGGCACTTGTGTTTTTAGGAATTGTCGGCGCGGTTTATGGCATTGAACGAGCGATCGTCACTGACGGCGAAAAATTGCAAGGTGAGGTGTCGCAGCTTTGCGACCAATTCCGCAAACGCGATCCTGCCACTCTCGAGCATTTTTCCGCGACCGCGACAGATTTGAAGAAGCTTTGCAAGACCGCCATGGAAACAGTCGAAATTCGCGATGATTTGCGACTCACTGATTTCCACACCAATTTTAGCGGCCAGAGATCGCGAGCCAGTGTTCACTTTCGGGCGAACGCGACGATCTCGGTCTTGGGCTTTACCGGACATCACCCGTTCCGCTGCATCCTCGATTTTCAAAAAGAAGGAGGAGCTTGGAAAATCGTGGATGTTCAGAGGCTTGATCCGATCAAAGGTGACAAGATGGACATCATGGAAAAACGGTAGATACCGATTTGAGTATTGCAATCCCTACGATTGTTACGACTGTTTCCCCAGCAATGTTTCCTTTTTTGAACGTTGTTTCGCAATCTTTACTTTCAGCTTTATCGGAAAAGTTGCGGTCATAATCTTCTTGTCGACGGAACGACTCAAGGCAATTGGAGTGCCACCCCACGACCTATAAAGAGAGGATGAGAACCGTGATCAAGAGTCACCTTGGAACTGACGCGATCGAAGCGATCGAACGTAAGATGCAAAATCGCCGAATCGGCGGCGTCCGCAACCGTACGGCGGCTGATAACGAACCCAAGAGCCAGGAAGTTCGAACGACAGATCGCCGCAAGGTTGAACGCCGGAAATTAATCGACCCGACGACGTGCGAACGCGACTATTCTCTGGACGAAGTCGAATTCATGAAGGCGATGGACGACTACAAACGTAAGAATGGCCGAATGTTTCCCACGTGGAGCGAAGTTTTGGAAGTGATTCGTAGCCTCGGCTACGAAAAGCAACCGAAAGAGTCATCCGTTTGATCAGTGCTGATCAGGCCATATCTTTGAATGCATCCCAACCGAGATATCCGACAATCCCTGCGCTGAGAATGAACAGGATGTCCATCGTCGTTGAATGCGCAAATGGGACTCCCAGGATCAAGTCCAGTAATGCCAGGATGGCAACGAATCCCGCCACCCCGAAGGAACCGAAGATCATATTCTTCGCAAGATTTGTTGCCATCCGTCCGCTTCCTCGTCTCGTTTGAAAGCTCAAGTCGCTCGTGTTGATCATCGGCGACAAACTTACCGACACTATAACGCACTTCCTGAATGAGTTGCCAGTCGCAAGTGTTTTCCTGAAGAGGGTCCTTTTTTCGCGATAATTCGGTTCTAACCTTTGCAATCAATTGCCGTCATTACGTTTCCGAATACCCGCTGTTCCTCGCTGAGAGGGTGTCAGTTTTTGCAATGTGGGCTTTAGCCCGCACAAGATGTTGTATCCCACGCACGGGCTGAAGCCCATGCTACGTGTTGCTGGCAACGTCAGCCTTCGATCAAATGGAGTCTCAGCAGGTTCATTGCCACCTTTGCAGTCCGACTTTTCGCAATCGCAGGATCACCGAAGTGTTGAACCTTTTCCACTTTCGTGATTTTCGGTCCCGCCAGTGCGACGAATGACGCGGGGACCGGGGCAAGCGGGTCATCTGCGTCAAACTCGGGCCATTCTGATACGGCCAGGGCGAAATTTGTTCCAAATCGCTGGCGGCAACCTTTTGCAATCGCCAGGGCGACTTCCTCGCTGATTGGTCCGAATTGCCGAATCAACATGGGATCAACGGAGACGAGTTCACGTTTTGCTGAGTTCGTTGGAACGACGACTCCTCCCATATAACAGGACTCGAATCCCGAGACACCGGTTAGTCGGTGTGCCAGGAGACCACCTGTCCCCGATTCGGCTGTCGAAAGGGAGGCTCGTCGTAATCGAAGTAAGCGAACTAACGCGTGCTCGATTTCCTCGTCTTCTACTCCGAAAACCAAAGTTCCCATCCGATTGAGAATGGCTTCTCTTGTTTTTTCGATCTTGTCCTGACATTCATCCACCGATCCGGCTGCGGCAGTAATTCGCAACGTGATTGTTGCTTCGTGAACAGTAATTCCGACATCAGGGTCGCGACCTCGCGCCGTCAGATCCCCAAGGATTTCTTCCGCCTGGGATTCGCCAACGCCAAACAGATTAATTCGTGCTCGGCGAATCACTTGTCCACTTCCGTCCAATCGAGGAAGAACCTGCTGGCGAAACATTTGTTTCATTTCGCTGGGGACGCCAGGCATCGCTGCAACGTGAGAAACACTTCCATCCTTTCGCTGATGAGTCATCCAGATTCCCGGTGCGGTCCCACGCGGGTTCGGCAAGGGTTCGCTCCCCTTGGGAAACATTGCTTGCATCACATTTCGCTCAGGCATTGGACGGCTACGTTTGGCAAACATCGCCTTGACGTGTTCCAATGACGGTTCGTGTCGAACCAGTTCCACATTCCCGAACTTTGCCATCGCTTCGCGAGTCAAATCGTCGAGTGTTGGTCCAAGTCCGCCCGTGATCAGGACGATTTCCGAGCGATCTGCGGCCGTGCGAAGGGCTTCAGCCATCGCATCCAGGTCATCGGAGATCGTCAAATGTGCAAGAACCTGAATACCGATCTCAGCCAGCTCAAGGCTGAGCCACTGACTATTCGTATCAAGTTTGGCTCCCGTCGTCAGTTCTGTACCGACGGATATAATTTCTGCGTGCATAGGAAAAACTTTTGGAATTCGAACCAGCGGTAGGACAATCTTGGGCGGAGCGAAAGCTTACTCGCAACTCCGTCAGTCAAGCAACAAGGCGAAACCCAGATCCCGACGAACCGAATGAGACTTCGAACCCCATCCGGTATACAATGTACGGGTGATCGGCTTGACGAATCTCGAAAAATGATGAGAAACCAACGATAAAAACGTACGTTTAGTAGAATCAATCAGTCGCCAGCGAAAAACGGACTTGTGACGAACGGTGACACACAATCGGAAACATCTTTCCTTAATTTGAAAGTTCGACAACAATTCACTCGTCACAACGAGACGTAGTGTGAAACCAAGGTGTCCGATGCGGATTTTCAATCAAATAGCGATTTGTACGTTCTGGCTGACACTGTTGGAGGTCCCGTGTCTCTGCGCAGAAGAATCGCTCGCAACATCGTGGGTTGAGACAGTGAAAAAGCACGCTGACGAGGCGATGCATTCAAAAACGCTTGGGGGACGGCAATTCTGGGGCGACGTACACCACCTTCACGGCTGGCGGATCCAGCAGAATGTCTTCACAAAGCATTTTCGGCTGCTCGATCCTGACGATATCCGTCATACGTGGGGTTCGTTCGATGAGTGTCAGACCAAGTTGGCGAAGATTTCTGACGAAAGAAGACTCGGCCCCATGAAGGGGCCAGCGGTCATCTTGATTCATGGCTTGCTGCAATCGTCAAAATGCATGCTCCAGATGGGTGCCAGCCTTGAACAAGTCGGCTATTCGGCGGTCGAATTTGATTATCCAAGCACGCAAGTGAGCATTCCTGAGGCGGCACAATATCTGAATCAGTTGATTCAATCATTGGACGGAATTGACGAGATCAATTTTGTCACCCACAGCATGGGGGGATTGGTTGTTCGGGCGTATACGATGGAATACAACGATCCTCGTATTAAGCGAATGGTGATGCTTGGAACTCCAAATCAAGGTGCTGAGTTGGCCGATATCACCCACCAGTACTGGATTCTCCGGACAGTAGCTGGGCCGGGTGCCCGCCAATTGGGAACTCGAACGGACGGGTTGATTCAGAAACTCCCAGTCCCCAAATTTGAGTTCGCGGTCATTGCCGGGTCACGAGGCACACCAACAGGGTGGAATCCGTTAATCCCCGGTGACGATGATGGAACGGTGACCGTTGAGAGCACGAAATTGCCGGGTGCGGCTGACTTTACGACCGTTAACGCACTTCACTCGCGTTTGCTATGGAACGAAGATGCTCACAAACACACAATCAATTTTCTGAAGAGTGGTCGACTGCGTACCGAAGGCGAACCTCAACCGATTCGAGAAGACGACGCGGAAGCCACGACAGTTTCGAAACAATAGACTGACAAATGCCTGACGAATCTGCGATCTCAAGTGTTTACAAACTGATCGGCGATACCGGTTTTGATCGGCTGGTCGCTGCTTTCTATCGCCGCGTTCCCGCCGACAATTTGCTGGGTCCGCTCTACCCTCCAGAAGATCTCGTGGGTGCCGAATACCGATTGAAAAGCTTTTTGATCTTTCGATTCGGCGGACCTGATCGATATCTGCACGAACGTGGTCATCCTCAGTTGCGGATGCGGCATGCACCCTTTGCGATTGACCAGACTGTCCGCGATCGATGGGTGTCGTTGATGGATCAAGCGTTGATCGAGGCTGACTTGCCAGCAGAAGCAACAGCAATTGTTCAACCATTTCTTCACGAAGTTGCAACCTTCTTGATGAATCGGGGTTCAAAACCGAATATGGTTTCTTGATTGATCCCCCGATCACGTAGCACCGCCGCCGGAAGTTCGGCAAGAGCTTCCGCTCCATGAACCCCAGGAAATTTGGCGGCAGTTACAACGTCGAGTTCCTCAAGAGATCGCCCAAGATGAAAGTACAGTTTGGTGTGAGCCGAGTCGAACTTGTGCAGGGAGACATTTCCCTACAAGAGATCGACGCCATTGTCAACGCGGCCAATTCGGAACTCGCCGGTGGCGGAGGTGTCGATGGTGCGATTCACAGGGGTGCTGGACCCAGCGTGATGGAAGAAACGCGAGCTCGGTATCCGCTCGGTTGCCCGCCGGGCGATGCTGTCGCTTCGCGCGCCGGATCGTTACAGGCAAAGTTCGTGTTTCACGCGGTAGGACCAATCTGGCGAGGCGGACAACATCGGGAGACCGAATTGCTGCATTCGTGTATTCGCCGTTGTTTAGAGTTGGCGTTGAAGCACGATTGTAAAGGGATCGCGTTTCCTGCGATCAGTACCGGTGCGTATCGGTTTCCCGTGGATCTCGCCGCTGAAAACTCGATCGATGAAGTCGTCCTTTTTTTGAGGGGACAGGCCTCGTCCATGCTGGTAAGATTCGTGCTGTTTGATGCGGGAACCTACGGCGCATTTGCCCGAGTGCTCGAGTCATTCGTCGACCGCTAAAAGGACCTTCCGCATGTTTCCGCTCTGGGACGACGTTCCTGCCGCTCGAATCCCCTATGTCAGTTACGCAATTATTGCAGCATGTTCAGTGGCATTTTTCTTACAACTGAGTGCGCCTGAAGGGGGCGAGAGAATCGTTCGTGAATTTGGGATGATTCCGATTCGCGTCACACATCCCAAAGAAAATCAGGTCGTCGTTGAAACCCGGACCGAACGCGGCCGTGTCGGACGGGAAATTATCGATCTCAAGTCACCAGTCCCACCTCTGTGCACGCTCGTCACTTGCATGTTCCTGCATGGGGGCTGGATGCACATCATCGGCAACATGTGGTTTCTCTACATCTTCGGCGATAATACGGAAGATCGATTCGGTCATGTCGGGTTTGCGCTGATGTATCTCGTCAGCGGGGTGGCCGCTGGAATCATGCATATCGCGGTGGATTCCAACTCGTTTATCCCAACGATCGGGGCGAGCGGTGCCATTGCGGGAGTCATGGGGTCCTACCTTTGGCTTTACCCAAAGGCCTCGGTCATGTCGCTTGTTCCGTTGGGCGTGTTTTCCAGGTTGATGCCGATTCCCGCACCGTTATTTCTGGGGATCTGGTTCGTGTTTCAGATCTTTTCCGGGTTCCGAACCGAACCTGGTGGAGCCGGGGTTGCGTGGTGGGCGCACGTCGGCGGTTTTGTCGCCGGCCTGGGGATGACAGCCGCCTTGCATCAACTCGGTTGGCTGAACACGCAGATTCAATCCCCAATCCCAAGTCGATACGAACGAACTCGTGAAATCGCCCGGCGATGGTAACCGAATCGCCGATTCCCTGTTGTGCGCGGGGCTCCTGACCCCGCACTGGGAACGACCGAAGGTCTCCGATCCTGTTAGTTTCCTTGGCTGCTTTCGACGACGACAAACCACACCAGTTATCGTTTTTTTGTTTCTCACGATTTGTGCTACGTTGGTGTTTTCCGGTATCCAAATTGATTCAATCAAGAATATCGTTTTGAAGAAATCAAGAGGAGACCTTCGGTCAGTCTCTTGTGCGGGGTCAGGAGACCCGCGCACAACCTGACCCGCGTGCAACCTTGTCAATTCATCGTATTTTCAACACGATTCCGAGATCCTTTGCGGGTTGTTGTTCGTTGTCGGTGACTTCACCGTTGTCATCGTTGCCGTTGGAGCCGACGCTCCAGACGATGGTTGAGGTTGAGCCCTCTCGGCGATAGTTCATGAGCTGGCCTGTTGGGCTGAAAGGATCGACAGGCCAACGATCAAGAAACTTTGGCACAAGCGCCATTGAATCTTCGGGGAATTCGCCGTTTTCGCGTTGATAGGCTTGTGCGGCGAGTCCAATTTCCAATGATTTCTGTTTCGCTCGATCACGGGTGACATAGTTCGTGAATTGTGCGAAATTCTTTGGATCCGAAACAAAGATCCTTGTGATCATCAGCCGGGATACGGCCTGGTTGATTTCAGTGGGGCCAAGCTGGTTTGGTTTCGCAGGCAATTTTTGATCGGGCTTGAAGAGTGCGGCATTCAGAAACCCCGCTTGAGGTTGCTGTTCTGATAAGGGTCTATCGATTTCGTTCAATTGATTCGACAGGATTTGTCGAAGGACTTTTTGTGTCGTTTGAGGTTCACCGACCAGCCATAACGCAATACTTGTCAACGCTGCAGCCGGTCCGTTTCCGCCTTCATCGTCGTCGTCTTGCATCGATTGAAGCCAGCCGCGCTGGTTCAAAGTATTACACGCCAGAAGGTAATCCGCTTTGAGTGTTGAAGAAGCGGTGTCAGTCATCAGGTCTGCGGCCTGGACCTCGCTGAGTGCTGTTTTAAGCTGGTCCGCCGTCAAACTCGGATTGTGTGCCCATTGAACCAGTGACGTAACCGCCATTGCGTGCAAAGCGGAACCGGTCATACGCTGAAGGTTGAATGCGCGACGAGTGAAATGGCGACTGCACCGCAAGATCGAAATGTACCACTCCTTGGCTTTGGCAAGATCGCCTTCGGATTCAAGTCGCAGTCCTTCAAACCTCGCCAGCCTCGCGAATTCACGCACTTGATTGAGGACCGGAAACTGATTCATCACGTCAACTTTAAACGTGACTTCGCGCGGCGAAACAGAGAAGGCGTCTGAAAGTTCAGTCCCCTTTCTCCATTCAGCCAGCGGTTTGCTGTAATCCTGACACCAGGTCTTGAGCGAGTCGTCCGCCGCGCCCCACCCCTTTTCGACGACTTCGTCATAGTTTTCAACGTTCATCATGGCCCCGCTGGCTTTGCGAGCAGCGTCGACGGTTTCTTTCAGGCGACAGGCTTCGCGGTAATTTGTAAACGCATTCTGATCTTCGGGGATTTTTTCTCCTTCTCGGCAGAATTCGGCTTCATCAAACGGCCGAATGTCAGGAATACTTGAAATGAACCATGCTCGAAGCAGGAACGGAGTTGTCAGGATCATCGCCGCAATTAGAAACAGCCATGTCCGAAATGTCGGCCTCCACGAACGACGGAACTGCATTTCGGATTCGGACGACGGTGTTATGGTCGGCATGAACGGCCCCTGTTGAAATCTTAGAACTGCTTTCGCTTAATTTAAGACACTAACGTAAAAGTTCGGTGTTCGGATCAAATGTGAATAGAAACGTAGAGATCTTTGTTGGGTTTTAACATTGAAACGATGGATGGGTCACGCGTCGAATTAAGAGAGAGTTAGCGGGCCACTGCTTTTGGAGTCTTTGGTTCAGTCGAACTCGCGAAAACCGGAAACCGCAGTGAGCCGGGCGGCGTCAGCCCTCGGACGTTGTTTCTTCCCAACCCAGGTTGATTGCAAATGGAATGAAACTCCAAGAGTTCGAGGGCTGACGCCACCCGGTTCGCCTGGACTTTCTTTCTAGTGAAACGGCCCCATTGGAACGCGATAGCTCAAATCGGCTTCTCGATTGGCAGTTCGGATGCGTCCCTACTAGACTTCGCTTCGAAATTTTTCAATCCATTCACTTTACTGGTTCGAAACGACTGTGGCCAAGACTCGCGTGGTGCTGCTGATTCCGACACTCGACCGATCCGGGGCCGAGAAGCAGTTTACGTTGCTCGCCACCCGGCTTCCCAAATCGGAATTCGATGTAACGGCAGTCGCACTCACACGAGGTGGCCCCTATGCCGATGAACTGGTCGCGGCGGGAATTCCGCTTACCGTCATCGGCAAACGATCGAAGTTTGATCCGTTGTCGTTCTGGCGACTTCGTGCCGAGCTTCAGCGATTGCAGCCGGACATCCTGCACACATGGTTGTTCGCGGCGAACAGTTATGGTCGCTTGTGTTCGAAGATTATTCCCCAGGCAAAAATCGTCGTCTCGGAACGATGTGTTGACAGCTGGAAAAAGGGCTGGCAGCTTTGGCTGGATCGGCGATTGATTGCCAAAACCGATCGGCTGGTCGGGAATTCGAAAAGTGTTGTCGACTTCTATCGCGAATTAGGGGTTCCCTCGGAAAAACTGGTCTGTATTCCAAACGGGATCGATGTACCGCCGCTGGACGAAGTTGCCGACCGGCCGAAGCGTGAAGTCCTGTTACGCGACCTCAACCTGCCGTCTGATGCATATGTCGCGGGATATATTGGTCGGCTCGCGAAACAAAAACGAGTGGAAGACCTGATCTGGGCGGTCGAGACTTTACGACAGATTCGTCCTAAACTGTTCCTGGTGATCGTCGGTGATGGTCCCGAGCGAAATCGGCTGGAAAACTTTGCCCATGACGTGGGATGCCAGGATCATGTTCGGTTTCTGGGGCATCGCGATGATGCTTCGCGCTGGCTGAAGATGTTTGACGTTTTCTGCCTGGCGAGCAGTTTTGAGGGGATGTCGAACAGTTTGATGGAAGCGATGTCGATCGGTAAGCCGGTCCTCGCCAGCGATATTCCCGCCAATCGAGAACTGGTGATTCAAACCCAGACAGGCTTTTTGCCGAAACTGGCGGATACGGTCGGATACATGCAATTTCTGAGGCAATTGATCGACGAACCGGGCCTGGGGGCTGAACTCGGAAAAGCGGGTCGCGAGCGGATTCAACAATCTTTCGGTATTTCGCGTATGGTGGATGCCTATGCCAGGGTGTACCGAAACGTGCTTGGAGACGGCATGAAATCGAACCCCACCTCCCCTGCGGGGGTGGTTAACGGGCCTTTGCCCTAGCTTCCTGAAAACTGACGCGAATCGAGATCATCACCATGTGCGGGATTGCGGGAGGGAGTTGGACAAGCCGCGGTAAGCCGCTGGACGAATCGGTGTTGCGGCGAATGACAGACGCTCTCGTTCATCGTGGTCCTGATGATTTTGGGAATTATTTTTCAACGTCGAACGGGCAACTTGCCGGTGGAGCTGCACTCGGATTCCGGCGGCTTTCGATTATCGATCTGTCGGGTGGACATCAGCCGATGTCCAACGAAGATGGTTCCGTATGGATCGCCTTCAATGGCGAAGTCTACAACTATCGCGAGCTGAAGCCGGAACTGACACGACTGGGGCATCAGTTTCGTACGTCGTCAGATACCGAGTGTATCGTTCACGCGTATGAGCAATGGGGCCGTGATTGTGTGACTCATCTGAGAGGGATGTTTGCCTTCGCGATCTGGGACAATCGCCGTCGCACTTTGTTTCTTGCTCGCGACCGATTGGGGCAGAAGCCGCTAGTTTATCGCCTTGCTGACAACCGGCTGACTTTTGCGAGCGAACTGAAAGCTTTGCTGCAAATCCCCGGAATGCCTCGGGAGATCGAGCCGCAGGCGGTCGCTGATTTTGTGACTTTGCAATACGTGCCGCATCCCAGAACGATGTTGCGAGGATACTCGAAACTTCCCCCTGGTCATTGGGCCGAATTTCATGCCGCGACGGGTGACTTTATCGTACAGCGGTATTGGGAAGCTCCTTATCGTCGACGGGATTCGACGGAAGCATCTACACAAACTGCGCCAGATTCGATCGACTGGAAAGGTCAGCTCCGCAAAACACTGACCGAGGCGGTCCAAATTCGGATGCGTTGCGACGTGCCGTTTGGAGCGTTTCTTTCCGGAGGAGTTGATTCCACAATCATTACTGGCCTGATGCAGCAGCAGTCGGAACGACCGGTTCAGACATTTTCGATCGGTTTCTCAGAAAAACAATTTGATGAACGGAGTTACGCCCGAGAAGCCGCAACGAAACTGGGGACCGACCACCACGAATTTGTCGTCGACCCGTCGGCGGTCGAAATGCTGCCAAAACTGGTCTGGCATTATGACGAGCCGTTCGCGGACAGTTCGGCAATTCCGACAATGTACCTGTCGCAACTGACTCGTCAGCACGTGACAGTCGCGCTCACGGGTGACGGTGGTGACGAATTGTTTGCGGGATACGATCGCTACCTGGCGGTCGATCTTGCCTCGAAGATCGATCGGTTGCCAAGACTTGTGCGAGCTGCAATGACAAGTTCGCTCTGGCAAAAGCTTCCTTCATCGGTGCATCAGAAGTCGCGGATCAGGCAAGTCAAACGATTTCTGGCGGCGCTCGGCCAAACCCCCGAGCGACGGTATGCGAACTGGGTCAGCATTTTTGACGACGCACGTCGACCGGGACTGTTTTCTCGGGACTTTCTTCAAACACTGAACGGTTACGATTCCGCGTCGTTTTTGATGAATGCGTACGATCGCTGTGCCGAACGCGACATCGTGCAGCGGACCACCTGCGTCGATCTGGAAACATATCTTCCGTGCGACATCCTGACAAAAGTCGACATTGCCAGCATGGCCTTCAGTCTCGAATGCCGCAGCCCTTTCATGGATCATCATGTCGTTGAACTGGCCTCTCGAATTCCCCGGGGATTGAAGTTACAGGGTCGACGAGGGAAACGAATCTTGATCGAAACGTTCGCCGACCTGTTGCCCGCTTCGATACAGACTCGACGAAAAATGGGTTTCGGAGTGCCACTGGACCACTGGTTCCGTAATTCGCTTCGGAGTCTGGTCGCCGATACGCTGCTCGACCGCCGTTGCCTGGATCGCGGATACTTTGATCCCTCTGCGATCCGGCGACTCGTTGACGAACATACGTCGTCGCAATGGGACCACAGTGCGCGTCTTTGGCTGTTGTTGGTGTTTGAGCTTTGGCAGCAGCGTTTTGTTGACGGCTCTAATTCTTAATCGAAGACGGGCCAAAACTGTTTTCATCAAGGCGTCTTTTGGATGAGGATGGGCCTTCCAGTTCAAAGGAGGAGGAAGAATGATTTCTGCCAACATTCCTGAGGAATCAATCATACGGTCATACGAGTTCACGCTATGGGTTACGCCTCCTTCGGCGAACGACGATCCTGAGGTTTGGGCTAATGCGGTTTATGCTGCGGGAGGTGACGATACGTTGGTTGGTTGCCGATCTTCGGTCATCCGGGGACGACCGACCGCTGCCTCCGATCACGGCACTCGAATCGATCTTTGATGGATTTGAAGAATTCAAAGATCGCGGCATCAATAATTCAGGAGTGGCAGCAGGACAACGCTCCGTCTGGAGTACCGTTAATTTTCCCGTGACGAATCCCAGGGAATACAACCGCATTCGTTCTCTCGACAATGATGATCCGGACAGTTTTGGATACATGCAGCGGCCGAACCTTTTCAACATTCAGGTTCCCGATGAATGGGACTTCACAAACCTGATCAATACTGACCGTTCGGATTTCACAGATTCGCCGGTCTCTGTGGGTAAAGGGGGGACGATTCTCGAAACGGGCTTCACTTACACTCGGGTTTTGAATGTTGAATCGCGTACTGAAATTCGTACACTCCCGGAAGCGCTGCTCAGGGTTGGGATCACGGATGAATTTGAGCTGCGATTCAGAACCCTGGGCTATTCCATGATTGATCAGACGAATCGCCCGACCGGCCAGAGCGGTTCGATTTTTGGAGCGAACGATCTTGATGTCGGCTTCAAATACGAAATCATTCAACAGAAGAATTGGGTCCCTTTAACAACACTCGTCACAGGAGTTCTCCTCCCCTCGGGAACCAATGGGGTTTCGGGTAATTCGGTGCAGCCTCATTTTAATCTCGTCACGGGATGGGCCATTCGTCGGTACATCTTTCTCAAGCATCAGTTTGGTCTCGACTACCTGACACAACCGAGTTTCTCGTTGGCCGGCCCCGGCGGGATGTCCGGTCCTTACACTCTTGTCGGAAGTCGCACCGCAGTTGACTCGTATCATTCGTCTGTCTCGTGTCTCTATCAGGCCACGCAGCGCATTGGCGGATTCGTGGAATGGTTTACAACTTACGGCGCAAACCAGCCGACTATCAACTATGCGGATACGGGGGTGTTCATCTACATGACCCCCAGCGTGCAATTCGATTGTGTAATCGGAACAAGCATCGCGGCGAGCGACGACATCCTGTTCACAAAGCTAGGATTCTCGACACGCTGGTGAATCGGGTGAAGGAATCAACGAGTTGTCATCCGCATGGACAACGGTGCCACGGATTTCTTTGGACCACAAAAGTGAGGGGATTGGAACTTGTTCTGGGGTTTCCATACGCATGCCTGCGGGAACTCTTTAGCGATTGAATTGCATGAATTGTCACATGTTGTGGTATCGGTCAGAAAATCACAATTCCGCCGAAACGGATGCTCAAATGCCACTTCGGCGCGAATATAAAGTTTTTTCATGGCGTCAAAGGATAGGACTTATAGGACCTATGGGACTAATACGACTTATGAGACTTATGTGTGACGTGTCCAATGTCCATGGCGAAGGCGGTACGAACAAATCGTGAAACGAATTCGCCGGGGAGTTTCCATTGTTGGTGCAATGTGTCCTATTCGGTTGAGATAGCCAAATTTAGGTACAAATCGCAGGAAATGGTTCGGGCCGGGCGGATTTGGAAATTATCGCGATTTGGGAAACAGTCAGGTGACCAGTTTTCCAATAAGACTTGGAATTTTAGACGCAAATTTGGCAACCAGAATACTCCTGAAGTGCCGCGTCATTGTTTAGGCTTTCCACTATGGCTTGCCCAAGTGGAAGCGAATTTGGAAACCAGACAACCCCCCCCTCATCTCATCCCCTTTCGTCTTGCTTTCCACCTGGGCGAGCCAGTGTGGAAGGCTTGCCAACCAACCCCTACGCGAATCCGACGTTTTCGCAATCCGCCCGTTCAGGCCCGTGGGCGGATTGCGAAGCGGAGCTTCGAAGAGGGCGTTCCCAAGCAGGAGCGTGGGAACGAGAACACGAGGCGACAAGTATTTTTATATACTTTTCTTGACACGACAACAGAAGTTATGTACTCTTGACGTAATTGCGGTTGTCGCAGGGGTTTTTGGCTGTGTCTGTTTTGTTGATCGGGGGACTCGAATGAATCTGGAAAAGTTGAGCGATATTCCTGCGAAGCCGCAGGGATGGGTTTGGAAGGGAGTGATTCCTGAGGGGCAAGTGACACTGTTGATGGGGGAGCCGGGTGTCGGGAAGAGCCTGTTTGCCATGGACGCCATCGCCCGGCTGACTCGGGGTGAGCGTGGACTTCAATTTGTTGATCAGGGCGAGCCTGGTCAGGTCATTCTGTTTTCGGGCGAAGATGGGATCGCCAGCGTGGTTCGAAACCGTCTGGATGCTGCGAATGCAGCACTCCATTTGGTGAACGTCGTCGTTAATGACACGGATACGAGTATAAAAAAACCGGGATCTGCGCGCAGCCGGCTCGATGAAGAGACTCAAATCGAATCGCTCGAATTGTATCTGACATTGCTGCATGAGTCGGGTGAGCCTTGTCGTCTAATTGTGGTTGATCCGGTCAAGAGTTTACTCAATGCGACGAATGGTCGTGACGACGCCAAGCTCAGGGCAACGATGGAAAAGTTGACAGAACTGGCGAACCGAACCGGCGTCGCGATTCTGCTGATCGCGACGCCGTCCAAGGTTGAGAAAGGGAAACGAGGCGATTGGACGCCGACGTCTCCGGTCCTCGCCGAGGTGGCTCGTTCGGTCTGGACGATCGTTCGTGATCCTAACGAACCGGGCCGACGAATCCTTTTGCCCGTCAAAACCAACCTGTGTGAAACGCCTCCCGGACTCGGCTTTACAATTCAGAATCAGCGGATCCGCTGGGAAAACGAGTGGGTTCGTCAGACTGCGGAACAATTCGTGGCTGAATCGACTGAAACGGAGAAACTGCAGAACGTCGCGGCAAAAAGTGAATTATCGCGTGTGGCCGACTGGGTGAAAAAACGATTGAATGACGCACCTGTTTATACCAACGATCTCAAAGAGGATGCGGCTTGGCATGACATCAGTGCAACAACGTTGATGCGCGCACTGATCCTGTTGGGTTGTCGCAAAGGAAAAGAAAAGAAAGCAGACGGGCGATGGTTTTGGCGCATGCCCGATCCGCTGACAGGTCCCGTCAGCTCAGGCTCCCCTGGCTTGCAGACACGGACGCTCGAAGTGAAGTCACTGGCGGAGATCTATGCGGAAGAGGATCAGGCTCGGGCACTCGCAAACCCTATAAAAAAGGGAACTTGACCAACTTTGCCAAGTTGGTCAACTTTTTTCGAACCTCGGTGAGATGACGGTTTTCCAAAGCTCGCAGACGAACGAAGATTTTAAGAGAAGAGATTGAAACACGGAGGGCACAGAGGAAGAAGAGGAGAAAGACCTACATCAAGTGACCGGGAATCCATCATTGATCGGAATCTGCGAAGTTTTCAAGATTTGAAATTCAATCTGATACTGTTTTTCGGCAGTGATCCGATAGCGCACACTAACTTCCGCAATTTCTCTCCTCTTTCTCTGTGCCCTCCGTGCCTCCGTGTTTCAAAATCTTCCCTGGTCTTCCTGTCGGTAAAGACAAGGGAGTGGTGGGACTTCGAAGACTTGTCCGCACCCTACAAGACAGTCAGGCTGAACGTTGCCAAGTTGGTCAACTTTTTTCGAACCTCAGTGAGATGACGGATTGAAGAGGGATCGAGGATTTGGATGGCAGGCGACGTGCTATTCGCTAAGCGGAGCTTCGAAGAGCGGCGTTACCAAGCTGGAGCTTGGTAACGAGAAAAAATGGCCCGGATGATTCACACATCCGGGCCGCGTATTAACAAGGACTGGTTCGGTTTTACAGACCCTTGGTGATGACCATCTTGACCAGGTCGCCGACTCGGTTGCTGTAACCCCATTCGTTGTCGTACCAGCTGACGAGCTTGAAGAAGTTGCTGTTCAGCTCGATACCGCTCCCTTTGTCGAAGATCGATGAGGACTTGCTGTGAATGAAGTCACTGCTGACAACTTCGTCTTCGGTATATTCCAGGATACCCTTGAGATAGGTCTCGCTGGCCTTTTTCATGGCTGCGGCGATTTCGGCGTAGCTGGTTGCTTTGACGGTCTTGACCGTCAGGTCGACAACCGAAACCGTTGGCGTTGGAACGCGGAAGGCCATCCCAGTCAGTTTCCCCTTCACTTCAGGACAAACAAGTGCGACAGCTTTGGCGGCGCCGGTGGCACTCGGAATGATGTTCTGAGCGGCAGCACGGCCACCCTTCCAATCTTTCTTGCTGGGGCCGTCAACCGTCTTCTGGGTTGCGGTGTAAGCATGGATCGTGGTCATCAGGCCTTCGTCGATTCCAAAACCTTCTTTGAGCAGGACGTGAACGACAGGTGCCAGACAGTTCGTCGTGCAGGATGCGTTCGAGATGATGTGGTGCGACTTGGGATCGTACTTGTCGCAGTTGACACCCATCACCAGAGTGATGTCTTCACCCTTGGCTGGAGCCGAGATGATGACTTTCTTGGCACCTGCGGTAATGTGTCCCTTGGCCTTGTCAGCTTCGGTGAACAGACCGGTCGATTCGATGACGATATCGACACCAAATTGCTTCCACGGAAGTTCGGCAGGGGACTTGGCACTGACGACATGAATGTCATGTCCGTTGACGATCAGAACGTCGTCTTCAGCCTTGTCCGGGCTGGATTTCTTCGAACCGACTTCACCGGCAAAACGACCCTGGGTCGTGTCGTACTTCAGCAGGTAAGCGAGGTTGTCAGCAGGAACGATATCGCCGACAGCGACGACCTGAATGTCTTTGCCAACCAGTCCTTGCTCAACCATCGCCCGGAAAACCAACCGACCAATACGTCCGAACCCATTAATCGCGACCTTCACCGTCACAATACATCTCCTGAAATAAACGAAAATTGTCCGCCAACGAGGTGTCCGAACGGACAACGAGCAACGTTTTCAAAGAGATTGCCCGCCAAAAACCCTTACGCCGACACAAGGCGTAATTCTAGTTCGCGCGGCCAGAGGCGACAAGCAACCGCCCGTTTTGCCATTTCCCAGACTTCGGCTGACCGAAACACCTCATCCACCGATTTTGTGCCGGAAAAGGGCCATGCTTCTTGGCTGCAACGGGTACGGTTGCGATGTGTCGTATTGAATGATTTCGGTGTTTCCATCAAACGTGTCGAACAATCGCTCCAAAACCTTAAATCGCTTGACTGCTTTCGGGATCGAGAACGGCACAATTTTGTCGCTCGCGTTCATCAGAACCAGCAAGTTATCGCCGATGATGCAGGCTCCTTCGTCGTTAATCTGACTGCAATGGCCCAGCAGCAGCATACCAATCGCGTGCAGCGAACAATCGTTCCATTCCGCTTCCGACATCCGTTTCCCCGAACTGTCCAGCCAATAGATATCGTCGACATCGTCACCCTGAACCGAACTCTGGAAGAATTTCCGTCGGGAAAGAGCGGGCTGTTCCCGGCGAATCTCGATCAGGCGGTGGACAAAATCGTGCAGCTTCTGTTCAGACGGTTTCAGATCCCAGCTCAACCACGACAGAAAATTGTCTTGCGAGTAACAATTGTTATTCCCCTGGGCGGAATGCCCCCGTTCATCCCCTGCCAACAACATGGGTACCCCTTGCGACACGAACAGCGTCGCCAGGAAGTTGCGCATCTGGCGTTCTCGCAAGGTCACAATTTCGGGGTCATCCGTCGGGCCTTCGACGCCACAATTCCAACTCAGATTGTGGTTGTTCCCATCGCGGTTCCCTTCACCGTTTGCTTCGTTGTGTTTTTGGTTGTAACTGACCAGATCGTGCATCGTGAACCCGTCGTGGGCGGTAACAAAATTGATACTCGCAGAGGGTTTGCGGCCGTTGTTTTCGTACAGGTCGCTGCTTCCGGCCAGTCGAGTTGCCATCTCGCCGATCATACCGCCGTCTCCCTTCCAGAACGAACGGACGCAGTCGCGATACCGTCCGTTCCATTCCGTCCAGATGACGGGGAATTTTCCCGACTGATAGCCACCTTCGCCGACATCCCATGGTTCGGCGATCAGCTTGACCTGCGACAGGATCGGGTCCTGGTGGATCACATTGAAAAAACCGCTCATGCTGTCGACGTTATGGAATTGTCGACCCAGCGTACTGGCCAGATCGAACCGAAATCCATCGACGTGCATTTCCGTGACCCAGTACCGCAAGCTGTCCATCATCAGTTGAAGGACTCGCGGATGCCGCATGTACGGGGTATTTCCGCAACCGGTGAAGTCGGTGTAGTAGCGTCGGTTTTTGTCGTTCAGCAGGTAATAGCTGGTGTTATCGATCCCTCGCAGCGACAGTGTTGGTCCTCGTTCATTCCCTTCGGCGGTATGGTTATAGACGACGTCCAGAATGACTTCGATCCCCGCCGAATGCAGCGTGCGGACCATCGACTTGAATTCCTGAGCCATCAATTCCGGGTCATGGGTTGCGCAATAACGAGGTTCTGGAGCAAAAAAACCGAGGGAGTTATAACCCCAGTAATTGACCCGCTGTTGGTCGGTGAGAAATTCTTCATCGATGTGAAAATGGATTGGCAGCAGTTCGACCGCCGTCACGCCCAGTTTTTTCAAGTAGTCGATCGCAGGGGGACTCGCCAGGCCCGCATAGGTTCCTCGAAGCTTTTCAGGAACCTCGTTCATCAGTTTTGTGAAGCCCTTCACGTGCAGTTCGTAGATGATTGTCCGTTCCCAGGGGATATTCGGCCGCTCGTCTTTTCCCCAGGTGAACGCCGTGTCGACGATCAGTCCCAAGGGGGCATAAGGGGCCGAGTCGCGATCGTCGAACGACAGATCTTCTGCTGGATCGTTTTTGCGAAAACCAAACAGAGCTTCATTCCATTTCAGCATCCGACCGACGGCACGGGCATACGGGTCAAAAAGAATTTTGTTCGGGTTAAACCGAAACCCGTCCTGGGGCGAATAGGGACCGTAAACTCGAAATCCGTAAAGGGTGCCAGGTTTCAAATCGGGAAAATAGGCATGAAAGACGTTGTAGGTTCGTTCGGTCAGTTCGATCCGTTCGGATTCCTGATGATCATCGGGCGAATTGAACAGGCACAATTCCACCTTAGTGGCATTGTCAGAAAACAGAGCCACATTTACGCCTGTGCCATCCCAAACGGCTCCCAGCGGATAAGGATGTCCCGGCCAGACTCGCATCATGAACCCTTTGAATCGAAGATGTCGTTTGTCGTAATGAAACCATTCTGTCGTGCGCCGCAGAATCCGCCAGCAAGACCGATCGATGAAATTGTCCATGCTTTCGCACGGGTCGATCAGATACAAGTGTAGAAACCGAAAGCGTACTGGTTTCCCAAATTTGGAGTTGGGGAAATTTCTGGTCGAAACAGGGGGTGCCACGGTTTTGGAGTCTTCGACAAGGCCGTGTCTTCATGGTTCGATGACGTATCCGAAGAGCACGGCTTTACCGAAGACGGTAAAACCGTGGCACCCTCTTCACTGTTTTACTGTTCCAAACGCAATTCGTTTCCAGCAGCGCAAACCGAAAGTCGCGAAAATCGGTGCCACTGGCGGCTGCTTTGAGCCGCCAGTGTCTTTTCATTTCATTCACAGAAAGCAAGAGCACTGGCGAGCGAAGACGCACGCCAGTGGCACCCCGAGTTTCGCAAGGCACTCCCGAAGGAAAAACTTCGTATGCCGTGCGTTTGATTCCACGGCGTCACCGGGATACCGTGTCAGACGAATCCTCCCAAATTCTTCGTCATAGCGCTGCTCCAATATGACAGATACATCAGAACTTCCCGTGACATGCCTTCCGACGTGGGGCGTGGCCGAACTTCCTGAACCGAAGCCTTTGGGGCTACGTAACTGGGCCAGTTTTATCGGGCCCGGGATCGTGATGATGGGTATCCAGATCGGCGGGGGTGAATGGCTATTGGGGCCTGAGGTGACCGCTCGATACGGCGGCGGATTGATGTGGATTGCCACGGTCGCGATCGTGCTCCAGGTCTTTTACAACATCGAATGTGCTCGATACGCTTTGTACTGCGGTGAACCCGTGATGACCGGTTTCCTGCGTAAACGACCGGGGCCGATGTTCTGGGTTCCCGTCATCCTGTTTCTCAGTTTGTCGGCTCTGATTCCCGCTTTGTCGACGAATGCCGCAGCCGTAATGGCTGCAGTCTGGTTGGATCGACCGCCCGGTGTGGAAGACCGGTGGCTGGTGACCATGCTGGCCTATGCTTGTTTGCTGGGTGTTGCGTTTCCCGTCTTGATTGGCGGGAAAGTCTACAACATGTTGCAGGCGGTGATGACGATCAAAGTTGCTGTTGTGCTCGGTTTCTGTTTAACGATTGGAATCCTGTTCGTCAGTCCGATGCATTGGTGGAACGTGATGAGCGGTTTTGCCAAATTTGGCAATGTGCCGATCAAGATTGATGGCGAGGACGGTCTGACGAACGTGTTCGCTCATTTATGGCATGATGGATCGTGGCCATTAATCGAGCTTGGAAACATCGCCGTCCTGGGGGCCTTTGCTGGTTATGCGGGTGGCGGTGGATTGGCCAATTCTACCTACAGCAATTACGTCCGGGACAAAGGTTGGGGGATGGGTAGTCAGGTCGGGGCGATTGCCAGTGCCGTCGGTGGACGGGACATTACTCTCAGTCATCTTGGCAAAGTCTTTACGATCACACCCGATAACCTGCGGAAATGGCGTGGCTGGTGGAAATATATTTTAACCGATCAGATTATCGTCTGGGCTCCCGGCTGTTTTATGGGGATGGCGTTGCCAGCACTGTTGTCGCTGGAATTTGCCTCCTATTCCAAACTCTACAACGAGTCTGCCAAGCTGGAATGGGCGCAGGCGATGATTACAGCGGATGGTATTCGTTATGCACCTCAATTTGGGCCAGCCTTTGGTGCCATGCTTTGGACGGTGACATTGATGGTCGGCCTGACTGTTTTGCTGCCGAGCCAGATGTCGATTGTGGAAGATTTTAGTCGCCGCTGGACCGACATCATCTGGTCGGCCAGTCGACATGCTCGAGACCGGATGCGCGACGATCAGGTCAAGTACATTTACTACACCCTGTTATTTTCGTATGTCTTGTGGACGATGATCGCGGCCTACGTATTCAGCACGTATGGGACTCCAAAGCTGATGACATTGATTATTGCCAACTTGAACAATCTGGCGATCGGCGTGACGGCGTTTCAGTTGCTTTGGGTCAACGTCACGTTGTTGCCGAGCGAACTTCGACCGAGGTGGTATCATCAGGCAGGGATGGTTGCCTGTGGGGTGTTCTACCTGGGGCTTTCGATTCTGGTCTTCATGACAAAACAATGGCCAATCCTGAAAGAGTTTTTGGGTTGGTAATCATAAGCTGCGAACTATTTCAATAAGGGAATTTGCGTGTCTTCACTTTTCGATCTTACCGGGCGAGTTGCACTGGTTTCCGGTTCCGCCAGTGGAATGGGGCGTGCAATGTCGCTCGCGTTGGCGGAACATGGCGCGGATCTCTTGCTTCTGGATATCAATGAAGTTGGTGTTCAGAAGACGGCAGATTCCATTAAAGCGATGGGTCGAAAAGCGGTCGCGGTTACGTGCGACGTTTCTCAACCCGATTCGATCCGTTCCACATTTGCAACGCTGGACAGAGAGTTTGGACGGATCGACTTTCTGGGGAATGTCGCCGGTGAAGGAGTTCTTGGCAAACCCGAAGAGATCTCGCTGGATGACGTCGAAAAGACATGGAAAAACCTGGTTTACGGACGATTTTGCATGTGCCAGGAAGCGGGTCGGCGGATGATCGCTCAGCGACGTGGCAGCATTGTTAACATCGGCTCGCTCGCCAGCATCACGGCGCTTGGACGCAGTCACATTGCTTACAGCATGGCGATGGGAGCGGTGGTACAAATGACTCGCGAGCTGAGTACCGAATGGTCTGCGCTTGGTGTTAGAGTGAACGCGATTCTCCCAGCGCAAGTCTTAAACCCCGGACTGGAAAAGCGGATCGAAGCGGACCCGGCACTTGAGGACCGTTTCTTGCAGGGGATTCCTGCGGGTCGACTTGGTCATCCCAACGATATCCAGGGATTGGCTGTGCTTCTGGCGTCTGATGCTTCAAGTTGGATCACAGGTGCCCTGATTCCGATGGACGGTGGAAACCTTGCCATGAATGGCGGCGGCACACGACGATATGTTGATCCCGCTTGATCCTGATAATGATTGCTCAGGGTGATTGACCCGATTGATCAACACAAGCCAAACTGCGGGTGATCGCGGTGACACCTTTTTGACAAAATATTGTCTGTTTACAAATACCATAATGAGCCAAGTGGCTTACCACCCCTGGTTCGATTCGCCCACTATTTGAAGTTCAACGAGGAGTCGAGTTTCTAATGACGAATCATGAGATCGCAAAGACTTGCCTTGGCCTTTACCGGAAGATGCAAGTCATTCGACAGACGGAAGAAGAACTCGCTCGCTGCCACCAGCGGGGGCTGATCCACGGGGCATGTCATACGTATGTCGGTGAAGAAGCGATCGCCAGTGCGGTCTGTTCTCATTTGGGAACGGAAGACGTCGTATTCAGTACTCATCGCGGGCATGGCCATGCATTGGCCAAGGGGATGCCTCCAAAAGAATTGATGGCAGAACTGTTCGGACGCCAGACAGGCTGCTCGCGAGGTCGCGGGGGGAGCATGCATCTGTTCTCGCCTGAAGTCGGGATGATGGGAACCAGCGGCATTGTCGGACCCTGTATCCTGCAGGCCTGCGGCGGCGGCTACAGTTTCAAGTTGATGAAAACGGATCATGTTGCGGTTGCCTTTTTTGGTGATGGCGCCGTCAACAACGGTGCCTTCCATGAAGGACTGAACATGGCCAGTATCTGGAAGCTGCCAGTTCTGTTCGTCTGTGAAAACAATCAATTCGCGACCGAAGTCCCCTTCGCCTACTCTGCCGGAAATCCAAGCGTAGGGAGTCGTGGTGTGGCGTACGGAATGGCAGGACTGACCGTCGATGGAAACGACGCTTTGGAATTGCATCGAGTCGCAAGCGAAGCAGTGGCGAGAGCCCGTTCTGGTGGTGGACCGACACTGATTGAATGCGTCACCTATCGGACGCGAGCACACGCGGAGGGGATGGGGGACTTTACCTATCGGACACGTGAAGACGTTGAAGAGTGGAAAAAGAAGTGTCCGATTCATCGGTTGCGAAACAAGGCGATTGAACTGAAGGTCGTCACAGAGGAAGAGTTTGACGCGGTCGATCACGAGATTAAAACGTTGGTCGATGAGGCTCGAAAATTCGCCGAGAGCAGTCCCTGGCCTGATGCGAAGACGGCCACGCAATTCGCATATTCGGAAGTTTCCGTTTCCTCTAAGGTGCCGATCCAGAATACTCGACCAGCAGCAGGTCGCGAGATCACGATGACTCAGGCGACTCACGAGGCTCTGTCGGAAGAGATGGCGAAGAATCCGGGAATCTTCGTGATGGGCGAAGGGATTGGTCAGCGCGGGGGGAACTTCAAAACAACAGCAGGGCTGTTCGACATCTATGGGCCGGCTCGCCTTTGTGACACACCCATCTGCGAACGAGGATTCGTGGGGTTGGCTTGTGGTGCGGGGATGACGGGAACTCGACCTGTGATCGACTTTATGTTCGCCGACTTTGTGCTTGATTCCGTTGGTGAAATCGTGAACCAGATCGCGAAAATCCAATACATGAGCAGTGGCCGACTGAAGATGCCGGTGCTGTTGCGAGGTTGTATTGGGATCGGGCACTCAGCGGCCACGCACCATTCTGGCAACTATTATGCGATGTACGCTCAGATTCCTGGCTTGACCGTTGTTGTTCCTTCGTCGCCCTATGATGCGAAAGGTCTGTTTAAACGGGCACTCAACAGCAATGACCCGGTCATCTTTCTCGAGCATCGTGAAATCCTTTCGGTGAAGGGGCCGGTCCCTGAGGGCGAGTATGAGATTGAGTTTGGCAAAGCGGCGGTCGTCAGACCAGGCCGGGATGTGACAGTTGTCGCACTGGCTCGGATGGTTCATCTGACATTGTCTATTTGTGAGGAACTTGAAAAGGAGGGGATTTCGGTTGAGGTCGTCGATCCTCGCACCGTATTGCCGCTCGACATCGAAACGATTCTGCAGTCGGTGAAAAAGACGGGCCGGTTGCTGGTCGTGGACGAAGGATTCGCGCCGTGTGGATTTGCGGTCGATGTTGCGGCTCAGGTTGCGGATCGAGGGTTTAACGATCTCGATGCACCGATCAAAAGAATCAACGGCGCATTCACGCCAACACCGTACAGTCCGCCGCTTGAGCAGGCAGTGGTCCCTCAACCAGAAGCCATTGCCAAGGCAATTCGAGAACTGATGCGCGAATGACGAGAAGTGATCAAGCGGAAGGGTGAAGGCGGAAGGATGAATCAGAGAAATGCGAGTTCGCGTCTGACGTCCACCAAGTCCCTTTTCTCTTTCTCAATGAATCCATCGTCTTTCCAGGTCATCCTTTTTTTTAGGCGTTCAGCATGCCATTTTCGATAACAATTCCCCGACTCGGTTGGTCGATGGAGGAGGGTACGTTTGTCCGTTGGCTGAAGAAGGAGGGTGACATCGTCCGTGCAGGAGATGCGGTCTTTGAACTGGAAGGTGAGAAAGCAGCACAGGATATTGAGGCGGTCGATAGTGGGGTTCTCAGAATCCCTTCAGACGCTCCTAAGCCTGGTACCGTTGTGGCCGTCGGTGCCGTGATTGGGTTCCTGGTTGGTGAGGGAGAAGAGGCACCAGTCTCGATCGGTTTAAGCTCATCAACATCTGCTGCTCAAACAAAGTCTGAAGAAGCGCCGGCTCCAGTGATTGTGAAATCACCTGCACCGCAATCCACTGTCAGTCAAGAAGCCCCTGCTGCGGCACCTTCCGTACGACGATTAGCCCGAGAACGGGGTGTAAGTCTCGCCGCGTTGGAAGGCTCAGGCCCCTCGGGACGCATTATGGCGGAGGATGTGCGGACCATACCAACGGGGAAAGTCGCGCCAATAGAGTCAAATTCTGCTGAGGTTGCCAGTCCACGTGCTCGTCGAGTCGCTAAAGAGTTGGGGATCGATTGGCGTCGGCTTCGTGGGACAGGTCGCGATGGCCGAGTGCGTGAAAGCGACGTAAGAACGGCAAATCCACAGACAAATAAGTCGACAGGTTCCGCGTTAGTTCCCGTTTCGTCGCGTCGTCGTACGATCGCGAATCGGATGATCGCCAGTCGCGAACAGACCGCGTCGGTAACTTTAACGACTCGTATCGACGCGACGAATCTTGTCGGTCTGAGGACCCAGTTCAAACAGGCCGCAAATGGTTCGATTATTCCGTCATACTCGGACATCATCATGAAATTGGTGTCGCTGGCATTGCGGCAGCACCCTCTTCTGGCAGCAAGATCGGAACACGATCAATGGATTATCCCTTCGTTGTCTGACGGGCTTCATATCGGTTTGGCCGTTGATACGGAGGGAGGTCTTGTCGTTCCTGTGGTGCGTGATGTGGGATCAACAGGATTGTTCGACCTGGCAATGCAGACGATGACATTGATTGAGAAATCTCGAGCCGGAACGCTTGGGGTTTCTGAAATGCAAGGGGGTGTCTTCACAATTACGAACTTGGGATCGTTTGGTATCGACGCCTTTACGCCGATTATCAACTTGCCTGAGACCGCAGTGCTTGGGTTGGGTCGGATTCGCCGGGAGCCTGTTGTGGTCGATGACAAGATCGTGGCACGCGATCAATTGACCTTAAGCCTGACATTCGATCACCGGATCGTGGATGGTGCTCCCGCTGCGAGATTTCTCCAAACCGTCAGTCAGGCGATCGAGAACCCTTCGGCGTGGTTACTTCGTAGCGACGGATGAAAACCACGAAACAGGAGATTCGTTGCACCTGGAATTCGAAACTGAGAGCTTCATCAATGGCGAGTGATCTCGAATATCTTCCTAAGTTGCCCTGCGACAAATCGATCGGAATCGGTTGTATTGGAGCGGGCTTCATCATGGCCGACTGTCATCTGGTCGCCTATCGCAATGCCGGGTTCAATCCGATTGCCATTGTGGCACGGCGACGCGAACAAGCCGAATCGGTGGCGGCGCGACATCAGATTCCGAATGTGTATTCTGACGTGCGTGAAATGCTTGCCAACCCGGCGGTCGAGGTTGTCGACGTTGCGGTCCCTCCCGATTTGCAGCTGTCGATGATCCAGGAAATCGTCAAGGAATCGAGCCATATTCGAGGTGTTCTGGCACAGAAGCCGCTGGGCGTAAACTACGTGCAAGCGGTTGAAATCGTTCGGTTATGTCGCGATGCGGGCATCACGTTGGCCGTCAATCAGAATATGCGGTATGACCAGTCAGTACGCGCCTGCAAGTCCTTATTGAATCGTGGTGACCTCGGCGAACCGGTCCTGGCAACGATCGATATGCGAGCGATCCCGCACTGGATGCCCTGGCAGGCCCGCCAAGGTTGGGTCACCCTGAGAATCATGAGCATTCATCATCTCGATACCTTACGTTATTGGTTCGGTGATCCGGTTCGAGTTTTCGCCAGTGTGCGACCTGATCCTCGTACGAAGTTCCCACATGAGGATGGCATTTGCTTGTATATCCTCGAATATGCGAATGGATTGCGAGCAATGGGTTGCGACGATGTCTGGGCTGGTCCTTCCAAAGAAGGTGCTGCTGCAGACATTGGGATCAAATGGCGCATTGAGGGAACGACGGGATTGGCTCGCGGCACAATTGGTTGGCCGAGCTACCCGGAACGGACCCCAAGTACTCTCGAATACACGACGACTCAATCGCCAGATTGGCATCGTCCACTGTGGGAAGAAGTCTGGTTTCCCGACGCTTTCGTCGGACCAATGGCACAACTCTTGTGCGCGCTAGAAAACCGGACAACTCCCGAGATCGGCGGTGACGATAACCTCAAGACGATGGCCCTTGTCGAAGCCTGTTATTTATCTGCACGCGAACACCGGGCCGTCGAGTTGGATGAGATCCTCAAAGGTTCTTGAACCAGTAACAAAAGCCGTCTGGTCGATTTTTTTCGGACAGCCGATATACTTCCGCCAGCGAAATCTAACACTTGAACCTCGGGCGTCAGACATGTGTCGACGCTGTTGTGAATCAAATTGATTTTTGAGAATTGAAGAACCGTCATGGAAAATGAGCTGAAAGACCAGTGTCAGAAGTTGATCGACCGCATCATCCTTTTGCGGGGGTCTCTTTGACTGCGACTCCAAGAACCGCAGGATCGCTGAAATTAATGATGCCATGGGACAACCTGGCTTCTGGGATAATCAGGAAAAGGCGCAAGCTCAGGTCACTGAGCTGAAAACTTTGAACGGGGTTCTCAAGCCGATCAACGAGCTCTTCTCTGGGTCAGAGGACCTTGCCGTCCTGGTGGAATTTGCCGAGGAAGAAGACTCACCCGAAACGATCTCTGAAATCGTGCAAACGGTCGAACGACTTCAAAAACAGTTTGAAGAAGTCGAATTGCAGGCGATGTTGTCGGCCCCTGAAGACGCGAATTCCGCTTATCTTTCTGTGCAAGCTGGCGAAGGTGGCACAGACGCTCAAGACTTTGCTGAGATGCTGGTTCGCATGTACCAGCGTTGGGCCGAAAACAAAGGCTTTGCAACGGAATTACTCGATTCGTCACCGGCGGAAGAAGCAGGGATTCACTCGGCGACCCTCATTATTCGTGGTCCCTATGTTTTCGGACTTTTGAAGGGTGAAACGGGAAATCACCGACTGATTCGGATGAGTCCTTTCGATGCAGCTCATCGTCGGCAGACGTCATTTGCGGCGGTCGATGTCACGCCCGAACTCGATGACAGTATCTCGATTGAAATCGAATGGGATGACCCAAAAATCATTCGAGAAGATATCTGTCGAGCGAGCGGTGCGGGTGGCCAGAAGGTTAACAAGACCGATTCGGCGATTCGATTGACTCACTTGCCAACGAATGCCGTCGTCCAATGTCAAAACGAACGAAGTCAGCATCAGAACCGGGCACTTGCACGGAAGATGATGATCGCCAAGCTTTACCAGATGGAAACCGATAAGCGTGATGCAGAGACCGCCGCCAGGCGCGGTGAGAAGTCACGAATCGGTTTCGGTGGCGAAACGATCCGCAGCTACGTCCTGCACCCTGAATCGTACTGCAAAGACAACCGTTCCGAGTACAAGACCTCGCATCCACTGGCGACGCTGGACGGAGATTTAGATCCCTGGATTGAAGCTTATCTTCGTTGGTGCCTCGAGAGTTCGACCCAGGGGAAGTAAGCGTCGTCTGTTCGAGGACGATTTGTTCAACTATTGTGGAAACAATAGCCGACGTGCGAACGGAGTCGCACGTTGGCTATTTAATTGCTCGTTGCATGAGATTGTGTGTGATCCGTTGCACTCGCTCATCGGGTCCGTGTGGACGGCTCCAGTGAGACCACGGCAACATATGACCTGGCGGGCTCGAAAGGTCCTGACACCAGAAGATCGTTGAAGCATTAAAGACAAAGTTGTTTTTGGGTCCCGGATAGATCGTCGCTGTCCAGTGTTGGGGCTGCGTACCACCCACAAGAGCCGTTCCTTCGCCGAGGATTTCCAGCCCGGGAATATCGGCTGGAGGTTCTCCGTGATACTCCCAGCCGATCAGCCCGGGGATACGGTCGCCGGCCTTCATCCCAGTCCCTTCGAAGATCCAGTGATCGGGCTTGGTACAAATCCAGTCGCCGCCTCCATTCACCGGTTCAACATTGCGAGCACCGATCAGATAGCCTTCGTCGGGCCCCCGATGAGGGAACGGCCCGTTCAGCTTTTCTCGTAGTTTGGCATATGTGTACTCGCCGCCGTAAGGACCTCCGCGAAACATGATCCGGTTCGGCCGTCCGTCGAAACTGTCTCGGTACGGCGTGACCCAGCAGACAGAATTGCCCGAGAAAAAGAGAAGGTTGACTCCCGAATCTCTGAGCTTGATCACGCTTTCATATTGCTTGATATTCCAATATTCATCGTGACCAACGCTAAGGAATGCCTTGCATTTGAGGCCGCGATCCGGAGTCAGCATATCGCTGTTCGAGCAATAGGTGACGTCGTACCCCTGCTGCTCCAGCCAATACGACATTGGAAACTCAAAGCAAAGCCATTCACCCGATCCAATCGACTGTGGATTTTCGTAAATCTGAGGGTATTTCGCGTAAGGTCGATCGAAGCTGACGTCGGCCCAGGGACCCTGGTTCCCCTTGGGATGCGTATAAACCGAGTAATTATTCGGCCATTGGTTGTAAGCTTGCCACGTATTATCGGAGCATTGGACAAGAATATCAGCCGGTCGATCGTCACGAACAATGAAGACAACGTAGCTCTGCCAATACCCAAAGGCGGGATCGTCTTCAATCAGGCTCAGCCGACCAAGATAGACTCCACTGGTCCAGTCGGCAGGAATCTTGAGCGTCGTGGTCGCTTCCCAGCGGCACTCATGCAGATTCTTTTCACCTGGCGTCGGCGTGGGTTGTTTCTTCCCTGGAAATGGTCCCAGCGTTGTCATCAGTCGCGCACCGCGCCCCGCATAATATCCAGTACGAAAGATTTCGATTTTGAATGGTCGCACGGGATCAGTCGAAACCATGATGTCGATCGACTCGTTTGCCGTAACACTTTGCTTTGAGCAATAACCTTCGATCCACGGCGTCCGAAAGCCAAGGTTCTTGTCGAGCCGGACACGCGTCAGTTGCCAGTCGAGCGAACCGGCATGAGCGTTTTCCTTCGTTATCAATCCCGCCTTTTGAGTCGATCCGTCGGCCGCTTCGGTGCGATCACGCATCAATGATGACGCAGCGATTCCGGCCATTGATCCAGCTGCTACTGTCTTGATCCAGTCTCTTCGATCCATCGCGTCGCTCCAGTTTGCTCTCGAGGTCTCTGTTGGAAGTCTGGTCATCTACTACAAATGGTCAATGAATCTCGCTTCGTTACACTAACGTTTGATATCTTCGCACGCCGCGAGGAATTTCCGTGGGAGGGCGAGGCTCCCGCCGAGCGGCTGAGTCGATGCGTGTACGTGCTTCGCGGCTCGGCGGGAGCCTCGCCCTCCCATGGGGCATGTGGGTATTATCCGTTTTGCGGAGCACTTCCCGGCGTAATCCTTGCCAGTACCCGGTGGCTTCCCAATAGTGTTCCTTCACAAAGGACTTCAAGCGCATAGGAACGTTCCTGAAGTGCAACCAGTGGCAGTCGTGGCAGCGGCAAAGAGACCTCGATCGTTTTGAGTGGATCATCACATTCGATCGGGACTTCTGCCTGAAACAGTACGCGATTGTCGTGCAAGTCAACGTAACGAACGTCAAACTTCTTGCGTCCCGTTAACTCCGTCACACTGAAATATGCGAACGGCGACCCCGCTTGCATCAAGCTCTGGATCGGTTGTGACTTGGTCCCCGGTGGGCCACCATCACCAAGTCCATTTCCAGCACCGCCCCCATTGCCGTGACCCGGTTGGTTTGCGCCGCTACGATTTCCCGCATCACCATTTCCACCACCACCACCACCAGGCTGTGGTTGGTGTGGTTGAGCATTAGGCGTGAAAAAAATCGTAGAAAACACACCGCATATTATGTGCTTGCCCGTCGACTGATCGCGATAAACGTGATCTGCCAACAGCAAGGATTGAAGGATTGGTGCAGCCACAAACTCACTCCACTTCTATGATTTTCATAAACATTGCAGGCAGTGTTTGTCGAGAGCCAAATATCCTGGAAGACGATGACTCGGACTTCGTCACGCTGCCAAAATCATTGTCACCGATTTGACTTGATTCGAATAGTCATCGGGATTTTTACGACACACAGTGTTCGGGTCGGGGAAGCCACAACTCGTGAGAAAACATCGATTTTTCATCGTCGCTTCTTCACAAACCAAACATCCAGCGTGACAGCGTGGCGGTCGGTAAATCGGGTTGTAAGACAGCGTCGTCGTGCTCCAGTCTTTTCAGAATGTTTGATGACGCGAGGTAGCCGCTTCGGACCGCCCCCTCCATCGTGGCGGGCCATCCTGTTCGAGTCCAGTCGCCTGCCAGCTGCAAGTTCGCGACAGGCGATTGTTGAACGGGTCGCAAGGCGTCGACGCCGGGGACGGGTGAAAAGACTGCGCGATGTTCGGTCACATGTCGTGAATGAAGAAGTTTTGCCTCGGCAACGATCGGCCAGACATCAGTGAGCTCTTGTAGTACTTGTTTTTGAATCTCGTCTTTGCTGGATCGTTCCAGTTGATGACTGGCGCTGATCACAATCTGATAATAAAATGCATCAACAAGACGATCTTCATTGGAATCCGGCGCTGACGATTGTCGGATTTGAACGGACTTAATTGCCGTCCGATTGAAAACCCACTGACAGAGTCGGTCGACCAGTACAGCGTGAGGTAAATCGGTAATCGGGCGATCAAACCACAGGTGAATGCTGGATATCGGTGCCGGCTCAAGTTGCTTAATCCCCTGCAATTCAGTGCGGGCAGCGAGTGACTCTGGCAATACGGACAGTACGCGAAAGAATGGAAGTGCCACCACAAATTCGTCACCTGGGATGACTTCGTTTGAGCCAAGCCGAACGCCGGTCACTCGGTCATTCTCAAGTTCGATCTTGTCGGCAGACGACTGCAATCGTATGGTGGTTCCTCGAGAAGTCAGCCAATCCGTTAAGCGGCCTCCATACAGTTCTTCAAGTGGTACGTCAGGGATATCGACATACCAACCATTGCGATGAGCGAGGAATGCATCGACAAACACTTTGCGTGCATGACTGACAGAAATTCGCTCAAGTGACTCGCTTAATGCGCTGACGAGGACCACGAACCAGAACCGGTCAATGACCGTCTGGGGCTGTTTGTGACGAGTCAACCATTTCGCGAACGATTCCGATTCATCCTGTTCGGAGACGGGACGAGTCAGGACTCTTAATGCCGTTGCAAGGGCGTACTTATCCTTCCAGGAAAGATAAGACAAACCGGCAAATGCACCCGTCAAATGAAGTGGCGCAGGAAGTGAGCCGGCGGCGAATCGATCAATCTTTCCAGACGGGCCAACAAAATAAAGAGCGGGTTCACGCCGAAAAAATTCGGCGAGTCCCGTCGTATGACAGAAATGGCGAAAGTTGGTGCAGCAGCCAAGCGTCACATGCTGGCAGTTATCGATGTCTGTATTGGTTGTCGGATCATGAAACGAGCTGGCTCGACCACCAAGCCTTGGTCGAGATTCAATGATCGTGCAGGGAAAGCCTCGCGCGGTCAGTGCGACGGCTGCCGCCAGCCCGGCAAGCCCTCCACCAACGATGACGATCCGAGACAAAATCAAAACTCCGAGGTATGGCTGGTCGGAATATGGTGCAGCGTAATATTCAGCGGACGCCCCAGGTAATTCAACGAAACCCCACCTCCCCTGCGGAGGTGGTCATCGGGCCTTTGCACCAGCACCAGCATTCGTCAAACACTACGCTGCCATACAAATTCCTGCGGCGTTGACATATCACACAATTCGATACAACATCAACCGCCAGGGCCAAGGCCCATTAACCACTTCCGCGAGGAGGTGGGTTTTCGTTTTGATCGCACTGGCTTTGCAAAACAGCGCGTTCAGGCTTTGTTTGTCAAATCAGGGCAACAGGTCGCGAACGGTGTCCCGTTCCTGCTTCAGTTCGGCGACAGTCTTGTCGATCTGAGATCGGCTGAAATCGTCGATCTGGAATCCGGGAAGGACTCGCCAGTTGCGTCCGTCACTGCTCAACGGCAAGCCAGTCACGAGTCCGGACTCGATTCCATAAGCGCCGTCGGAATAGACTGCCGCGCTGAAGCAATCTCCAGCCGCTGTCGGCGTGATGATGCTTTTCACGGTATCCAAAGCGGCATTTGCGGCACTCGCGGCGCTGGAAGCCCCGCGTGCCTTGATGACGGCGGCCCCGCGCTGCTGAACGGTACTGACGAAGTCACCTTTCAACCAGTCATGATCCGAGATGACGCTTGTCACCGGCTTTTCATCGATTTTGGCGTTCACGAAATCGGGATATTGGGTCGACGAATGGTTACCCCAGATCGCCAGATTCGAAACTGACCCGACAGGTCGACCAGCCTTCTGAGCAAGCTGAGCAGCAGCTCGGTTCTGATCAAGTCGAGTCATCGCGAACCAGCGATCGCGAGGAACATCCGGCGCGTGGGACATGGCAATCAAGCAGTTCGTATTACAGGGGTTTCCCACAACAGCGACTCGAACATCCTTGGCGGCTGCGGCCTGAATTGCTTTACCCGTATTGGTAAAGATGGGGCCGTTGATGCGAATCAGGTCGGATCGTTCCATCCCTTGTTTACGAGGGATGCTTCCGACCAGGATGACGAAATTCACGTCCCGAAACGCCTCTTCAAGATGATCGCTGTCGCACTTGACGACGCCCGCAAGTGTCGGGAAGGCACAGTCATCCAGTTCCATATGAATGCCGTCCAGGGCAGCCATCACGGGGGGAACTTCAATCAAATGGAGAATGACTGGACGATGTGCACCAAAAATCTGACCCGATGCGAGTCGAAATAATGAGGCATATCCAATCTGTCCGGCAGCGCCGGTCACAGCAACTCGAATCGGGGCGGGCGTAGTCATCTGAAAAACTCTCCTGAAACAACGATTTCATCACCGGATACGTCACTCGATGAATCCGTTATTCATCGGTCGGCGAGGCCATCCAAACACTGATCCAATCACAGAACTGGGAGCGTATCGACTCCTACTCGCGTCAGCAACTGACCAAACGCCGTTGTACAGCGATCTCCCGACCGCAACATCATAAGTTCCGAATTCTCATCAGTTGGGCAAGTCGGGAAATCCAACGAATTCCACGAACTGACCTGATCACTACTCTATGCCTGTGTCGTAAAACTTTTTTTGAATTTCGAATCGGCTGTTGCAAACGGTAATCGCTGCTTTTTACACTGTTTTGTGTCAGAAGCAGCATCTTGCGAGTTGACGCGCGTCGCCCATTCGGGCGCCGATTTTGAATCGTTCTGATATTTCACCCCTTCGTAAATGAGAACATCAATGAGCAGTGCAAACAAGTCAGGCAGTCGATCTCCAAGTGGTCACAAGAGTCCATCGCCGGAAAGCAAACTTCCTGCATCGACCAGTTCTTCTTCACAGGGTGGTGCTTCGCTGAATTTTGGTGCAGGAGGAACCATCTACTTTGGCAGTGGAGGAAGCATCAACTTCGGCAACGGCGAAAGCATCAACTTTGGTAACGGAGGAAGCATCAATTTTGGTGGAGCGGTCGTCGAGAAAACCATAGAAGTGGAAGAGGTGATACTCGTGGAAGCACCTGTCGCCGTAAAAGGTGGAAATAAAGGCGTCGGTACGGGCAATTGAATGGCCTCTGATAATCGATTCTCGTGTTTTTGATCCAACGGGCGTCTGAATGTCCGTTGGTCAAACACCGGAACTCAGGTCTTCTTTTTTGCGATGGGGCCTCTCGTTGTAAAAGCCGCTTGAGTTGAGCCCGCTAATCAGTCGACCCGTCACTCGAGAGTCATAGGAAACGTCCGCGCTAAACGGAAACCGTAAGAGAATTCCGAAGTGGTCGGTAGGTGGCTGCTGCGGTGGGCGGAACGCATTTTCGATGGACTCGCGAGAAACCCGCCGCCGCGTAACGTACGTCCACGCTCAAGCGAAACGACCGATGCACCACCCTCCTCGTTGATGGTCTCATCTCCATTCCGTAGCGGATAACGTTCGTAGATTTCCTGACACCATGTCCAGACATTGCCATGTACGTCGAACAAACCCAAATCATTCGGTTTTAGACTTCCGACCGGCCATGTCATCCCAGTTGAGTTCTTACTGTACCACGCATACTTCAACAACAACTCATCCGACTCGCCAAAGTACCGGCTGGTCAACGCTCCCGCACGGGTTCCGAATTCCAGCTCCGCTTCAGTTGGCAAGCGATACCCGGTGAGTCTCAAGCAGTTCTCTTTTAACTTCGTCTCGTCGCCATTGATCTCATAACACCACTGGTCCTCAGGGATTCCTTCTTTCTGGCTCAACCAGTTGCAATATTTTGCCGCCGCATACCAGTTAATGACCACTGCGGGCAAGTCAGCCATTCGGTGAAACTGGATTTCCCCTCGACTATTTCCCTCGTCGAATTGTCGAAATTGTTCCTGGGTTACCGATTTCGCTGACAGGGCAAACGTCCGAGCAATCCTCTGCTTGTGCTGGACCTCATCGTCACTTCGGTCCTTCTCAGAAGTCGGCGATCCCATCGTGAATTCTACAGGACCGGGAATCACGACGAATGCCTGTCCCTGACCGTTGACGTACCATTGTGGTGGCGTCTGTTCCGTGTGATTCGTCAGCAATTCCCTGATCTCGGCGATCTTCTTCGTCCGCCCTTCCATGTCTTTGGCCCAATCGTCGTTCACCTGTGCCAGCCAAGCCTCCTGTTTCCATTGTCGCAAGAGCCATTCTGTCGCGGCGTGTAGGCCCGGGTCGGTCGAAGTGAAGTAGATTTTCTGCAGCATTGGCAACAACGCAGTTCGGTCTGCTGGCGTAATCACGGTCTCATTGTACTCGCCCAAGCTTAAGAGTAATGCTCGCCGAATTGTGATGTCGATCTTCTCATCAGCGATACGATTTGCGATGGCTGTGGGGTCTGCACCCAGCGGACTGAGCCGGTGGATCAGATAGCTTCTTACCCGTGGGTCAGGACTGTGCATCAAGAGTGGCCATACCCGTTCTGGCTGGTTCATTCTTAAAAGCGCCACCGCTCCATTCGCCTGTCGTTTCGCCAATTTTTCCTTATTCGCCTCGTCGACGGCCAGCGATTCCATGATCTTCAGCACGAAATCGCCCGTCTCCTTTTTTTTGTCTTCCAGATTTGGAACAGCCGCAGCGAGGACAACATAGGAGTCATCGTGGTCCGCGGTGTACATGAGACATGGGTTCCAGTAACCGCCAGAATCGTCATCAAGGGCGAAACTCTTGCCTGCCTGGTCTTGTAGTTCCATGTAGGAATCAAGGTCGACACTTTCCATCGTCAGCCGATACGTCTTCCCGGCGAGTAGATGTACTTCGAATCGCTTGGCGACCAGGGGACCACGAGCCGTTTTCACCTTTGCATCCCCTTCAGCAAACGCCCCTTTCGTTTCAAAAACCAGCTTGTCCTTGAGCTTGGCAACGACCTCCCGTGCGGTGATCTCTGCCACGACTTCGGAAATGGAACGATCGCCATGCTCCTTGAATTTCGGGAAGATTACCGCGAATTGTTTGTCATCGGCATCCATCAGCAAATCGGCAAGAACTGACGGCTGTTCGGCGGCGTAATCGGCCAGAATGTTCGTGGCCAGATTTCTTTCCGATTCCTGGCCATCATTTTTTTTATAGACGCTGACCAGAGAATCCATCAGCTTGTTTTTGACGGGGCGAAAAGTTTCCAACCAAAGCCCCAGAAACACAGGGTTTTCGGCTACTAATTGATCTACCACGGGACCACTCGCATTCCCCCAGTTTTTGCTGTCAGGATCGTACGTCGCCAATACTGCTGCCGCTCGCAGGCGTTGCGATTCCTTCCCCTTTTCCGGCTTCTCAACGACGTCCCACAACCTTTTGCCCAACTCGTCCTTGTGGGACGCCAGTGCGTCTCGGATCACCGAAACTTCTTTCGGATCTGCGTCGAGCAATCGATCCGTTAAGTATGCGACCTGATTGGTATCGACCGGCAACAGGGCCAGGCTGGCGTGGAGTCTCTGACGGGCATCGTTGTCTTCTTCCGCCCTCGCATAGGCAAAGCGCAGGAGAGGGTTGATCCACCGTCGATAGGAACCCATTTCCTTGACAATCGTTGGCACTTCGCTGGTGTTCGCGTCCAGCACCCGGTCCCGTAAAGCGTGGGCTTTCAGAACACCATAGGTTTCAAAGCCACCCCAGCCGATGAGTGTCGATACCGTCAGCAGCACCAACCCTCGCAATCCATGATACTGCCCAGCCTGTGCCATCATTTTCTTCTGCGGCAGAGACCAGTTTTTCTTCTGTGTCCACCAACGGAAATTGAACCATTGCAACAGCGATGGCAATTGTCGGTTCTCAGGACGAGCGTTCCACACCGCAGCACAATCCGCCAACTGCAATTCAGCCCGCCCCCGACGAGTTTCCCTCTGTTTGCGAGTCAACCAATCCCTGAGCGAAGGGACAAGATAGTCGTGCGTTAACTGGTAGAAGCGCGTGGCGGGAGAGGGGTGGAGAGTGTCAGGTATAGAGGTCGATGCGTTACCGTTCTTTTCCTCCACCTCGTCATCCGTTCCTTCAGGGTCGGTGGGAGTGATCAGGCGTAAGTCGCTGTCGAGCGTACCAATAAGGTCGTCAAAGTCCTTGGGACGGTTTCCGTAGCCGGAGGCGACCAGCAACTCGGCATACGAACGCATGGAACCCTTGATGTTCGTGCCCGAGTCAGGGAGTAGCGCTTTCAGAACTGCACGGGCAGGTTTCTGGTGAAAGCGATGTCTGGGATTCGCCGTTGATGACGAGAACGTTTCTTCTAGAAACGTGGCACCGACACCTTCGGTTCCGCCAACTTGCTTCAATGACGCGGGTGTCCACGACCTTCCTTTCATCATTTCTGCAAACAAGGCCAATCGAACGCAAATCACCTTATTTTCCTGGGACAATCCAGACACAACTTGTTTAATGAACTCTTTCTGGTCCCTGGTTGTTTCACTGCTCGTTTCGGGGAGTTTTCCGAATGCCCGACCAAAAGCCCCAAGGACCTTTCTGGCGTGGTCAAGGTCGAACAAATCAACCAGCGCGGTATTCCCTCCCTGGACGAGATTGATCTCTAACTCGAACAGAAAACGTGTCACTGCCAGCCAGAAATCGTCCCGAACCATTAATATACATTGCAATCGATCCCCGCTGCATTGGCGCAGCGCTTGCGACAGATCGCTGTTTGTCTCTTCCCGGTGGGCGTACAGCCACTGCTCAAACTGGTCGAGGACAATGACAATCTTCTTTCCGGCGGGAAGCCATTTTCCACGACGAAGTGCAGCCAGCGTTTCGACCAACCCTAAATTTTCAGGCAACTCAGGGCAACGCTTTCGAAGTCCGCTCAGGATTCGAAGCTCGGTTTCATCCGCCGTCGCTTCCAGATAAACAGCAATTATGTTGGGACTCAAATGAGGTAATAATCCCGCTTTCATTAGCGATGATTTCCCACAGCCGGATGGACCATAGATCAGTCCCACGGAAAACGTCTTGTCAGCATCGGTCTCTTCGATCCGCGTCTTCCAGAATCGAATGCTGTCCGGCAGTCCCTCACGGTCGCGTGGTCCCGGCAGCAAATCCAGGAAAAAGCTGGCGTCGTGAGCGTCAAACGACCGCAATCCCTTCGGTACAACATTGACGAGCAAACGTTCTGACTGCGTCGACCTGTGTGTTACTGTCCCCACTTCACCGATACTGATACTACCGCTCGCACCGACACTCAATACTGGTTGCGAACGGGATCCGTTTGGTGGCGAATTGGTCTCACTATTCCCTGGGCGACACTGATTCCGAGACATTGCTTCCGCCTGGAAGTCGCGCAGATCTTTGGCCATGTCGACGGCGGTCGAATAACGTTCCGAAGCCCGTTTCGACAAAGCCTTCAGGCAGACGCGGTCGAGTTCTTTTGGAATCTGTTCATCATACTGACGGGGGGGGCGTGGCTCGAAGTTCGTGATTTGCTCGCGCAGGTCTCTTAACGATTCCCCGCGAAACGGCCTCTTGCCGACCAAAAGTTCGTAGAAGACGATCCCGAGGCTGAAGAGATCCGAACGCCCGTCAACGCGATGACCTTCGCCACGTGCCTGTTCGGGACTCATGTAGGCCGGCGTCCCGGCGAAGGCCTTCAAATCGCTGCTGTCCTGTTCACGCAGCGCCAGACCGAAATCGGCCACGAAAGGTTTTCCGCTTTGGTCAAGCAGGATGTTTCCGGGCTTGATGTCGCGATGTACAACACCTTGTTTGTGGAGATAGTGCAATGCCTCGGCCACCGTCGCCACCAGTTCCACCGATTCATCGAGTGTCAGTCGAGACTGCTTCATCCGTTTGGCAAGATTGGTCCCTTCGACGTATTTTGAGACGATGAAACAGGGATAATCGTCACTCGTACCAACATCGTAAACGGGGACGATATGCGAGTGGTCCAGCATCGCCACGGCACGGGCTTCGGCCAGATATTCCTTTGCCGCATCGACTCGATCGACAAGTTGATGATGGGGCACTTTGATCGCGACACGACGATTCAACTGTTCGTCGTACGCGAGGTAGACCAATCCGAATCCACCCTCGCCCAGGACCTTCTCAATCTGGTAGCGACCGATCCGTTCGATCGGCGGCTCAATGGATTGCTCGATAGGCGGCTCGTCCGCCGGAAAGATGATCGTTTGGATTTCCGCGTTAGCTTCGGATTCCGAAATGTCATCCACCCCCCGCTCAGCTGCAGCGAGCAGGCTTTCGACTTGCGCTCGTAATGCCGCATTGGAGCCACAAGCGTCCGATAGAAATTTCTCACGCGTCGTACGCGGCTCGTAATTCCGGGCTGCGATGAAAATCGCTTTCGCTTTATCGGGTGAAAAGTCCACGAATTTGCTTTCCAACGCTTCAGGTCATCGCAGACTCGACAAAGTTCATTTTGCTTCGAAGGGCGTCACCGCCTCATGCATCTATGGGAATTGAAAAACAAGCTATCACAAACGAATTTGCGATAGCTTGTCTTCGTTAAAAGGAATCGCGAAATCAATGTATGATTTCCGTGTCATCTTCCGGAACGAGGTCACTTTCAGGATCAAACCACTCATCTTTGAAGACGATCCGCTTCTTGTGTTTCATCGCAAGGTTTGATGTCAGGGCCATGATGGCGTCTTTCATCCCTTGCTTTCCAGGACAGCGGAGTGGAGCTTCAAAGGGATTCTTGCCGAAGTTCCGGATGCAGAATGCGAAATGTTCCATTTCTTCGGTATAGCCACGACTGACCTTTCCGACGTCGGCGACGGCTGCGGCCTTGGTGGGTCCGAGGCTGGCACTGGCGGCGAGTGCAGGTTGTCCGTCGCTCCCTTCGATCGCGTACAAGCGTTGGTCGATCCCACCCTTGGATGCACCTGTCGCTTCCTTGTAGAGGATTGCTTCAAGTTCCTGTTTCATGATCAGTGTGCCACGGCTACCGAACACGGTTTCACCGTAGGGTTCGCTGCGGTTGGTGCTGATCGATGAATATGTCACGATACAAACGTCGTTTTTGTCTTCGGCATAGTGCTTGCCGGGAAATTCAAACGTCATGTAAACGTGATCATCGATGTCACGATCATCGGCCTGTTGATCCGGTGATCCAATCCCCTTCACGTGATAAAAATTCTTGCCGCCGTAACCAAAGCAGGCGATGGGCTGAACCTTATTCAGGAAGATACTTGCCGCGTCGAGTTGATGGCTGCCGAGTTCGGCCATCAGTCCGCCACCCGTATTGTTATAAAGCCGCCAATTCACCAGGCGTTCCATGGAAGGGTACCCAAATTCGCTCGACAGGAACTGGTCGAGATTTTCGATCCCCTTCTCTTTCGCGAAGTCCTTCAGGCCATCAATATCCTGTTTGAATTTCTTGCCGAAAGATTCGGCGGTGTAGCCACCTGGTCGCCAGCTATCGCTGCCGGGAAAGCTATTATTGCGATGCCATTGGGCGCGAATGAACTTCAATTCACCCAGCATCCCATTCTGGATCAGGGCATTTGCATTGTCGTAAAGGACGTTGTAGTGCCGTTGATGTCCAACCGCGAGCAGTTTGTTTTCCTTCTTGGCGACTCGAATCATCTCTTTACACTGCATGACCGTATGAGCCATTAACTTCTCGGTCAGGACGTGCTTTCCGGCCTTGAGACAGTCGATCGCGACAGCCGCATGCTGGCAGAGCGGCACTGCGATGACGACCGCTTCAATCTCAGGATGAGACTTGAGCAGTTCTTTATGATCGCGATAGAGATTCACCTTTTGAGCTTTGGGGGCACCGAGCTTACGAATCAAGCCCCAGCGGATTTCATCGCCGTCACCCTGTAAGGCTCGAACACGATTTTTCGCTCGCAAATCGGCAACGCCGACAATCTCCATATACTCAGGCGGATGCTGAGTCAGCAGGACCGAACCCTCGTCACCCGATCCAATGAAGCCAACCTTGATGGGGTCGCCCTTCAATGCTTCGTAACCGAAGTATGCGGCTCCCAACGTTGGTGCTGCAGCTGCTGCCCCGACGAGAAATCCGCGTCGCGTGAAAGCGACTGCTTCGTGAAAGTTGTCCTTGCCGAGCCGTTCTTGTTCTGGAGTCAATTGCATACTGGTCTGCTCCTCTTAAAAAGTATTCGATACTGGGTATTCGAATTTTAGTTTCGTACGTGTGATTGTAACCGAAAATTTCTGGTCTCAGGATTTTTCGACGATTTTTCGGCGAAACAATAAGGCGGAAATCGCCGCGTCGATACCAAACCATTTCCCCGTCGGCATGGTGGCCAACGCCAGCAGTGCGATCGCTTCGACGAGGACTTTGTTCACGATCAGATTGTGCTCGATACTGGGGATTTCCTGAACACCGGGCCAAGGTGGCATCGCCATGTAGAACAGCGTCAATAATGCTGCTCCACCCAAGGCAGACAAACGAGTAAACAGACCGATCATCAGCAAGAAACCGAAAATTGTCAGTCCCCACATTGTTCTTGCGTTGATTCGGCTGATTTCCGTTACGGCGGGGGGAACCGGCCCGGCAGCAAGTTGCTCCGTAGTTAACAGCTTATTGGCGTCTTCAAAAAGGTCTTTTTCCAGGGCCTGAACCGGTCCAACCAGATTGCGTCTCGTCTTTTGCAGGTCGCTCCATTGTCGTTCGAGGTGGTCCCACTGAAACTTAGTTTTTGCCTTGGCGTAGTTCGCTTCGTAGCGGTCAATCAAGTCCTTGTAGTATTTGACTTCGCCCACGACAACAACCTGGTCTTCGTCCCCTTCTTTCTTTGCTTTTTGCACGATACCGACTCGTTCCGGGTCACCTTTCAACATCGCAGCCAGGCGTTCCCGGAACGACAGTTTCGACGATTGTTTGGCAACGTCATTGATCGCTTTCATCAATGCCTTGAATTGCGCTTCCAGTTCCGTGGTTTTCAACTGATAGACAGCGTCCAGCAATTTGGCTTGTTCTGTTGGCAACAGGTGAAGTTTACCGTCAACGATCAGTTTCTTTGATTTACTGTCATATTTAATGGCGTCCTTCAGGACCCCTGCCCCTTTGGCGATTTCGTCAAAATCGATTCCCGAAGGAAGTTCTGCAAGAGGAACGCTGAATCCAGCGTCGGGGCCATCGAGCAAACGATCGAGTTGCTTTGCGTCGGCACCATAGTGGGCGACAAAGCGATCGCGCCAGGCATCCCATTTTGCAGACATCGTGTCGAAGTCAAGCCATTTCAAGTCGTTCGGATCACCCGTCATTTCGCGAAACATCATCCTCATTGGGCCGGTGGAATTCTTAAGGTAACCCTCGGATGTCCACGGGGCGGCAGTATTTCTTGTACCCAGCTTCCAAAGCCCCTCGTAAAAGAGATGCCAGCCAATGGAAATCCGCAGCACAACCAACAGGGCGACCGCGAGCCAGGAAATTCGACGCAAATCTGAAGGCACTCGGAATCTCTTTCACATGAATGACAAAGATAAACAGAAAAACCTGTTCAACCAGGAAACCAAATTTCGGGAGCGACGTTGTGGAGAATCGGTTCCAGCGTCTGACCATGTTTCGGCAGAGGGAAAAAGATCGCCCCCACTGAATCGGGAAGATTATCACAACACTGAAGACTCTTTTCGACTCCCAACACAAAAAAAGCTGTCGAAAGCGCGTCAGCCATCGCCGAATCAGGTGCGATTACGCTGACCGAAAGGAGTGTTTCGACCGGCCAACCGGTGCGAACATCGAGAATATGCCCATATCGCCGTCCCTGATATCGAAACCACTGGACTGCCGTTCCACTCGTCGCTAATGCCGCATTCTTGAGAAGAATCGTTGCGAACGGCTTGTCGGGAATTAACGGATTTTGCAGCCCCACAGGCCATCCGTCATGCCCTGCATGAGTCCCCGCCGCTCGAATGCTGCTTCTTCCGCCGTGGACCAGCCAGTTCTCAACCCCATGCGACAGCAACGATTCTCCTGCTCGCTCAACGGCGTATCCTTTTCCAATCGCACCAAGATTGAATTCGATTCCCGGCCGCCTGAACGAAATTTCGCAAGTTTCTTTGTCAAAATTCACGTGTGAGACACCGCACATGGCAAGCGTCTGCTCAATTTCATTTGAGGTCGGAATTCGATCTTCACTTCGGCAACACTTCCAAAGTCCGATCAAGGCACCCGACGCCGGGTCAAATGCACCGCCAGTCAGTTCACTGAGTGTGCGTGCTCGTTCGAGTAAATCAAACAATCCGGCTTCGACAGTGACGGGTTCCTGGGACGCTCGCCGATTCAGTTGGCTCAGTTCGCTGTCGTCACGGTAAACGGAAAGTTGTTGTTCGAGTTCATGAACAAGCTCTAAAGCGTTCGACGCTACTTCCAATTGTGTCTTTGGGCCATCGCCATTGACCATCACGTCAAAGTCGCATGCCATGGCTGTCGTACGGAGCATCAAAGTCGGTCCACGAGACGGACGATTGGCTCCAATAATCTCATCCGCTAATCGGCTGCCAGCGCGCTCAGTCTCCGTACGGACCGCGCGTCCGGTTAAAAAATCGCGACGGTTTGAGCCAGTATCTGACATAGAGAATCCTTTCAATCAACTGGATCATAGTCAATCAAGCGAATTTCGAAATGAGATGCGGATTCTTTATCAAACTTTGAAATCAGGATCTTGTGCCATTGCTTCGGAGTCTTCGGAGAAGCAGTAGCTTCGTAATTCTCGAAGAGCACTGCTTTCCCGAAGACGGTCAAGCAGTGGCACATGAGATTTTTCGTCGCGACAAACGATTCGCCGACACTTTCCGACTGCTTCAGGTCTGTTACACTCGTTACAAACCAAGCCTGCCAATCGCCCGCGAGATGATCAGCTCATGCCTTTTCAGTCGGACCACGAATTGATTTTGATGGGGACCGGAACGAGTCATGGTGTTCCCGTGATCGGTTGCCATTGCGACGTATGCGAGTCGGACGATCCGAAAAACAAGCGAACTCGAACGGGCGTTGCCGTGCGGACGAATCAGGGGACGTTTCTGATCGACACGTCACCTGAGATGCGTCTGCAATTGCTGCGAGAAAAAATCGACCTGGTTGAAGCGGTTATCTACACACACAGCCATGCGGACCATCTGTTCGGACTGGACGATCTACGATTGTTTGGTTACCGGCTTGAACGTGCGATCCCCTTGTACTGCGAAGAAAACGTCGAACAGCAGATTCGTGCCTCCTTTTCGTATGCCTTCAGTAACTCGCCCGCCGACTTGCACCATGGTGCCATTCCGCTGTTGGAATTTCATCGAATCGGACTTGATCCCTTTGAGGTTCTGGGAGAGAAAATCCAACCGATTCGTTTGATGCACGGTCGCTTGCCCGTTCTTGGATTCCGGATCGCTAACGTTGCGTTTTGTACGGACGTCAGTTTCATTCCCGATGAAAGCTGGCCATTGCTGGAGGGGTTAGACGTGCTGGTCATCGACGCTTTGCGCGACATGCCTCATGCGACACATTTCGGCATCCCTCAGGCACTGGAAGCGATCGAACGAGTTAAGCCGAAGCGGGCCTACCTGACACACGTTTCACATTATCTCGACTACACATCGACGAACGCTCGTCTCCCTCAGGGAGTCGAACTGGCGTATGATTCACTGCGGATTCCTTATTGAATCGCAATACGAAACTTGCGGCGTCGATTCGAGGACAACGAAATCATGCGAGACCACGAAACGGCGATGCAAATTTACGTTCAACTGGCAGTGATTTCAGACCACAAGCAACAACCGCAAGTTCGCGACCGTTTTCTTTTGCTTGCTGGTGTCGAAGCCTGCCGCGCCGGCTGGCCAGAGGTCGCCGCCTCGTGCCGCCAGCGTTTATTAGCGGCGAACCCATCACACCAGGTGAAACGGCATCCCACGATGGCCGTTGCACTAAGGAATGAAGATTTCCAACAGTTGGTCGTACACTGGGAACGATACTGTCCTTTCGAAAAGGCAGAAGCTCTTCTTCGCCAACTGAACCTGCCTCCTGCTGAACCGACCGAAGATTCTGTTGGCGATCAAATGCTGAGGATGTTGGGTGCGCCGAATCCCGGCTCTTGAACGTCTTGTTCGAAGATAAATAATCGTTTGTGAATGATCCGCAACGTTGAGCGCCACGTTGACGCTATCAAAGACGATGCGATAAGACTGCCGACGAGGAAATTCCTTCGGTTTGCTCATACGGAGCCTTTTTCACAGAGCCTGTTGTGTTTCAATACCCCTTGAGTCAACTTCTTCGGACGATAATGAAGCCGGTCACACGGTTTTTTCTTGGCTTTATTGCCATTCCGATTTTCCGACTGTTAATGCGAAAGGTCGTTCGCAATAAAGAAATCGACGAAGAATTGGAAAAGGATCTCGAACAGTGGTTTCGAGGATCGCTTCTGCTGTTAGCCGCCACACGAAATATGGAGGAATATCTCTTCCCCGGCGTTAACGAATCCGCCAGATTGAGTCTTTACTTTATGGCGGGGCGACTGCTTCTGGCGATTGGCGTGATCGAGGGGATGCCCGATCAGGCGCTATTCGCACTGATTCACCCAGGCCCCAAAAAGCCAGATATCGAGAAGGGCCACCTCGTTCGAAGTCTCGTCCAGTATTTTCCCAAGCTCATCAAAGGTTTGGTCTGCCAACATCTGAATCGAGCGTCGCCAGTGCTTGCAATCCTTTCCGTGTTACTTTCCGGAACGGAAGGCTGGGTCTGTTATGGAATCGCCATTGTGCAATATCTGTTTATTGGACTGGTGACCTCGAAAGACAAGGCCTTGGACGTCCTCAGCCAATTCGACGTCGCGGTCGCCATACAAAGACAAGAGATTGAGACGGAACTGCATCTTCGTGACGCCGCTAGGACCGCAGCAGAAGCCCACTTGGAAACCATGGACCCGAATGTCGAATCACTCTAGTCCGCCGCCAAAGCTAAGAATATGGGTGCCACTGTCGGCGTCTTTGTGCCGCCAGTGTCTTGGAAACGGATTTCGAACGGCTAAAGAACGCGGGCGAGCGAAGACGCACGCCCGTGGCACACAACCAATTATTCCATCGTTTTTGGACTACTAACCTTTTATCGATGAAACGCTTGTCGCAATCGCTCCAGGCTTTTCGGAACCGCAGTTTTCGCGTCTTCTTTTCCTTCGAATTCCAGTGACACATATCCCTGGTAATTATGCTTTCGCAGAATCGCAGCGATGCGAGGATAATCCAGATCCAGCGTGTACCACGTACCGCCTCCATCATAGGTCTTGGCCTGCACGAGCACTGCACGAGGCGCAATCGCATCCATCTGCTCGTACATCTCTTCCAGGAAATTTCCCGTATCGAGCGTAATCTGCAACCAGGGCGACTTGATCGCATCGACGACTCGGTTGACACCTGCGGCAGTTCGTCCAAGTCCCCAATGATTTTCCAATCCGAGAACCACGCCGCACTCTTCTGCCTTCGGTAGACATTGATTCAAGCCATCAATCACCCACCCAAAACCGGTATCGTCGCTAACGCCCGGCAATCGTGGTTCAATCCCCTTGTTTGCCATCAGTTCGTCGAAATCCTTGGAAGTTCCCCAGCGGCCGGTATTAACTCGAATCGTGGGAATGCCAAGGCGATAAGCGAGTTCAATGCAATGAATTGTATGCTCGACGTTTTTCTGTCGCACCTCTTTATCGGGCGAAACAAACGTTTGATGAGTCGAAAAGCCGCACAGATCGAGGCCACGTCGAAATGCGCGCTGTTTCAGTTTTTGAAGATAGCCGTTGGACTCGTCTTCCATCTGGCGATGGAGAATTTCGACGCCATCGAATCCCATGTCAGCGGCGAGATCGATGCAGTTTTCAATACTTCGCAGCGATTCATTCTTGAATTGCCAGAAGGAATACGTCGAGACCGCAATTCGATTTCCTTTCCAACTACCCGGCTTGCTGGCTAACGCCTTTGAAGTAGCATCACGAGGTTCGTCCGCGTTGGCGGCGGACAAACCGGCGAGACCAATGACTGCCGAAGCTGATCCGGAAAGAAACTGACGTCTGTTTTCAGGCATGCTTTTTCTCTTGAATTGGAACGGGGACCAGTTTGGCATTCTTGGCTATTGGAAACGGCCTCTTATTACATACTGCCAAATCCGACGTTTTTTTCCAAAGCATCCGATGAGATTTCGGAATAAGACTTCGGAGTCCCGCTACGCGAAAATCGCCTCAACGCCGAAACCCACAGTTTAGCGGGCAGAAACCTTTTCTTCCGTCTTGCGACAGTCTTCGGCGTATTGTTTGTCGAGGTCAGAGAAATCGACGCCGGTCAATTCTTCGAGGCTGTACGCTCGTTCGCGAGTCCGTTCGTCGCTGCTGTAGAGTTGTGAAAGATGCTTGACAAGTGCCTCACGATAGCGGCCCTTGTCGTAATGCATGAAGAATCGAGCCAATCCGGCTGCCTGAGTGTAGTTCTTGGCGAGTTCGGGCGATCGTTGAAACTCGTTCATTCCATACCCTGAGAACTCGCGCAGGGGGACGTAATAATTCTTGTCTAAAAGGTTTTGTCTGGCACCAGCAAAACGGACGTAATTCGCGTCTCCGAGTGAAAACGAGCCATTTCTGCGATGAAATGACTCCATGTAACAAGCAATTCCTTCAATGATCCAGAAATGGTTCTTTTCTCCGATTGCTCGATTTGCATGATGACTTTCAAAGAACAATTGGTGGGTCGCCTCATGAAACAGCGTCCCTCCCTGTTCGTTTGCGTTGTCATCGTAGAAGTGAGCAACGCGGTCGTTGATCATATAAACACCGTTTGTCTGATCGATTGACGGAAAGACCCTTTTCAATCGATTTACATATTCTTCCCGCGTTCGATAGAAATGAACGATATAAGGTTTCGCATCGGCACGTACCGATTTCCCAGTCCCGTCGAATAATTTTTTCAGTTGTTCAGGAGTGTTAAAGAATCCCGCGAATGTCTCTTGAAAGACGACATAGAAATCTTCCAGAGCTTTCCCCATTTCGACCCCTTTTTCAAGACTGACATTCGTCTTGATCAGGTAGTGGTCGGTACGAACTTCCCAGGCAGAATTGAAATCACGCCTTCGCTCCTTTTCTTTCTCTGCGGAAATCCAGCGCCCTTGGAAGTTTCGCTCACCACCGATGTATCTCTCGACATGCGATCTTGGGAGCCAGCCAAATTCTTCGTGCCAGACATTTCCCTTCAGCTTCATCTGCGAGAAAGCGAAAGGAGTCACCCATTCGTTTCCCATGCGGACGAACCCGAGAATTCGGCGAACTTGGGGGTGGTCAGAATCGTGAATCGCAGCTTCGCGAACAAGATTGTAGGCGTAGCTTGGGAAACCCTGATTCAATGCCTGGCGAGACTGCATGTACAGATCTTTGGCGTATTCAGTCTCCAGATTGCGAAGCTGGGTTTGCCAATAGCGTTCGTCACCGGCCACACCTGGCAAAATCTCTTGGTGAAGTTCCGAAGGAAGTTTATCAACGCGTAGCGATTGTGGTTCGGGAAGAATGACGCGAGAACGAACCTTGGCCGTAGCATCCGTTAATGATTTTTCGTCGCAGAACTGGGCGAGTTTTTCGATTTGATTCGAAAATTCGCGGAATCGTTCTTTATGCCGTTCCTGCACGATTTGAAGAGAATTTCGACCTTTGGCCGATTGAGCGAGAAGTGGGACCTGACACACGGTGAACAATAAGGCCATTAGCCCAAACAATTTTGCCAATCGACCAATTTGTCGCACGAAAATCATCTTCGTCTCATTTTCCGGCAGTCGCCCATCAACATCGGCGTTCTCGTCAGTGGAAGTCTATCATAAGAAACTATGGCAAATGTTGATAGACGAATTGACTGTATCGTGAGGGCAAGGCTGGCCTGATGAAACGACGAGAAGATGGGATGTTTGAGTTGTTGGGAACGACCTGTTTTTGGAACAGAAAGGGACGATGATCGGTGCCACTGGCGGCTGCTTCCAGCTGCCAGTGGCTTTTCTTTCGTTGCAGGAAAGCAGGAGAAATGTCGAGCGAATTCACACGCCAGTGGCACAGATCGCAGGGAGGACATGTTGTCTCAATGAACGACTTCGACTAAAAGCCGATATTCGGGCTTATTCCCGAGGAACGAACCGAGCACACGGCGAAAGGACGCGCCGATGAAACACTGGTGGCTGTGGTTGGCTGGTGAACAGTCAACTATGACCGAATTGAAAAGCCAACACGCCTGCCTCTCAGGCAATGCTGGTGAAACGACGACGATTTCAATCCCCAATCAAGTAAGCCTGAATCGCATGCTCGGGCTATTTGTCCTGGTCGGGGTCCTGGCGCGAACGATCCGATACTACCTTTGTTTTCCCCTCTGGGACGACGAAAGTTTTCTTTGCGTCAACTTGATCGATCGTAGTTTCACTCAGTTATTGCAACCGCTGGATTTCCATCAGGTCGCACCCGTCCTGTTTTTGTGGATCGAGCGAGCGGCAGTCAAGATCTTTGGGTTTTCTGAATATTCGTTGCGTTTGATCCCGTTCATTTGTTCGATCATCAGTCTGTTCTTGTTTCGTCGAGTGGCCCAGAGACTTCTGTCGGGCCCAGCCCTGCTATTCGCCGTCGCCGTTTTTGCCGTCTCCTATCCTCAGATTCGGTATGCTGCCGAAGCAAAGCCGTATGGGACCGACATGTTTCTGTCCCTAGTCATGTTGTCGCTGGTTGTCGAATGGTATGAACGCCGTAATTCCCGATTTCTGTCTGGCTTGGCATTTCTAATGCCGTTTGCGCTCGGCGCATCGTATCCTGCTGTCTTCGCGGCCGGCGGTCTTAGCCTTGTTGTCGGATCAGTCCTATTGCAGAAAAAAGGGACTGCTGTTGAATGGCAAGCGTGGATCGCCTGGAACGTGATGCTGGTCATAAGCTTCGTGGTCTGGTTCAGTCTCGTCGGTCGTGTCCAGAGCGGGGCCGAAGGCGAGTTCATGGGTGAGTACTGGAAGCAAAACTTTCCTCCCGTTCGTCAGCCCTGGTTATTGCCGTATTGGCTATTAAAAACCCACGCCAGCGATTTTCTGGCGTATCCGCTTGGTGGTCCCAATTGGGCCAGCACGCTGACGCTATTCCTTTGTCTTGCCGGTTTGTGGCGACTTGTCGCTCAGAAACAATTCCTGTGGCTCGGATTCTTGTTTGGACCGGCCGGTCTGCATTTCCTGGCAGCTGCACTTCAGAAATATCCGTACGGAGGTCATGTCAAGTTTTCTCAGTATGTCGCTCCGATGATTTGCTGTCTGATCGCCGTGGGGATCGTGCAATTTCTCGATTGGCGGTCTCAGTACGGTTATTCGATGAGAAATAGTTTCGCATGGGCGTGTTCGATACTTTTCATCATTGGACTTGGAGGTGTCGCTCGCGATCTGATCAACCCCTATAAAACAAGGTCGGATGACCGTGCCCGAGCGTTTGCCAGATCTTTCTGGGTCGGAACACATTTCGCCGAGGAAGTCGCATGCCTGAAGAGTGACTGGGGTCAGGACTTCATCCCTGAACAGCATCGGGAGTTGAGCTGGTCGGCTCACTTCCTTTGCAATCACGCGATTGAAGTCGGTCGGTCGCATCTTCGATCCGCAGACCTGAGCCGCGTTTCAGCGACTCGACCACTCAGATGCGTGCTGTATCGCGATGCCCGGTATGAACTGGATCAAGCGAAATTGGAATCCTGGCTACACCAAATGCAGCAACGGTATGAACTCGTCGCTCATGAAAGCATTCCATTTCCTCGGCTTGCCAAGGGGGATCGACGTCTCGTTACGATGGAATACATCGATTCGTATAAGTTCGTGCCACGAGACGGAGTAGCGAGCAATTTGCCTCCGATGGCCGACGGCCGCAAGACAACTTCGAGATAAACGGTGAGTTTCCATGTGCGGCATCGCTGGCTACATCAGTCTGGATGACTCTCCGGTTGATCGAGAACCGATCGAACGAATGGTAACCGCGCTGAAGCACCGCGGTCCGGACGCACAAACCGTCCATCTTGATGGGCAAGTCGGTTTGGGACATGCTCGCCTTTCGATCATCGATTTGGAAGGCGGACATCAACCGCTCTTTAACGAAGACCGCTCGATCGCAGTTGTTTGTAATGGCGAGATCTACAACTACCGAGAACTGACGGAAACACTTGTCCGCGATGGCCATCAGTTCCGTACCGGCAGCGATTGCGAAGTCCTGACCCACCTTTGGGAGGAATCGGGACCGCAGATGGTCGATCAGCTTCGAGGGATGTTCGCCTTCATTTTGTACGATCGACGGCAGGGGATTGTATTCGGGGGACGAGACCGCTTCGGGCAAAAGCCATTATTCTACCATGAAGGCACGAATCGAATCGCGTTTGCGTCAGAGATTAAGGGCTTGCTTGTCCTGCCAGAGGTCTCACGAGAACTTGACCCACTGGGACTGGATCAATTCTTGTTTCACCAGTTTGTCCCTCAGCCGCGAACCCTATTTGCTGGCGTCAAAAAATTGGCTGCTGGCTGTTGTTTTGAGATCAAATTGTCTCCAGCGCGCGAGAACAATTCATTCGTCGAAACCCAGATCCCTTCCAGTAATGGCATCGTTCATAAAATTCATCCCAATGCGGGAACGGACCTGACGACTGAGAAATCTCATTCGAAGCCCGGTCGTGCGTCGTTTTTCATCCAGCGTTACTGGAGTCCAACATTCGCTCCTGACGTGACCATGTCCGATTCTGATCATCTGGCGCGAGTCGAAGACGGATTAATCAACGCGGTCGAAAGCCACATGGTCGCCGATGTTCCCGTAGGCGTATTTCTGAGTGGCGGAATTGATTCGAGTCTGATCACGGCCCTCGCGGTCAAGTTCAACCCCGAGCCGCTACAGACCTTTTCGATTTCGTTTCCCGGCAGCGAACATGACGAAGCGCCGTTCGCGAGATCGGTGGCCGCTTCGCTTGGAACAAACCACCGCGAATTCCCGTTCGAACCGGGCGATATGCGAAAGGTCCTCACGTCAGCCGCAACGTTATTCGATCAACCACTCGCGGACATGGCTGTCCTTCCGCTGATGGCACTCAGTCGGGCGGCCGCTGAATATGTCAAAGTTGTACTGACTGGAGACGGTGGCGACGAATTGTTTGCCGGTTACCGTAAGTACAAACGAATGGTTGGCATCCCAGGCCGTTTTCAATGGCTGTCACAAATGAGTTCTCGTCTTTTTCCGATGCATCAGTTGGCAGCCTGCCGTCCTGACCCAATCGGTCTGCGAAAAATTCAGTCACGTCTGGCAATGGTCATTGCACCACAATGTCGCAGTGAATATCAGCGTCAAAGTTGGGAAGGCTGGGAGCGATTCTCTCTTTACCAGCCCGACTTCGCGCAGACGGTTATCAATCGCTTCGAATCAATTTCCTTTACCGGCGATCCCGCTGAACACAAGCTGTCGCCGCTGAATCAAGCGTTGAAACGGGATCAAGGAACGGTCCTTGCTGATCGGCTTTTGTTAAAAGGTGACTATGCAACAATGGCTTATGGCTTGGAATCGCGTGCCCCATTGCTCGATCACCAACTCGCCGCAATTGCCGGTAAATTACCCCGCCACTTGAAAACCACCCCCAAAACGACAAAGGTCGCTCTTCGAGAAATTGCCAAACGGTATCTTCCCGATGAGATTATCAATCGCCGCAAGAAGGGGTTTTCGATGCCAATCGATCGTTGGTTTCGGACCGACCTGAAAACCTGGGTTCGAAACTGTCTGCTCGACGATTCTGTTTCACTTCCCCGCTATTTTCAGCGACCCGCGATCGAAAGTCTGTTATCAGAACATGCGGCCGGCAAGAACCATTCGGTGAGGATTCACTCTCTGCTGACGTTTGAACTCTGGTGCCGAGCTTACGCAACGCCATAATGTCGAAAACAACAATGGCCTCCGATAGATTTCGTCGATTGCGGTGGAAAAGTGATCATTTCAAATTGGCAACCGATTCGGGTTCCGCTCGAACTCTCGCCCGAGATTGCACACGTCGTTCGGGTGCGACTCGACCTTGCGCATGAACAATGGTTGCCGTTGATAGAGCTGCTTAATGACGAAGAGCGAACCCGTGCCGCCCGATTTCGATTTGATGAACCACGACGTCAGTTCGTCATTTGCCGAGCTACGTTAAGACGGCTTCTAGGAACGATCTGTCATGTTGCTCCTCAAACCATCTCATTTCGAAATGGAAGTCACGGCAAACCAGAACTCTCATTTTACGAGATGAAATTGTCTGTACCCCAAATTGAATTCAATGTTTCCCATTCGGGAACAATGGGACTCATCGCCATTGCCGTCGGCGCATCGATCGGAATTGATGTTGAAGAATATGATCCCTCCGTCAAATTCCTTCAGCTTGCCGAACGATTTTTCGCACCGATGGAAGCGACCGATCTTAAGGGTCTGCAACCCGAGAAGCAGTTGACAGGGTTCTATCGAGGCTGGACCTGTAAAGAAGCCTATATCAAAGCGAAAGGAAATGGGCTGTCACTCTCGCTGTCCAGTTTTCGAGTCATCATTGATCCAGACCGGCCCGCTTCACTTCGTCATATCGATGGACAACCCGATGAGCCATGCAATTGGACAACGGAATCATTAGAAGTCAGTAACCATCATGCGGCGGCGGTGATGATCCATAGACCAGAGTGCCGGATCGCACTCTGGGATTGGCCAGTCGACGGGTCCAATCCAGGAACCTAACGAGGAACTTTTTCGAACTGCGCCGAATTGAAGCGTCAATTCATCGGGCTTCGTCGAGTTTGAAACTTGACTCAATGCGTCAAGTTTCAGCGGTCTTTATGACTTATGGACGTAACATTATCTGCACTGCTTGACCGTCCTCGGCCAAGCAGCGAATTCGTTATTTTTTGTCTTTGACATGCGTAGTGTAGAACATCAAAGCAAGCGGGATTCCAATCACGACTGAGGAAATATAGGGGAAATATTGCACGAAACGTGGCAGGAAGTTGCGATAAACCATATCCCATAAGACAAAGTTGTCCAGAAGCGCCGGGATCGCGAATGCCCAGCACATGAAGATCATGCCCAGTTGTTTTCGCTGGGCCTTTTCACCTTCACTCAACTCTGCGACTGCCACCTTTGGTTCAGAAGCACTATTCTTCTTGCCTGCAACTTTGCCTGTCCCTTTTGCCGGGGCGGCAACTTCCTTCCGCATTCCTTCGGCATAATTCGTGGCAATCGCCTGATTAATCGATTTACCCGACGCAATCACCGGCCGAATCGGCTTATGGAACCTGAGTCGAACTTCGTCTTCAAGTTCCGAATCAGGCTCGTCGGCACAGGCAACAACGACGGCATTTTCTTCGATAAACAGTGGGAGACAATTGTGGCGACGCACGACGTTTTTCGGCAACAAGTCCATTGCGTCGTTTTCGGGAACGAGATCGGCAAGATCGACATACGATCGACCAAGTTCATTGGCGTACGCTCGTGCGGCAACCTCATGGTCCACGTACTTGAGCTGCACAATCGCATCACGAATCGAAAGACCAGTTCGATCCGCGTGAGCTTTCGCCTCTTTCGCCTGGTCTGACGTGATCGCCTTCTCATCCTGAAGGTACGACGTCATGGGCCGACGACCCGATTCGTCCCGGTCGTCGATCACGCGACCGAGGCTTCGGTCGTAATCCTGCTTTAACTCTTCGTCCGTCAGACACAACATCGCTTTGGCAAGCTCGTTGAGCAGCGTCTGTGACTCGTTGGAATACGTACCTGACGCAAACTTGCGTACGTGCGTATTCAACTTTTTATAGTACTTCCGAATCTTATCGACATCGTCTTCGAACTGAACGAGACGAAGCAGTTGATAATGATTCGGCGGACGCTGATCTTCCGGGATACCCAGCCACTCTTTGTAAACGTCGATTGCCACCGGGAAAACCTCCAGTTTTTGGTGCTACTCGACTTGATAGTCCTTGGCGAGCAACTCGAAGTTATTGACACCTTGATCAGACAATCCCGACGCACGAACGATTTCGGTCTCGGCGACTCGATTTCCCGTCAGTTCCTTCGCGACAGCACTGATACGTCCATTTGCGTCGTAACTGTAGGTAACTTCCACTGGAGAACCTGCAGGCAAGTTCGATGGCAACCCGACAATCTGGAAATCACCGATCTGTGTACACGCTTCTGGATCACTCGCATCCCCTTCGAGGATATAAACGTGAATCGTCTTCTGGTTCGCAGAATTCGTCACGAATTTCTGGCTGATGCTGTAAGGGATCGCCGAGTTTCTCGGGATCATGATGTGGTTAATCTTGCGAGTCCGATCCTCGGGGCTTGAAACCTTGACCCCCAGCGAATGCGAATTGACGTCGCTCGTCTGCACCGACCGCAATCGTGCAGTGACGAGTGCGCTTAGTCCTTCGATACCTCGGTTCTCGCGGGCTTCCAGAATGGCGGCGTGAATCGCAGCCCCTTGGGCCACCGCTTCTTCCGGACGAAGCTCACGAGACGGCTTTCGCTGACAGATTTCCGTCAGCATCAATTCCACTGCGGGCATGTAGGTCGATCCACCGACCAGAACGACTTCATCGAGAACTCCAGGGTCGACGCCCGCCTGTTGAAGTACAAGCTCTGTCGTATCGCGCGTCCGTTGCAACAAGTCGGACGTCATTCGCTCGAAATCCTTTCGAGTGAATTGCAACGTCAACGTTTTTCCGTGGAAGTAGACTGAGAGAGGGACTTGAGTCTTGGTACTAAGGGCGCGTTTGGCGTCTTCACATTCCACCGTAAAGTTACGCATGGCTTCCGCGTCAGAGCGAGGGTCATCGCTAAATTTTCGGAAGAATTGTTCGGCCACGTGGTCTGTAATTCGCTTCGTCCAGTCGATCCCCCCCAGCATCACGTCACCGTCTGTCGCTAACACTTTGAACTGTGTTGGCGTGTATCGGACGACGGTCACGTCGAACGTTCCACCCCCCAAGTCGTACACGAGGATGGTTTTTGATTCCTGCTTCAGGTCCGATCGGCCCAGTTCGCCCTTCATCCAGGCATAAGCTAAGGTTGCGGCGGTTGGCTCATTGATGATATCGACGACGTTCAGCCCGGCGATGCGACCTGCGTCCTGAGTTGCCTTACGACGGACGTCGTTGAAGTAATACGGAACCGTGATGACGGCGTTGGCGATCGGTCCAATCTGCTTTTCGGCATCCTGCTTCAGTTTTTTCAGAATCAGCGCCGAGAGAAACTCTGCGCTCAGTTTCTTGTTTTGGTAGACAACGAAAAAGTCTTTGTTACCCATCTGTCGCTTGATCGCTTCCACGATGTGATCGGGCGATTCTTGCGAGATTCGTTCGAAGGTCGGCCCGACGACGACTTGACCGTCTTCTCCCAACAGAACCACGGACGGAGTGATATTTCTTCCGTCGGCGTTCAACAGCGAAATCGGCTTGCCATCTTTCGTGAGCTGAGCAATCGCCGAGTATGTTGTTCCCAAATCGATACCGACCGTGTGGCCTGCAAGAAATTTCATAACTCGTTGATTCCCTGAAATGAAAAGGCATTAGTGAACTGTCGATCGACTACGGACGTGATGAGGTCGCGTTCGGCCGACCGACGACAGATACCGAGATCTTGTGCGGGCAGGCTATTCTTGTCGTACTGACAGACCGAAATCAAGCGATGGTCGCGCGTTTAAGCCGTTTCTTAACAAAGACAACGGCAATTTTGACGGACGTACGCTTTTTCGCAGGTGTCTTACTTGTTGGGACTTATGAGCCGAATGGGGTGTTTGCTGGATTTTTCAATACCCTGACGCAGTTGCTGCTGTTGGCGAGCTGATCGCAGGGAGATTGAGGCGACGGCGACATTCATCGAGCATGTCTTTTGTCCGGCTGGCACCACAACGGGTTACCCCTAGCTCTCGAACGGCCAAAAGACCGTCCAAGTCGCGGACTCCGCCGGCCGCTTTTACCTGAACATTTGGTGCCGAGTTCGCTCGCATCAGTTTCAGGTCGTCATGAGTCGCTCCACCCGATCCGTAGCCGGTTGAAGTCTTGACCCAGTCGGCATTGAGTTCCGAACAAATCTGACAAAGACGGATTTTGTGTTCGTCCCTCAAGTAGCAGTTTTCAAAAATCACTTTTACTTTCTGACCGGCGGCATGGGCCACATCAATGACGGCTTTGATATCGGCACGGACGTAATCCCAGTTTCCGCTGAGGACCTGGCTGATATTGACAACCATGTCGAGTTCTTCACAGCCGTCGGCGATCGCCCGCTCGGCTTCCGCTCGTTTAATCGCGGTTGTGTGACCACCGTGAGGAAACCCAATCGTCGTGCTCGCCTTCACCGTACTGCCACGCAAGACTTCGGCACATCGTTTGAGCGCATACGGAAGGATGCAGACGCTGGCCACGTCGTATGCCAAGGCCAGGCGGCAGCCCGTATCCAAGTCCGATTCGGTGAGCGTCGGATTGAGCAGCGAATGATCGATCATCTTGGCCATGTCGGAATACGTGTAACTCATGATCTTGATCCTGACGTTAAGTAGTAGAAATGTGACGCAAGTTAGTTTTCATACGATAGTCGTTCATTGCGATTCCCGCACCTGACCGCGTGTCGGATTCGCCGACGGAAAAAAAACGGGTTCGACGCAAAATTACTGTCTAATGTTCGAACGAACCATGACCATGTTCACGAAGTCTCGCAATGCTTTAAAATATTCCCGTTCGTTCCATTGCATGATGCTGTTGTGATCGCCGACGGGGAACCGAACAATTGTTTTCTGCGGGCTGGCAGACCATTCGTAATTTCGCTCGGCGTGCGAAATATCGACAAGGTTATCGTGTTCGGCATGCAAAATGAGCAATGGATTCTGGTAGCTCGATAACTTTAGCCGGTGATTGAAAGCGCGTCTGGCTTCGGCGATCACGTCGTTTGCAGAGATGCTGGTTGACGAGAGATCTGCATACTTCAGAAATCGTTCACTCGGATCGGCGATTCCGCTTTCGAGAATCATACCCGCAATGGTGGGTTGTCGAGTTGCCAGTTCGATGGCATATAACGAACCGATCGATCGACCAAAGGCGATGACTTTGTCTGGCACGATTCCCGCAGCAGATACCGCGGCCTCGCCGTCGCCGAGCATCGCAACCAATTTCGCCTTGCCGGTCGAGTCGCCGTATTGCCGGTATTCAACGAACAATGAATTCAGCCCCAGGGACGAAAGCTCGTTGGCCATCCACGGAACGTAATCCGCCACCGCTTCTCCGTTACCATGAAAATGAACCAGCGTAAACCGGACCGGATCAATGATTCGCCGGTAACAGGCCAATTCGGCGCCATCAACTTTCACCATGAACGGGTCAGCAACACATCGCGATTGAGGAAACAAGTAACGACCACTGACGGCTTGATCATCGAGAATGCTCTGCTTCACATCGGCCATTTTTCATTTCCTTTATTTTCGTATTGTTGAGACGTATCCGAGTATAAAGTTCGTCGTGACTGATTGGGGAGTCAGGGTGCCACGGTTTTGGAGTCTTCGACAAGGCCGTGTCCTCGTGGTTCGATAACATATTCGAAGAGCACGGCCTTACCGAGGACGGTAAAACCGTGGCACTCATTGTCGGGTCTTTCGGCCCCAAACTACGTCGTCCCTTCGAAATCACGCTAGCGACCGTGATTTCGAGAAACTAGAATAAACGACTGCTGATATGTGTGATTGATGCGCGGCATAAGACGAAAGAATTCTCGCGATGCTGACGATGCTTGGAAGTCCACGACGGTGTTGTGATGGGATCACTCGACGTGAATCATTGAAGGCGGGAGCTTTGTCCGCACTTGGCGGGTTCGGGTTGCCGCAGATGCTGGCGGCGGAACAGGCTGGTTCAGTCCACGGGGCCAAAGCAAAAAATGTCATTTTTGTGTTCCTGCTCGGTGGAGCGGCAACGCAAGACATGTATGACATGAAGCCGGAAGCTCCGCCGGAAGTTCGCGGTGAATTCAAATCGATCGCGACTTCGGTGCCCGGTATCGATGTCTGCGAACACTTGCCGCAGTTCGCCCAATGGGCACACAAGTTTGCCTTTATCCGTTCCGTCAATCATAAAGCAGGTTGCCATAACTGCCTCCCCTGTTACACGGGTTACGACCTGACTCCGCCCGACCAGCACCCACGAGATACCGATCCGCCCAGTATCGGCTCGGTCCTTCAATACATGAGCGATCCAAAAGTCGATTTGCCGCAGTATGTTTACATGCCAAACTGGCTGGGCTGGGGTCAGGCGTTTCGCCGCGCGGGTCCTTACGGAGGGTTTCTTGGCAAGCGTTATGACGCGCTGACGACCGAGTGTCAGCCGTATTACGACAAGGATTCGTTCGCACCATCAGCGGGGAATCCCCAGATCGTTCGAGGTGCTCCGCTTTTGCCAAGCACTTCACTTCAAGACGGCATGACAGTCGATCGATTGAATTCCCGGCGTTCTCTGCTTCAACAAATCGATGACGAACGACGGAAAGCCGAACTGTTGCTTCCGGTTTCGTCTTTTCAACGAAATCAGCAGCAGGCGTTCGATATTCTGACGTCATCGAAAATGAGGCGTGCCTTTGATCTGTCCCTTGAAGACCCGAAGGTCGTTGAGCGATACGGTCAAACGCTGTTTGGCAATTCGACATTGATTGCTCGTAGGCTGATTGAAGCGGGAGTTCGATTCGTCAACGTGACATGGGATTTGTTCTGGGGACCGGTCAACGTCGATTACGACGCCTGGGACACTCATGTGCAGAATTTCAAAATTCTGAAGCAGAACAAGTTGCCTGGCTTCGACCAGACGATGTCAGCGTTAATGGGCGACCTGGAAACTCGCGGATTGCTGGATGAGACGTTAATCGTTGTCACCAGCGAGATGGGACGAACTCCACGCGTGAACGCAAACTCAGGTCGTGATCATTGGACCAACTGTTATGGTTCGCTACTTGCCGGAGCGGGAATTAAAGGAGGGACCGTTTTCGGTTCATCCGATTCACAGGCGGCCTATGTGAAAGAGAAACCGGTCCGTCCCGCCGATCTGGTCGCAACGGTTTATCGCAGCCTGGGGATTGATCCGGAACTGCGCGTTCCTGACCACACGAATCGCCCCGTCGAGATTTCCCTGGGTGGTGTCCCGATTACTGAAGTCATGACGTGATTTTCTGATCAAACGATGATCTCTCGAATGACACTTCCATGCACGTCGGTCAAGCGGCGTTGAATACCATTGTGGTAATACGTGAGTTGTTCATGATCCAGCCCTAGCAGATGGAGCGCGGTAGCATGCAGGTCGTATGAATAGGCTGGATTCTCACTCGCTTTAAAACCGAGTTCATCGCTCGTGCCGTAACTTGTGCCCCCCTTGATTCCGCCCCCGGCCATCCAGACTGTAAAGACACCGGGGTTGTGATCGCGTCCTTTTTGGGTTCCCTGCATAAACGGCTGACGCCCGAACTCGGACGTGCAGATCACTAGCGTCGAATCCAGCAGTCCCCGTTGCTTCAGGTCTGCTAACAAGGCACTGGCTCCCGTATCCAGCACCCGTCCCCAGTAACCGTGATCACGAACAATATCCTCGTGACTGTCCCAGTTGGGTCGAATCTTTTTTGCCGAAGTGTTTTCAGCGCCGCAGAAGATCTGCACAAATCGGACGCCTCGTTCAATCAACCTTCGAGCCAACAGGCATTGCCTACCAAACGAACCGACATCGGCGTCATCCAGTTCATATGGCCTTAAGGTCGCGGCACTTTCGCTGGTCAGATCAACCGCCTCAGGAGCACTCAATTGTAATCGAGCCGCCAGTTCATAGGCAGCGATCCGCGCTTCCAGCAGCGAATCATTTCGTTGTTGCGTATGAGCCGCATTCAACATCCTTAGAAAGTCGCGGCCATCACGTTCCGTATCCGGCGAGACCGCTTGATCGGCTGGCGGAAACAGATCGGCAATCGGTGGTCGTTCATGAGAGGTTTCAATGACGGTTCCCTGGTGAACCGCCGGTAGAAACCCCGCGCCCCAATTGGCTGGTCCCCCTGGTGGAAGTCCGCGCGGATCAGGCAGCACGACGAACGCAGGCAGGTTCTCGCTTTCGCTCCCCAGGCCGTATGTCACCCAGGAACCCATGCTGGGAAATCCCGGTCGGATAAATCCGCTGTTGGCCATGAACATCGCAGGTCCATGCAGCGCCGATTTACTTTGCATGGAATAGATAAAGGCCATGTCATCGACGTGATTTGCCAGTCTGGGAAACAGATCGCTGATCGATCGTCCGCAGACTCCGTGCTGTCGGAACGTCCAGAAGCTTTTCGCGTAGTTTCCACCAATCCCGGCGAACGTCTGCTTACCGAGTTCGGCGTCGAACGCCCGGCCATGCTGTCGTTCCAGTTCAGGTTTATTATCCCAGGTATCGACATGGCTCAGCCCGCCCGGACAAAAAATTTCAATGACACAATTGGCAGTTGCAGGAAACGGGGCAGGGCGGTTTGCGAGTGGATTGGAAGCCGTAATCCCATTTGCCGACAGCAACGAATCACGGTTCAACAATGCGGCCAGTGCGACGCCACCAAGACCTCCTCCCGTCTTCGAGAGGAAATCACGGCGCGTTTTCAGGATTAGGTGCTGGTATGTTCGTTCCATGCTTCTCACTTCCGTTTTCTTCCACATTTAGACACAACGGTTGGACTACAAATGCCTTCCACCTGGCCGAGCCAGTGTGGAAAGCTTGTCATCCAACGCGTACGCATATCCCGGCGGTTTCCAAATCCGTCGCCCTCTGACACCTTGCATGGAATTCTTGATTTCACTTCAGATATCGAAAATGCGCAACTTCAAAACACACAAGCGAGGGACAGCAAGTCAAGATCCCTCACTTGTGCGTCGGGCTAGCGAACATATGGGCGAACAATCTCAGTCGACATAGACGAACTCATTGGTATTGAGCAACATCCGACAAAACTGCATCATTCCACGCACCTTGATCAATTGATTCGCCACAACCGCTTCGGGCGCAGTCGGGCTTCGACCGAACGCCAGCTGAAACGCTCGGTCGATTTGCGACGTGGAATCGTCTGGCGCATCCTTTTGAATGCGGTTTGCGAAATATCCACTTTGTTTCAACATGAAATCGTTATTGAGCAGCGTCAGTGACTGAAGCGCAGTCGTCGTGACATTACGAGCGGGAACAAGATTGGCCGGACTGGGGCAGTCGAGTGTTGTCAGGAATTGATGCGTCGTCGTCCGTACGGCAAATCGATAAATGCTTCGCCGCCATAAGTCGGGCGAGTCTGGCGTGACATATCTGTAAATCGGTGCGTATTCTTCCTGATATTCAAAGTCGCGATAACCGGGTCCAAACATTTGCCGATTCAATTGACCGCTGACGGTCAATACGGCATCCCGAACGGATTCGGCATCCAGACGACGTGGATTCATCCTCCATAACAGGCGATTATTCGAATCGATACTTCGGCCCAGTTCGACGTTTGGGCTCAAATCGAGATTCGACTTTTGACGATACGCGGCACTCGTGCAGATCAATCGATGCAATGACTTGAGTGACCAGCGTTCGGCAAGCAATTCATTTGCGAGCCAATCGAGCAATTCCGGATGCGAAGGGAGTCCGCCACCGAGACCAAAGTCGCTCGGCGTATCGACCAGACCAACGCCAAAGTGGTAGTGCCACAGTCGATTCACAATCACTCGTCGCGTCAACGGGTTCTCGGGTGCGGTGACCCAATTCGCAAACGCAATCCGCCGTTCTTTGTCAGTGCTTTCTGCCGAACCAAGTTCTGGTTTCAAACTGGAAACACATCCCAGAGCCGCTGGACTCACGATTTCGGCCGGCTGTTCGGGATCACCCCGTTCCAGAACTTTGATGATTGGAACCGTCGATTCGGTCAGGATTGAATAGACCTTGGAAGGGGCGGGAAAAGATGCCAATGCCTGCTCAACTTCTTTGACTCGGGTTTGCAGACGCACGATTTCTGCTTGATCCTCGTCAGATAAAGGAGATGGCTTTTCAGCGATCAGCCCTGGGTCTGCAAAGCAAATCTGATCGTGGCCGATTCCGTTTCCCCCATCTGTTGCCATCAGAGTCAGGAATCTGGCGTCGGTCGGAATGGAAACGTCGATGGCGATTCCACCATCGTCTCGTCCAAGATTTTTGCGAGCCAGCTTTAATTGACCGTCGACATATACTGCAACGCTTGCCCCATCTTTGGGTGTCTGGCCAAAGTAACCCGCCGTCGCAGTTAGTCTTAATTCTGCGGGAATCCCTGCTTCGCGTAGCGCTGTCAAATCAAACGTGATCGCGACATTGGCATGCAGGGACAGCAGCGAATGGCCGTCGGAGTTGTAATCCACATCACCCAGTTTCGTCGAAAACTGTGAGTTCACCGGCCCATTGCGAATCGCATCCCAGACCTGCCCCGACGTTTTCGGGACGTCGCGGACTCGTAAGCCTGTTGAAGAGATTTGTGTCCCCTCTTCGCTGCCGTCCGGTATGACAACTCCGTCAACGAAACGAACGGATGATTTTGCGAACGAATTGGTTTTCGCCCCTTCCAGAAAACCTCGCTTTTGCGATTGCGGCCTTCCGGTAATCGGATCGATTCCCGCATCACGAGTTCCTGTCCCTCGTCCGTTCCCCCCACCAACGATATCGGCCAGATGAACGTAACGCCCTGAACGACGGGCCAGTTCATCGCGAACGTTTCGCAATTCTCCTTGCAATCGTTGTTTTCGATCGGAAAGTTCCCGAATTTCGGCTGCACTGACATCACGTTCACCCCGTTTGACGCCAGCGAAGACCGCCCACAGCGCGTAATATTCTTTTTGTGTAATCGGATCGAGTTTATGATCATGACAACGGGCACAATTGATTGTAACTCCACAGGCCGCCGTCATGACTTGAGTGACGATGTCGTCGAGATCATCGGCCCGAGCCGCTCGCTTTAGGACCTCGCTCTTCGTTTCCGCCTGTCCCACGAAATCCCATGGGCCGGCCGCCAGGAATCCCGTGGCAATCACGGCGTTGGGATCGTCGGGACGCAGGGCATCTCCGGCGACCTGATCTCGCAGGAACTCGTCGTAAGGCTGATCGGCATTCAATGCTCGGATCACCCAGTCACGGTAGCGCCACGCATTATCCCGTCGCTGATCACGTTCGAATCCATGAGTGTCAGCATAATGTGCGATATCGAGCCAATGCCGAGCCCATCGCTCACCATAGTGGGGAGATTCCAGTAACCGATCGACCAGGTTTTCGTAAGCCTTCGGATCGGTATCGTTTATAAAGGCTCCGACCTGCTCAGGCGAAGGAGGAAGTCCATATAAGTCGAATGTCAGTCGCCGGATCAACGTGCGGCGATCCGCTTCAGGCGACATCGTCAAGTTCGAAGCGGCCAACCGTTGCTCCAAAAACCTGTCGATCGGATTCCGGCCAGATTCGGCCCTGCCAAGCTTCCCTTGATTCGATGAAGTATGAATTGGCCGCCAAGCCCAATGTTCATCGGCCTTGGCGGCGCTAGGAGCGCTTTCAGCCGCACGTACCACACCCGCAATCGCGATACTGCAGGCGAATGCGATACTTATCAGGCTGCGGTGACTGGCTACGCTTGTCATGTGCCGACGTGCCTACATATTCACTTTTAACAAATGCTTCTATTCTTCGGCATTTTCCTTTGACATCCGTTCGACCCACTGCATCAGCTGTTGGAACTGATACGCAAACGCAGGCTCTTCCGTTCCCATAGGGCTTTTGAAGAACGAGCCCAGGTGTGACATGACTCCGCTGGTCCCGCGACGGGCTTCGCGTTCTGTGAGACGAACCAGATCGATGACGAGTGGCGCTGCCAGTAATGAATCGCATCCCTGCCAGGTGAATTGCAGGACCATAGGCGTTCCGAGGAATCCTTGAAAATGAATGTGATCCCAGGCCGTCTTCCAGTCACCCATCGATTCGATGTACTCGATCGAGACCAGTGTTTGTGGTTTATAGCCAAGAATTTCCGTCAACAAGTGGTCTTTCGATTTGACCTTGTTGGCTTTATTGGCCGGATCATCCAGGACTTTGCCGTCGAGATTTCCAAAAATGTTGTGACCAACCCAGCTCATCACTTTCAAATTTCGCGCGGCAAACATGGGTGCCAGCACGGCCTTCATGAGGGTCTCACCCGTTTTTCCGTCACGACCGACATGCAAAACTTGTTGTTTGTGTGCATATTCGTCGAGGCCCGGCAAATCCGAACCGATTGACGGCGTGAAGTTCACAAAATGACTACCACTTTGCATGGCTGCGATGGCATAAAGCGTGCTGGCAGGGAGCGCAGAGTGACTTTTGCCCGTCAGTGATTTTTGAACTTCGGACCAATTCCACGAACGGACTTCGTCTGGCGGAGGTGGTTCGGTCGAAGAAACATTCACCACGATAACGCGGTCAAGTTTATTACCTTCTTTAAACTCGGTAATGTCCTTTGCCAGGCGTGTGACCGCTTGAGATGCGGTTTCGTTCTTTGTTTTTAGCACCAATGGCCCGGCGAAGGATTCGATCTTGGCTCCAACGTTGTAGAGCGTTCCAGGACGAATATTGCGATCAAACTTGGCGAGTTGCGTTGCGATTCCCGCGAGAGTTTTTTCATTGAAAACGTGCGACTTTTCAATCAATACTTGCGCTTCGGCCGAGTAGGTCGTTTCGCGAATTTCGTGACCGCCGATCACGATCTCGTCCCATTGAATCAGATCGAGCGATGCAAATGGAGGAAGTGCCGTGACCAGACCGGTCGTGTCTGATAGTCCTTTGCGGAGTGCTGCCACGCCGACCACTACGGTTGTCGCCACACCACCCCAGGCTCCGACTAACCAGACGCCAACTTTCCGTTTCGCCATGCCTCACGCCTTCCTATGATCCGATCGCCCTGTTGTATTAAATGTCAGCCACGCAAGTTTTGATCGGTCACTCTAACAGAGGGATTCAAACACCGCGAGGCTGTTTTCGGTCAATGTTTGAACAAGTTTTTCTGCTCGACTGGACGTCGTTTGGACACACATTTCAATCGGCATTTGGTTTTTCAGTGAAATCGGTAGAATGTGTCACGTCGCCGCCAAGAGGATGATTGGCAAGATCCATCCATGTCAAAGAAGAGACGGAACGATGAATCGCACTGCCTTTGAAGAAAAAAGCCGCTCTAGCATCCGATCAAGAGGAATCTCGATCGGAATTTTGATCGTGTTGACGTTGATGGCCGGTTGGGTTGTCGAAACAACAGCCGGAGCGCAAGAGCCATTGCCGATCGACGACTCGCCCTCGCCTGCGAAGGCCGGATGGAGCAAGGACGCGGCCTGGTCAAAGGAAGGAAAAATCCCGAGTGAGCCCTACGAGGTCTGGGAGGCACTCGGTCCGTTTCGATATCCGCTGGCCTTTACCTCGATCATCGTCGTTTGGTTTACCATCGAGCGTCTGGTGGTGCTGCGCCGAGGTAGGGTCATTCCAGGCCACTTTGTGAAGCGTTTTTTCGAACATATGCAAGCGGGTAACCTTGACCCGAAGATGGCGATTAAATTGTGTGAAGACAATGGCAGTCCGATCGCGTTGGTTTTGGCAAACGGTGTCCGTAAATGGGGTAAGAGCAGCGTTGAAGTGGAACAAGCCATTATCGACGGAGGGGAGCGGCAGGTCAGTCAACTTCGCAAACACATTCGAGTTCTGAACGGTGCCGCTACGGTAGCTCCGTTGCTCGGTTTGCTTGGAACGGTCGTGGGAATGATTGATTCGTTTAATCGTATTTCACAAAAGGCGGCGATGGGAAAATCCGAGGCATTGGCGAGTGGTATCGGACTATCGCTGCTTACGACAGCAGCTGGACTGGGGATCGCAATTCCCGCTCTGGTCATGTATATGTACTTCACCGGTCGCGTCGATTCACTCGTGATCGAGATGGATACGATTGCTCAAGATCTTGTCGATAAAATCTCGGCGGAAGGACTTGCCGAACAAGCTCGGGCCGCCAAGTTGTCAGCCGCAAAGCCAGAATCTCGCCGAGCTGTTTGACGCAACGTGGCCGACGCTGCTAGCGTCGTAGCCCACAACTCTGCGAAGCCGGAATCTGTCAAGCTGTTTAACCGCGCCTCGCAGAGAAGCGAGAGCAGAGCGGCGAAATCGCCGTCAACCGAGGCGTCATTTCTCGTTGAGGCGTTGCGAAAAAACAGGGCTGGGGCAACTTTCGAAGAGATCGCGGAACGCTGATCCCCCTGCGCCGCTGGCTGCGGGTTAAACTAAAAAATTGCCGACTTTCATTTGCGTGATCGTTTACGAGTAGAACCGCGCGATCATCATCACGATCAGGATTGCAACCCAGACAATTCCAAGGGCATGCCAGAACCAGGCGCAAATTGTGACGCCCCAGTAGTATTCGTGATCATACCGATCGGAAAACGCCTGTACTGTAATGTAACTTAGAAACAAAAGGGCGACCGTAAAGTGCATTGCGTGCAAGACCGTAATCACGGCAACGAATCCTGCTGCATCTGTCGATGCATCGTCGATCGAATGACGACGGATGAGGCTCGTCAAAGCATAGGTCTGAACCGCGACGAAAAGTGTTCCTGAAGCCAGTGCCAAAACAAGCCATCGTCTAAACGGGTACTGCCTCTCGCGCCGAACCGATTCGATTGCGCGAAACAGACATTCGCTCCCGATAAACAGCAGCCAGGTACTAATACTGAATGCGGGAGAAAATCGGTTTGAGGGTCCGGTCGCTACTGGGGGGAACAACTGCAGCAAGGCCAGCGCGAGACCGACGGCAACAACGAGCAAAACGATAGACAGCAGGAAGAATCGAACGGCATAACGACTTCGGGGTTCAGGAACCACTTTCGATCCCTTCTGCGAAACAACACGGTCACTCAGTTTGGCCGCTCAATACAGGGTCATGGCTGGCAGGATCCGTCTAAATCGACAAAGACTCACCTGAGAATTATTGTCGATTAAATCAATTCGACCAGTAATTGTTGAGCGGCAGGATGACCAAGAGTGACCTGCCGACCGTCGACTTCGGCCGTCACGATCCCGGCAGTGGGGCTGTTGTAAACGACCTGACACTCCTTGTGCAGTGAAATCCCTGATTCTCGCAAAAAACGAAGAAAATCTCCTTCTTGATCGGTCACCCTGACAATTCGAATTCTGGTACCTGAACCGACCGTCGACAGGGGAATGGCTCGCTCGGGATTGCCTCGCATCGCTCCGTCGGCAGACGGAATGGGGTCGCCATGCGGATCGACAACTGGCCGACCGAGAAACTCATCCATTCGATCGACGAGATTGTCACTGACCGCATGTTCCATATTTTCGGCTTCCTCGTGGACCTGATCCCAGTCGAGATTCAACGTCTTCACGAGAAATAATTCGATCAACCGATGGCGGCGAAGCATTCTCAAAGCAACTTCCCGACCCGTTTCCGTCAGTCGAACCCCTTCATACGGCTTGTAATCCGCATGTCCTGTTTCCGACAATGTCTTCAACATCGAGGTGACCGTACCTGGGGCAACCGACATCGCGGTGGCCAATTGTCCGGTCGTGATCCAGTCGGAGCCCGTTTTCAGGCCCATCAGGAATGTTGTTTTCAGGTAATTTTCCACCGTCAGGGTTGTCATGAAGTTCGTCTCGACGGGTAATAACGGAATTTTGCGTGTTTTAGTCTCGGATAATTGCAGACATTTTTAAAGTGGTAGGCCAAATGAAGTGGAAAGCCTTGCGAGTTGAGCTGCGAACACTTACACTTCTTGGTCCCGTTCGGAACGAGGCGTTTTGGGGTTCAGGCGAGAAGTCTGCTCCACGGGGAAAATGCCACGAACCGGTTTTACATCGTCGAAAAAATAGACCGTCAGTGCTCAGGCAAGCATCGGGCGGTCAGCACTTTGCAGGGTAGTTGGATCATGAAAGAGGGCATTCATCCCGAGTATCGAGACGTCGTGTTTCAGGATACATCTACGGGAATTCAGTTCGTGATTGGCTCGACGATCAAGACGCCAAAGACGGTCGAGTACGAAGGTCGTACGCTGCCGATGGTGACCGTCGACATCAGCTCGGCGTCGCATCCGTTTTTCACCGGCAAGCAGAAGTTTATCGATGCGGCTGGTCGAGTCGAGAAATTCCAGCGTAAATACAACTGGGGCAAGAAGGACGAAGCGGCTGCCGCTGCTCCAGAGGCAACCCCAAAGGGTTAGTTTCGTTCGTGAATGTATCGTGCGAAGCGAGTCTCATGCGTGATGGACGTATGGGCTCGCTTCGACTGTTTTCGTTCGGTCCAGCAGCCTTAAAAGACATTCGGACGGGCAACTTGCCCTAAAAATGTATCTCGGAGCCAGAACTGGCTCGTTGGATTCAGTCCTCGTTTTTTGAAGTTTGCCAAGCAAGATCGGCACGTCATTCAATCGCATGGCTACCATGTTTCCTACGCTTCAAACTAAGTTGGTTCGGTTCGACGAACTCGAACGCCAACTCCAAGACCCAGAAGTTCTCGCTGATACAGCGAAGATGTTAAGCTGCCAGCGCGAGCATGGTGGCCTGGCCAAGATCGCGCGTACGATTCGCGAGTTCAATCAGCTGGAAACAGACATCACCTCTGTGCGCGAAATGATCGAGTCTGCAGACGATGCTGAGACTCGCGAATACGCCCAGGCGGAACTCACCGATCTTCAGGCCAGGTACGACACCATTCGTGTCGAACTGGAAGACATGGTGACCGCCGGAGATTCACTCACCCGCGGAAGCCTGATTATGGAAATTCGGGCCGGAACCGGTGGTGACGAAGCTTCATTATTTGCCCGCGACTTATTCGACATGTATACGAAATTTGTCGAAAAACGGGGTTGGAAATTTGAAGTTCTGGAACTTTCAGCCAATGAACTGGGCGGCATGAAGGAAGTTGTCCTGTCAATTACCGGAGAAGCCGCGTTTCATCAATTGCAGTTCGAAAGTGGTGGACATCGGGTTCAACGCGTTCCTGAAACGGAAACTCAAGGGCGGGTTCATACCAGTGCTGCAACGGTGGCCGTCATGGCAGAAGCGACGGATATCGACGTCGAAATTCGCGATGAAGACCTGCAAATTGACACGATGCGAGCCGGTGGTCCTGGCGGTCAAAAGGTTAACAAGACCGAATCCGCTGTCCGAATCACTCACGTACCTTCGGGGATTGTCGTGCGGATTCAGGACGAAAAGAGCCAGCACAAAAATAAAGCAAAGGCGATGCGAGTGCTGCGGAGCCGCTTAATGGAACATCGGCAAGCGACACTCGATAAAGAACGTTCCGATCAGCGTCGAACGCTGATCGGGTCCGGCGATCGCAGCGAGCGAATTCGCACATATAATTTCCCGCAAAATCGTTTGACAGATCACCGAATCAACCTGACACTTCATAAACTTGACCAGATCATTCAAGGTGATATGGACGAGGTCGTTGGCGCGCTCGTCCAGTTCGACCGGGAAGAGCGGCTTCGGGGTGGTAACGCACTGGCCTGAGAAACTTGTAGTTGTAGGGTGGAACAAGCAGTAGGGTAGAACAAGTCTTCGAAGTCCCACCAAACCCAACCGCATAAAATAACCTGCAAACGTGAAATATCAGGGCGACTCAATTGTCATTATTCTGCCCAACGGGATTAGCTCAAATTGGATTCAATCTGTGACCGAGCAACCAACCACGCCGCAGTCTACAGCTGACGAGCCTTGGACGGTTCGTCGTGTACTGGAATGGACGACAGGTCATCTGAAGAAACACGGCAGTGACACGCCACGCCTTGATGCCGAGATCTTGCTCGCTCATGCACGAGGTTGTCAGCGAATCCAGCTTTATACACAGTTTGACGAACCGCTGAACGATTCGGTGCGTGGAATCATGCGCGAGTTGGTCCAACGACGGACGAAAGCCGAACCCGTCGCTTACCTCGTTGGAGTCCGCGAATTCTTCAGCCTTGGATTTCGCGTGACGCGAGATGTCTTGATCCCGCGACCAGACACCGAGACGCTGGTCATGGAGGTGCTTGACGGCGTCAAAGGGATCTCCGCTCCGAAGGTGCTCGACCTGTGTACCGGATCAGGGTGCGTTGCAATTGCCGTCGCGAAAAATGCGAAAAGCGCGCACATTACGGCGACAGACATCAGCGCGGCCGCAATCGAAATCGCTCGCGAGAATGTCGCTCGTCATAACGTCGCCAGCCAGGTTGATATCATCGAATCTGACCTGTACGCCGGAATTACGCCGGGGATGAAGTATGACGTGATCGCCAGCAACCCACCCTACATCCCCTCGGCCGAGATTGATCAGCTTGACGCCGAGGTGGCACGCCATGAACCTCGTCTCGCCCTAGATGGAGGAGCGGACGGATTGACGATTCTGAAGCGAATCATTGACGCGGCACCCGCATTCGCCGCATCAAACGCGTTGTTGCTGCTTGAATTCACTCCTGAGCAAGCCGATGTGCTCAATGCAATCGTTTCAAATCATGGTGGTTACGACGAAATCGTGATTCGCAAAGACCTCGCCCACCGTCCGCGAGTTCTGAAAGCTCGGTTTCGGGGTTAAACAAACTGCCTGATGGATGTGAGTTTTTCGTAGTGTGGGCTTCAGCCCGCACAGGACTTTTTGGCACACAAGCGAAAGCCTTACCATTACCCGCGTTGTGGCTTCGCCAAGGCGAACCGGGAAGCGTAAGCTCTCGGACTCTTCGCTCTCTTCAGTTCTGCTGTAATTCCACCCCCCCAACAAAATTTGGTGTCAAAGTTCGCGCGACTTCACCAGAGTTCGATCAAGTTTTCCTTTCTCTTTTTCGTGCTTTCGTGAACAGCTTTCATCTTGAATTCGCAAAACGCGAAATCACCAGAAGGATTACGAAAATACGAAAGAATGAAAGCACGAAAAATCTCTCAAAAAAATGTTGGTCAAGTTGGCCAAGTTCCGTTTTTTCAGGTGTTTTTTCAGGTTTGAAGTTGGCCAACTTTACCCGTTCTTGCGTTGTCTTCGAGAGGGCGAGGTGCCACCCGAGCCGTCTAGTGATCTCCGTACGTTAAATCGAATTCGATTCAGGATTTTTAACCACGGATAAAACGGATCGGCACTGATAAATTCCGAAGACGATGATAGATTTCCTGTCGTCTTATCCGTGCCCATCAGGCTATCCTTGGTTAAACTCTCTTTAGCAAATTCTTGAAGCCCGCGACCGATCGGCCAGATTGGCAAACATCTCCAAAAAACTTTAGGCAATATTGGGATTGTTTAGGCAACATTGGTGATCAACAGGCCTCTTTTGATATTTCCATCGTGGGAAAGTTTGGGAAACTCTGATCGCCAACATTTGCAAATACGGAAGGGAAACGATGAAATACAAAGACGTTTGAACATAAGTTAACGAATGATTTCGTAATGAAGTAGACTTCCTGGGTTCTTCATTCAATTCCAGAGACATCTTGTTCGATGTGAGTCTCTTAACGTCCTTTCTTCTGTAAGAATAACAACTAAACGACAACAAAATACAAACGATAATATCTGGTGTAAATGCAATTGTTTGCGTTTTTTCTTAACGTTTGGAACATGCTCACGAAGCATGGAATTTCCTTTCGTTCGTGCAGTGGGTCCTGAACCACGATTGGCAGACCGGCACCTGAAGTTTCTTTTTTATTTGGAGCGAATTTGGAAACCAGACGGCACGACGCGCCACCAAGTGTCGGCTTGCGGACCTTTTCGCCTCGTTCGCTCAGAAGGGAACTCGGTCCGGTTACACGGGCTGAAGCCCATGCTACGAAGGCGTTATCCGCATACACCGATACGGCATCGCCGGTTCCTGTTCTGCGGGCGTTCCCTCCGCGTCCTCGTCGGGTGACGCACCTTCAGGCAAAAAACTCACGGCCAGACGGCAACCGTGGGTGCTGATTCGGGACCACGGGGGGGCGTTGTTGCTATATGACGAACGAGAATGCATTGCGTCGTCTCCAAAACTGCCGCCACGGTCTGTGCGGTATTTTTTCCAATTCGTACCAGCATCTCGTGGTACGTTGATCTCGTCACGATTGTGGCTGCCATCTGTAGGTTCATGCACCCACTCAAAAAGATTGGCATGCATGTCAAACAATCCACGTACGCTCGGACGTAGTTCTCGCGGAGGATGAACTATGACACTTTCACTACTCCCCATGTACCAGCCAAATCTCACTAGAAGGCCGACGTCGCTTCCAGAGCTGAAAACCGTTCGCGTTCCCGAGCGACAGGCCGCTTCCCACTCGGCTTCCATCGGTAGGCAAAACCCCCTGACGCCCCAACTCCAACGGCCAATTGAGTGGAAACTTGTCCGGAAGACGATTTGGATCGCGCGGGTATTGTTCCTCGTCGAGCGTTTCCGTATCCGCGTACGGCTGATCCGATTCCGCCAGGCGCCGCTGCTGAGTCAACCAACGACAAAAAGTGACCGAGTCGTACCAGTCTGCATCGCCTCCGGCATCGGTAGGCTTCGCATCGCGATGATCCATGGATTTCACATGCTGCGGTGAGAACGTAATCGGTTCCTTAAATGTGATCTCGCGATCCAGCAGGGCGAATGATTGCGTTAGTGTCACCGATTTCTGCACCTCAGTCTTTTCCCTGCTCGGTTCGTCAGCGAACGAGCCGATCTTGAAATCACCTTTCGGGAAGACAATGAACGTGAAGTAGAAGGTCTTCTGTGGCGACGGCACCGGCTCAGGTTCTTCCGGTGGCTTCGGCGGAACTGTCGGCGTCACTTTGATCGCCAACGTGAACCATTCGCGGTCTTTCGTATACGGCACCTCAATTTCATCGACCTTCCGCGCTCGATCGATCTGTCCCCATTGACACAGCAGCCAGCCCGCCGCGCCGTGGACGCCTGAGCTCGGGTAGTCGAGATACCAATCTTCCAGTTGCGTTAGCAGTTCACCGCGCTGCGATTCGGGGATCTCTTGAAGCTTATACTCTCCCAACGCTAATAGCAGCGCATAATGGGCGTGGCGTCGGTAACGATTCTGCAAGTCGTCGCTGACCAGTTCCAGCAAGTCCAACAGCGCCGCTACGCCGATGCCGCGCCCGCGACAGCGGAAAATGAACTGCGTCAGTGCTTCGGGGTCATCGGTCATGGCCTTGGGGTCGTCGGCCATATCGAATACAGAGAGGGCTTTCTCACGCTCCCCCAATCGCAGCAACGTCACTGCCGCGTTGGCTCGGATCTGACCAAAACCGATGCGCTCAACTGTCCCGAGTTCCGCTGGTGGCAGCGTTTTGGCGATCTGACTGAGATCATCGATCGTCTTAGCAGCACGAGTGGCCTCAACGATCGGGTACAGCACGGCAAACTGTTCTGAGTTGGCTACCGTCAATAATTGAGTTAACGTCGGGATGTTGTTGAAGGCGTAATCAGCAAACGCGTTCGCAGCACCCAGCCGTTGAGCGTCGGTACTCGTTCGATCACTGAAGATCGGCTTGATCTCATCTAGCAGTCGTCGGCTAATCGGCCGAAAATAGTCGCGCAACAGCGGTTGAAACTCAGGATTAGCCGAGACCAGTTGCCGGGCCACGAACGGCAGATCCTTAATAGACCACGATGCGCCATCAGAAGCAGGAACGTAATCCGCCAGTGCCGCCGCTGCATGGAAACGGCGATCGGGTTGTGCGCTCTCGTCCTGCAGGATGGCCCACAACCCCGGTGTGAGGTAAAAATTTTAACGCTTTAATAGCTGGCGAATCGGGCCGATGTAGGCAACTCTTGGGGTGCGCAGCAGTTTTTCCAGCAAGGGCTTGACCAGCGTCTTGTCGCGCCCCACCATCGCGAGCATGGCGTGAAGATGCTCCCGTTTTTTGTCGGCGGTCTCGGCTTCCGACGAGAGATGCGACGAGAGATGCCTCGCGGCCAATTCGGGGGTTTTACCAAGTTCATTGACAATTTTCGGTATGCGGGCTGGCTCGGCACTCATTAGACTCCGCACCAGACCGTTTACGCGAGTTTCCTCTTATTCTTTGGCTTTTTCGTTCAGCATCGCAAGGCGATCCTGACCCACTCGATGCCAAGCCCATAAACAGCGACCGTGATCAACGCGACAATCATCGCCCCTCTGAACAGCCTCGAAAGATGAAACCGAGCGGCCCGTTGCATCATCTTTTGTTGCGGTAAAGTCCATTTCTTCTTCTCGGTCAAAACGCGGATGTTGAAATGTTCCCACCACGATGGCAGAAAGCAGTTTTCCGGCTTCGAATTCCAGGTGGCGGAAATGTCCGACAACCTCAATTCGATACGTCCCTGAAGCGTTTCCTTCTGCTTACGAGTCAACCATTCACGGCACTGAATGTCTCTTCTAGAAATGTGACACCGACCCCTTCAGTCCCGCCGACCTGCTTCAGCGTTGCTGGAGTCCAGTCTTTGTCTTTCATCATTTCTGCAAATAACGCCAGACGCACGCAGATGACTTTGTCGTCCTGGGAAATGCCCGACACTACTTGTGTCAGAAACTTCTGTTGTTCGTCGTTGACCGCGACTGGACCATCGGGGAATGCTTCAAATGCCCGGCCAAATGCCGCAAGCACTTTCTCGGCGTGACGGATCGAGAAGAGATCGACCACAGCATAGTCTTGCGATTCCTTGATGGGGATTTCCAAAGCGTCCATAAAGCGGTATGCGGCCATCCAGAAGTCATCTCGCACCATCACAATGCATTGAACATGTTGGCCATCACAATGCCGCAGCGCCCTTACCAGATCGGTCTTTTCGATATCTTTTGCTCCGTGCAGCCATTGTTCGAACTGGTCGAGCACGATCAGAACTTTTTTTCCGGCGGGATGTCCGTACCCGCGACGCAGCATCGAAAGCGTTTTCTGTAGTCCCAGTTTTTCGGGCAATGACGGACAACGTTTGCCCAGGCCGGTCAGCAATCGATTTTCCGTTTCCGTCGGCGTCGCTTCGAGATAAACGGAAATGACATTTCCATTCAGTCGCGGTAACAACCCCGCTTTCATCAGCGAGGATTTCCCACAGCCAGACGGACCACAGATCAGACCCACCGTAAACGTGGTGTCGGGATCGGTTTCTTCGATCCTTGTCTTCCAGAGTCGAATGCTGTCAGGCAGTCCGTACCGATCGCGAGGTCCCGGCAACAATTCCAGAAAAAAGTCGGCGTCGCGGGCATCAAATGAACGTAAGCCTTTCGGCACCACCTTAGTCACCGCACCGCTCGAACCTGCCCCCGCAGACGAATGCGTTTCGTTCATGGACGGTTGCGGCAGCAATCCCGGTGTCGTTTCAGCAGGTTCGCCCACCGCATCGGTCGAAATCGCATCGAGTTTCTTTCCGGAGACGCAGCTTTTTAGTCTCAGGTCACTATCGTGTTTCGAGCAGAGATGCTGCCAGCGCGTGACCACTGAGAAAAGCCCCCTCAATTTTTGGTCCGCCGCACCAGTCACTGGCGCAGCCGATCTGCAATTGGTCGTCAAACAAGTATCTTGATGGGAGCGCTTCGCGAGGCCTCGAGTAACGCCAACGATGAGTGGTCACGCTGGAGGGATGCAAGAGTTCCCCGCCGAAGAGGTTCCAAAACTCATCAATGAGCGTTTTTCCTGCTTCTTCAGGATCACGTTCCACATGTGCCGCTGACCATTCCGCCGAGCCGTGAAGCAACCAGCACTCTGATGGTCCCCGTCCGGGCTTACTGTTATTACGAGCGATCCAACTCAGGGGCGAACCGTTGACGAAGGCGCCGTCCAAATCGATTGGCAATCGAGTGCTAAAGCTCAAAATCACTGACCAGCAAGGGAGCATCTCGACGGAAGCAAGTTGGTCGTCGAATTGAGGCGACCATTCCGTGAAAAGTTGGCGCGTTTGAATGGAAGGGGCTGTTGAAATCAGAACATCGAACGGACCGTATGTCTGACCCGCGTCATCGAAAACCTGCCATTTTTTGTTTGACCGTTCAATGCGTTTGATCTGAGTGTTGTTTCTCACGTCTAGATTCTGAGCCAGGTGTTTTCCAATACTGTTCATACCCGGTGTGCCCACCAGACGCTCTTTTGTCTCATTCAGATCACGAATCACGCCGGAATCGATCGCAACAATGCGTCCCTGCCAGGTATCGACGACACCTTTGTCCTTCCATTGGGCAACCCGTTCGGCAAACAGAGGGTCGCTGACAGTAAAGTACTGGGCACCATGATCACAGCTTGTTTCATCCAGATGTCGGGTTGCGGAACGTCCACCAACGCCATGCGATTTCTCCAGGATCGTGACAGAAACTCCTTCGCGACGAAGTCGATCGGCACAGACGAGTCCCGCGATGCCTGCGCCAATGATTCCTGCATTTTCGTATTTCATCAGTTCATCACCGGATCTTGAGATCAGAAAAATTACGGAAGCAATCAGAAATCATACAAAAGGTCGGTGAAATACAGAATTCGCTGAAAGCAGAGTTAAGTCGTCAAACGAGTTGCGGTTGCATTTGGTGGTTTTGCCGGATCTCTGGATTTAAAGAAAGTCAGCTCGATGAGGATGATCGCGATACTTGGTTCGACAGGGACGATCGGTAGCGTTCTGGCACGGCGATTGGTTCGCAGTGGCCATCAGCTACTCCTCGTCGGCCGTGATGAAGAGAAACTGCGTGCGCTGTCTGAAGAACTCGATCAACCATCCGTGACAGTGGATTTCACGAATTCTCAGTCGCTTGAAGAAGCATTGAGAAAGGCTGCGGAGGCGGCAGGCGGAATCAACGGACTTGTGAATTGTGTCGGCTCTCTATTGTTAAAATCCGCGCACACAACCACCGACGAAGAATTCCGCACAGTTGTCGAGACCAACCTGTTTACCGCTTTTTCGACCGTTCGAGCCGGTGCAAAACTGTTACGGGAACAAGGTGGTTCCATCGTCCTGTTCGCCTCGGCCGCCGCCGAAATTGGAATTGCGAATCATGAAGCAATTGCAGCGGCAAAGGCGGGCGTCATTGGATTGGCTCGCTCGGCAGCGGCCAGCTACGCATCAAAAAACATTCGCGTCAATGTTGTCAGCCCAGGCTTAATTCGCACAGAAATGACACGTCGGATCTGGGAGAATTCAGCGAGCGAAACAGCGTCGGCACAAATGCACGCACTGGGACGCCTCGGCGAACCAGAACAAGCGGCTTCCCTTGTCGAATGGCTGCTCAATCCTGAAAACGACTGGATCACAGGCCAAGTGATCGGAGTGGACGGTGGTCTGGGACACGTTTTGTCCCGTAAGTAGATGTTCCACAACGCGATGTACCGGTCCAAGGCGCGGGAACGCCCTGTCATTGCAAACAGATTTCGCGACGAACAGAATTGGCGGTGTTGCCAATATCATGCGTGAATCAACCATGAACAAATTCGTTTACGAAATTGATCAAAGCGGAGCTCGGTTGAAAATCCATTTCAATCGATGAATCACTGTGTATCCCGTTTCTGGTTTTAATTTCTAAGATGGCTGCGTTCAATTTCTCTGGTAGCTCGGCTTCGGAATCTGCGACATGTAACAAGGGGAGCTTTCGAAACTCGCGGACAGTCGCCAGTTGGTGTTCATTTCGCTGTTCACCCAGTGCAGCGCGTTTTGGCATGACAACGAGCGGCTTTTTGAACTCAACCGCCGTGATAATTGTCCCCATGCCGGCATGCGCTACGATGATTTCGGCTTGTTCGAACATTTGCCGATAATCGCAAGGGGGCAAAAATCTGACATAAGGGCAGTTTTTAGGAAGAAATCTTCCGTGACCGATTTGCGCAACGATCTCTTTCTGGCTGTCTGGAGGACTCGCCAGAATCCACTCGTCAAATGCTCGAACGAGCCGATCAAATGGATCGGCGTTGCCAACGGTGAGAAAAACACGTGTAGCGCATTTTAACACTTTATTGATACCATCAGGATTCGCGTCTTCATCAAGGCCCGACGTCTTCCGTTACAGAGCATTTCACGAACCAATTACGATCAAAAAAAGTTGCATGACAAATTGATGAAATTGGTAATCCAAACGCTGAGATCAATTTCAAATTGGCTCAATATCGCCCAATTTCGAAGGGCTTTGCGACCCTCCTGGCCGCTGGAAACAAAAAGTTTTTTCATTGCGAAAAAACTTTGTTTTCATTGCATCCAGGGACACGGCTTTTCCTCCGCAAACCTGAAACGCTGGACGCAAGAGGCACCTCTCGTCTCCTGCCACGAAGACTTTCGGTTCTCGAAGAACTGCGTTCTAACGCGATTTCGATGCAAAGGAGCTGATTCTGAATTAGTCGGGATTCAAGACTGCAGAATTTCACTGGTAACGAAGGCAACAAAGAAGTGGCAGGGAAATGCACTCCGTTCCTGACCATTGTTCAAATAATAATAAAGTACTATCTGTTGTATATTGACACAATAAGATGTACGTCATAAATACTTGTCGTGCTGGTGAGGTGTGCGATTTGCGATTTTGGTGTGTGTCAAAAAGCCATGGATTCACTTCAACTGTACCTTTGTGGAAGCGGAACTCGGCGCCAAAGTGGCAAAAGTCGTGAGTGGAAAAATGAGCCGAATCTTGGTCTGGTCTACTTTCCTCTTTCTACAAACCACTTTCTGAGCCGTTTCGGCTCCGTGATGTGCTGCGGCATTTTGATCTTTGACAACTCGGAAACAAATTGAATACGGACCCGCCGACGGGGTAGAGCGTCGTTTTGGGGAAGAAAGATCGGGGAATCAATTGCGATTCCTGTCATGGTCTGCATTCGACTTACTTCAGGCCGACTCTTTAGCCGCCTCGACGCCCCCCGTCGTCCGGTTTGAGGCGGCGGGTTGGTCCGTGTGGGGTCGTTGTTTGCCCGTAGAGCGGTGTCGAGGCTTCGGGTTTTGAGGTTTTCAGAATGTTTGACTTTTCGCAATTTTTTACTGATCCTCGAAGTCTTAACGCCGTGTTGCGATAGTGTGATATTTATGCTGCCACGACGAAGGCGCTCAACGAAAACCAGAAGATTTTAACCACAGATGACACCGATGAACACGGATTTAATAAGAAGAGAATATCGGGCTGTTTTTTGCCATTATCCGTGGCTGTCCGTAGTACTCACCAACAGAATTTGCACAAGAAGCGAGGATTCCGACTCCAGAAAAACTTAACGCTAATCAGTCTCTTAAGTTATGTCCTGAAGAATTTGGAAAAATGCAGCAGAGTTTTGACCACGAATCTGACGAATCCCACGAATAATAGTCAGCAGAAATTTAGAAAATTTTGAATTTTCTGATTAGCGCAGATTAGTGCTGATTCGGTTTCCATTCTTTCTTTTCTTCGTTTTCGGGTCACTGCAAACCGTTTAACCCGTCCGTTAGTGTGCCTGCTTCGGCTTCCTTTTGGGTTGCGGGAAAAGCCGGCGCCGTGCTATCCGTGGTTAAAAACTCTTCAGTTTTCCAGCCGTTGTGTTGGTTTTGGTGGGACTTCGCGGACTCGTCGCCACCCTACTTGATTCGGACGTGACAGATTTGGTTGGACTTCGAAGACTTGTCGCCACCCTACTTGTTTTTGACGAGATGATTCGTGCCGTCGAACGAGATCACGGAGGGCTTGTCGTCGATCACTGATTCTAGGTGGACCGGCCGCGCCCAAAGCTTGTGCAGATTTCGTAATGTATCCTGGGCGTAGTCTTGTTTCAGTTCGACACCCTGGAACCGGTGCTGCAGGTACAGTTCGCCTCGGTTACGGTGGTTCGCGTCGACGACGTAGATGAATGGTCGACTGTGATTTGTCAGACTGTTCAACAGCTGGATTTTGACTTCCTGGAATTGCCGCGACGCGATTTCATAATTCTCACTGCTGTCGTTAAACGCGAATGAGAACATCTTGTGCTTCTTGCAGAATTCCGGAGTCAGGAATGTGTCAATGAACGTGATATCATTGTGAATCCGCCGGACTTCGAAGATTTTTTTGCGGCCCAAGCCGAGTTGCTTGTCCCATCTTTGCTTCTCTTCCCAATTGTCGCAATTTTCGTATTCAGCACCGAACTGGCCGCGATTCCAGCGTTCTTCAATGTCACGGTAGAGCTCGATTCCGATTTTGTACGGGTTGATTCGTTGAGGACTCATCGCCACCGTACCACTATGGTGGTCGGCATAGTCGATCACTTCGGCATCCGTCAGGCCGTGTTTTGTCATTAAGGTTGTGTGCCAGTAGCTGGCCCAGCCCTCGTTCATGATCTTCGTCTGGCCCTGGGGCGCGAAGTAGTAGGCCTCGTCGCGGATAATGGCGAGAATGTCGTGCTGCCAGTCCCTTAAAGGGGCGTGTTCCAGCAAGAATAAGAGAACGTCTCGCTGCGGTTCGTTGGGGAACGAACGTTTTTTCTCGCGGTCTTCTTCCTGCTGATGTTTTTCGCGAGCCGCTTTTTCCAGGACTTCAGGAGGATTGATGAACGAATCCATGTAGCCCTTTGATGGCAACCGTCCCGACTGCATGTATTCAAAATCATCTTCGCGAAGTAATGCCGCATGAGGAAGCGGCGAGACATCTGGAGCCCGCTTGATGTGCATTGAGTGCATATCGATCAAGTCTTCCAGCGAGAGGCAGGCGTCGATGAATTCTTCGACTTTCTCAAAACCATAGCGGTCGATGTATTGGCTGACGCGAGTGGAGTGATTGGCCATCTGGTCCAGCATCTTGCGATTCGTCTGGCCGAACCATGCATTATTCTTGAAGAAATCACAGTGTCCGTAGACGTGGGCGATCACCAGTTTCTGATCGACCATCTCATTTGTGTTGAGCAGGTACGCATAACACGGGTCGTTATTGATGACCATTTCGTAGATACGTTGCAGACCATACATATGAGTCTTAAGCAGTTGGTCGTATTCGGCCCCGAAACGCCAGTGAGGATAGCGCACGGGAAAACCGCCGTACGCTGCGAACATGCACAATTCTTCGAGGTCCAGCACCTCGAAAATCGTTTCGAAGAAATCGAGACCATAACTTTTCGCGAGCGCTTCCATCTGAAGCTGAATGTCGCGAAGTTGAGGCGGCAGTGTTCTGGCGGTTGAAATGGCCATGGGCTTCCCTGCAACAAATGACACATGATCATCAAATTGTAAGTCGATGCGTTCTCAAACCAAATTCCGTTTCCCGAACATGTGGTGGTTCAATTGGTTTCTTTGACGTCGAAAATACGTCTTCACCGTTCAATTCATCAGTGGGGGGGCAACTCACATCTTTCCAATCTAACAAGCAATTGGGTTTCTGCCGAGCCAAATCGTTGGGTCGACACCTGGTTCGGCACATTGATTCCGCTCCTGTTCCCGACAAGCTATACTCCGCTTGACTGAAGGATCAGCCGATTGCGAGATATTTTGCGGTCGAGAAAGCTCGACTGAGTGACAAAAAGAACTTTTGACTTTGGTGTACGAAATGACGGCGACGTCGAAAATCTTGATTGCCGACGACAATCTTCAGAACTGCGAATTGCTTGATGCATACCTCGCGGATGAAGACTACGAAATTGCAATGGCTCATGACGGGCGAGAGACATTGAAAAAGGTTCTGGAATTCCATCCAGACCTGATTCTGCTCGATATCATGATGCCCAAGCTGAGCGGATATGAAGTTTGTAAACAGTTGCGTGCCGACGCATCGACTCGCGACATCCCTGTTCTGATGGTGACCGCCCTCGCCGAGATGGGGGATATTGAACGGGCCGTGCAGGCGGGAGCAGACGATTTCCTGACAAAACCAGTGAACCGGCTGGAACTGACAACCCGAGTCAAGTCGTTGCTCCGGGTTCGGCATTTGACCAGTCAACGCGACCGCCTGTTGGCCTATCTTCAAGAAGTTGACGCGGCTGCCGTGAAAACTTTGGGCCTAAAGCCTTAGTCAGTATCTGGTTAGATTCGTTGCTGTCGCGGCGACGAGTCCGCATTTTCGAGTTTTCTTGATTTCGTTATGATCGCTTTCACTTCGAGAAGATTTTCCAGGGGTGGATGCATCATCGCCATTGCGGAAGTGTCTTTGAAATTGGAGACTTCCTTACAACATTCTCGCTTTCCAGCCGATTTCTAGAAGACCGCATGAGCAAACCCAATTCGACCGTCGTTGCCGGTTCCAAATCAAACGCGCCGACACCGGCCAAGCCACCAGGCCCGCACCAGGATGCGAGCAGGGAAACGCTGGAATCGATCGCTTTCGCATTCGTGCTCGCACTGCTGTTTCGAACATTCGTGGCGGAAGCGTTTGTGATTCCGACCGGCTCAATGGCACCGACTTTATTTGGTCGAAACAAAGACATCATCTGTGAAGAATGTCACCAGCACTACGAAGTAGGCGCAAGTGACGAACTGGACGACGAGGGGTATCTTGTCCGTCGAATTGAAGAATCAATTTGCCCTAACTGCCGTCATCCAAACAATATCCGCGATCTGCCGGTCTTTAAGGGCGATCGAATTCTTGTCAACAAGTTTCCCTACCAGATTGGCAATCCCGAGCGTTGGGATGTGATTGTTTTCCGCTATCCGGAAGACATGCAAAAGAATTACATCAAACGGCTGGTCGGGCTTCCCGGTGAGACGATTCACATCGCGCGAGGTGACGTTTACGCCCGTCAAGGAAATCAGGGCGCATTCGAAATCTTGCGAAAACAGAATCCAGACAAGCAGAAAGTACTGCAATTGTTGGTCTACGATGACCGAAATCCGCCGGTCGACTTACTGGCCAAAGGGTGGCCGGAACGATGGAGTCCGATGTCGCGCACAGACGCCCCATACGCGATTGACGGATGGGGGGATGACGAACAGAGCTGGCGCCACGATGCGAAAACCCGAAGTTTTTCGATTGATTCAACAACGGAAACCAAATGGATTCGGTATCAGCACATCATCCCTTCCGCCGTTGAATGGAGCGAGGTCGCTGACCAGAACGATCCGTTAAAGAAGCCACGGCCTCAGTTAATTACCGATTTCTGCGGATACAACACCTACACCGGTGGCCGCAGCTTTAATATCGATGACGACCGCTTCTGGGTGGGCGATCTGACCTTAAACTGTACGGTCGAGATCAATTCGGTGAGCGATGCACAGTCGGAGCTGATTTTTGAGTTGACCGAGGGTGTTCGTCGATACGCTTGCCATATCAACGTTACATCAGGTGAGGCAACACTCTTTCACAACGATGAATTGTCAGCAAATTCCGGCTCGGTCAACATCGAGATGGCGAAAGCACCAACCCCTGTTCGTGGCCCCGGTACCTATACATTCGCCTTTGCCAATGTTGATGATCGACTTTGCCTTTGGGTCAACAGTACCTGGATGAATAGCGGATTGGTTCCGTTTGGATCAAAGGCCGAGTTCGCTGCACCTGACAACCGCAGCCCGCAAGAATCGGATCTCATCCCCGCCGGGGTTGCTGTGCGTGGCCTTGCTGCTCGCGTATCAAATCTTGTCCTGCAACGTGACATTTACTACCGTTCAGAACGTGTCCCCAATGACGCTGGCGACTTTACTTCGCACGAACAGGAGCTTTCAGATTCGGTTCGGATTCGTGAGAGTCTTACCGATCCCGACGAATATGGCCGACTTTATCTGGACAAGCACAATGAAGTGACGTTCGGGACACTCGGACCTGACGAGTTTTTTGTGATGGGAGATAACAGTCCACGAAGTCAGGACAGCCGACTTTGGCCGAACGGCAGACGGCATGCCGTGAACCGCCACGCGGTACCGCGACAGGCATTATTGGGAAAAGCCTTTTTCATTTATTGGCCGCATGGTGTACCATTCCTCAATGGCGGAAAAGGATATCCTGTGATCAATCACTCGCCTTACCGAAACCAACGCGGAGAGGCCGTAGTCGATACTTACCCGGATTATGCAGCTCCGTTTTATCCGCAGTGGTGGCGATGGAAACGGATTCGTTAATATCTAAGACACTAAGACAGAAGACGTCATGGAGGACGAATCATGTCATTGTTGCAGTGCATTAAGCTTGTAAAACAATTTCCCGGCAAGCGGGCCGTGGACGGTGTTTCGTTTCACGTTGATCCAGGCGAGGTCGTTGGCTTGCTCGGCCCAAACGGAGCCGGCAAGTCGACCAGCTTCAGTATGGCTGTCGGACTGGTGACACCGACCGAAGGTCGAGTGATCTTCAACGGAATCGATGTCACTCGCTGGCCCCTGTATAAGCGGGCTCAACATGGAATGGGTTATCTGCCGCAAAACGACAGCGTCTTTAAAAAACTGTCGGGTGAACAGAATCTCTATTCCGTCCTTGAATTCCAGCCACTGTCGTATCGTGACCGGATGGCTCGTGCGGATGAACTATTGAGTATGTTCGGTCTGTCGCAAAAGCGGAAACAATTGGCTGGGACACTTTCTGGAGGGGAACGGCGACGGCTGGAAATCGCCCGTTGCCTGGCCAGTCGGCCCAAGCTGATCCTGCTCGACGAACCGTTCACGGGGATCGACCCGGTCACCATTCACAGCATTCAAGACATCATCGCAGATTTGAGGCAAAGCGGAATTTCGATCCTGTTGACCGACCATCGCGAACGTGAAACGCTGACCATCACCGATCGGAGCTACATCGTTTTTTCGGGCCGGATCCTGGTTAGCGGCGACGCCGCGACGGTACTTGGTGACGAAAATGCTAAGAAATTCTACTTCGGTAAACGCTTCGATGCCAGCTCGATCATCGAGAGTAAAGGGGCGTTTCAAAGTCAGATGGATGCAGCAGCTGCGGCTGCTTCTGCCGCAGCGACGAACAAGGCAGCTTGAGCGTCGCCTGAGGGAACGACGTGCTGACGGCCGATTGTGTTGCAGGGGATGATAGACTTTAGGATCAAATAGCTGTGACGATGGGTGCCACGGTTTTACCGTCCTCGGTAAAGCCGTGCTTTTCGGACACGTTATAGGACCATGAGGACACGGCCTTGTCGAAGACTCCAATGAGGCTTTGCCTCAGACCAAAGTAGCCCGCTCGCTCCGCGAGAGGATAGCCGAATTGAAGCAAACCTCGACTGGCACTTGAAAGCTCTGATGAATCGCTCGGTTCATGGCAATTCGGCTTACTTCTCGCGGAGCGTTTGTCAGTTTTTGTAGTGTGGGCTTTAGCCCGCACAAGACGTTGTGAAGCACGGGCTGAAGCCCATGCTACGGGTTGTGGCTCACCATTTTTTTTTACTTTCAAAAACTGACAACCTCGGAACGAGAGGGCTCCTTTTGCGGAAATCCTGAAGCTTGATTCATTGAGTCAAGTTTCGGACCGAAGAAGTCCAAGACCGTGGCACCCGGTGTTTCGACCACAAGGGAAATCTCATTTACTGATCCGCCGAGCCAAGTTGATCGGCCAGGCCGATCAACGTTTGCCAAAGGGAATCCCCTTCTTCAACGAATGCAGACGTGGAAACGGCCAACACGCCGATGATCTGTTTCGTTCCCTTCTGGTGAATCGGGACCGCCAGTGATGTGTTGGCTTCAAACTTTGCGATCCATGTGGCCGACCCATCAAGCCCCGATTCTTGCGGGTCGCGTCGACCGATTGCAGGCTTGGCTGTCACTGCCGCTTTCACGATTCCCAGACCGATTTGATCAAGGGGGACGCGACGAGTCGCTGTCTGAAATCCAGAACTCACTTCCAACGGCATATCGCTCGCCCAACCGAACCCGATTAGGACGAGATGATCCTTTTCCAGACGCCATAACCCTGATGCCCGCGACGCTGTTTCAATCACGAGTTTCGCAAGTCGTTCATCAATGGAATCGTTGGCCAGCCACGCTGAACGGAATTCGTCTTTTAACGCCATGTCAAACTCCAACTTAAGGTTTCCGAGTGCCACTGCTTCGGAGTCCTCGGAGAAGCAGTGTCTTCTTCTGCTGGCCAAAGAGCACTGCTTGACTGAAGACGGTCAAGCAGTGGCACACTCTTCAAACTCCAACTTAAGGTTTCGGAGTGCCACTGCTTCGGAGTCGTCGGAGAAGCAATGTCTTCTTCTGCTGGCCAAAGAGCACTGCTTGACTGAAGACGGTCAAGCAGTGGCACACTCTTCAAACTCCAACTTAAGGTTTCGGAGTGCCACTGCTTCGGAGTCCTCGGAGAAGCAGTGTCTTCTTCTGCCGACCAAAGAGCACTGCTTGACCGAAGACGGTCAAGCAGTGGCACATTATTTCGATGATCGAAAACATTCGAGCGATGAAAGCCTTCGATTGTTTCATGTTCACATCGTTTCATTGAAAGAGATGACCTGGCATGGGTCTGAGTTCCCTGATCACAGGCCGGAAATCGATGTGGGCCAGTATCTGAGTTTCGACATCGATTCCGGGTGCTACTTCGATCAGTTCGATTCCCTCGGCGACCAGGCGAAAGACTGCACGCTCCGTTACAAAAAGAACATCATGGTGCCGATCACGAGCGATCTTTCCGCTGAACGAAACTTGTTCCACTTCGTTAACGAATTTCCGATTCGTCCCTTCGCGAATGATCCGCAGGCACCCATTTTCCACGGCAATTTCCAAACCTCCGGAAGTCAGCGTCCCACAGAACACCAGCCGTTTTGCACTTTGAGAAATATTAATGAAGCCCCCGACTCCGGCGAGGCGCGAACCGAAACGAGAAACGTTCACATTGCCTCGCCGATCGATTTGAGCCGCCCCGAGAGCTGCGAAGTCTAACCCGCCGCCGTCATAAAAATCGAACTGGGCAGGCTGGTCGACGATTGCTTGTGGATGAACGGCGGCACCGAAACTGAGTCCTCCTGCGGGCATTCCGCCGATCGGGCCGCTTTCAACGGTTAATGTGATTCGATCCAGTATCCCGCGTTCGGCCGCGATTCGAGCGATCCCCTCGGGCATTCCGATCCCCAGGTTTGCAATCGCACCAGGATGCAGTTCGTCGCAGGCTCGTGCAGCAATGATTCGGCGTTCATCGGGGGGGGGGTTTGAGAGCGACGCAAAAAATTGTGCGGCCGCATCAGGCGATGCTGATTGAAAGTATGTGTCGTTCAACGGTTCGGCGAACGTCTGTGGATGATTGCTCAAGTCCGAAACAACAACTCGATCGACCAGAATGCCAGGGACACGAACCTGAACCGGCGAGAGCGGAAATTCGATTAACTGCTTGACTTGCGCCAGCATAATCCCGCCAGAATTTCGAACGGCTTGAGCGATCTGAAGGACGTCACCAATGACCGCTTCTTCTTCCATCGACAGATTGCCATAGGGGTCTGCCGATGTCGCACGAATCAGTCCCACGTTTATGGGGAAGGATTTGTAAAACAGCCAGTCACGACCAGAGAGCGTAATTCGTTCGACAAGTGGTTCGGTCGTCTTCGAGTTCAAGCGTCCGCCGCCAAACACAGGGTCAACGAACGTTCCTAACCCGACGTGCGTGATGCAGCCGGGACGGCCAGCGGCAATGTCACGGTATAGCTGGCAGATAACACCCTGAGGGAAATTATAGGCTTCGATTTGATTGGAAATCGCCAGTTGGCCGATTCGGGGAACCAATCCCCAATGGCCACCGATGACTCTTCGCACGAGACCTGTGTGACCGAGGTGGTTGAGACCACGAGATTGACCATCACCCTGACCGGCTCCATAAACCAGAGTCAATCCGGTCGGGTTGCCGCTTGTTAAAAACCGACGCTCCAAGGCGGCTGTCAGAGCTTCCGGGTGTGCCGCGCCGATGAATCCACCACAGGCCATTGTGGCCCCATCGGGAATCTGGGCGACGGCTTCGTCGGCGGAACACAAAAGGCTGTCAATCCGGCTCATTAACTCCACCAGCCCCCGTTTACGTGGATGGTCTGACCTGTCACATAGCTGGCCAGGTTGCTACACAAGAATAGAATCACATTGGCAATTTCGTGAGGTTCACCGAATCGCCGCAAGGGAATGTTTATGAGCATTTGCTGGCGGACATCTTCAGGAATTGTTTGCCCCATTTCCGTTAACACGACCCCCGGCGCAACCGCATTGACGGTAATATTTCGTGGGGCCAGTTCCTTACTCAAAACCTTGGTTAACGCGATGACTCCCGCTTTTGCTGACGAGTAATTCGCCTGACCGTAGAATCCTACGACCCCGGAAATCGAGGCCATGCTGACAATCCGACCACCGGCAGTCAGTCGTGATTGAGCGGCTTTGCAAACGTTGTAGACCCCCGTCAGATTGGTGTCGATCACATCCGACCATTCATCATCGGTCATTTTCTTGACAGATCGATCGCGAATAATCGCCGCATTGTTAATGACGACATCCAGACGCCCAAAACGCTGAATGATACTATCCAGCATCAGTTCCAACTCGGCTCGATCGCGAACATCCGCGGGCATGGCAATCGCGCGATCACCAAGCGCCGTTGCGGCAGATTTCGCCAGGTTTTGATTGATCCCCTCATTGTCCTCAAAATAGTTCAGAACGACTGTCGCGCCCGCTGCATGTAACGCAGTTGCGGTTGCCAGACCCAGTCCTCGGCCGGCACCGGTCACTACGGCCACTTTGCCGGATAAATCGATGAAATTCATAACGCTTTCCCTCGCGAGTCGGAGGAGTTTGAAAAGAGGTTAATAAAACAACCTCGGCCACAAATTGCGACCGAGGTCTCTGTCCAGGCAATTACGGCTCACAGCAATCAGGCCGTAATGATGCCGTGTTTTTCGAGATACGCAATCACTTCGTCAGCCAATTGATCAATATTCTTGTTGTCGGAATCGAGAACCAGTTCCGGGTTGATTGGAGCCTCATAGGGATCAGAGATCCCGGTGAAATTCTTGATTTCGCCAGCGCGAGCCTTCTTATAGAGACCCTTTGGGTCTCGCTTTTCACACGTTTCAAGCGACGCATTCACAAAGACTTCGACGAATTCGCCCGCTGGAATGATTTCTCGCACTTTGTCACGGTCACTCCGATACGGCGAAACAAAGGCCGTCAATGTAATGCAGCCAGCGGAGGCAAAGAGTTTCCCGACTTCGCCAATCCGGCGAATGTTTTCAGTTCGATCTTCTGCCGAGAATGTCAGGTTCTTATTGAGACCCAGACGAATGTTGTCGCCGTCTAGGACAAACGTATGCTTACCGCGTTGATGGAGTTTGAAGTCGACAGCGTTCGCGATTGTGCTTTTCCCACAACCTGAAAGGCCGGTAAACCACACGACCGCCCCTTTGTGGCCATTCAAGTTCCAACGGTCTTCCTTTGACACTGCGTGCGTGTGCCAGGTGACGTTGGTGGCCTTCTGCTCGGTCATGGACAGCAACCTTGAATATTCGCTTAACCCGGATGATGCGTTAGCCCGACGCGCAAGCGAGGGTCTTCATTGTGTTCACCCTCGCTTGCGCGTCGGGCTATCGATACTTCGTGTACGATCACGATTGGCAAAGTGTAGGGATCGAAGGAAACTGTTGGAAGCTTCGACTGTTCTCACAATAAAAGTGCGAATGCTGTCGGTTTTGTTGAGTCGGATTTCCCCTGCTCAAGGTTTCGTGCCGCACGGGCTGAAAGCCCATGCTACACGGCCTCGTTATTCGGTGAGTGCGTTCACGGCGGGAATGAAATCGATCGCGATCGAGGACAGAACCTCACTCACCTTCGACCGGTCTTGTTCCGTGACTGCACTAAACGGCGGTGCGAGTTGGTCGGAACAGACCCCTGTGACTGCAAGAGCGGACTTCAGTCCCCGCAGGTAACCGGATGGCCCGTCCCCCAGAACATTATACAACCGACCGAGACGGACAACATCCGCTTGTAATCGATCCATTGCAGCCTGATCGCGACGCTCTGCCGCGTGAAAAAGGTTCACGAAAAGCTGTGGATATAGATTGGCACCCCCGTTGACTCCACCGTCGCCACCCATGATGACGGATTCGGCGGTCAAGTGTTCGGGACCGATCAGGAATGTCCAGTCAGGTCGAACCTGGCGCAGTTCAAGTAGCTTTCGGTAAGCGTCAATGTCACCGGAACTGTCTTTTAGGCCACAAATGTTTTTGTGCGTTGTCAGGCGTTCTACGGTTTCAAACGACAGCGAGAGTTTCACACACGACGGCATGTTGTAGACGAACAGTGGCAATGGCGACTGTTCAGCGATCCGGAAAAGGAAATTGCCAACTTCAATCTGCCCGACCGAGAAGTAGTAAGGTGGTGCTGCAACGACGGCTCGTGCGCCGACTCCCTGGGCGAATCGCGACAATTCCAACGCTTCTTCGATCGACGTGTCAGTGACGCCGACCAGCACCGGAATTCGACCAGCGACCAACTCACAAGTTCGTTCGACCAACTCGTATCGCAATCGATAGGAAAGACTGGGGCCTTCGCCGGTCGTCCCCAGTACGAACAGTCCGGCCACACCCGCTTCAATTTGGTTCGAGATCAGTCGTTCCAAACCGGGATGATCCAGCCCATCCTGGCCTTTTAGGGGCGTCACCATAGGCGGGACGATCCCTCGAATTCGTGGCAGAACTGTTGATGGCGATTGAGATGGCAACACAGAAGAAGACTCCAATGACCTGTATCGAAAATGGGGATCAGATCCAAGTTTATCGACCATCAATCAAAATCACGTTGCCAATTCCTGAATTCCGGAGATTTCTTGCTCGTCTGCCTGCCGGTCTTCGCGAATTTGCCGTTTTGCAAACCGACTGACAACAAGTCCAACCAGCAAAATCGTCAACGTTCCTACCACGATGATCATGTTGTCGTGAAATGGACTGACCAGCCACATTGCGTGGTTCGCAGCAAAAAAGTCTTTATAGAGTGGTGAAAGTGTCATCCAGGCAATCACCGTTACACCGGCAGCAACACCGATGGCGGCATGTTTCGACGTGGCGCGGCGAGAGAGCAACCCCAGCAGAAACAATCCCAGCATTCCGCCGCTGAAGATTCCGGCGAGCTTCCACCAGACATCAAGGGCGGACTTCACTTGAATCATGGCCAGAGCCGCAAAAATACTGAGTGCCCCCATTACGAATGTCGACAAGTGGAGAACCAGCATGGATTCTCTCTCGCTGGCAGCAGGTCGAAAATAACGGCGATGGATATCGCAAAGATACAGCGTCGCACAACAGTTCAGATTGGAATCCATGGCGGCGGAAAAAATCGCAGCCAGGACAAGCCCCATCAGACCCGGTGGTAATTCTGTTCCGATGAAATAGGGGAACACTGCGTCTGGTTTAATTCCTTCTGGCAACACACCGGGACGTTGTCCGTACAACACGAATAACGCAGTTCCCATAAAAAAGAACGCGGCGCTCAACGGGATGAAGCACAGACCTCCCATCCAGACACTGCGTCCTGCGTCCCCGTCTGACTTCGCGGTTGCGTAACGCTGGATGTACCCTTGATCGATACCAAAGTTCTGCAAATGTGTGACCATCCCGTACATCAACACGACCCAGAAGGTTGATTCCGAGATGCTGCTTCCGAAATCACCGAGGCTGAATTTGTGATTCTGGACAGCCACTCGGATCAATTCCGGCGTACCACCGTCGATTTCCATCACGACCGAGATCAGGCAGATCACCACACCGGCGACCAGAACAGCCGACTGAACAACACCTGTCCAGATTACTCCTTCTGTTCCGCCAAAAAGTGGATAAATTGTGATGGCAATGCCACTGATCACGATGATCGTGGTGACATCCAATCCAACAAGGGGTGCCAGTGCGAGAGCCAGCAAATAAAGAATTGTCCCCAACCTTGCGAGTTGGGTCAGCAGAAAGCAAACGACGCCATAAGTTCTAGCCCAGGGTCCGAATCGTTCTTCAAAGTGCTCGTAGGCAGAGACTTGCCCGGAGCGGCGGTAAAACGGGACAAAATACTTGACAGAAATCCAGGCAGCCAAAGGCATCGAAAGGGCCAGGACGAAAGCGTTCCAGTTGTGCTGGTAGGCTTTGCCGGGATTCGCGATGAAGCTGATGCTGCTGATATAAGACCCAAAAATGGATAACCCGATAGCCCAGCCGGGGATCGATCTGCCTGCGGACATGAATTGTTCAGCGGAACTGGCTCGTCGAGCGAACCAGCAACCGAAACCAACAACGCCGATCAGGTAAACAGTCAGCACGGCGAGGTCGAGCGAACGATCGGGAGGCATGATTGGTCCAGTGATCACAGAAACGTAAGGGTAAATTTGGGAAGAATCGGCACAATCGGGCTGTTCGACTCTTGGTGCATGCTATACTCAGCAATCACTTTCAGAAAACTCAGCCACCGATTTCAAAAAAAGGTATGGTTGAATACTTTTGGTAAAATCAGCGCTTGCAAGCGCTTGGTCCGCCTGCGTAATCTTTTTGGACATTGTCAAACAAACTTGCGCCATGGTGCCAAAGTGGGGACAGCGCAGATATTGCAATAGCGAAAATCGGGTCAACGTACCCGTGAAAAGTATAGTTTTTTGACCAGAGGATCGGTCGCCGCGTCAGTTGAGAAGCATGCTCATCGTCGCGGTCAATTGTTTTGGTAAACCTTCCGCAAAGCTCGGTGAAAAAAAGGCAGCTCCCATGGTTCTACGTTCTTGGTTGGCATCGGTTTTTGGGCGTTTGAAGGTTTCAACGATTCGCGCACGGAATCGCAAACGGAGAACCGTTCTGTCGCCAGCACCAAGCATGGTGGAAATGCTCGAACACCGACGAATGCTCTCCAATTTGGTTGTGACGACAGCCGGAACAATTACGATCAACGAAAATTCTCAAGTCTATCCCTATCCAAGCTTTAATAGCTTCGCGGCAGGTGACGCAATCCCGAATTCACACGTCGCAGTGTTTGACCCCAATACCGGCACTCCACCTCCAGTGTATACGACTGGGAACACTGTTATCACGAACGGTAACATCAACAACGCGTTCACGATCACGAATGGCGACAGCCTGATCGTCAATAACCCTTGGGCCCTTGATGCCAGTGTGACGCCAAGCTTCACGCTGACGTTTACGTCGACGGATTCAGCGGGAAATACTGGTACGGCTACCCTGACGATCAACTTGAGATCGCTACATAACCGACCGGTTGTACCACAGTTTCCATATCAAAGCGTTGGCAACGCACCTGGGGGCTTCGGAAGCATTGGTGCCGACGGACAGATCATCCAAGGGGGTGATGACAACGTCAGTTCGCCAGCGAATTATCCTGCAGGCCCATTGGCCACAACATTCCAATCCCAGGGGGCAAACGTACTTCACGTTGCCGAAAACAGTCCTTCTGGGACGATCGTTGGCGTGGTGAACGCTTTCAACCCCGACGACGCGGCTTCGACATCGCTACTAACCTATGCCTTCGTAGGGACGGTGCCAGGCTTCAATGCCAATCAACCGGCGTTTTCGATTGACCCCTTCACAGGGACCGTACGCGTCATTGATCCCACGTTCCTGGACTTTGAAGCACGCGCAAATGGGTCCGGCGTGAGTAATCTGGGAATGGGTGGTCTGACCGTTAACGGTGCCGCGCCGTATCAAGACGACATGCTTTACTTTCAAGTTCGTGTGACAGACCCCAGTGGTTTCACGTCCGCAACAACGATCCCCAGCTCGCTGAACGTGCCGAACGCAGGCAAAGTAAGTGACACTTACGTCTTCGTTCGACTGCTTGACGTTGGCGAAACTCTGCCAAGCCTTACGAAAGCCACGACTAACTTAAGTGTTCCCGAAACCGCGCTAAATACCACAAGTGTCGGTTTCTTCGACATGATTAACGGGACGCCTGATTTCGGTTACCCCGGCTACCCGGCACCTGGAAATATTCGCGTAGCGAGCGCCGGTTTTAATGCTCTTGAACCACAACAGCGGATGAGCTTCTTCATCGTCGGCGGAAATAATCCCGTACCCGGAAGCGGCAACGTCAACGGCCCGTTTGCGATCAATCCGGATACCGGTGAAGTGACGATCGCGACGACGAATGCTTTGAGTTACTCGCAAGTCACTTCATACAACTTGCAGATTAAGATCGTCACAAACAATCCTGACGCGGATAACCTTGGTTTTACCCAGAACGTTGCACCGTTGTCAGAAATCGCAACGCTGCACATTGACGTGCTTCCAAGGGCATTGCCGATTACCGTCGCTCCATCGTTCACATACTCCATTCCGGAAGCTTCGCTGAATGGTACATTTGTCGGTCCAGTCGTTGCGACAGATCCAGATACGCTGGCTCCGAATGGACTTGGCGTCATCTCGTACAGCATCCTCAGCGGCAATTCGATCTTTATCAATGGCACGAATTACAATGGGATTTTTGCAATTGATAGTAAAGGGAATGTCTCGGTCAAGAATGTGACGGGACTCTCCAATGTTGCAGTACTCAGCTATTTGCAACAGAATTCGTTTACGCTCAGCGTGCTTGTCACGAACACCGTCGCGACCAAGTTAGGCACATTTACGACGACCGCGAATACCGTTGTGAATATCAATCTTACCAAGGTTGATTCGACACCACCGGTCATGACACCCGGCAGTGCAACAATTCCGGAACATTCCCCCCAAGGGGCGGTAGTTGGACAGGTGGTTGCCCAAGCAGGCCAATCGGACTTCAATATCGCGAATTACTCAATTGTCAGCGGCAATACAAACGGTGCGTTCGCAATTAACGCATTGACCGGTCAACTCACCGTAAATAATTCCGCCGCATTGGGTTATTACTTCGTACCGAATCACCAATTTGTACTAACAGTGAAGGCAATCGATAACGGCACCCCGAATGCGTTGTCGGCCACAAGTACCTTCACAATCACGCTGACGCAAGTGAATCAACCGTTGGTGATGTTAGACCAGTCCTTCACGGTAAGCGAAGCGACTCCAACGGGACCTGTTGTTGGTACGACCAATGGAACGATCGTCGGTCAGATCAAGATCACTGACCCTGATACGGTGACCGGGATTCCAAACATCCAGTCGATTGTCATCGCCGGCGGAAATACAGGGGGCGCGTTCACGGTCAACCTGCAGGGGCAGATTGTTGTTGTGAACCCGGCAGCGGTTGTGTGGGACGTTAATTCATCCTTCTCGCTCGTCGTCACCGTTACCGAAGCGGGGATCCCAGCATTCGCGACGACTGCGACCATGACGGTTTCCGTCATTCAACAGCGTGAAGCCCCCATCGTCGCGACTCAAACCTTCAACGTGGCGCAGCATAGCCTTGCAGGAACAATGGTCGGGACTGTAAATGCCAGTGACCGTGACAATTTCTCGGTACCGCTTTCGTATGCAATCACGGGTGGTAATTCACTTGGTGCGTTTGCGATTGACTCTGTCACAGGCATTATCACTGTGACCGATCCACATCTGGTCGACTTTAACACGAATTCTCTGTTCAATCTGACGATTACTGTCACCGATGCAGGTAGTCCGGCTTACTCAACCTCCGTCTCGGATACTGTCTACTTGCTTCAGGGTCAAGCTCCCGCGTTGCCCCAGAACGTGTCAGCGACAATCCCGGAACACAGTCCTAACTTAACACCAGTTACTTCGATTAACGCTATTCCAAACAGTGGAACTGCTCCTTACACGTATTCCATCATCGGTGGTAATACCAACAACGCGTTTGCGATTGACCCTAACAGCGGCAACATCACCGTCAACAACAGTGCAGCTCTTGGATTCCTGAAAAACCCAGTGTTCGGGCTCAGGGTACTGGCTGTTGATAGCGAATCACCTTCGCTTGGTGATACTGCAACCGTCACGATTAATTTGAGCTTTGTTGACGCGGCACCCGCGCTGATTAACCTGGAATCGACGCCGGTGACTTACGTCGAAGACATCAACTCTTATGCCGTAGTCCCCGTGACATCGTCCGTCGTGGCAATTTCGCCGGAATTGGATAATGCGTCATCGGCGACTGTTCAGATTACTGGCAACTATCAGCAGGGTGAAGATCAACTGATCTACCCGGCACAAATTGGGAGCATCACCAGTTTCTGGGACTCAACATCTGGCACTTTGACGCTGTCAGGCAACGATACGTTTACGAATTACCGTTACGCATTGCAGTCGATCCAATACCAGGATCTGTCCCACAATCCGAGCGCGGCTATTCGAACACTCTCCTTCCAGATTACTGACTTCAATAATCTGAGCAATGCAGGGAATCTTTCGAGCACTGTCGTAACACGCCAGATCGATGTGATCCCGGTGAATAATCCACCGGTGCTGACATCGGTGATTTTCACAACCCCCTACACCGAGGGGCAAGGCGCGGTTGCGATTAACCCGGCAATCACGGTCAACGATGTCGATAACACGAGTCTGTTGAACGCCACAGTAACGATCACCAATTACGTCCCTGCGGAAGACGTACTTGGATTCACGAACGACGGCGCAACAATGGGCGACATCAGTATTGTTGGCAACGCAAATGGAGTTTTGAGTTTGACTTCGCCATCGGGGATGGCAACGTTGGCACAATGGCAGGCGGCACTTGAAGCGGTGACCTACACCAACACCAGCGGAAACCTCAACCCGATCAACCCCACGATAACGTTTACCGTCGATGATGGCCAATCGATCAATAACATCAGCAATACGCTGTCGACAACGGTCATTATTGGGGCTGTCTTCCCACCAGTCCTGTCTGGTGGAAGTACGCTGGCTTACACGGAAGAAGATCCTGCCACTGCGATTAACCCGTCGATTACGGTTTCGTCTGCAAGCAGCTCGACTCTCGCTTCAGCGACGATCACGCTGACAACTTACTTCGCCAATCAGGATGTTCTTGGTTTCGTTAACAATCCCGTCACGATGGGAAACATCGCCATTCAGTCCAATTTCGGTGGCGTATTGACACTTATCTCGGCAGGCGCAACCGCGACCGTCGCTCAGTGGCAATCGGCTCTACGTGCGGTGACCTACTCCAATGCGAATTGGGTACTTGGTACACCGCTCACGAAAACCGTGTCGTTCCAGGTCAATGATGGGGCGAACGTCAATCCAACCAGCAATGTGATCCAGAGCACGATCAACATTACAACGGTTAATGATTCGCCTGTTCTCTCGAATATCGAATCCACACCTGTCGGTTTTGTCCAGAACACGACGGTTAAGGTGACTTCGACGCTCAAGACATCCGATATTGACAGTGCTAATCTGACCGGAGCTGTCGTTCAGATCACCGGAAACTACAAATCCGGTCAGGATTTGCTGCAATTCACCAATACGGCGAATATCAAGGGGACGTTCAATCCCGCCAATGGTACGCTGACTCTGGTCGGTACAGATACACTTCCAAACTATCAAGCTGCGTTGCGTTCAATTTCCTATACCACCGGTAATAATCCTGGTCCTCTGGCACGTACCGTCACCTTCACGGTGACCGACGATGGCGGTCTGAACAGCAATTCTGTTAGCCGCGCTATTAACGTAACAACTATCGATGCTCCACCGGTCTTATCAGGGATTGAATCCAACACGCTGCAATATATTCAGGACGGTCCACCGAATTATTCGGTCAACAACACCACGCCGATTTCCTTGACGGTTAACGCATCAGATGTTGACAGTCCAAATCTGACGAGTGCGACGATTCAAATCACTGGGAATTACACGCAATTCCAGGATTTCCTCGTCTTCAATAACACATCCAAGATCAAGGGATCGTGGGACGGAAATTCCGGAACGTTGACTCTGAACGGGACGGATACGCTGGCCAATTACACTGCGGCCCTCCAAGCGGTCTCGTATTTCAATCTTCACGACAATCCAAGCTTGTTGACACGAACTGTCACTTATACCGTTGTTGACGATGGTTTCTTGAGTAGTAACTCGGTCAGCCGAAAAATCAACGTGATTCACGTCAATAAGCCGTCTCAATTGACGGCCGTTGATACCACGCCTCTGAGTTATACCGAGAACACATCACCGGCAATCGTCGCTCCGAATATTCTCGTTACGGACCCGGACAGCGATTTCCTGACGGGTGCAACAGTTCAAGTAACTGGGAACTACAATACCGCTCAGAGCATTGATACATTGGCCTTCAAGAACACTGCCAAGATAACCGGCAGTTGGAACGCATCGACTGGAATATTGACGCTGTCAGGGACAGACTCTGTCAGCAATTACCGAACTGCGTTGCGGTCGATCACGTTCGCCAATATTCAGGATGGTACAACAGCTCCACCGCGAACGATCAGCTTCACCGTAACGGATGACGGTGGATTGAGCAGTAACACTGTCACGCGGAGTGTCAACATTACCACCGTCATTACCCCTCCGGTTCTTTCCGGAATTGAGACGACGCCGCTTGTCTATCAACTGACGAATGTTTCGGCACCACCGGCACCGGTGACGGCATCGATCGCAATCACGGATTACGAAACACAGATTTTGAGCTATACATCGATCAAAATCACTGGTAGCTATGTTCCAGGTGAGGACCAGCTGGTCATTGATTCTTCAGCAATCGGTACGTTGACTCCGGCCTGGTATGCGAGTACCGGTGAATTGGTATTGTCCGGACTGGCTCCGATCAGCACCTACTTGAAGGCATTGGACGGGGTTGTCTATCTGAACCACCCGGTCGCTCCAGCATCGCCGACATTGACTCCTCGTACCATCAGCTTCCAGGTCAACGATAGCAACCTGTTGCCGAGCAATATCGTTACCAGGAACGTGGTGTTTTCGACAACAATTGTGCCACCGACCGTGTCGATTAATGCATCCGGCCCGCTGAATTACCAAGAGCAAGCCGCTGCTGCCGCGATTGCCCCAGCATTGACCGTTGCCGATTCCAACGGCCCAAATCTGATCAAGGCTACGGTCGCATTGACTGCTGGTTATGTTCAAGGTCAGGATAGCTTGGTCTTTGCAAATACCGGTAACATTCAGGGTAGTTGGAACCCTGTCACAGGGGTACTGACGCTGAGCGGATCGGATACAATTGCGAATTACCAGGCCGCACTACGATCGGTCGCGTTCTATGATCTAAGCAACAGCCCGATCGGCAGTACGAAGACAGTGAGTTTCAGCTTTAGTGATGGTGTGAGCACAAGTAACGTTGCAACCCAACAGATCAACGTTCAGGGAATTAACGTTCCACCGGTGATCGCAACAAACAGCACAGGGCCGGTGAATTACTCCCAAGCCAAGGGGCCCGTTGCCATCGTGCCTGCGTTTACGGTTGTCGATCCAGAAAGCAATACTCTGTCAAAAGCGTTCATTCAAATCGTGCCTGGTAACTATCAACAGGGCTTCGATTTATTGACGTTTGCCAATACCAGCACGATTACAGGAAATTTTGACTCGACGAAGGGGATTTTGACGCTCACGGGGGTCGACTCGGTCTCGAACTACCGAGCTGCGATTCGAACAATAACGTACGCGTACCTTAATGGAACGCCGACCCCATCGACGAAAGCGATTACTTTATCGGTTCTGGATGGCATCGGTACGAGTAACACAGTGACGCAAAGCATTTCGGTCGCACCATAACCGAAGTGTCTTGGTTAAGCCGAACTGAATGATTCGCAAGGATCTCGTGAGCAATCTGCAAAGATTGCTCACGACGGTCGTGCAAAAAATGACGTCGGGCAGCTATTCAAAGCCGCCCGACGTTTTCAGTTTCTTTGGGACTAACTCTGCGATGTGATTTATTCGGCGTTACTCGTCTTCTTCCAGAAATCGGACATCGCTGTCACTGGTTCGCATCGGTTCTAATGGATACGGTGCGAAATTTTCTTCGAGTTCCCTTTGCGGTAATTCAATTTCCTCGGTGTAGGCGTTTTCGACATTGGACTCGTGATCCTCGACATCAGGTTCACCTGGTCCCATTTCGACTCGAAATTTTTCACCGGCAAACGCCAATTCATCACCAGGAAGCAGTGCTCCGCGAACCACGCGTTGGCCGTTGACTTTTGTTCCGTTGGTGCTGCCAAGATCACGAATAAAAAGCAATCCATCGGTACGAACGATGATACAATGCATTTTCGAAACGCTGGTTGTTTCGAGGCAGATATCACACAAATCGTCCTGGCGACCAACAAGCGTCACGTCACGCGTGATTTGGATAGGGCGTCCACCACCTTTAATCGGAACAAGATGCGCTCGCATTGGTCACCGTTTTCATTCAGTCGGACGAAGACACACCTTTGACACGAGGGGCCTCCCTGCGTTGCGACTTTAACCAAGGGGATAACGGACAAATCGAGCGACGCACAATTCATGTCTTTGGAAAATGCTCCCAATTGATTGTCTCGAATGAGAAACCAGAGTCAAGAGCGTTCTTTTTCAAGTTGAACAACAAATCGACTGGCAAGCTTTTCCTTATGGAAGCGTTCGCCTCGAGCGTCGTACAAGTATAAAAGATTATGCTCCGACGCCCAGACAGCTCCGAGACGCACACTTCTGGGGCCGCGCAGGAGGAATTGCAGCCCACAAAGGGCACCCAATCTGGTGAGCGGAGTGATTTCCAGTTCAAACTGATCCGCGACCAGATTCTCGTGCCGACAAAGACTCTCATGGACGTAGCGACGTAGCGAGTCCAATCCCTGGACGTCAGCCTTGGCTTCGATCATCAGCCTTGCCTCTTTGATCTCGTTGAGTCTCGAAAGTTGATTGCTTTGGCAGGGTGCTTTCATCGACACTCAAGACGACAACCTTTTCCGCACGTATGTCCGCCGTTCCAATTGGTAAGAACCGCATAAACGTTAAGGTTTACCAACGATCTCGTCGCTGAAACACCTCCCATGTCCGATCATTGGGAACAATCGAAAACGAACCACAACAACCCTTTTCGTTGCTCGTGCTGGTTCGTAGCATAGAGCAATGATTGCAGAATTCTCCTTGTTGTTGACGTTCGGAATGAGCCTGATGTGGTGCCTGATTCCTCGCGCTCAGGTAACAGCTGGGTTTTTTCGGATTCAAATGCTGATCGCTATGGGACTTACGGTTCTAGCGATATTGACGATGGGGCAACTTTCGAGTCCTTCCGGCGAGCGTCTGACAGGCCAAATGTTATTCTTTGCCCGAGTCGCTGCAGGGATTGGGGTTGCGTTTGGCTATGTTGGTTCAATTGCCTGGATGCTGGATCGACGCAGGCTCGGGACGATCGCAATGGTCGGCATTTTCGCTGCAACACTCACAAGCTTGATTTGTTCACGAGGTGGTTTGGCTTGGCTGACTTCCCCTGGTGGCGCTTTTCATTTTCTGTCTAACATGACAACAGCGAGTGTTCTAGGGGGTGCCGTTACCGGCATGCTGCTTGGGCACTGGTATCTGACTGCACCAACGATGTCGATCGAACCCTTAAAGACGCTCTGCTGGTACTTTACCCTGGCAATTGTGCTTCGCTTGGTCGTTTCTGCAATTGGTGCGATGATCGCCGGACATAACCTTCACGGTGGGGTTCAATGGACGTGGTTTGCCCTCCGCTGGCTGGCCGGCATTCTTGGCCCAATGGTCGTTTCAATCATGGCAATACGTATCCTCAAGTATCGTAATACACAGGCAGCGACCGGCGTCTTATTTGCGGGTGTGATCCTGAGTTTTATCGGTGAGATGTCCGCGTCTCTTCTTTCCGCCGAACTTCGAGTTCCCCTTTAATCGAGTTTTCGATGTTGATTTCATTCGATTGTCCCAAATGTCTGAAAATGACACGCGGGGAAGACGCCAGCCAGGTTGTTCATTGCAAAAGTTGTGGTTGGACGCGTCAGACGACGTCAAATTCGGCAAAAGATGAATCGCTATGCAGCTGTCTCGTCTGCGGTTGTAATGATCTATGGCGTCAAAAGGACTTTGACCAGCGGTTAGGAGTCTTGATTGTTGGTATTGGGATTCTCCTCAGTACCGTAGCGGTCGCCTATATGATGCCTGGCGTCGCCATGATAATTTTGATGGTTTTCGGTATGGCCGATTGGGTTCTTTATGGAATTCTGCCGGACAGGCTGGTTTGTTACCGCTGCCATGCCCAATACCGCAAGGTACCAAACCTCGAAAAAACAGGGGTTTTCGATTTGGAAGTGAACGAGAGATATCGGCAGGAAGCAATCAGGCTAAAGCAGAAAGAAACCTCCAGTCCCTCGTGATCGCTCTACGTAGTTTATCGTTTGTGGTACTATAGGTAACGGTTTGGTCCTTTCGCTGCCGGATGTCGGCATGAGAGTTCCCGTTGTAGTGTCTGGCAGGATGACAGAATGAACGAATCGCTCACTGACGACAGAGTTTGGATTGGGTTCGACCTTGGTGGAACCAAGATGAACGCCATTCTTTTCGACAGCGAGTTCGGGGTGCTCGGACGACGACGAAAGAAGAGTCGAGGTTCGGAAGGTGTCGAGGCGGGAATCGAACGGATCGTTGCCGGAATCGCAAAATTGCTGGAAGAATCGTCCACTTCCAAAGACATGCTGGGTGGAATTGGGATCGGCTGCCCTGGTCCTCTCGACCTTGAAGAGGGAATTATCCTTGAGGCACCAAATCTCGGCTGGAAAAACGTTCCACTGAAGAAATCGCTGGAAAAAGAATTTGGATGTCCGGTATTTGTGTGTAACGACGTTGATTCCGGACTTTATGGTGAGTACCGATTCGGTGCCGCTGTGGGAGCCAGCACGGCACTTGGTATTTTTCCCGGCACAGGGATTGGCGGTGCCATGGTGTATGATGGTCAGATCTTTCGCGGGAAAACGGGAAGTTGCCTGGAAATCGGCCACGTTCCCGTCATGCCTGATGGCCCCTTCTGCGGTTGTGGTCGACGGGGATGCCTTGAAACTGTAGCCAGTCGATTAGCAATGTCTGCCGAAATCGCAAAAGCGGCCTATCGCGGACAAGCCCCCTATATCCTGCGGGTCGCAGGTACGGACCTTGCCAATATCCGAAGTGGAACAATCAAGGAAGCGATCGACGCGGGGGATAAAATCGTCGAAGAAATCCTGCGTGATGGCGCTCGGCAACTGGGAACGGTGCTTGCCGGTGCTGTAAATATGCTGGCCCCAGACGTGATCATTCTGGGAGGCGGTTTAGTTGAAGCGTTGCCAAGACTCTTTCTAGAAGAAGTCGGAAAAGCGGTCGCGGCTCGGATCATGCCCTCATATCTCAGAACGTATGAGTTGAAAGTCGCTAAATTAGGGGATGACGCGGGTGCCATGGGGGCAGCCGCATGGGCCAGACATCGCGTCGAAGATTAGTACTTCCGATTCACGAGCCAAGCTCTCGTTTTAAGCGTTCCAATTCTGCGTCAACCTCGTGGTCCGCATGTTTCGGGATTGCTGGTGGATTCACGAGGTATTCTGGGACATTCGACTGAACGTCAGCCGCTGACACTCCCAGTGACTCACGCTTTCGCAGTGCCTCGGAAAGTCGAGCTTCCAGCGCCCGTTGAATTGTGGAAAGATGCTCTCGATACTTAATAGCTGCCTCATGTTGTTGAGCCAACCCCGCGATCAAATCTTCGACCTCACGTTTTCGCAGCAAACTTTGTCGAGCGTCTGCTTCGGCACCTGTCAGCAACTGTTCTTTGACCTTAGTCATCCACATTTCGGTTTGGCTGCGGTGAGAATCAATTTCTTGCCGCAGATGGTCTTCTGAGGCACGTGCGGTATTCACGCTCCGCTGCGCACCTGCTAACCCTTCCTGCATTTCCTGAATGATCTCTAAAATTGCTGCATTCGAGTCTTCAGCTTGAGCAAGCAACCGCGTCAGGTTGCAGGTGACGATGTCTGTTAGCCGACTAAAGTAACTCATCTTTTCATTCCGTTGTCTGAAGTCCAATGTTTCGCGATCATCCTGGTATTAACGCAAGTCATGAAACTTTGGATCAATTTGTCAGGCAAAAATTTACGTACACTTTCGGAAAATAATCGAACCGGTCTGTCAAAAAATTCAGGATTCTTCGTCACGAGATTCTGCTTCTTCCACTTGATCCGGCGAAAGAATTCCTCTTTCCGCCAAAAGTTCTCGAAGTTTTTCTCTTGCAAGGCGAAGTCGACTTTTGGTCGTTGGCAAGTTGGCCTCCATTGCGTCAGCCACTTCCGGCAAACTCAGTCCGGAAAAGTGATGCATCATGAATGTCAGTCGTTGTTCTTCGGGGATTTTCTGTAACAGTCCACTCACAATTTTCGCGAATTCATTTTGTTCAGCTTTGTCTTCAGGCAGAACAAAATCGCCCGCTAACCGTCCAAGAATGTCATCTTCGTCATCGCTCGGCCGCTGAGTTCGTGCGGCGTTGACCAACGCATCGTGGGAACGTCGACGGGTGCTGTCAATCATGAGGTTGCGAGCGATTCGAAACAGCCAGCCTTTGAAACAACCGCGTGGCAAATAATCCCATGCCATCGAGTGAACTCGAATCAAGGTATCCTGAGTCAGGTCTTCCGCCAGTTGCCAGTCTCGTAAATGTCTGTAGAAAAAACCGGCCAACGGGCGTTGATAACGCTGGACCAATTGATCGAACGCGTGCCGGTCACCTCCCTGTAAGAGATACATCAACCGGTCATCGTCATTCTGGCCGGCATTTTCGCCGTCAATTTGTTCCTCATCGATTGGATCGATCGATCGACTAACGGACGATGCCGTAGCGACTTGCTGAGGCTTTACGGAGGTCGATGATTTTTGAACGCCTGAACGTTTCATGACTATTTCTCGCCCAACGCGGGCAAACGTAACAGCACGACCAGATGGCAACTCATACATGCGAGCAGTAAGGGTATCACGAGAAAGCCCAGAAACGAATCAGGTCTCACAACACCAGCACGGATTTGGAAGAATTCAATGATCATCACAGAGACCATCATGGAACCAACCGTCAACGCGAATGCCATCGCGATCGCACCCCATCGCATGTAAAGCGAAAACACCGCACTCAGATGAATGGCAAGTAACAAATTCGCCACGTACCACCAGAGAAACGGTTCCTTGATTTGTTCGCTGAGATTCTTGATCGAACCGGGCAACAGGGAGAAGGCAATGAAGACGGCAATCGTCCCGGGAATTAAGCCAATCAGACAGCCCGCCATTTTCGTGTAAACAAGATGCGTCACAGTCCGCGGCAACATTAAAAGCGAAGCAAGTGTCTGATGGCGAATTTCTTCCTGAAACACCCTCGAAGCACAGAGCATACAGTCCACTCCAAACAGGGGAAGCACGAACATCTGATATCCATAAGTGACGTCCTGCCATCGGATCTGACGCGAATCACGAGGCTGCTCCCAAGGGTATGACGCGGCGACGGCGAGCCCATACAATCCGAGGTAAAGTCCGCAGCGAATAAGAATGCTTAACCATCCCCCGGCAATAAAATGGAAATCTTTCCAGGTCAACGACAGATTCCAGGCCCGCCCGGCCGAAAGCAAACTCAGCCGACCAGTTTTCTTGGGAACCATTGCCCGAGTCGTCGCTTCAGTGGCCGGTTCGTGGGAAACGTACTTAAACAACCACCACGACATGAGGAAGAAAAACAGCCCCCCCAACGAATTTGAAACCAGTTGCGGGGTCCATTCGAATCGATATCCGGTTTCAGTCACAGAATACAATTGACCAAACACACTCGTCTTGGAAATCCACGCAAGTATCGGTTTGAGCGTTGGTTCCACAGAAATCCAGAACGGGCTATTCGCAACAGGGCTACCGGGCATCATCAATACTTGAAGACCAACCAGGGCAAACAACGGAATAAAGATGTACCCAATCAACAAGAGAGTAGTCAGCCCTGAAGCATCGCGACTTCTGCGTGATAGAACCGAGCAAAGCAGCCCAGCATTCGCTAGCAACATCGTATAAGAAAGTAGAGCGGCGTAGGCAGAGTAAATCTGGTCGGGCATCAATCCGCCCAAGGTGATCGCCAATAACGTGAACGGGTATTGAACCGCCAGCAGCAAGAAGACCTGAAACAATCGAGTCGTTGATTTCCCCAGCAGAATCCCCAATGGGCTGATTCCCGCCATCGTCATCAGTCCCAGTGTATCCTCTTCTTTTTCTTCAGAGATCGCGCTGGAAAAATAACTGATCCCCAACAATGTGACGAAGATAGCATTTAGATAAATCACGCTGCGAAAGAACTCACGACCCGGTGCTCCATAGAAAACGCTCTGCTCTTGAGCAATCCAGAGCGCTACATAAATCACCAGCAACAAAAACAGCCACGAAAGGTGGACCCACAGCGACCTTGTGTCGCCTCGTAGCGACCGAAAAAACAATGCGAAGATCCCACGCAACATGATCGACAATCCCGCAAAGGCGATGTGTTAAGCTATTCGAAATCGAATAAAGACATTAACATCTAATCGTCTCGCAAACTACCCCTTCGTAATCGCTTCATCCAGATTCAGAATCAAACTCATGACTGACGTCCAGGCGGCAAGATCGACGTCACCGATAGTTTCGTCACGGACAGATTCTCCGATCGAGATCAGTGACTTCGCACCAGATGGGTCTTGCTGATAATGAGCAAGTCGCTGCTGCAACGTTTTGAGCAACACGTGTATCTCATGCGTCGACGGCTTTCGTGACATGGCGAGCCGGAAAGCGAAAGACAGGCGAGATTCCGCGTTCAGGCCACCTTCGTGAATCACACGTTCTGCCAATCGACGAGATGCCTCAAGATACGTCGGGTCGTTCAACAAGACGAGTGCTTGCAGCGGTGTATTCGTCCGGGATCGACGAGCCGTACAGACCTCGCGCTCCGGTGCATCAAAAGTGTTCAGCCCAGGCGGAGGACAGGTTCGCTTCCAGAAAGTATACATGCTTCGGCGATAGAGACCTTCTCCTTTGTCTTGTTTGTAAACCGTACCTTCGTAGTCGGCCCCGACCGCAACGTCGTCCCACAGCCCCGCAGGTTGGTAAGGTGAGACGCTTGGTCCACCCGTTCGATCACTCAACAGCCCGGCCAACGCTAAAGCGTTATCGCGGATCATTTCAGCCTGCAGCCGAAAACGCGGCCCCCGTGCAAGCAATTTGTTCAATGGATCTCGCTCATGCATTTCCCTCGAGGTCCGCGAGGACTGTCGATACGTCGCTGAACAAACCATCTGCCGATGCAGTCGTTTTGTATCCCAATGCGATCGAGTATCCCCTGTTTCGGATTGCCCGTCTGGAAGCCCCGAGTATTCCGCTGCGAGCCAGTTGAGCAGATCCAGATTCACCGGCCATTGTCCCTGCGAACCAAAATCTTCGACAGTCTCGACCAGGCCGTTTCCAAAGAACTGCATCCAGGCTCGATTGACTGCGACCCGCGCGGTCAGCGGATGATCGGGCAAGAGTAACCATTGGGCCAGTCCCAGTCGGTTTCGAGGGGCCCCTTCGGGAAATCGAGGCAGACTGGCCGGAACATCGGCTTTCACTTCGTCCCCGGGTGCATCGTACTGACCGCGCTTCAGATAATAGGTGGTACGTGGCTGAGGCATTTCCTGCATTACCATCGCCGAGGGAACCGACTTCTCCAGGTCCAGTCGCTGTTTATCCAAATCGGCACGAGCCACCGTCGTTGATTGGAAATCGGGATCGAATCGTTTGAGATAAGCTTTCACGATCGTCAAATTCTGATCGGCCGTACGTTTTTCAGGTGCCATCACCAGGAGATCGGACAGAGCATCCGAACCAGCAAGGTTGAGAACCTCTTCGGGCGAAAGTTCACTGTCATATATGCGAACATCGTCGATCATCCCCTTGAATGGCGCTCCCGGTGTGCGTCGTCCAATTCGCAAAGGCTTCGTCGTAATTGTGGTCGCAGTCAGCAGGTTATTGGTGATTTCAACCTCTTGCCTTTGGCCATCAACATAAAGCTTCAGACCTTCACCCTTTGACGAGCCATCGTATGTAGCAAAGACGTGCTTCCATTGATTAACGGGGATTTCGGCACGTGTCACAACATGTAACGCATCGTCTGGCCAGCGATGAATCAGATGTGCCGTCAGCTTTCCGCCAACCAGCAACAGGTCGAAACCGCGAAAGTCGTCGACATCGTCCATGCGAGAGAGGACTGTTGCACCCTCTTTATTTTCGACATTGATCCACGCTCCGAAGGAAAAGCGATCGGTCCGTTCGAACGACGCCAGATCTCCCACTTCGATGTGCGAGTTTCCATCAAGCTTGATCGCGCCGTTTATTTTGCCTGCAACCCAAACCCCCTTGCCAATTACCTGGCCTTTTCGCAGAGGGTCCCGAAACTCCGTCGCCTCCGCACCAACCGTTTCGTCCAGCGTCCATCGCAGGATTGGAAGTTTTTCATTCAGGTTCGAGGCGACCGCCGCGCGAAGTTTCGGTTCCCATTCTGACATGGCCTGAGTCGTCACCGCGATTCGTTGCTGCAGTTTTTGATCAAAATCCGCAAGATGCTGCGTCAAGCTTGATAACCGCTCGGCTTGGATCGGGGTCGGTGCCTTGATCATAGGCTCGGCATTGCCGACTCGACCCGCTTCGCCTTGTTCGTTCAATTGATTAAAAAAGGCGAAGAACTGGTAATATTCTTTCTGAGTGATCGGGTCAAACTTGTGATCATGACAACGGGCGCAACCCATCGACATCCCGAGAAAAATCGTGGATGTTGTGTGAACCCGATCCGCTACATATTCAACCCGGTATTCTTCGGGAATAATCCCCCCTTCGGAATTAATCACGTGATTTCGATTGAACCCGGTGGCGATTCGCTGATCGAGCGTCGGATTCGGCAATAAATCTCCACCAAGTTGCTCGGTCACAAATTGATCGAACGGCATTCCGGAGTTGAAGGCGTTGATCGTCCAGTCTCGCCAGCGCCACATGTAACGAGTGGTGTCGTTATTAAATCCGTGTGTGTCTGCGTATCGAGCCGCATCCAGCCAATCGAGCGCCATCCGTTCGCCGTAACGAGGCGAAGTCATCAATCGATCGACAAGCTTTTCGTAGGCGTCCGGAGAATCGTCCGCCAGGAACGTATCCACTTCACTCAAGGTGGGAGGAGTCCCCGTCAAATCAAGCGTGATTCGGCGGATCAATCGTTCCTTGTCAGCCGGCGGCGACGGCTTTAATCCTTCCACCTGCAAGCGGCGATGAATGAACGAATCAATTTGTCCCTGCGCCAGATCATCTCGAACATTCTCAAGACGAGGCCGCTTCGGTGCATCAAAAGACCAATGTTTCTGGTATTCACCCCCCTGAGCCACCCAACGTTTCAGCAGATCGATCTGCACCGCCGTCAGCTGTTTGCTGCTGTCGACAGGCGGCATTCGTTCGTTCGGATCGTCGGTCAGGATTCGTCGGACAAGTTCGCTGTCGGCGACATTGCCCGGTATGATTGCGGTCTTTCCCGACGGAAGTGCCACTCTCGGCGCATCCGCAACATCCAACCGCAGGCTGGCCTGGCGAGCCTTTTCGTCAGGACCATGACATGAAAAACAATAATCCGAAAGCAAGGGCCGGATATCGCGATTAAATTCGACGCGATCCTCGGCAAAGGTTGATGATTTTAGACATGCAAGTATTACAAGCAGGACACCGGCAACAAATCGGCAGCTCGTGGAAGAAGTAACCATATTCTGAATCGTAAATTTCTTCGGTGCAAGTATTCGGGTCAACATTTTGATGTCTGCAATCATCCCATTGAAATCGTCATGAGTCTAGCCACGAAGCATCCTGATGTCCCTCGACCGCGTAAACAGTGACACGATCATTGGGAAAGTCGATTCTCAGAACGCTTCTCGTTTTCAAATATAAACGTCTTTGCCTCGTAACTCTGATGCTCGTTCCGCGATTTCTCGAAGATCTTGTCGAGAGATTCCGTATGCAAACATTTTTGGTTCAGAGCCGACGCGGAACTCGATATGCCCTGCATCGTTTCCCTTCGCATTTGAACCGCCGTTTCCCGCCCATTTGCCAATGAAACGCGAGAATAAGCCGCGGGTGGCCGTTAAGGGACTCGATTCGGCGTCTGTCTGCGGATTCAGCCTGACTGAGAAACTTGAACAGGCATTGTAAAGTACGGACCGAAGTTCTTTAGGTGCGCTGTTACGTCTTCCGTATTGAATGACATCGTCGAGGAACTCGATTCGAAAATGATTTGCATTACGGAGCGTTTGGATTCCGCAAATACAGGTCATTAAAGTGCATAATCCGATTACAAAGTTGTTCATCCCCTCTTGAAAATCGCCTTGATGTTTCGGCCACAAAACTAGCGAAACCGCCATCATCAGAAATTTGCTACCTAACAACGTCCCGCAAATTGAAATAGGCCAAGTAACCCAATTAGTCCACAATGGTGCATGACCATTTGCCGTCTCACAGATGCGATGATCCACTTCTTCAACATCGGAAACCTGGTCCATTGACAATCAACCTCGGCAAATGTGAATGCGTTATTTGAGATAACAAATAGCACGCTGCTTCATGGTTCGCCACGTCAATCGGATTCGAGACAACCCGTCGGCGTTCGAATTCAGACGATCGCCTTCTGGACTGACATCGAGCCGTTCCGTTGGGACTTTGGATTGAGCGAATGTAGAGGCCCTGACAGGCAACGCCGCGATTTACAAAGCCGCTGCCCCAACGCTCCTGTGGCAGTGGTTAACATGCCTTTGCTTTAGGGATTTGCATGAGATTGTGTGTCGGTGAATGATGTCTCCTGTTGGTGCAGTGGCCCGATTAACACCGCCGCAGGGACTCTGGGGTTTCGTCGAGTTGCATGCTCCATCGCAAATCTCGCCGCAAAACTCGACGCGATGGCAGGACATTGAAATCAAAGTCGATTCCAATCCTTTCAAAATGAGCCGGGCGAATTGAAGGCCAGACTGCGGCGTCGATGCTCTCGATCACTTTGACGTTCCGCAGCTCAATATGAACCTCGCCCGGTATCGAAACCCGTTGAACGAGAATTCCCGAATTCTTGAACATACGACTGGTAAATGGAATTGTGCCTCCCGTCGGCATACCTCCCGTCGGCATGCCAACCGTGATCGCCGAAGGTCCATCGATCGCGACCGCATCCGCGAGCACAATCGAATTGTCATCGACTGACACAACACGTCCTGCCACGTTCATTTCCGTTGGTGATGTCGAGACGCTGAGAGAAGTCTTCATCTCAGACGAATTTGAATCAGATTCCTTGCCGGGATTCGTACTTGGCATGACCGCTTTGATTTTGCAGTATTCGAAATTCTCGAGCAACGATTTCACCGAGATTGAATTCGAGTCAGGCGTCTTCGACGCATCCCCCATCGATGCTTCCACCGTTGCTAATGGAACCCATCCAATCGTTAAATCCCCTCCCGCTTCAGGGGTTCGTTGAACTACGACGATCTCCGTTGATCCATGTGTCGTTTCATCCGTCACGCGAGCGACAGCATCCACAGGCATGACAGGCCCTGACGACCAGACCGCACAGCCTGAGATCAATCCCGGGCATAGCAAGCCGATAATGCGAATTCGGAAGCAGGTCAACATCTGTGAACGATCCTTCGTGCTGGCCAGGTGAAGTTGCCATTGAAGGCGACCGATTATCGTAAGAAAGCCAGATTGATCCAGACGGACGCTTGGGCGACCGATGATCGATTAACTCAAGTAGAACAACGAATTCCCGAGAGAATTCCACGTGTTTGTCGGGCATTTTCCACTTTGATGTCTCATTCGTACCACAAATGGAACGATTCAAATTCCACACGAATCGTCGGTGTTCGGCGGATTCTGCCGTTGAAATCACGGGATGAAGTCGGCACGGTCTTGCAGGGGATTCTGAGGCATGTGAGAAGAGACGAAGGAATTGATAAGATGAACATGCCGCCATATGACTTTTCAATCACGATGAAGTCTGCCTGCTTCCGCCGCTTATGTAAAAAGCCCGGTGCCGAATATGAATAAAAAGCCCGCGATGATTGTCGTTGAACAACTAACGAAACAATTTGCCGACCTTCGGAAGGGGCCATTCACGGCACTCGACCATGTCAGTTTTGAAGTCAAACCGGGCGAGGTTTTCGGTCTGCTTGGCCCGAACGGTGCCGGAAAAACAACCTGTTTACGAATTCTCAGTACGGTCTTGAAACCAACGAGCGGTCGAGCGTTTGTTGCGGGTTATGATGTTGCAAAAAATCCGCAAGAAGTGCGGGCTCGGATGGGATTTCTCTCAAATAACACGGGGATCTACGATCGAATGACTGCCTGGGAAATGGTCGAACATTTTGGTCGGCTTTATGGGATTCCTGAAGCTCAAGTCCAAGAACGCATCGCGATGTTGTTCGAGCGTTTGAAGATGACATCGATCCGAGACGTGCTCGGCTCAAAAATGTCGACCGGTATGAAACAAAAGGTTTCGATTGCTCGGGCCATGATTCATGACCCTCCGGTTCTGATTTTCGATGAACCGACGTCTGGGCTAGACGTGCTGGTTGCCAGGAACGTCATTGATGAAGTTGGGGCGTTACGAGATCAGGGGAAATGTATTATTTATTCCACTCACATCATGAGCGAAGTTCAAAAACTGTGTCACCGGATCGCGATCATCTATCGCGGAAAAATCCTTGCGGCCGGCTCGGTTAAGGAACTGGCAGACCAACACGAACAGCCGAGTTTGGACGAATTGTTTTTTAAACTGATTGATCAGGAAGATGCCAGAATTGAGAACGCGGTAGTTGCGTGAGCTGGGTTGATGGTCGTCGTCGATGTTGACGCCGAGAGTTTCGTGCCACTGCTTAACCCGGATTATTCCTTAGCCCGACGCGCAAGCGAGGGTCTTTTTTTTGTCCTTCGCTTGCGCGTCGGGCTAACGTTTTACGGCATATTTCGACAATGGTTTAACCCTTGATCGATAAAGATCTTGTGTCGAGTCGCAGTAATTGCATTAATAAATGATTAGAAGTCTTCGGAGAAGCAGTGCTCTTTGTCCTTTTGATCTAAATCGAAGAGCACTGCTTGACCGAGGACGGTCAAGCAGTGGCACAAGATCAAGACTTACCAGCGGTTACATGGGGTTGGCGCTTATTTCCGACGCCACAACCCTCGGTAAATATTGCAGCCCATCTTGCGACCACGACGATGGAAATTCGTCAAAAAGTCCATATCGTCGGCACCGGCGGGTTCGGGCGGGGGAGTTTCTGCTAGGAAATCCGTGTGATGGTTCATCAGTGACGAAATCACTTCGAAATAATCGCCGACGTCGGTCCACGAATGGACGAATCCATCGTGCTTCACGACCCTTGCTAACATGTCGGCGAATTCATCGGTGAATAGTCGCCGCTTGGTATGTTTCCGCTTCCACCAGGGATCGGGAAAGTAGACATGCGCCGCTGCGACCGAATGTGATGCAACCTGGTTTGTCAGGAACTGTTTTGCGTCGCCGCCAATCACACGCGCGTTGAGAAGTTCGCGTTTGGCCAGCCGTTTGGCCGCGCGGCGACCTTCGGTGTAATCGAGTTCCACTCCAAGCCAATTGGTTTCCGGTCGAGTCAGGCTGGAATCGAGCAAGAATTTGCCTCGGCCACAGCCGAGATCAAGTTCCACCGGGTGGTCGTTGCCGAAGATGGTTTTCCAATCGAGCAGACCCTCGAGTTCAGCAAGCGGGGTAAAATAGGGGCGCAGATCAACAACTGGCTGGGACATAGTATCCATCTTATTCGTCACCCGATTGAGGGCGGTCGCGGTGAATGGGGACGCCGATCATGACTCCGCTAAACACCATTTTCTCTTTCACAAACCCCTGAAACGCAAATTCCGCGCGACGGCCTGGCCGAAGCTTTGTCATCTTGACCATAATCAACAGCCGGTCGCCGACAAACACCGGCGAGCGGAATCGGACTTCTTCCATCCCGCCAAAACCCAGGAAATCGCCTGCCAACAGTTCATACTTTCGGGCATAGAATCCGGCAAGTTGAGCGGCACATTCACACAGGACAACACCCGGCATGAGTGGGAAGTCAGGCATGTGCCCTCTGACCCAGAACTCGTTCGGTGTAATGTCTTTATAGCCGATGACGCCGTTCCCTTCGCGGTCGACGTGCAGGATCGCCGTCAATTGCTCCATCTCGAATCGCTGAGGATTGACTTTGCGGATTTCTTCCAGCGTAAAGACCGGTTTATCAAAGTCGATATTGTCCAAACTGTAAATCATTTGCGGCGGCATGGGCGAATCCTTGAACAACCGAACTCTCGACAGGAAGTCTTTTGGGAATTCTTCCTCTGGATGTTTCGTTCACAACATCCTGCATTGGTATTGGCGACGATCAAATTAAACCAACGAAAAAATCAGCGAAAACAAGACAGCTCAGAAGGATGAAGGATGATTCGTAAAAGATCAAGAGCACAAGGGATTCTGTCGGTCTGCATTTGAAGACATTGTCCTGAGATTGGCTGGATCGATCGACTTGACGGTCCGACGCTGGCACCCGTAGGCGACGCTGCTAGCGTCGTGCCGGTCCGACGTTAGCAGCGTCGCCCACGGGGCTGTGCGATCTAATCAGTTTCTCTGGAGATTCGTCACTTCGATTCTAATGGTGCATCCACAACGACCAGTGCGTGATTGGCTTCGTCGTATTGGTACTTTTTCCCGCCAGGCAACACAGGAAGTTCAATCTTGTTTGCTTTGATGATCTTTTCCATGAATTCATCGTAGCCGCTGGGATAACGACCATTTTCGGCTTCGAATAGTCTGACAGCATGCTCAATATGCGATTTCGAGATTCGTTCCAGCATCGGACCGTACGCCGAAGTCGGTGCCGTGATCGGGTCGGTCGCATGGATCGTGGAATCGCTCACCTTTTGTCCGGCGTTCGGGTCATACTGACCAATATCCTGGGTCGTTTTGCCGACAATCGAGTTCGGTGATTTCCGTGTTTGTTTATCCAGGCTGTCCATACAGCCGCAAAGAAACAAAAAAGGGAGCAAAACGAGGGTCAGACAGGTCGGGATACGAGGCATGGGAACAGTCCTTGTGATGAGGGAGTCTTTTTAGACCGGAAGCTTTTTTTGGGATGCTGAAGGTTTGTAGTTTTGGGCGCACGGGCTAAAGCCCATGCTACGGGTCTTGGGTTCATACAAATTGTTTCAGAAACCTTCTCCGGTATTCTTGTGGATCTACTGGAAAGACGCTGTCGAAAGTGTCGCCGTTGGTGGCTCCCCTTTGAAAACGTCGTTTTTCGAATACCGGCATTGATAAACCGGTGATTGCCAGCACGCCGCGGCGTACAACTTCACCTTTCAACGCGTAAAGGCGTTCTTCCTTCCAGTCGGTCAATTCGATGAACGGAATCCCTTCGGCGACTTCGATGACGTTTGGTAACGCAAACGGGCTGAAGCCTCGAAAACCGAGTGCTGCCACAGGTGCCGATGAACGGACATGGCCGCGACTTTGTCCCCCGGAATAGGTCAACGAGTGCTTAATGGCATGCACGCCCCAGCCTTCCTGGTACAGCATCTGGTTGTTCAACACGCTTCGAATTGTCAATTCAGCGTTTTCGTGAATTGGATAATCTTTCAGATTCTCGTCGCCACCGTCTCCGTCGACGAGCAATTTCCAATCGGGATAACGGTCGCGAATTGCCTGGCAAAGAGCCAAAGTCATTGCTGCCGATTGGACATCAAGCGGTTTATAGTCTTCGAGCACTCGAATCGCGGCATCGACCGAGACCGCTGTGATCGGAATTTCGATTCGTTCCAACAGATATCCCAGATCCAGGTCATCGAGAAACTTTTGCGCCTGCTTTGCATCGGCCCCTTCGCCGCCGACGTCGAGTGTAAACGCTTTCAGCCGCTGAGGTGTCTCGCCCCGTTTCAGCAGCAGATGATAGAGCGTCAATAGTACGGCACCACTGTCGATCCCGCCGGAAAACAGCACTCCGATCGGTTCGCGTGAATCAACCTGATCGAGCCATTTGTTAAGTTCAGTGGCCAGTGCTCCAATATAAGCTTGGCCGATTTCGTCGAGATTGGTGCTCAATCGATTCCGCTGGGGATTAAAGAAACGAGTGTAGGTCGGGCTGGGATCGGGGCAGCCAACCAGTGCCAGTTCCGTCAAATGATGTGCAGGAACCATTCGTGTGTAGCTGGGGTGGAATTGTCCATCCAGTCCCTCTTTCTTCAACCAATCCCAGATCGTGTCAATTCGTTCGGCGATCACGAGGACTGGCCCGGCATGCTGCTTCGCAATGAAATATCGCAGAGGCCGTCCGATCGACCGAGCCATACGGACGATCTTTGCTTGTTTATGAATTAAAGCAAACTGGCCGTCGATTCCGCGTACCTGTTCTGGATCACCCGAAGCAACACGAGCCAAGGCGTCGTCGGCAGACATATTCAAAAACGTGTTTCCAGCCGGATCGACTAGATTGATCAGACGTTCGATTAATTGAACGGACTGCATGATGACTCCTTGAACTTGGATAATTGGGTTACATAATCATGCTACCAAATCGCGTTCGAGGCAAACCAGAAGCCCATGCAGTTGCGTCTCGAACACGAATTCGTGTATTGCATTCGCAAATCGTCTACGTCACACGACTCCCTGTCGATTGAAAATACATGACACCAATTCCGAAAAATCTGTCACCTCGCGAAACGGTCGATCAGCTCCGCGACGAGATTCGACGTCACGATGCCCTGTATTATCAGCTGGCGGCGCCAGAAATTTCAGACCGGGAATATGACCGACTGATGCGCCAACTGGTCGAACTGGAAACGGCTCATCCAGAACTGCAATCACCCGACAGCCCGACTCAGAAAGTTGGCGGCGCACCGATCGAAGGGTTCGTTACCGTCGAACACCTGGTTCCGATGCTTTCCATCGAAAACGCATTCTCGGAAAGTGAACTGGCTGAATTTGGCAATCGTGTCGTCAAGCTGATTGGTCCCGAGCCGGTCGAATGGGTGGTCGAGTACAAAGTCGATGGCGTTGCTTTGTCGCTAATCTACGAAATGGGTCACCTTGTCAGAGCCGTCACGCGCGGAGACGGGCGCAAAGGGGATGACGTCACTCACAATGCGAGGACGATGCGTGGTGTCCCCTTGCAACTGATTGGTGATGTACCGGCGGTCCTTGAAGTTCGTGGCGAAGCCTTTATCGGGAATCATGACTTTGCCCAACTTCAAGCGGACATGATCGCGGCGGGCGACGAGCCATTAAAAAACTCGCGAAACGCGACAGCAGGAGCGATCAAACTGCTCGACCCAAAACTGTGTGCCGAACGCAAGCTTCGATTTTTTGCACATAGCGTTGGGAGTCTGGAAGGGGCATCGTATGCAACTCACTGGCAGTTTCTTCAGGCGATTCACTCGATGGGAATCCCCTCGGTTCAAAAGACATCACTGCAACCGAACTTTGAAACGGCAGTCGGGCACACTCAGCAATTAATGGAGGCACTGCACGAACTCGATTTCGAAGTTGATGGAATCGTGCTCAAGGTCAATGACCTTGGTGTCCGCGATCAATTGGGAATGACCAGCAAATCTCCTCGTTGGGTCATCGCGTACAAATGGGAAAAATATGAGGCCGAAACCCAGGTTCAAGAGATTTTGATCAGCGTCGGAAAGACCGGGACACTGACCCCGGTCGCATCCCTGCGCCCGGTGGAAATTGCTGGCACGACCGTTTCACGAGCGAGTCTTCACAACCGGGACGAGATCGAGCGATTGGGGGTTCAAATCGGCGACTGGGTGATCGTCGAGAAAGCAGGCAAGATCATCCCTCACGTGGTTCGAGTCGAACAGCATAGGCGGGATGGTTTCCAAACCGTCTTTGAATTCCCCACGCATTGTCCCGAATGTCACACCGCTGTCGTCAAGGATGAAGAGGGGGTCTATATCCGCTGTCCAAATCCCGACTGTCCGGCTCAGTTACGCGAAGGGCTTCGGTATTTCGCCTCACGAGCAGCAATGGACATCGAAGGACTGGGGATCAAACTGATCGAGCAATTGACCGAAGAGAAGCTGCTGACAAGCTTTGCCGACATCTATCGTCTGAAAGAACGACGAGAAAAAATGTTGACACTGGAACGGCTGGGTGAAAAATCAATCGACAACCTGCTGGCCGGTGTCGAGGCATCAAAAAAACAACCGCTTTGGAGGCTGTTGACGGCGCTCAATCTCAGACACGTCGGAACCCGAACCGCTCAGCAATTGGCCGAACGGTTTGGCACGATACAGATTCTGGCCTCACAAACCGAGGAGCAACTCAGTCAAGTGGATGAAGTCGGCCCGGTCATTGCACAGTCCGTTGTCGCGTTTTTTGCCAGCGATTACGGACAACGAATCATCTCGGACCTGACAGTTCTCGGCCTGAACATGGGAGATGCGATTGCGGCAGCAGCCGTTGCGGCTGAACGAGCCGCAGGTCGCCTGGTCGGAAAAACGCTAGTCGTGACGGGAACACTCGTTCGATTTAAACGAGATGAAATTGCAGAACTGATTCGCAAGCACGGTGGAAAATCGGCCAGCAGCGTCTCGAAGAAAACGGATTACGTGGTCGCCGGGACCGAAGCGGGAAGCAAGTTGACAAAAGCGGCAGAACTCGGTGTCCCCGTTTTAACCGAAGATCAATTCCTGGAATTGATCGGACAAGAGTAGGGTGGGACAAGTCTTCGCAGTCCCATAATTCTGCCATGTTATTTGCTGAGACTACGAAAATTTGTCCCGATTTACGTGGGTATCATACCCTTCGCTGCACGATGTTTCGATCAATTTGATTCGATGCTAGTGGGGCTGCGAAGACTTGTCCCACCCTACTTCGGACCACCCAGTTCGTTACCAGGGTGTTTCCATCAGGTTGACGATTTTACGGGCCATGCCCTGCATCGCCTGGTCTAGCGCGGTGGCGAGTGATTGACCAAGCTCGGGGGCAAATTCGGCTTGAGCCGTCATCGGGATCACATCAGGTGAAAGTGGTATCTCTTCCTCGGCAAGAATTTTGCCGGTTCGGATATCTTCCCATTTGACTTGAACCATCAACGAAATCTGCAGTTCTCGAGGATCGTCCTGGGCAGTTTCACCCAGCACATCTTTGCGAAAACTGACGATTTTTCCCGTCAGCTTCGTATCCGCTTCAAGTCCTTTTGACAGTCGATACTGAGCACGTTTTGTAATCTCTTTTTGAACGTACTCGGTGAGTTGAAACTCGATACCTCGCCGATTCGTTGTATTCTCGAAGATCGGCACCGCAACGGAGGTGATGTCACGACGAAAGTCGTTTCCCACCGTGTAACCGCAGCCGGACAGTACGGTGATCACGATGAGCAGACACGCCCGCCTGCCAATCGATCGGGAATCCATTGACGAATTGCCATCGTTTCGAATGGCATTGCCGTATCGAGTGATTTCAGATTGCGAACCGACCGAGTTTCCGCATTCCGCGACGTGACGCACGCGGTTGTCATTTTGCAGATTGGGTATGTCGGTTTTCATTTTTCGACTTTACAAACATTACAGGCGAGCTCGGCCAGGTGCTTTGGAATCCAATTCTTTCGCTTCTGATTCCGAACCGGGTGGAAGCCTATCGGGACTTCCGTCTTCTCCATACCAGCCACGTCGGCGTTTTGGAGGATTTACAGGTTCGGCGTTAGGCATCGGTTCGGTCATTTGAGATGACTCGTCGGGTTCCGCATCTTTAGACAGGTTATTTTGTTTTGGTTTCTTGGGGTCAATTTTGGAATTCGTCTTCGGGCTGGAATTGGATTTGTCCCGAGGAGTACCCACTAACGGGGAATTTTTCAATTTGAATTCAAACGCTGGCATTTTTGGCGTGATCGAATCCAGAATCGACGTTGTCTTTGGATCGACAGGACTAAGAAAGACAGCGCCGCTGGCGTATTGCGGTCCGAGTTCCACGAGCTTGTCACGGGCCATTTTAGCGTACTGGGACTTCGGGAATCTGGCGATGGTCTGGTGGCAATAGATTGCCGCCGCTCGCTTGTTCCCTTTTTTCAGCCAGAAACCGACTTGCGAATAAGTTTCCAGGGCCTTGGAGTCCTCGATATGTGCGAGTTCCTGCTGAAGCCGCTCTTTTTCCGGGATGCCAGGATAGAGACGCAACGTGGCTTCCTTGAGTTTTTGAGCCTCGTCGAGAGTCCGGCTTTCGTAGTCAGGCCCCATATAGGACATCAGCTTTACGTGCGAACCCAGCAAAAATGCGTTCTGAACGTGTGGGCTGTTGGGGAATGTTTCCCGCAACATTTGAAAGTACCGATCGGATTCAACATAGTTACCCGTTCGGGCATAGTGACTGGCAACCAGCATCATGGCATCGTCGGCCAGAGGTCCCGTTGGATCATTCATCCAGACTGCAGTTAATGCTGCGATACCATTCCCTGGCGTATCGAATAACGGTTCTCTTTTGTTTGTAAAATTGGGCTGGAAGAGTGGCCTGGATTTCGGAGTTTTAGGAGGTTCGTCTGAAGGGAGTTTCTTCGCTGGCTCGTCAAAATTGACTTGGTGGATTTCGCCCAGCTGGACCACTTCAGGGAAATCGAGCCACAGGCGACCAAGCTTGAACATTCGCTCGCTGACGACATTCAAATGTCGTGTCGACGGATATTCCTTAAGGAGAATCGCGTAAACGTCATGTGCTCGCGAATAATTATCCTGTTGCCAGGCAGATTCGGCTTCCATGAATAACGCGTCTTCGCGAATTTCACTCTTTTTGAATTGCTTAGCGACTTTCCTGAATGACTTTTGTGCCTCGAGATATCGTTCCTCTTTGTAGAGGTCGGTTGCCGCAAGGTATTCGTCCGTTCCCGGCAACGGCTTCAGTGACTTTCCAGATAGCGAGTTATTCGCGGCCCGGTCCTCTTCCTCTTTCTTTTTGAAGAAGTTCCTTAATGATCGTTCATTGGGACCTTGAACCTTATCGATGCTGGGATAGTTATCCTTCAGCAACGCAGAACGCTCTAAGGGAATTGAGCATCCCGCGACCAAATACAACATCATCGCACAATAAACCGAAGGTCTGTGCGTCCAAGCAATCTGGCGTATTATTTTATTGCCCATGGTCATCCATGACCGAGACAAAGCCGGTCGGCTTGGTTAGTGCTCTAAATATTTCAACATTTTTGGGCGTTTGCCCATGACGTGACAGATGGCGGCGGTCGTAACGTGTTTCACTTCTTTCAACTGACCTGACGTCAGGTTCAGTCGTTTCCAGGCATGTTCGCTTTCACTTGATAACAACCGCATCGCAGCGGCGGTTCCGGCATGTATCGATATCTGTGTGTATTCTTCTCGCTGGCATTCGGGACAAATCAGTCCCCCTTCATTGACCCAAAATCCAAACGTTCGTCCTTCAGTTAACTCAACGCCGCAAGCGGCACAATTTTCAAAATCCGGTAATTGTCCAAGTTCTCGCAACAAGACAAGTTCAAATCGAATCACGCCGAGCAGCTTAGTTTCCGAGGCTCCAAACATCGTCAGAGCTTCCTGCGCGGCAGTGTATAAAATCGGGTGTGGGTCGTAATCTTCAGTAAGTGATAAAAGGAGTTCGGCCAGATAGTAGCCTGCATAAAGACAGGTCAAATCACGTTCTTGTGGATGAAACCGCGAAACGAGTTTTGCTTCAGTGAGTAGATCGAGTCCAGATGTTTGCTTACGTAGGAACACTATCTGACATGTCGAGAGAAGGTCAAGAGAGGATTCGAAAGGCCCTTTTAATCTTCGCCCACCTTTCGCCAACGCCGATATCTTCCCAAATTCGCGTGTAAAAATGACGACGATCCGGCTGGTTTCGCTGAAGTCGGTGACTCGCAGCATCAGACCTTCGGACTTTTCGGACGACAAGATCGGTCTCCAGTTCGCGTGTTACAGGGATATGATTCGACACAAGATCATTGTCGATGGGGGATTAAACCGTTATCACAAAAACACAATGAAACGTTAGCCGGACGCGCAAGCGAGGGAGAACAAAGCAAGACCCTCGCTTGCGCGTCGGGCTAAAGAACCATCCATGCTTGCGTCAATTACTCTCCGGTGGCGCTTGACCATTTGATTGCTTCCAGGCGTCTGTCGCAGGGATGCCTACGACTGGTAGCGGATCGCGAGCCGGACGAGCATTATCGTCGAGTGCCAATCGATCAAGTGGCACTCGATCGACTTCCAAACGGAGCAGCAGGTAAATCGCCGTCGACGCGGACCAGAAGAAACTGACGCCAACTCCCGACAAAATGATGTGTGAAAGTATGGTTAGGGGAGACAACAGCGAGCTTTGCGCTTGTTCCTCTCCGGAACCGAATCCTATGCTCGACATCGTACAAAAGAAGGCGGTTGCGATCAGCAATTTCGTCATCGAAATCAGAACGATACCGATAAGTAGGCTAATCAGCCCATACACAAGAACATGCCATGGGCGACCCGTTAGTCCACTGTACGCTCGGCTTAATCCTCCAAAACTATCGCAATCGTCGGTTGCCACAGACGCAACCATCAGCGGCCAACCAATCGCCGTCACCAGAAGCAGAAAAGCGATTGCAAATCCAAAGATCATTACAACGGGCGAAGCGATCAATAGCCAGAGTGATCCCAATAATGGCAATCGCCCGACGAATCCGATTCCAGCGATCATCAATCCAATTAATAGAGCCGTAAACAGCGGTATAAGCGGGGCGGCTACGGAAGCCGGATAGCGGACAAGGCAATATTGAATGGCGCTGCGAACGGTTGATTCATCTTTGCCAACAAACAATGTTGCCGAACGTCGACAAAGAATTGTTCCAGCCAGCGACCAGATCCCAATCGCCAGCAGAAGCAGGACCAGTCCGGCGAATCGTTCATTCCAACTGCTGGATGATTCCAGAATCAAAATTCCGGGATACGTCACGGAAGTCCAGGGACGCAAGACGGTCTCATATGTCAAGAATTCGGGTTTGGGGATGGAACCGATTGTTTGCAACCAGCGTTCAGTCGAATCGCTGAGCGAATAAGCCGACCGAGTGAATGGTATTTGATAACCGACAAGCCACCATGAAATGTAGATCAGCACAGAAGCGACCGAAGCAATCGCCACGGATGCTGGTGAAAGTGCGATGGCCGCTGCGTCAAACAAACGAAGTACAGGAAACTGACGCCTGAAGGAGGAGCGATCCGGCGAAGTAGCATCTGGCATTCACAATCCCTTTGTCACTCGGCTTTTCTCAGCGTTTGAGTGAAATAATCGAGTACGCCTTGTGTGTCGACTTCCAGAAACGTGTCAACGTTTTTGTGCCAGGCAGGTCGTTGACGACGGTCAAAAATCGTCATCCCGCGAGTCAGTCGGCCTTCCGTTTCGACGTCGATTGATAATGCGGTCCGTTTGAATAATCGAGGTTGCGAGATGGCGGCAAGTGCTGTGACCTCCGCCAACCAGATTCCTTCGACACCCAAATGTTGTCGATGAGCCCGTAAGGAGAACGGGAGCAGGTGCCGCAACAGGCCTCCATAGCGAGTTGATTCCGACAGCCCCAGTCTGTCGAGTTGATCAAACGTCAACATCGCACGATGACTGACATCGCGAGGTACGACCGATTTCATTGTCGGCGACTTTAAGACAACTCTCGCCGCTTCGGGATGATGAAACACGTTGAATTCCGCAACGGCCGTAACATCCCCCTCGCTGGCAACGGTCCCTGCCAGACAGACAAGACCTCGAAGACCACCCAGAAACCCGGCATCGCGGTCGGCCGCCAATGCCACATTGCTAAGAGGACCAAGTGTCAGCAGCGTGATTTCGTCTGGGTATTCACGGACCAGTTCGGTCATGAGTTTTGCGGCATCGCGTGGATGGTGCAGATCGGCGACGGCGACAGGCCACTCACCAAGTCCTTCCTGGCCGTGTAGTAGTCGCAGTTGATTGATCCAATCCGAAGACGACCCGCCAGATTCGGCCTCTGCCATTCGCTGAGACGCTTCGGCCTGTCCGATACGAGGCCATTTGGGAGGATCAAGTGCCTCCAGCAATGCCTGCAGATTGCGTCCCGCTTGTACAGAGGAAACCGCCCCACCAACAGCTGTTAGAGCAATGACATCCAAGTCGGGGTCGGCCAGCGCGATTGCGATCGCCAAGGCATCGCCGATTCCGGGGTCCGCGTCAATGATCAATTTTTGTGGCATAAAAACCTTCTCAAGCCATGTTGCACGTCTCGATAGATCGTAGGCCGTTACCGCAAAGCGTTCAATCCCTTTATGCGTGGCTCATTTGGAACCGAGGTAGGGGACACGCAGTAAGACACACAATTGGCACGCAATGCAGATGAAAACAAACAGAGTATCAAACACTGCCGAGAAAATTGCGTTTGGAGGGCCGAGACGAAAAATAAACGCGGCAAAAACAATGATGAAGTACGCACCAAAAGTCATCCCGATCGCTAACGCGACAGCTCCCCACCGGACATAGAGCGATGTCACAGCAGCGAAATGCGGGATCAACGCAAACAAAAGAAACAAAAGCCAGCCGTCATATTCATTCCAGACAATGTCCCAAAGATCGCCGCGCCCTGTGGCTGTGCAGAGTGCGAAGAGAAGTTCAATGATCGGACCGGGAAGCCAGCCCAACAATGCTCCGAGAAATTTGTGGTAGACCATGACATTTGATGAATGAGGCAACATCATCAACGACGTCAGCGTTTGACCTCGAATTTCATCATGCAGCGAACGAGACAAGACCAGCGCCGCATCGACTGCAATCGAAAAGGACATCCATAGCAGGCATTGATCGGCGTATTCGTCGACACGCGGAAACCCTTTCATGAACTCATACACCAACACAGTCGTCGCCAAACTGCCGTAATACACGATCCGAATCAGGATCATCCCGATCCCACCCGAGACGAAATGGAAGTCTTTCCAGACGAACGGATGGCTCCAGGGGCGACCAGCATGGAAACGAAAGAATGCACGACGTTCGGCCACCATTCCACGTGACGTCGCTTCCGTCGAATGGCTTCGAGCGGTGATACCGAAAAGCAGCCACGACAATCCTGCAAAGACCACCCCCGCTATTCCATTGCTGATGACTTGGGTACTCATCGGAGACCGACCGAAGCCCGTTGACAGAATGTCCGAGAGTTGAAGAAGAACGCACATGCTTCCGATGCTTTCCAGGACTGTCCACAGCAGGCTTGGAAGCGGAAGCTCCTGGCCACCGGCAACAATCCATCGTGAATGCATGCCAGCAACCCGGTTGGCGACGTATGGCAAAAACAAATACAACGCCAAGCTGATCACGACCCAACTCGAAGCTTTTCTGCCGTTGGGTGCCAACGTCGAACAGAGCAACCCAAGCCCTGCCAGAAACACCATATATGCCAGAAGAGCCAACGTGACCGCCGAAATTTGCAGGCTGGATACACCTCCCATTGTGACGGCCAACTGCATCAACGGATATTGCACGGCGATCAACAACAGGGCCTGCCATAATCGACCGCCCGATTTCCCCAGTAAGATTCCGAGCGGGCTGATCCCTGCCATCAACATCAAACCAAGCGTGTCTTCTTCTTTCTCTTCGGTGATCGGGGTTGAAAAGAATCCGAATCCCATCAACGTCATAAAAAGGACGTCAAGGTAAGCGATCCCTTCGAAGAACCGCAGTCCGGGTGCTCCGAAACGTCCCAGGTGACCAACGTTATGCATAGTGCAAAATAGATGGCACCGATTAAGCCCAAACGGATCAAATGCGTCGGCCATGAGCGGGCATCAATTCTGAGCGACCGCTCCAGCAGTGCAAAAACTCCGTTTAACATTCAACGATTCCATTCGATTGAAAGGGTTAGTCATTACTCGGCGGATTTGGGAATCAGCCTTCGACCGAAAGTTCCTGGTGTGCGATCCGTTTGTTTGGAAGTATCAGCAGTGGCTTCGGGATCAATCGACTTGCTGCTGATCAGCGTCTGGATCAGCTTACCAATTTGCTGGTGTGCGGCACGAGTCTGGTTGATGACAAGGACAACATTTTCAACCACGTTTCCCTTGGAATCGGGTGGAGAAGGGTCCGCTGTGATTGTACGAATCGTTCCAACAGCATCGGGTTGGTCCTTTGTTTTCCAAGTCTCTTTCATTACGAGTTCTTGCAACTCTGTTGCCACGTCGAATCCCATGGGTTGAGGCAACCGGTAATAACCGGTGATGACTTGATTCGGATCGGGAGTGGGAGTGATTCTCAGTTTGGAAGCCTTCAATGCCGTACGATAATTTTCCAACAGTTGCAGAACTTCATCCAGGGCCGTTTCGGTGTGCCTGACAATCAGAATGTCATGTTTCGGCATCTCGATGATGCCGCCTCGTTCGTCGTTTGGTCGCCACTTCGCGCGCGTCTGGCTCAGAATTGCCTCTTTCAAAGCGATCGCTTCATCGCGATCCGCAGACAGATCGCGAACGTCATAAACCGATGTCTTTTGAAAATCGCCGGCGCCCTCGCTGTTTGTAATCCACAGAACGTCGTCACGCAGATACCAGCTCAGACCCATGTTCGACAGTAAACTTCGCAGAACGGCGTGCAGTTTCTGGTCAGCCAGCTTCAAAGTTACCGGCGTTCGTTCCCGAACGGCACCTTTGGCGAGAGCGACTCGATCAAGGCGAATGCTGATCTGAGACAATCGTGAGAGTTCCTGGGCCGCGACCACCAATGGCGTTTCGTGAAAATCGACGTCGATCTTTTGTTCGAGTGCCGCTCGCAGGCCATCGTGTCGCGGCGTATCGAGCGTAAACGTGCGCCGGGCTGGCTTGCGAATCGCCACAAGCAAGCCCGCAATTTCCCGATGGATGTCATCCGTCTGGCGGATGAAGACGACGTCACCAAGCAGAACGGCAGTTCCAAATTCATCGCCCCCGTGGACGGTCTTCCAACGCCCTCCGCTGCATCGCTTGATCGCAGTCAGCAAGTCCTGTGGTGCATATCCCAGATCGAAAAGATCGCCGAGATTATACGCGACCGTCCTATCATGCTTTAGATATTCTTCGCGAGACGTGATGATCAGGGAATCGTCATGCTGATACCATGCCAGCCCGAGCTGTTCTAATCGACTGAGTAATAAGTAGAGCGGTGCATCGTTCAGTTCTTCGTTGACAGGCTCCGTATCCAGCAGTTTCGCATTGGACAAGGCTTTGTAATCGACGATGACGTTGATCTTTTGGTCTTGTTGAAGCCACGTAACGACTTTCTTGAGCGGGTCACCGTCAAATTTGACCGTCACTTTTGCCGCTAGCTGAGGCGTAACGAGTGTCGCGGGGTCGACCGTTTTCGGTTCGTCGGGGATCTCAATAGGTCCTGTTATGGCCGGTTCCTTGTCACGTTGGACGGGTGCAACAACCGGTTGCCCGAACAGAATCGGGGTCTGTGTCAGAGTCAATACGACGAGTATTAAGGTGATTTTCACGGTATTCAATCCCTGTTGAAAGAGGGTTAATTGATTGCCAGCCTTGATTCAAAACGATATTTGTTACTTCGATGGAACTGAAAAGAAACCACCACCGAAACCACCTCCACCCATGCCACCTCCGCCCATGCCACCCATTCCTCCACCGCCCATGGCGCCACCAATCCATCCGCCTCCCATGCCGCCAACATGAGTTTCAACCGCATCGCCGTATTGAACCTTGCTGATGAGCCTGGCGATCGCTTCATGAATTTCGCGAGACTGACGAATGATGAGGACCGAGTTTGGAATGACGACTGTCTCGGGAACACTGGCATTGGCTTTCGGAGCTGGATCAGAAGAACTGACTCTGACCAATTCTGATTTGGATGCCACGGTGCGAATCGTACCATTGGCATCGGGGCGCGTGACTGACCTCCATGCTTCCGGTTGAATCAACTCGGGCAGAAGCTTTTCGAGATCGTTCGCGATGTCTTTCTGCAACCGGTAATAGCGAGTGATCAATTCCTTGGGGTCGGCTTCTGCATTTTCACGTGGTTTGGAAATCCGCAGCGCTGTCCGATAGCTCTCAAGAAGTTTTGCTGTTTCGTCCAGCGTCCTCTCGGTGTTTCGAACGACCAATACCCCAGGCTTTGGAGAAATCATTGCCCCCCCTTCACCATCAACGTCTACCCATTTGCTTCGCGTCTGGGTATGGATCGCATTCATCAGACCTGAGGATTCTTTTTGATTTCGACAAAGATCGCGAACATCGAAGACGGCCGTCTTATGGAGTTCGTCCGCTCTCTCTTGAGTTGTGATTTCCAAAACTCCGTCGCGGAAAACCCAGGTCAGTTGAAGTTTCAGCAAGAGTGCGCGAAGAATCGAATTGAGAGGCCGGTCAGTCATTTTCAGTGAAACCGGCGATCGTTCAGAAATACCCGCGTCGCGCAATGAGCCGCCATCCAGGCGAATATCCACCTGAACCTGGCCGACAAGTTCATTGATTGCCTGGTTCAGCGGTATTTCGTCAAATTCGATACTGAGCGGTTCGTTCAGTTTTTGACGCAGAATATCGTGTTGTGGCGGATCGACCGCGAACGTCTGTCGGCCATGTCCGCGAATTGCTGCCAGCAAACCCGCGACCTGCAGATGCCCGGCATCGGTTTGACGAACGAATAAGACATCCCCCAGCAGGACTGTGGCCCCACCTTCACCATCATCGTCTTCCCAACGCCCACCTGTCGTACTTCGAATCGTTCGGAGTATGGCTTGAGATTTGTAACCGTTGTCAAACAGGTCGCCTAAATTATAGGGTATCGTTGTTAAATGTTCTTCCGCCTTCGCACGCGTCGTGATAAACAGCGTTTCGTCCTCAAAATACCAGGCTAAGTTCATGTTCTCTAATCGATTGAGCAGCAAATAGAGCGGTGCGTCGTCGGAAAGATCGGTGATTGGTTCTCCCGCGAGAAGCCCGTCGTCGGCCAGCGCCGGGTAATCGATCAGGACGTTGATCTGTTTTTTTTCCTGCAACCATTTCGCAATGTCGCGTATCGGTTTTTCTTCGAAACCCACCGTGACTTTGGCCGCTAAAGCCGGTGGTACCAGCGTCGCCGGATCTATCGATTTAGGCTCGTCAGGAATTTCGATCAACAGGCTCGGCGGCTTTTCACCTTCAGCGAGCAGCGGCTTGCGAGGCTCCTGCGCCGCGAATGCACCAGAGTCCTCTTCGGTAGCATCAAATTGGCCAATTGCCTTTGACGGTGTCACCATGCAGAACCCGATCAAACAGGCTCCAACAGTCAGCGAACATAAAGACCGACGAATCCAGAAGGATTTCATATCTGCCTCGGCTTCAAAAAATTAAGTTGCGATCCGACGCCCGCAAGCGATTTGAGTTTTTTCGGTTAATCATGATTGGCCGCAATACCGTCTCGCGAACGGGATTCATTCGTGAACGTCGCCAATCGAGTTTTGCGGAATTGTCATTGATTGTTCGAAAGTTTAGCTCTCGCAGTAACCCGAATGCACCACCTTTTCCCGTACCTTACAAAAATGTTGTCTGAAAGTTGCTGGAAGAATTTCATCGAAAATGCCTGTTGGACAAGCCTCTCAGCCGCCATCCAGTTACAATTCTTACCGATTCCAAACAACTTCATTATCAATCGAGAGATTCCTGATGCGCTCATTTCGTATTTTCGGACTGACACTGTCTTTGATTGCCGCTTCAGTATGTGGCCTGGTTGCCGAAGATAATTCATCGGTCCACACCGGTCGTCCACGCAAGGTTCTGATTGGCGACTACTCGGCGAAAGCGCTCGCCCTGGTCAATGAGAAGGGCGATATCGAATGGCAAACTCCGATTCGAAATATTCACGACGCGGCAAAACTTCCTAACGGTAACTTCTTGTTCCAGATCGACTGGACCGAGATCGTCGAAATGACACCGGACCACAAAATTGTCTGGAAATACGACGCCGCAAAGCAAAATGGCAACGAGGGAAAGCGGGTTGAAGTTCACGCGTTCCAAAGGCTCGCCAATGGTCACACGATGATCGTGGAAAGCGGACCGGCACGCATCATCGAAGTCGATGCCGATGGCAAGATTCATAAGCAGGTGGCATTAAAAGTTGATCACTCCAATGCCCACACCGATACGCGACTAGTTCGTAAGCTGGACAATGGAAACTATCTTGTTGCTCATGAGGGGGACAACAAAGTCGTCCGTGAATATGACGGCGACGGAAAAATCGTCTGGGAATACAAGACGGGCACCAAAGTCTATTCGGCGATTCGCCTGAAGAACGGCAATACTCTGATTGGCATGGGCGACGGTCATCGCGTGATCGAAGTCGACAAAGAGGGAAAGACAGTCTGGTCAGTCGAAGAAAAGGAACTTCCTGGAATTACGCTCGCATGGGTGACGATGGTCGAACGCCTTACCAACGGCAATACGTTGATCGTGAACTGTCACGGGGGCGAAAATAATCCTCAACTGGTTGAAGTCGATTCCAACAAAAAGGTTGTCTGGACATTCAAGGATTTCCGCCGATTTGGAAACAGTCTGCCGGTCGCTCGGATTGTCGAGTAATTAACGGGGGAACAAGGCTGACGTCATGAACAAATTGGAATTCAGGAGAGATGGAGGTTGAACGAGGCCGGCACAGCCGGTTTATGCGCGTAGAACGACGGGTTTATAATAGGGAAATCGTTCGCGCGTTGAACAAGGCAAGACGGGGTGCGTTAGCCCCCGGACTCTTCATCCGCGAGTTCGAGGACAGAATTATCCACGCAAACGCGGAGGTGAATAACGCAAAACGACCGGCGGTCCGTATTCGCCGAATAAAGAATCCGGGGGCTAACGCACCCCGACTCGCCTCGACTGTCTTTTTCGTGTGTTACATGGTGCAACTTGTTTCCCAGGGCAGCGCTCGAAGACGAGCCTGCCTTGGGCTGGTATATTACGCTCTTTCTGGGCAAAAGACATTTTTCAATCAGACGTTTGAGGACAATGATCAAATGGCATCGAGTTCGAAAAGAACAATCGTTGTAACCGGGGCGACTCGCGGATGTGGCCGTGCGATGACCGAACGTTTCATTGAGGCAGGTCATACCGTTATTGGTTGCGGACGCTCTGCGACATGGGTCAATGAAATCACGTCGCGATTCGGCGCACCGCATCGGTTCGATGCCGTCGATGTGTCAGACGATCGTCAAGTTGGCGCGTGGGCAAAGTCTGTGATTGAATCCGGCCTCGTGCCGGATCTGCTCGTTAATAATGCCGCGATCATCAATCGGAATGCGCCGTTGTGGGAGGTCACCGCCCAGGATTTTCAGCAGATCGTCAACGTCAACATTGTCGGCGTGGCAAACGTCATCCGACACTTTGTTCCCGCGATGATCGAGCGGAGCAGAGGGACAATCGTCAACTTCAGTAGCGGCTGGGGCCGTTCAACGTCGCCCGAAGTTGCACCGTACTGTGCCACAAAATATGCGATCGAAGGTTTATCGCAGGCTTTGGCTCAGGAACTTCCTTCTGGAATGGTTGCTGTCGCACTCAATCCAGGGATCATCAATACCGAAATGCTTCAGTCGTGCTGGGCTGACGGCGCTGCACAATATCCGACACCAGAACGCTGGAGTCGAGTCGCTGCCCCTTACATCCTGAGCATCGGCGCCAAGGAAAATGGTCGTCCGCTGACGGTGCCACTGTAATTTCAGGTGCGGCGGAAAATGCAGGAAGCACACGCAATCGCGAGTGCTTCCTCAATTGTCTTCACAAAAACGCAAGTTCGATTTTGTGGACTGCTTCAAATCACCAAGATCACTTCATGAAGAAGTCCGTTGGTCCGCGAAGCGTGTAATAGGGGTACTGGACCATACCGGCTGGCACACCCTGTTGTGGGTAGACCATGTTCTGCGGCCAGTCGTACTCGTAGGTCTGGACATGCTGAGGCAATCCGTTTTGGTAGCCACAGCCACGACCACAACGTCGGCATCCGCTCTGGGGGCAAGCCTGTCCGTTGTTACAGTCTGGACAACCCGATGGATTGACCGTGTAGGCTTGTTTTCCCGGTGGACAACTTCCTTCAGGGCCCTGGTAAAAGCCCCCTTCGTAACCGTAAGTGTGGTCCGCCGCGCTGGCGAGCGGCTTGAAATCGTGATGGTCGTGTCGACCCATATAGGGCTTTTTCGTCAAGTCCCCATACCCCGGTGCTGATCCAATGATCGGACCGCTACTGTCCGGCGCCTGACCGCGAACGGTCGGACTGGTCATTGAACAGCCGATGGAACAACTGACAGCCAACAATGCCACCAGTCCTAAAATTCCGCGAAATTGCATATTGTCTCTCCGTCCGTAGAGGCTGACGATGCCACTTCGCCGTTGAACGAAGCGTACTTCCTTTGCAGATCTATCGGCGTTTCTCACGGCAAAGTACGGAGATTCCTCAAAGAAGTACCAAATGGAATCTCAAGTACGACTGACCGTTCTTGCAGAAATCCCCTAAACGGAGTATTTTAACAGTCGATTTCGTATCGCGGCGAAACCCTTTGAAGACCGGTCTGACCCGGACGTTTTGCTGCGATCGCCCAGATCAAAGGAGTGTGAGGGAGTGTTCGTCGCCGTCTCATCGCAGTGTTTTTCCGATTCCAACTTTGGCATGGCCTGCCAGAATGCAGCCGATTTGGGTTACGACAAGATCGAACTTTGGCTTAACGAAGCAAGCGATCACCTGAAACCCTCTCAGATCGCCGCGTCGCCAACGAAGTTTTTTCAACTCTATCGCGAGACGACTCGCCTTACGCCCGTCGCATTCAATTTGCAAGAGGACGTGCAGTTGGACGTGTTCGAGGAAATCTGCAAAGTCTCGAAGATGTTGAAAATTACGCAGATTACCATGCCGGCCGCCACGCTCGGCACTCCGTTTAACGAAGAAATTGATCGTTTGAGAAGTCGATTGGCGGCTTCCAACTCAGCAGGAATCCGGCTCTCATTGAAAACGAAGACGGGCCATTTGACGGAAGATCCACAAACAGCCGTTGAACTTTGTCAGGCTGTTCCAGGCCTGGGATTGACGCTGGATGTGAGTTATTACATCTGTGGTCGTTATGCCGGGCAGAGCTACGATCAGGTCTATCCCTACGTCTACCATACTCATTTGCGTGATACGACACCCAGTCAGGTACAAGTTCCTGTCGGATTGGGCGAGGTCGATTACAGCCGCATCATCAGCCAATTACGCCGATTCAATTACAACCGAGCCCTCTCGGTCGAAATCCTTCCGGATCTTCTTCAAGGGCACGAACGAGCCCTTGAATTAAGGAAGATTCGTATGTTGCTCGAGACGCTGCTGTAAACTTGTAAAGCTGCTGTGAAGCGGAAATTGACCAATCGGACATGAGGAATCACGTTTCTTCGATCTCAGTGATCTCGAAATTCGTGATTCCTCTCGGTGCCTGAAACTGGACGTGATCGCCCACTTTCTTATGCATTAACGCCGTCGCAAGTGGTGATGCAGTCAGGATTTTCATGACATCGCTGGTGTAGTCTTCTTCACCCGGGCCGACGAATTCGTATTGCTCAATCGAATTATCGCTGAGATCTTTGACTGTCACGCGCGTTCCGAAGGTTACGACCCCTTTGGGAAGGCTGGATTTGTCGACGATAAAACAATCAGCCAGCGTGGATCTTAATGAATTAATCCTCGCTTGAAGCATTCCCTGGGCCTCTCGCTGCCCGTGATATTCCGCGTTTTCACGGAGGTCACCTTCGGCGCGCGCGTCGGCAATCGCCTGAGCAATCTTCGGCATCTCGACTTCTTCAAGTTGCCGAAGCTCTTCCTTCTTCTTGTCGTAGCCTTCCCGAGAGATTGGCTGTCGTTCCATCATCTATGTCCCAAACCGAAATACGTTGAAATACACTGGATTATACCAGCGCCAGAGCGAGATGCTATCCGATATCCGTCCAGCTGCCCGACTTGGCACTCTTAAGGACTGCGTCACAAATCTTTTGGGTTTCCAGGGCGTCGCGGAATGTTGGACCGACTGAAACGCCTTTGTCGACCCCTTCCAGGAAATCGGCAACGTGATGAACAAAAGTGTGTTCATATCCAATCTGAAGACCAGGAACCCACCAGTGGCTCATATAGGGATGATCGCCATCGGTGACGTGGATTGATCGCCAGCCACGAAGATTTCCTTCGTCCTTGTGATCGAACCATTGCAATCGATGCAGGTCGTGCAAGTCCCACTTGATCGAGGCGTGTTCTCCGTTGATCTCGAACGTGTACAAGGCTTTGTGCCCACGTGCATAACGGGTTGATTCAAACAGTCCCAGCGAACCATTTCCAAATCGGCACAAGAACGCACAAGCATCGTCGATGCCGACCTTTTCAACCTTGCCGGTCAAATTGTGCTTACGTTCTTTGATAAACGTTTCCGTCATGGCTGTGACGTTTTTCACATCGCCGTTTAACCAGATGGCCGTGTCGATGCAATGGGCCAGCAAGTCGCCGGTCACACCACTACCTGCAGCGGCAGCGTCCAGTCGCCACAAGGCCGTTCCACCCTGCGGAAGGTCTGCCGAAATCGTCCAGTCTTGCAGAAAATTGGCTCGATAATGGAAAATTCGACCCAGTTTTCCCGAATCAATCAATTGCTTGGCGAAAGTCACTGCGGGAACTCGACGGTAGTTGTACCAGACGGTGTTCAGCACCTTGGCCTTTTCAACGGCCTGGCACATCACCTCGCCTTGAGCAGTATCCATAGCAAGCGGCTTCTCACAGAGAATCATCTTGCCGTTAGCGGCTGCGGCAATCGCAATGTCATGATGAAGATTGTTGGGCGTGCAGATATCGATCGCATCAATGTCTTTTCTTTCGACCAGCTTGCGCCAATCGGTTTCAATAGATTCGTAGCCCCAACGATCGGCAAAGGATTTGACTTTCTCAGCATCGCGGGCACACACGGCTTTCAACACCGGTTGATGCTCGGTATCAAAGAAGTGGTTAACTTTACGATACGCATTGGAGTGCGTTCGCCCCATGAATCCGTATCCAACCATGCCGATATTCAAAGGCTTCGCCATCTTCACTCTCTCCTGAATTTCTGAAGTTCATCTATTCCGTGCTGCTGATATCTTATCGTTGATTGGACTCGGCGACGTTTCGACCGAATCCAAGTCGGGCAAGCATCATACGCACTGTCCGTTGTTACCTGCAAACGGACGGCAAAGACTTCTTATGGATTTTACCAACAGACGTCCTTTTCAGGTCTGCCGATCACCCGTACATCCGGGCCAGTTCACGCAGTTCATCCAGGGCGTCTTCGACATCAGGAACGATTGCTCCGCAGACTCGGCCACCTCGATCGCAGACACCTAACCGCAAAAGATCGTCATAATCGTCAGATTCTTTCAACCTGAGATGTGCCCGATGACCAATCGTGCGGTCGCGAATTTTGTGGACATCCATGTGATGTTCGATCAACCACGCCGTACGCGGTGTGATATGACCATCAAGTGCTTCCAGTCCTGCTTCAACGTGATTGTATTTGTCGAGTCCCTTGCCAACGTCGTGCAGTAAAGCTGCCAGCTGAAACTCTTCATCGTACGGAAGCTCTTCCCTGGCAAGTACATAACACTGAAGCAGGTGATATAAAACGTCCCCCTCAGGATGGTAATGTTCGTCCTGCATGACGGTTTCCAGCGGAATCAGCAGCGAGCGATAGACCTGGAATCGGTCAATCGCTGCTTCAGCCGCTGCCAATTCGATTTCCAGATCCGCGCCGGGGTACTCGTTCCGCAGGAACGATTCAAATTCAGGAAGTGTCGCCCGCTCCATCGCTTTTCCGGTGATTGAACTCTTGAAAACAAAGCTCGCCTTGTCGGGCGAATACATTGTCAATTCGATGGGAAAGCGATCGCGAATATGAACATGAGTAAAAAGTCGTTCTTGACCAAGCTTACGAACTCGTTTTCGCTCAACGTCGTAGTCAATCCCTTCTGCATCTAGGCTACTGGTGACGGCTTCGACGCTTGCGGCAAAGACGTGGATATCGATATCCGAACCTTGTCGAATATGACCTGTAAAGGTGCTGCCAATGATCTTAGGGCGACAATGAGCCAGCATTCGCATGATGCGAAGCGCTTCGACTCGCATTTCGCGCAACCGGTCGTATCGCGAGTTTCCCTCGAAGAGATGAGCCATCCGTTGAATTTCGTCACGGATTTCTGCGTTGCTGGGAAGTTCAGAGGGTTTGACCCAGCCTCGACAAAGTCGCCTGGCCGCTTTCATTTTTGCCCGGAAATACTCGGTTTCACTACGCGAGTACATCATCCGAGCCGCTTCAACAATAATCCCACGTCTCAGCTTTTCGTCACTCATTCGAATCGTGTCGGTTAGTTATGGCAATGAATTCGGATCGAGTTCATTCGCACGGGAAAATCGTCATTTGAACGAGCCCATCAAGGCCGACACCGGGCTCGTTTGTCTCGCCACGATTCTAGCGCATCACAGTTTCTCGTCAAGTTGCCCGACAATTCACGTTGACCCCGAAAACCGACTGCTGATACAAGCCGTTTGTTCGCGGCACGAATTCAGTCTGCCTTAGTTCGTTGCTGATGAAAAATCTCAGATGAGTTTGGGCAAAAAGGAATTTGCACATGCTTCAAAAATGGATTTGTGGCTGGGGTCTGTTATTTGTTGTCACGACCACGGCATGGTCGGACGAAACCCCTGCTCCACAAGGTGTTAAGAAGCAGCGTGTTTCACCAAAGCTACTACGCGAAGCCATGAACCTGCCCGAATACAAGGGGCAGGCTGCCCCCGCTTCACCCCCGCCGTCTATCGAGCATTTGCAGCGTTTGTCCGAAAAACTGAAGACAAACGGTGACAAGGAAGGAAGCGAATTATTGCAGAAGTTCATGCAAGAACATCAGCGTCTGGCCAGTCAATCCGCTCCCAACGCCGAAAAAGAAACTGCTCTTAACGTTCGCTGCCAGGTCGTCGAAGTTCAAACCGAAAAACTCCCCAAAAATTCCGTCCTGCTTGATGGTCTACCCGATCGTCAAAATACAGGTGCGTTTGAAAGAGAATTAAATCAGGCTGTCTTGGCGAAACATGCGACCCGTTTGTTTGAACCATTCACCCTTTCAACGAGGGTAAACGAAATCGGTCATTTTCATCAGGGGGATGAATTTTCTTTCCCTTCGTCTGATGGAAGTCCACCGAGCAAATTTCGGCGCACGGGCACGATCATTGAGGTGTTCGTCACGCCGATCGCACTCGACAAGAACCGCCTTGAATTGGTCATCGAATTAATTGACCCAGCATTAGCCTATGCCTGGAATGACTCGGACCCCTCATTGAATACAGCGAATACAGCGGGCCATCGAAAGCTGGAAGCAACGATTGAAACGGTGATCGGCGAAACCGCCATTCAAACGATCCCTTCGGAAAAACCGGGATACAAGATCTTTTGTGTCACCAGAATCACGCCGAAGAAGTGAAAAACTCGGTTCGTTCAGGATACATCCCCAAAACAGCATCAGGAACGCAATTATGAAGTCGACGACAGGAGTAACGCTGCGACTGATGACCTGGGTGATGGCCCTCTGCCCTCTCTCATTGGCAGTTCTGTTTCACACCGGAATTCACTCGATTCCGCTTGCGATTGAAGTCCCACCCAAGCCGGCGATTGCCTTTCATCAATATGCGGTTGATCTGCGAAAGATTTCCGCTTCAAGTGAAGCCAATGCGATCTTTGTATTTCAAAACCGAGGGACTGAGCCCGTTCGAATCAACTCGCTTGAGCCAAGCTGTGGATGCTTGACCCCGTTATTGCAGGGGGACCATGACAAGGTCATTCCCGCCGGTGAATTTGGTCGAGTGATCGTTCGAATGCAGCCAGCGAATTCCACTCCTGGTCCGCATGAGTACACCGTCATTGTCAAGTATTCCGACCCCGATCCCCGGGAAACGCAACTCACATTGAAACTCGAAATTCCCACAACGACAATTACCGTGTCGCCGCCAGCTTTGATCGTCTACCACCCCAAAGGTGCCGAACCGACCACGTACGACTTCATGATCACGGACGGACGTGGGACACGGTTTGAGATCACCGAGGTCTCGGTCAACAGTGATCTCGTCGAGACGGCCATTGGTGAAACATCTAGAACTCAAACCGGTATGTTTCAGCAATCCGTGAGAGTTTCAATTGCTGGCGATTTGCCAGCAACCCGAACCCAAGCCTTGCTACGTATTAAGACTGATGATCGCGAAGTCCCCGAATTGCGAGTCCCGTTGATGATGCAAGGCCCAGTCCCCGCCATTGCCGATGAAGGAGATCATGGCCTGGATCACGAGCATCACAAACACTAACCGGACAGCTCAAAATTCACGTGAGGAGCTGGCGACGACTTCTGCAGCTCTCTCGCCGCTGGCGATCGCATCGGGGACTCCAACCCCGTTGCAAGCGATTCCCGCTAATGCGATTCCCGTGTGTCGGTTCAACAACTCTTGAACTCGTGCGACACGATCCAGGTGCCCAACGTGATATTGAGGCATTGCACCCGGATAACGAACAATTCGCATGAAGTCTGGTTCACCGCGAACACCGAGAACTTCGGCAAGTTCTTCCCTTACAATCTGCAACAATTGATCATCGGTCTTCTCGTATAGTTCTGGTTGCATCGCACCACCGACGAAGGTTCGCAGTAAGACACGACCTGTCGGCGCACGGTCAGGAAATTTTCGACTTGAGAACGAAACCGCAAGAATCCGCCGTCGTTCCGAATGTGGAATGACCAATCCAAATGCCTTAAGTGGGTCTCGAATGTCAGAAAGAGCATGCCCCGAAACAACAATGGCACTCGATGCGTATTCGAATTTCCTGAGTTCAACGCTCAGCTTTGAATCGAGTGTTTCAAGAATCGTCGCCGTTCGACCTGCCGTTGCAGCGACGACAATGGAAGTAAATCGTTCTTCAGTGCCATCCGAAAGCTTCAGCGAATAGGAATACGAATCCCCGAATTGAACATGGTCAACGGTGTCATGCGCGGCAATTGAAACAACGCTGCAGTTCAAACGGATACGACATGCGGATTCCACCTTTGATCGTAGCGCGCCGACGAGATCCTCCATCCCCCCCTTTAATCCCGCGAACAATCCATAACGCGCTCCACTTGACGAGTCTGATGGGTCTTCATCGGCAGTCGACTCGGGAGTTGTTCCTGGCTTCCGTTGCTTCTTTTTTTTACTGAGCGAAGCACGGATCAGGCTACCATGATCCCGTTCCATCTCGAGAAAGCGAGGCATGGTTGCCGCGAGACTTAATTGCTTCGGATCTGCGGTATAGATTCCGCCAACTAGCGGCTGAACCAGGCGATCAAGAGCTTCACGTCCGAATCGTCGTAACACAAAGTCCGATAGGCTTTCGTCGACGATTGCCGGTTTATTTGAAGCGGCCGAATCGCTCGATTCATGAGTCGGCTGTTTTGTGGCGTTCTGGCGGCTGGGGACGAACCATTCCGCCAGCAATCGAAGCTTGCCCCAGACCGAGAATAACGGAGATTTGATCACGGGCCAAACGGCAGTAGGGCTAAGCAACTGAAAACCTTCAGGAATCGGCAGCGGTCGCCCATCGCGAAGTACAAGAGCGCCACGGTAGCGAGCATCTGTCGAAACAAGTCGGTCATCAATCCCAAGCCGACGACAAAGGCCGACGGCAGCAGGTTTGTTCGTCAGAAACGAATCGGCCCCCGTATCGACCAGATACCCACCGATCTGTTCGGTTCCAACCAAACCACCTAAACGAGAACTGGCTTCGAAAAGCGTGACGTCGATCGCCTCATTCCGTTCTTTGGCGAGCTCAATCAGGCGATTCGCCGCAGCGAGTCCAGCCAGCCCGCCCCCAATGACCGCAACCCGTTTTGCGCTGGCGCTTTTAGGCATGTTGTCCCATCTCATGTACCATCTCGACAAGTGCTTTCACGTTCTCAGGAGGGACTTCAGGAAAGACTCCGTGACCAAGATTAAAGATATGTCCAGGACGCCCTTCTGTCGCATCCAGTACGGCTTTTGCCCGCTGCCTCAGTGTGGGTAAATCCGCCATTAATGAGACAGGGTCCAGGTTTCCCTGCACTGCCACGTCATGCCCGACCGTCTTCCAACCGTCGGCGAGATTGACTCGCCAGTCGAGACCGATCACGCTGCCCCCCGCTTCTCGCAAATAAGGTAATAGCGCCGGATTGCCCGTCAGAAAATTGATCACCGGAACGCCGGGTCGAATTCCGTCGATGACACTCTTAGTATAGGGCATAACGTATCGCTTGTAATCATCAGGCGACAAACAACCGGCCCAACTGTCGAACAATTGCACTGCCTGACAGCCGGCATTGATCTGACCATTGATGTATCGCACCAGACTGCGAGACAACTTTTCCATCAGCGTCCGCCAGGCACCCTCGTCCGTATACATCATTGTTTTGGTTTTGACATAGTTCTTCGAGCCACCACCTTCGATGGCGTATGAAGCCAGAGTAAACGGGGCACCGGCAAAACCAAGCAGAGGAATGTCCGCAGGAAGGTCACGTCGAATCCTTCGAACCGCTTCGAATACGAAATGCAGCGACGCGACTTCCTCCAGCTCTCGAATTCGATCAACGTCTGCCGGCGACTGAATTGGGTTATGGATAACCGGCCCTTCACCCTTGGCATATTCCAGATCAATCCCCATCGGCTCAAGCATGGGGAGGAGGTCAGCGAAAAGAATTGCGGCGTCGACACCCAACACTCGCTGAGCCGTCAACGTCACTTCCGCAGCCAAGTCAGGTGATTTGCAAAGTTCAATAAATGTGATTTTGGTTCGAACGGCCATATACTCGGGCAAATACCGTCCCGCCTGACGCATAATCCAGATCGGGGTCGTGTCGGTTGTTTCGCGTCGAGCGGCTTTGAGAAATCGGCAGTTTTCTAAGGCGGGCGTCAGCATGTCAGCTCCAGTCAAAAGGGACGGGATTGTAGCGCGACCGAACCCCCAAGGGAAACGCAAACAGACCATTTCGTGGGCCAAAATCATTAACGGCTGACGAAAGGCGCAATCAGCCCCAGTGCTCCAAGAAGACTCATCAGTGCAGCCAGCACGTAGGCAGGTGAAAAAGAGAGTGACGGGTCATACGCGTGCAAGCGTTTTGTGCGCTCACGATGTTGCCAACAAGCCATTGCCAACGTGACAACGCCGATCACGATCATCAACAAACCTGTCGGACGAGCTCCCAGAAAATGAGGCGGATGCCGAACGGGGTCTTGCTCGTGCAGGTATTCAAAAAACTTGTGTAATGTTAACCCGAAGGTCACCAGCGACGTTCCCGTGCGAACCCATGCCAGAAGTGTACGTTCGTAAGCCAGCAACGTACGTTCAATCGCCATTTGCCCCTGATCAGGCGGCGGCAATTGCTTTTTCGGTTCGACCGTCGTCATGGGGTGTTGTCCGCGAGAAAAAACTTGAACACCAATCGCTTCCCAATTCCGCCTCTCAAGGAATTTCCGACGGACGAACTCAGGGGCGCTGATAGACACGAACATAGTCGACTAGAAACTGCCGGGGAAACGGCGTGCTGGCGTCAGGGTTTCCCAGAAAATTGCCACCGATAGCGAGATTGAGGATCATGTGAAAACGCTGGTCGAATGGAGCGGGGTATTTCCCTCCGCCAGAACTCCATTCCTTCTGGGTCTGATAAAGTTCGCCATCGACATACCAGCGTATCACCCCTTCTTCCCATTCAATTGCGTAGTTGTGAAAGTCGTCGGTGAAGTTACCGGTCGAAAGTTTTTTCTGTCCGCTGCTGTATTTGTTGTCGGGCCACTTTTTGCCGAAATGCAACGTCCCCAACACCACGTTGGGCTCCTGGCCTTTGAATTCCATGATGTCAATTTCGCCGCTCAAAGCCCACGTTCCATAGATTTCGTCCGTAGGCAACATCCAAATCGCGGGCCATACCCCTTGGCCTGCTGGAAGTTTGGCACGTACTTCGAATTTGCCGTATTTCCAGTCACCGCGATGTTTGCTTCGAATCCGCGCCGATGAATAGTCTCGGACAGTTCCCGCGATGTCGCAGCGTTCCTTTCTGGCTTCAAGCACTAAGTGACCTTCTTCCACACGGAGATTTTCTTTTCGATCCGTATACATCTGAAGTTCCTGATTTCCCCCTCCAAATGCGTTTACCTCTGCTTCCCACTTGGTGTAGTCGAGCGATTTACCATCGAACTCGTCGCTCCAGACGAGTTTCCATTCGCCATTTTGCGCGCAGACGGTTGATGTAAGAACAAGCAATGACAACAGAAACGCTGATCGAAACATTGAAATGGCTTCTCAAAATGAGGAAAAGGTCACATAAGTATGGCAGCGTTGCGGGACGCAGGAAAGCATTGCCGAACCTTGCGTCCGAAGAATCTTGACCGACCCTATGGTAAATTCCAAACCAGAAAACAAGGATCGTCATCTTACCAAGGCTGATTTCGCGGAGTCGAGCATGATTCGTTTCGCCGATTCGATGAAGCGTTGCTATCACACTGCGGAAACGTCTATTGCACTCATCGTCTCTACAGCGATCAATTTCATCTATCCTCCAACGTGCCTCTTGTGTGACCAGGAAATCACGGCATTGGGCCATGGCTTCTGTGAATCCTGCCTGTCAAAATTGAAACCAGCTGTTTTGCTTGAATGCCCTCGATGTGGTGCCCCCGTCGGGCCCTACACCGATCTGGCAAGCGGGTGTGGCCAATGTCGCCGAGAGTCATTTGCCTTCGACGGCGTAATTCGCCTGGGTGTTTACGATGGCCAAATGCGATTGGCTTCACTTCGTGCGAAAGCGTCAGGCGGGGGAAGTCTCGCACGCGGGCTGGCCAGATTGCTTGTCGATCAGAAACGAGCGACGTTTCATACATCGGGCTTCGACCTTGTCGTCCCCATCCCGGAACATTGGACGAGACGATTTGTGCATCCGCACTACGCGGCTGAGACGATCTCACGTCAGATTGCTCGAAGTCTTAACGTTCGCTGGAACCGTAAGATTCTCATCAAGTCGCGTCGAACCCCAAAACAGGCAACCAGCCCCACACCCCTTCGTCGTCAGCAACAGCAAGGTAGTTTTGCGGTCGCGCGTAAGGGACCAATTGCAGGAAAAGCCATCCTTCTTGTCGATGATATTTTGACAACAGGATCAACCGCCGACGCTGCGGCGAAAACACTTAAAAAGGCCGGGGCTGCTCACGTGATCGTTGCCGTCATTGCTGTCAGTCCGCTGCGAAAGTAAGTCGTTAACACGTGATTATCGGGGAGTGTCACCACGAATAATCGGCTGAAGCTCTTCCACAAAGTCGTTGACGTCCTGGAATTCTCGATAGACAGACGCAAAGCGTACGAACGCGACATGGTCCAGGTGACGCAACGATTCCATCACTTTTTCGCCAATTTCGCGTGACGGGACTTCCCGATCGAATTGTTCGTAAAGATTCGCTTCGATTTCAGAGATAATATTTTCAATCTTTTCATCACTGATTGGTCGTTTGTAACAGGCTTTTTCGAGCCCGGATTTGATCTTTTCGCGCTGAAAGGGAACTCGGGTTCCGTCTTTTTTCACGACTTTGATCGGCGAATCTTCAATCTTTTCATAAGTCGTAAATCGCCGATCACAACTGAGGCACTTCCGTCGTCGCCGAATCACGAACTGCTGACTCGCGCGCGAATCGATGACGCTCGTGTCTTCGTGGCGACAAAACGGACACATCATGATCGCAAACTCCTGTCATACCAACCATCGACGGGACAACTCAGTCGGTTCTCAGGCACTTTTTTCCTCATAAAGTGAAGCCGCGTCTCCCTTCGATCTGTTCATTGAATCTACGTTACATCCGAAAGTGAGAAATCGCTAGATGTTAAGGCATCAATTTTGAGAAATTATTCAATTGCCGAACAGCCAATTGTTAATCCGTTGCAAAATTGGTTTCGAATTTCGAAATGTGATGATTCTAGTAAAAAAATAGCGGCTTCCCAGACTTCGATTCGCTTCACGGCGAGTCGGTTGGGCGAATCGGAATTCACTGAACCATCGTGCCTAGAGCGTCCGATACATCGAGAGCGTTCACGTCGGAACACTATGGCATCATTTGGGTTCTGGCTGGAAAAGTTTACCCAGCCGGAAAAGTCATCGCATTCGAAAAAGTTGTTCGTTGAATTCCATGTTTGGAATTCAACAAACAATGACTGCGGATGACACGCGTAAATGGACTTACTCGACCCGAGCTTTCACACATTGTGATCGCTCGCGATAGTTTTTGAGGAACAGGATGCCTCACATGAATCTTCGATTTGCTTTACCGATTGTTTTCATTTTTGCCTTTCCGCATCTGGTCATGCCCGTACAGGCACAAGTCGTCCCTGGAACGGGGCAACAGATTATGGAGGTTTTTGATGACTTCGAAGACCCTGCCTGGGCGTTCAATCTGAACTTGCCAAAGTCGAGTGCGAACATCGACAAAGTTGAGCGACATCCGTCGGGCTTTTCCAATAATCGCTTGTATCTGGAAAGCCTGTATCGCGGAACACCCGACTTCGTTCGTCGTGTCGAGACGCCGCCAGGTGGTCTGCCCGGCAGTACTGGGGCTCTGGCATTACAGACGATGCACTCAGGAATTCCCGGAACGACTTCGAACACGTTCCAGCAGGATGACCTGATCGCTGGCGTACAACAAAAACTGGGATACATGATGCCCGCGTCATGGACCCCCAGTTACGTCGTTCGCGTTTACATCCCACCGTTCGACAAATGGGAACAGCGACACGGTAGCCACTTCGGTTTTCGCGCCGATTGCAATACGACAATTGATAAACCAACAAAAATGGGCCGCTTCTTTAAATCCATGGGAACAAGCAAAAAGCTCGAACAATACTGGCCCGGGTTTTTCGTTCAACTCCATTTGAAAAACAAGTCCGGTGAGAAAGAAGACTACGCCTCAATCCTGATTCGTTCTGATCAAAACGGCCATGATGTACCTGGCCCCAAGATTACTCGGCCAGGATGGTGGACCCTGGGAATGACGATTACGCCTGATGGAAAAGTCCATTACTACGCACATGAAGGTGTCGCCAACCTGACTGCAAAAGATCACCTCTACTCCAATTTTCCATATGGATATCGATGCGAACAAACGAGCACATTCTTTTTCAATATCGTGAACCAGGATGATGGACGCACATGGTCAACACGCTGGATCGTCGACGATCCTAAGGTCTATGTTGCATCAGGAACCTATCGCCCGCCAGTTCAGCAACAGATGGCTCAAAAGCCGCAAACGCCAGTCCAACCAACGACTCCAGTACAGGCGACGACACCCGCACAATCAGCAGTGGTTGCTCAACAGCCTACACCAGTTGCTAAGCCAGTTCTGCCGATTGTGCAGAATCCCCAATCAATCCCCCTGCTGCCTCCTCCGGTCGTACAAAAGGCCCCTTCCACATTGCCATCAGCGACCGTTGCGACACCGGTCAAACCAATTGCTCCAGCACAACCGGTTCCGATGATCGCCTCCAAACCTCTGGACGCACCGGTCGTCACTCCGAAAGTTGAGCCTAAGGTTGAACCGACGCCGGAACCGAAGGTTGAACCAAAGGTTGAGCCTCAGCCTGAACCCAAAGCTGTGACGGAACCAGAGCCGAAATTCGAGCTTCCAATTGTCATACCCACCCCTCTTCCGTTACCGGTTCCTGAACCGAAACCGGAAGCTCCTGCCATCGTTCCGCCGGAAGCTCCGGCGGTAGAGGAACAACCGATGATCGAACCACCTCCGTCGCTGGAATCGGGTCCCACACCCGAGAAGCCATCGGAACCGGCCCCTCCTCCAGTTCCCACATTACCTGAGTGACGCAATCTCTGTTGACGAGTAAGAACCATGCTGAATCTCTGGCTGGCTAGACACGGTGAAGCGGTTGATCCAGACGTGGCGCGTTCGGATTTTCAGCGAACGTTGACGGAAACCGGTCGACAACAGTTGACCGGTTTGACTCGGTGGTTAATCGAACATGTCGAGCCGCCGGAACTCATACTGCATAGTCCTCTGGTTCGTGCACAACAAACCGCTGAAACGATTGCAGCCGAGATTGGACATGACATCGTTACCGTCCGACTTGAGAACGCTCTTTCGCCAGGAATCGACATTGATGAGCTGCTTCGCCGAGTTTCCTGCACGGCGGCGGAGCGAGTCGTTTGCGTGGGACATCAGCCAGACATGAGTCGTTGTCTGGCTGATATGATTGGCGGCGGCATGATCCATTACTCGCCGGGAACGATTGCCGGGGTCGAATTCAGCGGCCCCATTGTTCGTCACGGTGGTCGCCTACGCTGGCTGGCTGATCCACACTGGTTCGGCTGAAATTCCCATGCGTCACTTCAAGTGATCAATAATCGCCTGGTCCAGGTGCGGAATTCTTTTTTTCAATTGCTGGCTCAAAGGAGTTTCCTTGGCCCCCGACTGGATCTCTTCGAAATAAATATCCAGGGCCAGCCGCGCTTCCTTCGGGCCATGAAGCAGAAAATGGACGATCCCCCACGAGTCACGATAGTCCTTGCCATTCATGTCGAGCAGTTTTCGTTTCGTCTCAAGCTTTTCAATGTTTGGCCGCCATCCTTGATACCGAATCGCATCACGCAATTCTTTTCGATGTGGATGTCCCTTTTCTCTTGATGAGGCTGGGATTTCAAAGTATTCCGCTAACCCCTCGTCGATCCAAATGGGGACGTAAGGGAGCGCTGAATGCAACAGCGCATGCGTCGACTCGTGTCGTACGTCCGTTTCCAGATCGCGTTGGCGATAAGCGTAAACCCGACCCCCTCCTGCTTCGTTGCCTGGCACATACAACGCCTGACGATTCACTCCTTCGGGAATTCGAAGACGTAAGTATTGGTCGTAGCTACGTTTACTTTGAAAGAGATGAATCTGAATCGACTGTGGCTGGCATTGCAGTCGTAGGGTTTCTTCGAGATCTTGTTGAAGGTCACCAAGGTCTTGAACGAGACCATGAACGTCCTGAAGCGGAAACTCCGAACGAAACAGGTATGGTCCCAATTCCTGCTCGTCGACCCACGGCGAGTTCTCAGCTTGCCCGCGTCCACCACCCCATGTGAGGCTGGATTTGATCCGACTCCACGGAGATGCACTCACTGACGCCGCAGCGATCAAAATCAGACACGCAGTCAGCGAGGCAATACGCATGTCGCGCAGTATAGAAGTGAGCCCAATTCGGTCAAGATGTCTTGTTGGCGGGGGACGGGGGGGGTTAGACTGGCGGGTGCCACAGGCGTGCGTCCTCGCTCGCCTGTGGCCTTCTCATTACAACCCGAGAACAAAAATCGTCTCAAGTAAGCTTCACCGGCGTTCCCGTCCGCCCTGATTCCAGGATCGCTTGAGTCATATCATAAACCGGCAATGCCGATGAAGGCGGTGAAAGATCTGCTTTACCCATTAAAACCATATCAAGCAAACCTGAAACAGGGTCTGAATCGAGTTCATCAGCGGCAAGTCGTTCACGTCTTCCACCCTCTGCGATCCACAGTTCATCATGTCGCAGCAGCAGATCTGCTCGTTCACAATGAATATGCAAGTCTTCACTCAGGTACTGAGCGTTCCCGATAAATCCCATCGACAGCGTGACATCGCCGCTCAACAGAGCGGAAGCACTTGTCACGATTTCGACATGGCTTCCCCACTTCTGATTGCGGGCAAAGACTTCTACCGGTTTCAATCCAGTCACATAAAACAAAACGTCGAGCTTGTGGCTCCCCGCATCGGTGACATATCCGCCTGGATTTTGACTCGGATCATCTCGCCATGTGCCACCGATCGTTGACTGCCAGTACTCAACATTATTAGACGTAATGGCCCGAACCGCCCCCCATTTTCCCGACAGAACTTCACGACGCAACGTCCGGAACAACGACGTATAGCGTCGTTGGTAGCCCAGCGTGAACACCTGCCCTTTGGACGTGGCCTCATCCGCCAGCTGCATTAACTCAAGAATCTGCTCCCGATTCGATGCGAGTGGCTTCTCACACAAAACATGCCAACCGTGACTAAGACACGATTTCGACTGATGATAATGTTCCGCAGTCGGTGTACAAATAATCGCCGCATCAATCCCGTCGAGTGACATCAGTTCGTCGAACGTTCTTGCAACGCGCGCCGACGGCCACAAGTCGTTTTTCAAACGCTCTGTCATCGATGGCTCAGCATCGAAAAGAGCAACAACCTCGCCTCGTCCATCCGCGATCATTTTTTCGCTATGGTGTCGACCCATGCGACCGCAACCAATTATCGCAAATCGAATTTTCGTTGACGAACCTGGTTCGCTGGCTGGCATCGACTGTCCCGCTCGCTTCAGAGGAAAAGGAATTTTCAAGTAGCGGCGGCTTCCAGCCGCCGAGAAAGGATATTGAACCAGCAGAATGCTGCAAGCCACGGTAAGAGGGGGCAAGCGTTCAATTCTCAAAAACTGGTCAGTCTCGCGGGCACGATTTCGGCTTCTCCTCAATTCAGGTTCAGGCGTTTTTCATGAAACGACTTCCATTCCTCACCAAGTTCTTTCACGGTCTTGCCGGTTAAGTCTTTCCAAAGCTCCTCGGTGTATCTCCCTTCCCGAGCAGCTGCGTTGAGCTTGCGAATAATCTCCTTGTCGTAAGTCCTGGTGACCCAATCTAGAAAATTTCCGCTCACTCGGTAGCTGCCGTCATATTTGGCTCCGGCGAGATTCCCTGTCGTAATCTCGGCCCCTTTCAACTGCGGCTCGTACAGAAACCAGCGGATATAATCCGGAATCCCTTCAATCAACCAACCCGGTGTCGGCGAAGATGCCCGATCACGTCGAGGACGCCAGTAGTTCTGCACGACATGGACCATTTCGTGGACGACTGAGCCGAGGGCCTCCCGATCTCGTTCGCCCCGGAACCAGCGCAAATTCAGATTAACGCTCGCACCCGATGCCGAGGCCGGAGTATTCCCCATGTCACTGCGAAATCGAAACATCACATCAGACGGAGCCGTGTATCCCTCGCTCGGCAACATCGCAATAATCTTCGGGTACCATTCCAGAATCACCACCGTAAGCTTCTTTTCGGCCCAGTCCGCCATGTCAGGTGCCTCAGTCACGTCAATGGTGTAATGAAATTTGCCATCGTCCGAATCGAATGTTTTGAGGACTGGCTTCGGTACAGTCGAAATCAGTGCCGGTCCATCCGCGTCAATCACGTCGATTTCACTGAAAAACGTATTGCCGAACGGGTCACGAGCCTCTGTCCGAAAAGCGTCAAATAATAGATATCGATATTTCCCGATGACTCCCTCGCTGTTTGTGATGGCGACCCCGTGCTGCCCGCCGCCGTCACCGGCCTTTGGCCGCGTGTCAACACTCGCAATCAGCGTCCAACCGCAAGTTTCCGGATCAGTCCCTTTCTTCGGCGAAGTTCGAAAATTGTCAGCAGTTCCGTTTGCCGCATACAGCTTATAAACCTGAGGCCCGCGAGTTCCCCCATGCCAAGAAAAACTGTTGACCTGTTTGACCGAAATCAACTTGCCAAGATCGATCTGAATCCGCCCGCCGTCAGTCCCCGCACTGAAGAAAAAGTTCGCCCCCGGCTGGTCTTCATTCGTGGGTACTCGACCATCATGCAGTACGGCAAGATCGCCACCATTCGAGTCTCGATTGCCGTCGACAAGACTGAACTGAGCGTCGGCGGCCGCATCATTACTTGCAGGATCTGGGACGGTCTTGAATGCAAAACCCAAGCCATTTTCGTTGTGGCCAGGCGCAACTGTGGTTTCCGCAAAGGAAACGGCTTCGAACAGGAACAGCAACAGAAAACCTCTGGCAAACAAAAACAAGTCCGTTTTCATGTCATTCCTTCCAGTTAAAGCCCGTTCCGATGCTTGCGGCTTCGCAATGAAAAATGCAAAAGAGTTTTAACCAAGAATCTGACGAATCGCACGGATAAGAAACAGGAGAAATTCAAGGAATTTTGAATTTTCTGATGAGCAAAGATGAGTGTGAATATGTGTTCCAATCTTCCTTTGTTTTTGGGTCTTCGCAAGCTGTTTGATCCCTGATGTTGGCGGTTTGGGTCAAGTTTACGGATTATGACGCCAACGATCTTGAGAATAACGGCGTCGATTGTGTGGCCTTCTGGGAAGAAAAATGGGATTCGCCGTGGCACTCTGAATGTTCGTGATGTGGCCCGCGAGTATTTACTAATCGCAGGTCACACCACGAAACAATCGAGTTTCCACCTTCCGGATTTACTGTCAATCACGGAACGTTTTGATGGTGAAGTTCACCGGTGTTACTCCACTCGGTAGTGAGAAACTCAGCGAAAAACTGATGGAGTTGCCCGCTGCTAATCCCGTGGTGCTGATCAGCACCCAGGGGTCAGTCCCGTTGGCAGTCGTTCCCGTCGCGTTGCTCAATGTCACGCCCGGCGTCAGATTCAACAGAACGATTTCAATATCGCCAGGCAGAGCCACTCCGCTGATGTTGTTGATCGTTACGACCGAGCTGTAAAGGCCAGTCGTGAAATCGTAGGTCAGGCTATTGCTTCGTGTGACACTCACCTTGTTCGAAACATCGGTCGCAGAATGGATGACAGCCGTGTCATTTGAGGCCGTGGTCACTGTTGATCCTACCGCATCGTTGAGTGTCACAATCGGCGAATAGTTTCCGGCGACTGTATAGGTATGCGATCCCAGGACATGAATCGTCGTGCCGTCGGCAACCGAATGAGAGACCTGTACATTCGAGTCGGTCTGTCCGTCACCCCAATTGATCGTCGCCGTATAGGTTGTCGGTGACGAAACTGCCGCTCGATCCGTGAAGTCGACCAGGTTAATCGTGCCGGTCGTGAGGCCCGTGAAGGCAGTCGTCGTATAAGTCGAACGAACCAGCAACGGACGAGTGACCGTCAGCGTCGCTGGATTCGTCGTCGCCGATCCCAGAGCATTTGTAAACACCGCGCGGGCTTCAATTCCGTTCAAGCCAAGAGAAGTGGTGAGGGTCAACGTTGTTGAAGTCGCTCCAGGGATATTATTCCAAGTCCTGCCGTGATCAGTGCTCTGTTGCCACTGCACGGATGGGGTCGGAAAGCCACTGGCAGCTACTGTTTCGGTGACGACGGTCCCGGCTAGTACGTTCATGCTCACCGGTTGAAGCGTGACAACGGGAACGAATCCGATCGTATCCGTGATTGTGGCACTCTGGTCAACGTATTGCCGGGTAGGTTCGTGGAACGACCACGTATCGCCGGAATAGGCTCCCAAGCCCGTGTGAGTCGTCCCGGCCAAATTCAGGTATCGGGATAGATCCTCACCATAAATGCCTCGTACAGTTCCGGTTGCCGTGTGAGGCGATCCGTCATAGACCACGGTGTACGGCGTCACCGTAATACTCGCCTGAAACATTTCGACCGAGCCAATATCGTTGATCATCCGTCGATATCCACGTTGATCAATGCCCAGAAACATCGATTGGCCATTTAGAGTTCCCTGGCCGTTTCGAACTACAGTCAAGGTACCTGTGTTTCCCGCTCCCGCAGTTACGCTCGTCACTCGATCGACCTCGTTGCCGATTTTCAGTGAGTCGCCGACAACGATAAACCTGATGTCATCGACCGACAGTATCGTGCCACCAGAGCCATTCGTTGCCGTGACATGCCCCAGCGCGACTCCGTTGGACAACGCGGAACTCCCCGCGACCAAAGCAATTGTTTGGGTTGCCCCCCCATTATCTTGCAGTAGCGGCTGCAATGGATTGCCGGGAACCGTCTGCAACACACTCGCCAGCACACCGCCGGTGATGTTGCCGCTACCAACGAACGAGCCATAGATCTCAGGGCTATACGCTGCACTATTCCCGAGAACAATCGAATTGCACAACAGCGTCTGATTGCCTCCGTTGAAGATCCCGCCACCATAGTAACCGGCATAATTTCCAGAAATCGTGACGTGTGTTGCGGCGACCGTTCCGCCATTAATGAATATCCCTCCACCATACTGCACTTTAGGGGAACGCGCGACTCGGAAATGATGTTTTAGAAACCCTGGCTCTCTGCGATGTTGTGAGTGTGAACAAAACACGTCACCGAGGGAGCCAAGGATGGCGAAGCGTAAAGGGTCATCGAAACGACCGCAA
>CAILLA010000058.1 GCA_903834925.1 uncultured Schlesneria sp.
AAAAACTTCCTCTGGCCGAAATGTTCACGATTTCTGGCGACGCCAGCGACAAGCGGTTTGAGCTTGAAGGAAATCTGGCAGGCGTACACTGGATCGGAGCGCACATGGCCTCGGGCGAAATTCACATTCAAGGTTCCGTCGGTCGTCACGTCGGCAGCGATCTGAATGGTGGCAAAATCGTGGTTGAAGGAAACGCGAACGGCTGGGTCGGTGCCGAAATGCGGCGTGGCTTGATCCACGTGAAAGGGAATGCCGGTCATCTGACCGGAGCCGCATATCGCGGTTCTGTCAAAGGAATGACAGGCGGCACAATCCTCGTCGATGGCAACGCCGGAAACGAAATCGGTTTGACCATGCGTCGAGGAATGATCGCGATCGGAGGGACCGCAGGTGATGTCCTCGGTTTCAACATGATCGCCGGGACGATTCTGGTCTTCGGTGAATGCGGTATCCGTCCCGGTGCCGGGATGCGTCGAGGAACCCTCGGTATCTTCGGCCCGAATCCACCTCAGCTTCTGCCAAGCTTTCGGTACGGATCGACGTACCGTCCGCAAGTCGTACCCCTGATGCTTCGAACCCTGATCAACAAAGGCTTTCGAGTCGACGAGTCATTGTTTGAGTCTGAGTTCGACCTGTACCACGGCGACCTGGTGTCAGTCGGTCGCGGCGAGATTTTGTTCCGCCATGTGATGGCGTCGTAGAAACAGGGGTCGGGCGATACATTGTGTCTTGCTCCTGGCACCCATTGACATAGATGTCAACATACGCCCCACCATCGGAATTTCTCTCGTGGGAGTCATTGTTGGTGAGATACACTCTGGATTGCTGACAAAGATGTAGACCTTCGCATCCTTCGTTTCTGACCAGGGCCCGCCTCCATCGAGCATTTTGATCTGTTCTGCACCGAGTTCTGTCGCTATATACAATGAGCGGAATCGCAGTGGGAAATCGGCGTACCACGGTTTTGGAACCTACGATTTTTCCGCACCTTACGGTCGACAATTGAAGCCGAGTTCCGTCAGGCATTTTTTTGTGGCCTCTTCTGATAAGAGATTAATGAAGGCTTGTAATGCTGGTCGGTTGAATCGCGATTTGGGGATGGCGAAGTCGTAGCGTTCTTCCTGGTAGGGGAGGAAGCCGAGATTGTTGGCTTGTGCTACGGACTGGATGGCGACGCCCCAGTCGGCTCGGCCTTGGTTGATCGCGGCGGCGACGGCGTTGTGGTTACTCGGTTGAACGGCGTAACCGTTAGGTTTCTTTCCGGCGAGAAGTCGGTCGATCAGAATCCGAGTGCCACTCCCCTGGTTGCGGCTGACCATGACGCAATTCGTGTCGGCGATTAACGATGGAATCTCGGTGGCGGAGTGTCCTTCGATTCGAGTATCTCCCTGGCGGAACAGGATTCCCTGGGACCGTCCGTACCCTTCGATTAATTGAACGGAATCCGATAAGAAGGGGCGGTTGTACGTGCTCGTTTCGGGGTCGAGCAGGTGGATTCCCGCCAGGTCACATTCATTTCTTTTTGCGGCGGCCAGACCTGCGGAACTTCCGACTGTGAGCAGTTTAGACGTGACACCGCGCCGTTGGAGTTCAGACAGAAGATAATCCAGGCCGACACAATGGCTACCGATGACGATTAAATCGGCCACTTCGAGACCGCGACCGATGAGACGAACTTCGACGGGCTGGCCCGCTTCGACAATCTCGGTATGGCGCGGGATTGTGACAAAGCCATCGGCTCGGCTGAATGTTGTCACCGAACCGGAACCGCGTCCCATCGGAAATGCAGAAAGGCATGAATCGGTATTGACGAGTCCGACCAGTAAGTACTCGGTCCTGCCGACTTCGGAATTGGCTTTCACGGCTAATGTCGCTTTGACGGTTTCATGAGATTCGACTGATCGGCCGGCCAATAGCCGGATTACCGGAGCGACGAATTCGTGGAACGTGAAAATCGCTGATGTCGGAAAACCAGGAAGGATTACGACAGGTTTTCCGCCGGTCACAGCCAAGCAAAGTGGTTTACCCGGTTTTAAGGCGACTCCGTGAGCGACGATTCCTGGATCGTTGAATTCCGAGACGACTCGAAAGCAGAGGTCGCCCTTTCCTTTGCTCGTTCCGCCGGAGAGCAGCACCAGATCGGATTCAGCGAGTGCTCGTTGAACCATGTCTCGGAGGGCTACGACATCATCGCGGACGATGCCCCAGAAGTGTGGTTGACCTCCGAGTTCACGAACGGCATCAGCGAGGATTTGCGAATTCGAGTCGTAGACACAAGCGGGTCGGATGGGCTGACCAGGGGCGATGATCTCGTTACCGGTTGAGATGATGGCGACCCTTGGTCTTTTCCAGACGTCGACGTGGCTTTCCCCCAGAGCTGCAAGAACTCCCGTTTCGCGGCTGGTTAATACGGTACTAATTCGCAGGACGGTTTCGCCGGTCGAGATGTCTGTTCCGGCAAAGGAGACTCCAAATCCAGGTGTGACAGCTCGCTGAATCAACACACGGTCTTGCTGCACGTCAGCCGATTCGATCATCAGGATCGCGTCGGCTCCGCGTGGAATCATCCCACCGGTTGAAATACCGATCGCTTCACCCGGCTGTAATTCAATGGTTGGTTCGGTCCCGGCATCCAGCGTATCGGGTAGAAGTCGGACGGACTTTGGCGACATTTCGGTCGCACCAAATGTGTCGCTCGCTTGGACTGCAAACCCGTCAAAGTTCGAACGATCGAACGACGGGACATCGACTCGGGCGATAAAGTCATGGGAAAGGACTCGACCAAGTGCATCCGCCAACGGGACTCGTTCGATACCGAGTGGGGCTAATGTGAGTGCCGTGCGGAACCGTCGTTCGGCTTCGTCTCGATCGATCACATTGAGAAACTGGTCTTGGCCAGACATCCGTCACTCGCATCATTTTGAATTCAGGGTTTGCCAAATGAAACCGCGACTCCGGCAACGATTGGTTCATTTTCGAGAAATGCTCATCACGCGGAGCGATGATGGCTACTTTGGTCTAAGGTGAAACCTCGCTGGAGTCATCGGGAATGAAGTGTCTGCTCTTTTTGCCGGGCGAAGAGCACTGCTTGACCGAAGACGGTCAAGCAGTGGCACTTTAGTTCAAAAGATTGACTTGGCGCAAGCATCAATACAAAAAAACTTCGACTTCGGCGCCTTCGGGGAATCCTTCGCTGTCGGAAGGGACGATGACAAATCCGTCGGACCGTGTTGTGGAGCTGAGGATCGACGCTCCGCCGATCGCCATTGGCGTCGCGTCGTTTCCGTTGATTTGAACTCGTGCGTAATCGACTCGACCGACCGTTGATACCAGTTTGCGTGCCAGACGAACGAGGACTCGGCGATAGGGCCATTCTCGCGAGCGACCACCCATTGCCCGAATCGCTCGGCCCGCGAAGAAATCGTATGCACACAGACATGAGACGGGGTTTCCGGGGAGCAGGAACACAAGTCGTCTTTGAAGTCGACCCATTCCAGTCGGGCTGCTGGGCCGCATGGCGATACCATGGATTGCGACCTCACCCAGTTCGGCAAGCAGTTTCGGTGCAAAGTCCTCCTGGCCGACACTTGACCCTCCGGAAACGAGAACGATATCAGCCGATTCCAGAAAGGCATGGCGCATCGCGTCCGGTTCATCTCGAACGATTCCGGGGAAAATCACGTCGCCGCCGTCCCGTTCAATTAATGCGGCTAGCATCGGTCCGTTGGCATCGGCAATTTGATAATCAATGGGTGTGGTTCCCGCTGGAAGCAGTTCATTACCGGTAATCAGAATTCGCACTTTAGGCCGTCGGACGACTGAAAGATGAATGACACCAATGGACGAGATGACTCCGATATCTTGCGGACGCAGCAGTCGGCCCTTTCGAAGGACGATGTCGCCGTTTCGGACATCCTCGCCAACGGTTCCGACATGTTTTCCCGACGAAACTTCTCCCAGGCTCAACATGATCTCGCCGTCCAGCTCGGTGTTCTCGACCGGAAGTACGGCATCGGCACCAGCGGGAAGCGGTGCCCCGGTCATGATGCGAACGGCCTGTCCGGTTCCAATCCGTCCCGAATACGGGACGCCGGGCAGGCAAGTGCCGATCACTTTGAAGGGAAGTCGGTTGTAGGAGGAGGCGCCGTAGGTCTCCTCGCTGTGTAAGGCAAAGCCGTCCATCATCGACCGCGCAAAGCTGGGGACATCCACGCAACTCGTGACGTCCTGTGCGAGGATACGAGTTGCAGCGTTGCTGGCGCTGATGACTTCGGTACCGAGGTGGTCAAAAACCGGTATCGCGGAATCGATCCATGCCAAAGCGGCTTCAACCGTGGCGCGATTGGCGAAGCCACGCATGCGGACGTCCGTCGGTGAATGTTCAGGCGTGGAGGGCATTAAAAAAGCGTTTCGGGTTCAGGGTAATGACTCAACTTGTTTGAGAATACCAAGTATACGAGCAACGATGCGAGCCGATTGGTATTCTTTGCGGGTGTTATCGAAAAATACGCCGGTCATTAGCCCGTGAACGGTTACCTCCTTTTGTTCTGCTCTGAGGTTTCATACAAGAACGCCGCAGATTGATCGGTTTTCGGATAGAATTCGGGCAGTGATGGTTCGTGCAGAAATAGTAAGACGGGGATTTGGATGGCGTTATTGAGTTTACGAGATGTCAGTTTTGGCTTCGGTTCTCCTCCTTTGATGTCGCACATCGATTTGCAGATCGAACGAGGCGAACGGGTTGGATTGCTCGGTCGTAATGGGACTGGCAAATCGACGCTGATGAAACTGATGGTGAAGGAATTACCGCCGGACCAGGGTCTGGTCGACCATCAACCGGGAATCCGGATTGCTCGACTGGTACAGGATGTCCCCGTCGGGCGGATCGGCACGATTTTTGACGAAGTGGCCTCTGGCCTAGGGGAAGAAGGGATCGCCGTAGCGGCTCAGTTTCATTTGCACCATCCAGAGGCATCGCTTTCCGAGGCCGAACGAGTGGAACTGGAGCGACGAGCCGAAACCTTGAATCACGACACCGGCTGGCAATTAGAACATCGAATCGAACAAATGCTGGAACGGATGCAGCTTGATCCGCTGACCATGTTTGACAGTCTTTCGTCGGGGATGAAGCGCCGAGTCCTGCTGGGGCAATCACTGGTTTCTGAGCCAGACATTCTGCTGCTCGACGAACCGACAAACCATCTCGACATTGACGCAATTCGCTGGCTGGAAGAATTCTTGCAGCGTTTCAGTGGGACATTGATTTTCGTCACACACGATCGAGTATTCCTGCAACGCCTGGCGACTCGGATTGTCGAACTGGATCGAGGTCGGCTGTTCGACTGGCCTTGCGATTACGCGACGTTTCTCGAACGCAAAGAGGCAGCGTTGGCAGCGGAAGAGCAGCAGCAGGCCCTGTTTGACAAAAAGCTTGCAGTTGAGGAGGCATGGATTCGTAAAGGGGTCAAAGCTCGTCGTGTCCGTAACGAAGGTCGTGTTCGAGCATTAAAAAAGCTTCGTGAAGAACGGAAAGCTCGTCGTGAGAAGGTTGGCAACGTCAAAGTCGAGATTCAAGAGGCTGAACGGTCAGGGGCTTTGGTTGTCGACGTTAAGGGGTTGTCGTATGAAATCGGTTCACGGCCGATTATTCGAGATCTGACGACGACCATCATGCGCGGTGACAAGGTTGGGATCATCGGTACCAACGGTTCCGGAAAGACCACGCTCCTGCGGTTACTGTTAGGAGAATTGGCTCCGACGTCTGGCATCGTCAAACGGGGTACGAATCTGGAAGTAGCCTATTTTGATCAATTGAGGGCTCAGCTCGACGAAGAAAAGACGGTCCAGGAAAATGTTTCGGAAGGGAAAGACATCCTGACGATCAATGGCCAGCAGCGGCACATCATTGGTTATCTAGAAGACTTTTTGTTCACACCCGAACGGACACGCAGTCCCGCACGGTATCTCTCGGGGGGTGAGCGGAACCGATTGCTGTTGGCTCGGCTGTTTTCGAAGCCATCGAACGTGCTGGTGCTGGACGAACCGACGAATGATCTTGATGCTGAGACACTCGATCTTCTTGAAGAGTTGATTGTGAATTATCCCGGCACGGTCCTATTGGTCAGCCATGACCGGGCATTTCTTAACAACGTGGTGACGAATACGCTGGTGTTCGAAGGAGACGGTTTCGTCAGGGATTACACAGGTGGATACGATGACTGGTTAGCTCAACGAAAGGCGGTTGCCGAATCGTCAGTTGAACGAGCACCGTCAACAAGCACGAATCGTGTAAATGCCCCATCCGTGACGTCCGACGCACCTCGGCGCAGAACATTTAAGGAGCAGCAAGAGTTGTCGCAATTGCCACGTAAGATCGAAAAACTTGAGATCGAGCAACGTGAACTGCATGCGACGATGGCTTCACCGGAATTCTATCAGCAGGATAAGATGGTAATCGCAAAGGCCACGAAACGATTGGAAGCCCTTGAACAGGAAATGACAAAGACATTTGAGCGATGGGAGTTGCTTGAAGCGCTGGCAGAATAAACGGTGATGCTAGTGCGTTGTCAAAGCTAAAGATTCGGGTGCCACTGGATGACCATCTTCGGTCACCCATTGCTCTTCGTTTGCCTCGAAAATAGGGAAGACACTGCGTCGGAGAAGACTCCGATGCAGTGGCACACAACCCGAACATTGAGTCTTGACAACGCACTAGCCAAATGCGACTGATAGGTCCTATAGGACTTATGGGACCTATTTGTCCCATGTCTTTTCCAACACAAACCACCTTGCGACACTTTCTTTAGAGGATTGACAACATGCGGTATCTGTTTTGTTCGATGATCTGTTTTGCCGCGGTGACAGGTTGTTCGGGAAATGCCGGAAAACAAGATCCGTTAACATCCAAACAGGGGACTGGCCAGGCGGCTGATGGGATCAAAAGCAAACCATTGCGGATTGCGGTGATTCCGAAGGGAACGACTCATATCTTTTGGAAATCGGTTCATGCCGGAGCCGTTCAGGCCGCGAAAGATATGGGCAATGTTGAGATTCTCTGGAAAGGACCGTTGCTTGAGAATGACCGTGATGGTCAGATCAATGTTGTACAGGATTTCGTAGCCAATCGCGTGGATGGAATCTGTCTGGCTCCACTCGATAAACAAGCTTTGATTGGGCCGGTCAAAGACGCGGTTGAAGCCGGTGTTCCGGTCGTGATTTTTGACAGCGCGCTTCAAGACGAATCAAAAATCAACAGTTATGTCGCGACCGATAATCGCAAAGGTGGCGAACTGGCTGCCCGTCACATGGCAAAGATTCTGGGTGAAAAAGGGAACGTGATTCTTCTGCGATACAATGCGGGAAGCGAAAGTACCGAACAACGCGAAGAAGGTTTTCTCGACACGTTGAAGGCGGAGTTTCCAGGTATCGAGGTGATTTCTTCCAATGAATATGCAGGGACAACCCCGGAATTGTCGCTCGACAAGGCGACTCAGGTGTTGACCAATTTCAAGGATCGAGTGAATGGCATTTTCGCGGTTTGTGAACCAAACGCGAATGGAATTTTGATCGCCTTGAAAGAAACGCAACTGGTGGGCAAAGTGAAATTTGTGGCGTTCGATTCCAGCGAAGACTTAATCCGTGCGATGAGTGACGGAGCCTGCCACGGGATTGTTCTGCAAGACCCCGTCACGATGGGCTATCAGTCCGTGCAGGCTCTTGTCAAATCGATTCGCGGCGAAAAGCTCGAAAAACGGATCGGTACCGGCGAATTTCTGGCGACCCCTGAAAATATGAAGTCACCTGAAATGGATAAACTTCTGAATCCTGAGCGTTATTAAGTAGAACGAAGGGTTGGCGAGCTTCCAACGAACCTGAACTCATGCCTGACAGAGAATCAACTGGTTATGCTGCTCGTTTAACCTGTTTGATTTCATTGACCGTGTTATTGTGCGAGCTAAAATTGATCGACATGACTGGTTCGTTTGGGACGGGGGCGTCGTGTGTGACTGGGGTTTCCCGGACTCCTTCCAGGCCGAGCAGAAAGAGATCGCGTAATGAACGAACGACCTCGCTGAGATTGATCTTCGATTGGCCGACAATCCGGTCTTCGAACACGATCGGCGTTTCGATGATTCGGCAATCATTTCGGGCACAGCGGTAAAGGAATTCTTCTTGAAACGCATAACCGCGTGAACGAATTTTTGCGAAATCCAATTCCTTCAATTTGCTGACCCGGTAACAACGGAAGGCACCGCTGCAATCTTTGGCTTTCAGGCCCAGCAAAATATGCGAGTACCAGTTGATTGCCTGGCTCATGAAATGACGAAGGAGGCTCCAACCGGTGATGCTGCCACCGGGAACGTAACGTGAGCCGATTCCGACATCGGCAAACTGCATGCATTCGCTGAGAGCCGGCAGATACCGGGGATGGTGACTGAAATCGGCGTCCATGTTCTGGACGAAGTCATAATTGTGATCGATGGCCCATTGAAACCCCGCCAGCGTGGCGGCACCAAGTCCTTCTTTTTTGGTTCGGAGGAGTAATTTGACTCGTGAATCGGTCGACATCAGTTGTCGGACGACGTCGGCCGTGCCGTCGGGAGAACTGTCATCAACAACCAGAACGTGCGCAAACGGGAGTTTCTCAAGCACCTGAGGCACAAGCTTGGCGATGTTTTCTCGCTCGTTATACGTACAAAGCGTAACAACCAGACGAGGTGAATTTGCGGCGGCGATGGATGCAGGTGACATTTGAGACTCCAGAGGCTCCGATGTAACTATGGGGGCTGAATGATCGTTGAAGAACGAAAAGACGTCTAGATCAACACGAGGCGGGTTGATTGTTGACCGGTTTGCGGCGTAGCATCTTTGAGGTAGGCCATCATTTATGCGAGTTTAGGTGGATTTGGTTGGGAACCCGCTTTGTCGAACGTTTCAGATCAGACGCTGATGGAACAACTCCGCCGAGGAGATCGGATCGCGTTTTCGCTGGTGATCGAACGAAATCAGCGTTCTGTGTATGGTTATCTTCGGGCACGCCTGCAACAGGCCAGTGACGCAGATGATATGATGCAGGAAGTGTTTTTGCGGTTTTACTTATCGCAAGCTCGGTTTGACTCGACGGCCCTGATCAGGCCATGGCTTCTTGGGATCGCCAGGAATCTGCTTCGTGAACATGTTCGCGACGTCAAACGACGTAAAGAGGTGGCATGGACAGAGCTTTGCCTTGAATTGGAATCGGTGTTACCTCCTGACGCGTTGTGGTCGGATGCCGACGATGTGATCCGGTATCTCCCGACGTGTCTGGAGGAACTCGGGCCAAGTGCCCGACAGGCGATCGAACTGCATTATCGATCTCAACGAAAGCTGGCGGACATTGGGCGCGAGTTGCATCGCAGTGAAGGGGCCGTCAAGCTCCTGATGCATCGTGCTCGCCAGGCTTTGAAGGATTGTCTCCATTTGAATTCGACACGAGCTGGCCCAAGAAAGGGCGACCAAGTATGAACGTTCCAGAATTTATGCATCTCAATGATGTCAAACAGTTAAAAGACGATTTTTACGCCGACATCTGGCTAAGACGAGTTCAGATCAACGAGCAACAAACGGTCTCGTTTCGACGGCCTGACGGATTGGACAGTCAACTGAATCTTACCCGCCAATTACGAGAAGGGACGATGTTGAAGTTGGTTGGAAAGGGAGTTGGCGGTCGAGGAAATCTGATGTTGCAAGTCCGATTGATAGACTTTTGACGTGGTTAGGGATGGCTAAGACTTTTAAGAAACTGCTTCCGCGAGTGGAAAGAAATCGTCCGTCGTATAATCCTTTGATACTTGAACTACTTCATGACCGACCTTGAACTGATTGAACTGCTGCAACAGAAATCGGCTGGAGAATTGACGTCAGCTGAAGTCGATGCGATCCGTGCGCGCTGGACGCAGTCGCCCGGTCTACGGCAGGCATTGGTCGAGCATTTGCACCTGGAATCGCAACTGACAGGTGCTCTTAGTCCGGTCCACCTTGACGTTGATATGATCTTGAAGCGTGCTTCGGAACAGCGTCGAAAACAACCAGCCTCATCGTCTCGATGGAAGTGGTTGATTGGGGCAATCTGTCTGATCGCGGCTGGAGCAGGTCTCTTTGTAATCGTTCCAAAGCCGAGTGAACCGTTGCAGGTCGTCAATCAGGAGTCGCCGGAAACGTTGCGGACGCTCGAATATCCTGCCGATGCGTCGATGCCGAGTAACGTTGGAGAACAGTCCGCAGAATCGGCGCTCAGCGTTGCAATGGGCGAACAGCCGGTCGAACCAGAAAAGCCGAAACCGTCGCCGGTCGGAGAGTCTGTGCCCAAACCCGTGGCTGTCGAAGTTGTGGCGAACGAGCCTTGGTCAGCCGCACTGGCGAGCGACATTGCCCCGTGGGGACCCCATAGCCCGAATTTGACGGCCACATTTCGAACGGCAGGCCACAACGAATTTCCTGAATCAGAGGCGAGGCGGTGGCTCGCGCAAGTCGAAACGTTTCCATATAGCTGGTCGACCGACAACATGGGAAACCCTGTTCGCCGGATTGCAAAGTTTCATGGCCTGGCGAAGTTGAGGGCTCCCTGGCCAGATGACGCTCTGCTGCGTGTGACGCCGTTTGAAGTCACGGATATGACCTTTTATTTTTGGCGAGGTCCAACCGGGATTGCCCTTCGATTCTATACTCGTCGTGAACCTCATCTATGGGCCGCATTTGAGATTGCCCGAGAAAATTCCTCACCAAAGCCAACTCGATATGGACTGTTGACGACCGACAGCGGTGCGTATTTCCGGTCAACGCCGGGGACGTTTGATATTCGCCAGCAGGATGGCGAACTCGTGCTGGCTCGGGGTGGAATCGTTCTGCTATCTGCACCTTTTGCGGGACCTCCGCTAGAGGTCTATGTTGAAGGTCAATTTCGTTTGCGTGGACTTTCCATGCATCGGAGTGTTCCATTTCTCAGTCGACCGGAGAATTCCCATGCGCTGCTGGCCTCAAGTCCGGCCGCAAAAATGCCCTGGGCGATGTCAGTCGAATCACCTGCGAGTTTGACGTCCAACGACGATGGGTCTGTTTCGATGTCGGTCGACTCACGTGAAAGAGCCGGGCTTGTCTGTTTTCCTTTCGGCTGGATATCAGCAATCGAAGATTCGCCACGGGCAAATGGATTGTTCGAAGTCATCGTGAATGTCGAATCCGCCGATCCAGGGACGGGAATCTTTCTCGGTGACCGGGATGGTCGACCTTTGCAACAAATCGGATTTTTTAAGGATTCAACGACGCAGCGACCAACGTTTGGAATTTTGCGTCCGGGAGAAACAAGAGACGAATCGAATTTCAACATTGATGATTATCCTCCTCCTTATCTTGCCAAAACCGGATGGTTCAAGTTGATTGCCGGGCTGGGGATGCTTCATGTCCAGGTGAGTGGTGACGGACAGCATTGGGGTCATTTGATTGAGTCTCCTGGACGTGACTTACCAGGCGCGGTTGGCTCAATGGGGCTCTTTGGATTAAAGGGGCCAACCGCCCGCACGATCCGAGTTCGCCAGGTTCAAGTTCGAGAGCTCACTGGAATCACCAGTCTTGCAGATCCGCTACTGTTGTCGCAGGTGACTCCGTTTAAGAAAGAAGATTGGAGCGACGGAGCGACATGGAATCACCGAGTCCTTGATACGCAACCAGTCGACGTTGATTCAAAGGCTTGGTTCACGGCAAATGCTGTGGCGGCACTGTCTCAAGGTCCGCCAAAGGACCTGGGGTGGAACCTGCTTCGACAACTGGTCAAAGTTGAGCTGCGATCAACACGTACCTTCGAACAGAAGCGGCAACTGCTCGACGATGCCTGTTCATTGAGTGATCTGTTCGATGACGGACAATCAAAAACGTTGGGCGTCTGGTATGAGGAGCTGGGTTGGCAATTGGCCGCAGCGGGAGACTTAGGGCCACTGGGAAGGATTCGCCCTGCCTGGCTTTGGTCGCCGATCTGGACTTCAAGCAAAATGCGTTATGTTTGGGAACGATTGCATTCGCATGAGATCCTGCAAGCGGTCTATCGACGTGATTGGCATTTGGCATGGACATTATCTCAATCGGCTTCTTACTGGAATTTGCTTCCTCATCCAGATCAGCGACCGACGGAACGAGGTGAGGAACTTGATCGGCATGCCAGATGGGCGAAGGCTCTGGTTGCAGAAGCCGCACCCCAAATCGACGACGGAACTGGTGGTGTTCTGCCATTGGCACAACGGCATCCTTTTATCCCTGTCTTGAATAAAGAAGGTTATAATTTAAGGGCGGAATTAGAGTCGGCTCTCAGTGGTCAGAACTACGAAGATGCCTGCCGTATCGTGATGTCGATTGCTGAACGCGATGGGCCAGGGTTGTTGCCCGACTCGGATGATCGCCAACTGTTTGTTTCCATGTCGACTGCGATCGCTAGCGCCAGGAAGTCACATCCTGGATTTGTCGAAACGATGTCTGAAAAGTTTGAACCATTGGGTCAGATCCGGATCAGGTCAGCACTCAATCGTCACGATATCGCAGGCTTGCAAGCCGCTACACTTCAGTTCAAGGGGACGGATGCCGCGCGAAACGCTCATTTATCTCTGGGTGATCTGGCAATGTCGATCGGCCAATTTGAATCTGCCGAACAACACTTTCATGACGCTCTGGTTGATGCGGGGCTTCGTTGGCAGGAGACGCTCGAGCCGCGATTGCTAATGGCACGTGCGCTTGCGGGAAAACTCACTGCGACACAATGGGAGGCAATCTCGGCACAAATCCCAATGCGCTCATTCGACCTCAATGGGACAACCGTTTCCCATTCCGAACTTCAAGGTCTGGTAACCAATCTTGTCGCTCGACCTGTAACGACAGGTGTGATCACCGAGGGACTTCGTCCGCCGATTGCACCCTTTCCACAGACCGCTCTAAAGCTGGAAACGAGAGCTCAGTTTGATGGCCATCCCGGCAATAATCCGGGGCGGCATGAGTATCGATTTGGCGATCCATTCGGCAGGCAGTTATCGGTTGTCGCAGACGATCAGAGGATCTATGTCAGTAACCGTTTCCAGGTCAATGCCTATTCCGTCGTCGACGGACACCAGCTTTGGGCACAGGGACTGGGTAGCGAACAAGGCGAGGCCTATGCGTTGCCATTCACCCCGATGAAGCCTTTGCTCACGCCGTCTCATCTGTATGTTCGGCGTCTTACAAAAGCAGGGGCGGAACTGGCTTGCCTGAAGTTGGATGATGGTCAAGTCATTTGGCATCAACGTCCCACCCATAGCGTGTTGACTGACCCTGCAATCTGGAACGGGCGACTGTTTGCCGTGACACTCGCCAAGAATGAAGAAGATTTCGTCCAGATTGAGGCGACCTGGTTTGATTCCAAGAATGGAAATGTCACGTCAACACGCCCCTTGTTTCGACTTCGCGAAGCATCGGATCGACAATTTGCAGGCCAATTGACGCTAAGCGATCGTATTGCCGTCTTGTCTGTCGCTGGCACAACAGCAAGCTTTGACTCTCGAGGCGAAATCCGCTGGACGCGACGGCAGACCTTGATGCAAAAGCCGACCGACGAACTGGCAGAGGATCAACGAGTGGCTGCACCGGTTATCAAGGCAGGGAGAGTCGTTCTCACCGTTCCAAGCGTTCGCGAAGTCAGTTGTCTGGATCTTGAATCCGGACGGAGTATCTGGAGTCGACCAGTAACCAACCTCCGTGGACTTCTCAGCGTTAGCGAAACTCGGGTGCTGATCGAAACCGTCACGGGCATCGTTGCCCTCAATGCCCAATCCGGTGACGTTGTCTGGGAGCGGCCAGTCGAACCTCGTTTAGAAGCCTTTAATGTAGAGGGGCCGACGCTGGTCGTTTCTCGCCGCGTTACATTTCCCAACAACCGTTCCAAGCCGGTGTTAATCTGGCTTGATTCTCAGACGGGTGAAGAGCGGGGCCAGTCGCTGATTGAGGTCGCGGATCGTGAGGAGTTTCAACTGGGTCCCATGTTCTCGGCAGGGAATAAGTGGTGGTCGTTCGTTGGTCAGTCGTGGAAAGAATCGAAGCGGGAATTGCAAGAATTTGTGAGAGTTCCTGTAGCAACTCCAAGACCCTATATCGATGAATCATTACAAGTCTGGAAGCCAGAATTGCCAGAGGCACAGATCGCTGAAATCGAGCAAATTGTTCCCGGCTGGTTTCCGGCAGCCAATTATCGAGAACGACTCGTTGTTCAGCCAGGCGATGTTCGTGGTGAATCATTCGTACTTGTCAGCAAGCTCGATCAGCAGCATGTGGTTCGGTTCACCAGCCAGTTGCGTCTCGCTTCAGGTCGAAAGCAGACCTTGCAAATGCGCGTAGGAAATCAGCCCGGCCAAAAATGGAAATTGACACTTCGTACGATGACTAAAATTCTCATAGAGCAAGATATTGAAGACGCGGGAAATCATAACGGCTGGCGCGACGTTTCTGTCGATCTCAGCTCGCTGGCAGACCAGAATGTTTCCGTGCAATTCATACAGGCTTCGGTTAATAACACCGCAGCCGAAGCGCTTGTGAAGCGGATTGACCTCATCGTTGAATAAGATCTCTAGCCCAGATTGTTCACGCGATACATGCGTTTCGACGCACGATCAATATCGGTTAAGAGTTAAACCATTATCACAAAAAACACCGAGTAACGTTAGCCCGAGGCGCAAGCGAGGGACAACAAAGCAAGACCCTCGCTTGCGTGTCGGGCTAACGAATAAGAATGGGCGACTTAAGCGGCGCGGCCGTTTCAAGCTTCGATTGGCAAAACCTCGCTATTTTTCCGGCAGATGATGCTTTGAGTCAACTGGTAAGATCAGGGTGTTGGCAACACAGGCCACCGCAAGTAATCCGGCCATGAGATACATCGTCGAATTGTACAAAGTGGCTGACGGGTTGATCGTTCCTGTCGGAGCAATCACCATCAGTTTGGAAAGAGTTACGATCTTGTTGGCGATCAGGTTATCCAGTTGACCCATTGATCCTCCAAATGTCTCAGTGAACGTCGTGGGGTCGACGGTTTTGGCGAGGTCCTGAAGAGCGCGTCTTAAAGAGGATTCACGGAGTGAGGTGATTGCCCACGGGCCTAAAACACCAGCAACGCTCCATGCCGTCAGCAGGCGTCCATGAATTCCGCCAACGTATTTTGTTCCATATAAGTCAGCGATATAAGCCGGGATGGTCGCAAACCCTCCTCCATACGTGGTGAAAATCAACATCGTCGAGATATAAAAACAGACCAACCAGATGACGGATGGGTCTCTGCTTTGCTGAACCGCGAAAAAAGGAAGCGAAAGGTAAAGTGGTATACCCAGCAGAAAGTAGATTGCATATGTTCGCTGACGACCAAGGAGATCGGAAGCACTCGCCCAGAAGAAACGACCGATCATATTAAACACGCCAATCGCCAGAACAAACCCGCCTGCGAATCGAGCTGTGACAACCTGAGGTAGTGTTGATCCAAAGATCTCGGTCATCATCGTCTTGGCCACTCCCAGAACACCTATGCCGGCGGTCACGTTAAAGCAGAGGACGATCCATAACAAATAGAACTGGGGTGTTCTCAGGGCCTGATTTGCATCGACTGTCCCCTGACTAATCATTCGCCGGTTTGCCGACGGCGTATTCGCCGGAACCCAATTTGTTGGTCTCCATTCGTCCGCTGGAAGTCGATAAGAAAAGGCAGCAATCATCATCATGAGGAAATAGCCGATTCCCAATACAAGAAAGGTCTCGGCAACACCGGATGATCCCGTACCAACGACGTAGACGCCAGGTTCCGTTCGTTCCGAAAGACGTGTGGCTTCATTCTGCGTGATCACAATCACAAGCCGCTGTCCCGATTCGGTGGCGGCATACAAGCGGCCATCTTTCAACTGGGTTTTCACAGCGTCTTGTAACCCCAGATACTGCGGAGCACAGTAGAAGCGGTCGATCAGAAAGTCGTTGAGCGGTGCTCCAATTATGGCACCTCCGCCAAACCCCATGATGGCCATCCCAGCGGCCATTCCTCGACGATCAGGAAACCACTTGATCAAGGTGCTGACAGGGGAAACATATCCTAAGCCCAATCCAATACCCCCGATGACCCCATAGCCCAGGTACAGAAGCCATAGTTGATGCAGCCAGATTCCGAGGGAGCCGATCAGAAATCCACCTCCCCAACAAACCGCAGCGATGCATCCAACCGCACGTGGTCCGACTCGTTCCAGCCAGTTGCCAGCTAACGCGGCCGAAAGGCCAAGACAAACGATCGCCACGCTAAAGATCCAGACAACGCTTCCAAGGCTCCAGTCACCAGGCGCTGAGCCAACAACGCCCTGAACCTTGATTAGCGCGGGATTGAAATTACTCCATGCGTAAACAGAACCAATGCAAAGATGAATGGCGATCGACGCGGGAGGGACTTTCCAGCGATTAAAGCCAGGAGGCGCGACGATTCGATCTTTGGTAAACATCCGGAACAAATGCATCGTGCAACGTCTCGTTATCAATGACATCAAGCCATCACTCAAGAATGAAATCGTGATCGTTGAGAACTACAGATTCAACGGGACTTTTGGAAATCCCGTCAGACTGTTGCCCAACCGACTCCATCGACTTTGGATGAACACGAGCATAGAAGATTGTGATACCTAATCCAGTAAAGAGACATCGAGAGACCTTGCCAATACCGATTGGTTTGGCTCGATTTCGAATCAGTCGAGTTTCGAAGATGAGATCTCGCAACATTTGACGTTCGCTGTTCATTGCCGTCCATACGAGGTCTACAAAAATATTAATGGACAAAAATGGTGAAAAATACATTACGGTCCACAGTAGTCGCTTGGTCATTCGCCATGGCGATGGTGGCTTGCCATCAATCGTGATGATCCTGGCATCAGCAAGCCAATAGCCAACCGAGCGAAAACGGGACGGCTTCAAAACGGCGAGATACACCCAGCAAAGGATCACCCATGGCAGTAGCACAAACGGCATCGGATCATTGGAAAGCGAGTCACCGAAAGGCATCGCAATCAGTGCAAGTAGAAATAACAGGAAGTAAAGGACGCACGAATCGACGACAAAGATCAGAAGATGGCGAAACGCACCGATGTAGTCCTCACGGCGGTAAAGCATCGGTTTAGCGACGACCTCATTGGAAGCCGGCACCGAAGCGGGCTGCAATTGTTCGGGATTTTTCGATGCAAGCATGATCGTCTTGTGCCGATGAAAGAGTGCGAAGCCGAGATTCAGTCTTCCTGAACTCTGAGGAAAACGACAACCATTCCCAGCTGAAGAAAGAAAGCGATCGGCCCGAGAACGAGCCCGTTAAAGAATTGTCCAGTCGATAATGAAATCAGCGAGAACCCGATCGCGATCAGGCACGCAATCGATCCTGCAAAAGTACTGATCATCAGTGCGATGTCGGCCAAGGGCGAATGCGCAATTCCACTTTTTCCAGGTGGGGAATCCGTAGTTGCCGTAGGAAAATCGAAGCCGCAACTCGGGCAGACGATTTCCGTCGCAGACATCTCAGCTTTGCATTTTGGACAAAACGCCATTTGTCAGATTCCTGTTGATCAAGAGAATTCTTTGCGAAATTGGCAGTGACTGGATTCAACCGCCGTAATTTTTGGCCGAACCTGCGGACTAACAACCTTTGCCCGATCAAAGTCTAATTTGCAGATTGCTTTGAGGAGATGGCATGGAACTGCTTCCAACTGATGATTTCGATCCCCAGCTTTTTGATTTCGTCGATGACATCAGGGTCAGTAAAGATGCGTCGGTCGCCATCCCGATTTGCGGAACTGTTCGTGATGGCCTGCAGTTCCTGATCATCAATGCCGCAATGAATGATGATTTCACTGACGCCTGGTTTCAATTCCCGTAGTGCTTTCAGATAGCTTTCTTTACGCATTTCATGAGTCGTTCCGCCGTAGAACTGTGAAAGAGCATCAAGAATCGGCAGTCGCTTGGTATCCAGCGCCTTGGTCAATTCGGCGGCCTTCTCGGCTAAAGCGGGGTACTCCTTTGCAAGCCGACCATCTTTGTCCGCATTGCGAATGAATAGCACCGGAAGATTGAATTCGAGTCCCAGATTGACATAGACCTCAACAAGATCCGGGCGGCTGACCAATGCCCCCATATGTGTATCGAGGTGGGTAATCGGAACCTGAAACTGTTGCGCTCGCTTGATCTGAGCGCGAAGTTCAATCTCCACTTCGGTTGCTTTGACGCTGGCGGCAACGGCCGGGACATTCTGATGAAGGAACCCATCTTTATCGAGCAGACTGGGGACTTGATCTCGTGGTGCTACTGGACCCCATCGGTAAATCTTCCATTCGGAATTGAGCGTCAGATGAAGGCCAAAATCCTTTTCGGGGTGCTCTTTCGCATAGAGGGCAATTTCTTGAAACCAGGGACAAGGGACCATGATGCTCGCCGACGAGACACATCCCTTTTCCATTGCTTCGATCGTCGCCTCGTTCACCGAATGGGACATTCCTGCATCATCCGCGTGAATGATGACGTAGCGCTTTGAGGTCGGATCTGAGGCACGCAACTGCGACGTCACAAAGCTCAAGTAAACCAACGATAACAAACACGCTGTAGCACGAAGGAACATAGGTTAAGACCGTTCTGTTGTTGAATAAGCGAAAATGAAAATCAACGTTTGTGAAAGTCATTGTTGTCAGGAATCTGGTTGCGTCGAATTTGATCCGAAATTGGCCGCCTGCATGACACTTCGGCAGCGATGTCATTGATCGTAAGCCATTTCTCTTTTCGACGGCAACACAGTCGTGCAGGCGATCAATTCAGGATGGGTCGTGAAATACATATTCGATCCGCTCTTTCCAAAAAATCACATTTTCCCAATTGACAAACCATCCGCGCATTGTATTAATGTGTTAATACACTTTCTCAGCTCGCAGCCGACGTTTTACGGCGAGGCATGCTCATGCAAATCCATATCACAACCAGCGACGGCGTGCCGATCTATCAGCAGGTCGTCAATCAGATCAAGTTCCTGATCGCGTCAGGTCGACTGAATTCCGGTGATGAACTTCCTCCGATCCGTGTTCTGGCGGCACAGTTATTAATTAACCCGAACACTGTCGCACGGGCTTATCGCGAACTGGAAACTGCCGGTATCGTTGAAAAGCGACGGACAGCAGGAACGTATGTTTCTGAACAAGGATCGCCATTGGCCCGACGCGAACGAGTCAAAATCCTTGCGGAACGAATTGACACGCTGCTCGCGGAAGCGATCCACATGGGTGTCTCGATCGACGATGTCATGAAACTGGTTCAGCAACGACATAACGCTATCCAATCAGCTCGAAATGAGGAGTAATCCTGTGCTCGATTCCATTCCGTCGTCAGCATCTCCGATTGTCGAAATTCGTCAGCTAACGCGTAAGTTCGGCGACAAAGCCGCACTGAATGATCTTTCGCTTGAGGTTCCTCGTGGGGGCGTGTTTGGGTTGATCGGGGGAAACGGAGCAGGAAAAACGACACTCATTAAACACATTCTCGGAATGTTAAAGGCTCAGCAGGGATCGGTTCACGTGTTTGGACTCGATCCCGTTCAGGACCCAGTCGGTACGCTCGGTCGAATCGGGTACCTCTCGGAAGAACGTGAACTCCCTGATTGGATGCGGGTTGGGGAACTCATTCGATATACACAGGCTTTTTTCCCCAATTGGGACGAATCTTACGCTGAAGAACTACGCGAGTCGTTCGATCTGGATAAGAAGGCTCGAATTAAAACGTTATCACGAGGACAGCGGGCACGAGCCGGACTTCTTGTGGCGCTTGCTCATCGCCCGGAATTGCTGGTTCTCGACGAACCCTCGTCAGGACTCGACCCGGTCGTTCGTCGTGACATTCTCGGCGCCATCATTCGCACGATCGCTGACGAAGGCCGAACCGTTTTATTCTCGTCACATCTTCTCGACGAAGTCGAACGCGTCGCAGATCGAGTCGCCATCATTCATCACGGCCAGATTATGCTCACCGCTTCCATGGAAGAAATCAAAGAACAGCACCGTCGAGTGACACTCCGTTTCGAACAAACACTCGACCGCCCGCCAGAGCTTGTCGGAGCACTCTCGTCAACGGGGCAGGGAAAGGAATGGACATATGTTTGCAACGGAGAAACAACTCAATTTCGAAACGCTGCCGAAGCGATCGGTGCCACAGTCGTGGAAGAAGCCGCTTTAACCCTGGACGAAATCTTCATCTCCCACATTCTTTAACGCGCGTCGGAGGATGGGTTTAGAATAGGTGAATCGCTCTCGCGTTGGGCTGGGGCGTGGACAGGTAGGCTAAGAATAGGCGAGTTGCATCTCCCGATGCGGCACATTCGTTTAATAGATTTTCATCTCAAGATTGTTTTTGTGGTTGATTGACTTTGGTTCTTCTGCGCATGTTTTATCGAAATGCGATAATTGAGAAAGAATAATATGCGATCGATTCCCTTGGCGATGACGTGGGAGATGCTTCAACGAGGGCGGTGGTATTTGATCGCCTATTTTCTTGGTGCTCAACTCATTATTTCGATTGTTTTTGGAGCCCTCGCCCGCGCTGGTGTGGACTTCGAAGACCCCAGCATTGTCGGCGTCGGTGCATCTTTTTTATTGACGTACATGTTTCTGTTTTCAGTTGGCACCTTAGCTTATCAGGGGCCGCCGTCCCGCTTATACACCTATCCGATTCCGTCGTCGACAATCGTGTCCGGGCATCTGTTGGTTTCGATGGCATCCGTAGGGCTCCAGATTTTGCTGAGCATTTTCCTGATGAATACTTTTTTCAAGACAAACTGGCCCCTGTGGGGGCCTACGTTGTTTGCGGCCGCCGCCGTTTGCTCAATTCAGGCGACCACTTGGTTCACCGAGAAATCCGCATGGGCACCGTTGGCAATCGCCGTCGTCGCGGGCCTTTTAGGGTTCTGGTATCACTTTCGATGTGGCGTTGGAGCTGGAAGTCATCGTTCGACGGTTCTATGGACATCGGTGACTCTCACGGATCTTGGTGGTTTTCTTGCAGCCACGGCGACCTCTTTCGCTGTCGGAAATATTGCGGTCGCTCGCAATCGCTGTGGCGAACAATTGAAACCACTTGGAATTCATGCGTGGCTCTGTCGCGTCCTGGACTTCGTTCCTGATGAAAAGGCTTTGCCATTCCGTTCGCCGGCGGAAGCACAGCTTTGGTACGAGTGGCGTCTGAAGGGTTGGGGCATGCCAGCCACCGTTATGCTTGGCCTGATTTTTGGGTTGGCGATTTGGCTGATATTCGTTCGCGACCCGAAACTGATTGGCACAGGGTTTCTCGTGCTCGGCGGATATCTTTCTGTGCCGGGTCTGGTTTGTGCTTTTATTATTGGAAATACGGGAAGGATCGATACGGATTTCGAGATGGGGCATTTTCTCGGTTCACGCCCGATGAAAAGCGATGAAATGGCTCGAACAATTCTAAAAATGACCGCACAAAGTTTGCTGCTAGCCTTTTCGATCTGGGCAGGAGCGTTTCTGGTTACCGGGGCAATTTTGCTAGCATGTGGCTTCGTTCCAACCGACATCATTCCGAAGGATGTCCCCTGGTGGTCTATTCTTGCAGCGCCTCTGGGATGCTGGGCGGTGATTACCGTTCTTGCGTCGATCGGGCTGACGGGGCGGCCCATTCTGTTCGCTCAAATCTGTTGTGCAGTTTTCGCATTGTATTTGGCATGCCTCTGTTTATCTCTCTTTGTTCTAACCGATAGCGGGCGTGAACAATTATCTCTCGGAGTTGCATATCTCTTTCCAGTCGCGATTTTAGGTGTTACAGCATGGCTGTACGTCACAGCATTGAAACGCCACTTGATTGGTTGGTCATCGGCGGTTGCTTGTGCTCTCGTCTGGATCGCCATCAGTTCATTGTGCGTATTGATCGGGATGCAATATCCCAATGGGAAATTGGTGAGTTATCTCATTCTCGTGGGACTGTCTGCCTTGGTCGTGGCCCCCATCGCCGCCGCTTCGCTGGCTGTTTCCTGGAATCGAACGCGATGAAATGTGAGCTTTCAGCGAAAAAAACGCGAATCCAATTGCAATCCTTGCGAAAAGTGACATTTTGTCTGTAAAAATGCTGTTGCGTGATCCAATTTGGCCTCCGCTTCGTTCCTTACAGTTCACAGTGCATTGGTGGTCGGTTTCCCTTTCGATTTTCATCGAAAACGACCCGCGTTTTCCTTGCTACTTGCCTCAAATAGAAAGGCCTGTCATGTTCCGCAGATTTTGTTTTTCCGTGGTGGCGATCATCCTGAGCTCGACGATCGCTTCGGCTCAAGTCAAACTCGAAAACAAGTTTGCCGAAGAGACCAAGTCGGTTGTTCATCGTGATACCACAACGAAGCAGACGCTGACTTTGGCAGGAATGGATATCGACACGAAATCATCGACGTTTATCGTGGCAACGACTTCGACCGGTAAGCGAGCTGCTGATGGAACGTTAAAGGTCGAAGAAAAAATTGACACGATGCAGTCCGAAATTACGATCCCTGGTGGGATGATCCAGTTCGATTCGGCCAATCCGGATAAAAAGGCGGACAATCCGCTATTGGAGCCCATTCTGGACATTTTCCGATCTGTGTTTCGCAATCCCGTGACGGTGGAAGTCGACGCCAAAAACAAGATCGCATCTGTCAAATTGCCCGACGGCGAATACGAAAAACTTCCGGATGCCGCGAAAGATCAACTGAGTTCCGAAGCGTTAAAAAAGACAGTCGAAAATGCGCTTCAATTTTTACCGGACGAACCGGTTAAAAAGGGCGATACTTGGGAGCGATCCTCAGAACAGAACCTTGGTTCTGGGCAGACGATGAGTTTTCGGACAAAGTACGAATATCAGGGGACCGTTGAAAAAGACGGCAAGACGCTCGACAGAATTACGGGAAAAGCGTTCGATGTCAGTTTTGCCATCAACGGAAACGCGATGCTGCAGGTCACCAAGAGCGATCTGAAGATTATCGAATCGGAAAGTACCTTCCTTTTTGATCGCGAACGAGGTTCAGTAGTTTCAACTTCGTCGAAAGTGCAAATCGCCGGACCGTTAACGCTCGTAGTTAATGCCATGGAATTCGCTGGTAAGGTCGATCTGACGATCGAAGAAAAATCGTCCCGAGAGAATAAATAATCCGCCTCGGGACTCCCGATACCGGTTTGAACGGACGGGCTACTTGAAAACCGCGAGATGGCCGGGAAGCTCGACTTCAAAAATGCTGCCTGACTGGCCTGGTCGATCGTGAACACTGATGCGGCCGTTGAGTTGTTTGACGAGCGTATGAACGATGTACAGGCCGAGTCCCGTTCCCTTTTGACGCCGGGTTAATTCGCTTCCTGCTCGAAAGAACATACGAAAGATCCGCTTGCGCAGCTCGTGAGGAACGCCAAGCCCATTATCCAGAATGCGAATCACGGCTCGGCCTCGTTCGCCAATTCGAACGTGGACTTCGACTCGTGGCGGGTCGCCAGCGTATTTGATTGCGTTGTCGAGCAGGTTTCGGAAGACGGTTTCAAGGACGAGTGGTCTGGCAAAAACCGTAATCGGCTGAAAATCGTAAACGATCGTCTCGGCCTCGTCCTTTTTATGATGCGCACATGCGGCTGCCCCGCATTTCCGCAGCAGGGTTTCGAGCGAAATGTCTTCCGGTTCGGATTGCTCACCAATCGCATCAATCCGTCCGACTTCCAGCAGTTGCGTGATCAGGTGGTCCAGTCGTTCGAGTTCTTCTTCCATCACACGGTAGAATTTTGTCCGCTGTTCGTCGCTGAGCGCACGCATTTCTAGCGTTTCCAAATAAAGTCGTAGCGATGCGATTGGCGACTTCAGTTCATGGGTCACGCTGTCAATGAAATTCGCCTGCCGTTGGTTGAGCCTGACTTCCTTGATCATTAGGAAGAGATAAAACGACAGACCTAAAAGGATCAAACCGAAAACAGCAACCCCGATGATGATGGCACTCCAACCCATCGAGCGAGCCAAGAGCGCTATCCAGAACACCATTAACGTCAAGTTAAGGGTCATCAGGACAACACTAAGCGTAATCGGAAGTCCGATTGTCATCCGGGAACGAAGGGCGTTTGACACGAAGTCACCTTTGGAATCAATCGAGAGAACGATGCTGATAGAGCAGCATGTCAGGTCGAATCTCGATGTCAACCAATCGAGCCATCCAATTTGCGGGATGCTACAATAGTACCCCTGCAAAACAGTGGATTCTGCCAACGAAAAAACCGCAGTCATTCGACATGACTGCGGTTTCGGGAGGCTGCGGAAGTTTGCCCCGTTTTTCCCGCCAGAGTTACAGGGGCTCCACAGCCGGGACGTTTTTTCAATGACCTGGTGGCAATAACAATGGCATGTCACCAATCGATGCCTGAGATGAAGGCGTTGATGGAGTTGCCATTGGCAAGACCTTTGAACTCAATTTAGGAGGTATCACAGTAGGTGTGAATCGTGAACTGACCACTTCCTCTTCAAGGTCCGAAGGTTCCGCTTTGGGTACCGTTGGTAAGGATTTGACACTTTTCTTAGAAGTGACGCTCGATGAATTCACTCCCGTTTGTCGCACATCAGTATTCGGACGGCTGAAAGTAGGGAATTTCAGCCCCGCATTATTCAGATTCCACCGGGATTTCTTGGCGGATGGGGTCGGTGGCGAGGAGGGTTCAGAATAGCCTGGTGCCGGGAGTACCGAAGGAGGGTCTGGTTGTGGTGACTCGTACTGATCCGAATCTCCATCATCGTAGGGCTTCGCCGATTTTTCGTAAGAACGGTAAAACGACGGTCCACCCGCCGAACCAGGAGTCGGAGTGACTACGGGGGATGAATTGAGGGATGCGCTGCGACAGCCAACGACCAACAGAAAACCGGAAATGACGGTCGCAGCACCCAAGCGTTGATAGGCTTGAATGGTAAGCATGAGGAAAGACTTTCGAGCAAAGCCAAACGGTTCTGAGCGATCCTCCGTGACCGTTACGCAAACTATCAAAGTGTCGCGTCATTCAAACAATCGGCTGAATTCGCCGAAGTCAAGTACCTGGTTCCATAGGAATCAGCAGATTTTGCCGTAAGACGTACGGCAAGTCCGTCTGGTGCGAAACTTCCGTGTAGTGAAACATTTCCGCGCGGTAGCCTGGAAACACTCGCTGTCCTGGGACCTGTCGGCGTAGAATCATGCGCAGATGGATAACACCACTGCTAAAGGAGTCTGCAAAATGGTCACAGTTTCACAGCCTTCCAAGGATGCGGTCGCCGCGCTGACGGCTCATACCTGGACGCCACAGCCCGAACCCGCCCGGCTCGTGCATCGTTTGCTGAATGAATGCCTTCAGAATTGCCCGTTTGCCGCGCAGCTTTCCCAACGAATGCTGAGTGAGACCGGAACACGGATGCTCGACTGGATCGACCACTTTGGCCTGGCAGTCAGTGATCCCGCAGTTTCGGAACTGGAGGGAGTTGGTTTTACCAAGGCGGCACCAATTCACGGCGATACCGTCTGGACCCACAAAGCAGGTTTGTTTCCCAGGGTGCGGCAGCTTCACACTGCCACACGTCAATTGGCCATCAAAGTCGATTCGGTTGCGGATTTTCTGTTCGCCCATGAATTGTCGGACGTGTCGATCGACGGTGATCCGTTCTCTTCGCTGCGAACAGCCATTGTGGCGCGCGGAAATGGGGTTGAATTTCTGGTCGTTGAGCGGCACGGGTCTCTCGATTTTACTCCTAGCGCGTTAACTTCATCCCCAGTGAAGTCGGGAATGACATTCCCCGTCGCCGTTCTGCATCATTTCGAACAGCTTCTGCTGCGTCGTCGCAATTTTGAAAGCGATGCCGACGGATTTGCCCTGGCTAACCAGTTGATAGATGGGGCCATTGCCGATCTGGGGCGTGACCGGGCATGTGATCTGTTTTTTACGGCTGAGCGGCTTAACTGGCAGCGCCGAAACCGTGCCGGGCGAATTCAATACGCACGACAAGCGTCGCTCGGTCTCGGCTGGGCCAACCACGATCATCATACTTACCGATCCAGTCGCGAGTCGTTCGTTGCGCTGATCGCGTTCCTGGAAAAGTTGGGATTCCAATGTCGTGAGCGGTTCTATGCGGGTCGCGAAGCGGGGTGGGGAGCACAAGTCATCGAACACCCAGTAACCGGTGTGACGATTTTTGCTGACGTCGATATGTCGCCCGAGGAAGTGATTGAGGATTTCTCGCACCGGCCAATGGTTCCGCGTGCGGAGCTCGGGACAGTTGGTTTGTGGTGTGCTCTGCATGGTGAAGCCTTCTTACAGGCGGGACTCCATCATCTTGAATGCCAGTTCGACTTTGCCGCAACTCGCGATCAGCTCAAACTGGCAGGCATCGATACCATGCCTCCGTTTACAGATTTTTCCTATCTCAGGCAGGCATTTACCAGGGGCGAACATTGGTCGGTCGACCCGGCTCGCGTGGAGCGAATTCGCTCGGCTAAGCGAATTACGGACGAACAAGCGACGAAGTTTTTGACACAGGGCGCTCTGGGTTCGCACCTGGAAATCCTGCAGCGGGACGATGGCTACAAAGGCTTTAATCAACACGGCATTAGCGAGATCATCTCAGCGACCGATCCTCGCAGTGCTGAAGCGGCAAGAGATTAAGCTTAGAGAAATAGGGTTCTTCTGCGGTCGGGAGCAATTATTTGACAGAATTACTCTAAATACGTCCCCTTCCCTGCCCCGGCTTCGTATTCTGCGGCTAGCTGATCGGCGGCTTCTTGCGTCAACGCCCCAGCTTCGACACGGGCGGCGAGTTGCTTTCGATAAGCCTCGAGCAATTGCGCCTTATCGTATCTGGCGAACAGCAGCATGTCGCTGATGCGGCTTCCCTGCACCAGCTTCGTTACGTGATAGCGGCCGTCGCTATCGATCACCACTTGCGCTTCATTGGGATTTCCAAACAGATTGTGATGGCTTCCCATCACCTCCTGATACGCGCCTGTCAGGAAGATGCCGAGATAATAGTCTTCACCATCCTTCCACTTGTGAAGCTCCAGCGTGTCTTTAACATCCTTCAGATCGACGAATTTGTCGATCTTACCGTCACTGTCACACGTCACATCGACTAGCGTTGCATAGTCTGACGGCAATTCGTTAAGCCTGTGAATCGGCACGATCGGGAAAAGTTGTTTGATCGCCCAGCTATCCGGTGCCGACCGGAAGAGCGAAAAGTTACAGAGATACTTCTGCGCCAGAATCGTTTTCAATGCCTCGAATTCATCGTCGGGAAAACTGTCCTCTTCCGATTCTTTCAATGCTCGGGCACACGTTTCCCAGAACAGTACCTCACCCTTCGCTCGGTCTTCCAGGCTGATCAGTCCCAGATTGAATTGTGTGTGCAGTTCGTCTTTATGCTCCAGCGCGTCGTGATAGTACTCCGCGTAATTCTTGCCGTTAATCCCGTCAAACAATTCCTTCAGTTCTGTAATCACTTGAGGATCGTCATCGTCGATCGTCACCTCGGGTTTGTCTTCGGCAAATGTTTCAATTTCATCGCGGATCGATGTGATAAACACGGTGTGGTAAGCGGTCATAAATCGCCCGCTTTCGGTCACAATATTTGGATGCGGCACGTCTTCGTCATCGCAGACGCCCTTTACGACGTAAATCACGTCGTTGGCAAATTCTTGAACGGTGTAATTGACACTCGATTCAAACCGTGTCTGCGAGCCGTCATAGTCGACACCCAACCCCCCGCCGATGTCCAGGAATTCAATTCCACACCCGATCTGCCGCAGCTTCGCATAGACCCGGGCTGCTTCCTTCATCGCATTTTTGACTCGTTTGATGTCGGTAATCTGCGAGCCGATATGGAAGTGAAGCAATTTCAGTCGATGGTCGAGTTTTGTTTCTCGCAACAACCGGACGCAGTCGAGCAACTCCGAAGTGGTCAGTCCAAACTTGGCGGACTCGCCACCAGACGACGCCCATTTGCCGGACCCGCGTGAATATAGTTTCGCTCGCAAACCGATCCAGGGAGCGACCCCGGTCTGTTGTGCCAGCTTGATCACCATCTTCAGTTCGTTCAGTTTCTCGACAATGATCGTGACTCGCTTACCCGCCTGCACCGCCAGCAGCGCCGTCTTGACGAACGCCTCGTCTTTAAAGCCATTACAGAGCAGAAGCGACTCGGACGTCTGATCTTGAGCCACGGCGGCATACAGTTCTGCTTTGGAACCACACTCCAGGCCGACGCGACAACGGCTGCTGTCTCGCAAAAACTCTTCCACAACTTCGCGCCGAGGATTAACCTTCATCGGAAAGACGGGGTAATGCTGACCTTGAAAGCCATACTGAGCAATCGCAGCCTGATAGGCCCCGGAAAGTGTCCGCAACTGGCTGGTCAACAGTTGAGGGAACCTGATCAGCAGCGGCAACTGCATCTTCTGTTTGGCGAGCAGGTCATCGACCAACCCTTTCAGATCCACATACCGTGGATCATCCTTGGCCGGATGGACGATGATATTTCCCTTGGGATTGATGTCGAAATAACCGGCGGACCAGTTCTCGACACCATAAACCTGTTGGATTCGCTGCAGGATTTCGTCGTTCATGACGCAGGCCGATAAAAATAAGGATGAAGGGGAAAGGATGGATCAGAATGGATGAGGGGAATTCTCGACGGCTTCTTTCAGCCTTCATCCTTCCACCTTCATCCTTTGTTTTATTTGCAAGCCCAGGGAAGCGGTTTCCCTTGCAGGCCCGCTCGCAGATTTTCGACGGTCATCTGCATCATGCGATTTCGAGTTCGATTCGATGCACTGCCAAGATGCGGAGTGATGACCACGTTTGTCAGTCCGAGCAATGGATGATTACGCGGCAATGGCTCGGGTGCCGTTACGTCTAACCCCGCACCGGCGATTCGCCGTGAGTTCAAGGCCGCGAACAGCGCATCGTGATCGACAACCGGGCCGCGCGCGATATTCAGCAGAATTCCAGTCGGCTTCATCAGCCCGAATTCACGCTTTCCGATGAGATTTGTCGTTTCAAGCGTCAACGGACAATTGAGTGAAACGAAATCCGACTGACGCAGCAAATCGTCCAACGAAACGTAAGTGACACCCAGCTCGCGCTCAGCCTGTTCGTCCCGTTTCCTGTTGTGATAAAGGACCTTCATATCGAAGGCTAACGCACGTTTCGCAACCTGTCGTCCGATTCGTCCAAGTCCGACAATCCCGAGCGTACTTCCCGAGACTTCGTAGCCAATCAGTTGAGACGGGTCGTAATGAGTAAACTCGGGTGAACGAGCGAAATGATCACCGACGACGACATTCCGAGCTGTCGCCAGCATGAGTGCCATCGTCATGTCAGCGGTGGATCCATCGAGACAACCAGGCGTATTCCCGACAGGAATTTTTCGCGCCTTCGCTGCGCCGACATCGATGTGATCGACGCCGACACCATGATTGCTGACTACTTTCAAATTTGGAACCCGGTCCATCAACTCGCCGCCCACATGCGGGTGACCATAGGTGATGATCCCCACCGCCCTGGCCAGCGCTGTCGATTGAGCAGACTCATCCCACTCCAGGATTTCAAATTCGGGACCGAGCATCTCCCGTAAGGCAGGAGGTAATCCGTCGCCCATGATCGGAATTGTTGCGTCAGACATCGAGTGCTTTCTCAAGTGTAAGGTCGTGAAATCGAGTTTTGGAGTGTTACATTGCGGCTCGGCGACCCGGTTTTTGCTTGACGACACTTTCGTTGCCACAACCTGCCGATGTGGGAAGCATTTTGCCGGGACTGCAGCGACCGGTTGGGTTGAAACAATCTCGAATCGACCTCATTACCGCCAGGTCTTCGGGGGCAAACAAGCGATCCATGAAGCTGATTTTCTCGACACCGATCCCGTGTTCGCCAGTCACGCTGCCGCCAAGCTCAATACACTTTCCCAGAATCTCATCGCTGGCTTTTAACACGCGACCAACCTGTTCGGCGTTTCGCTCATCAAACAGCAGAATCGGGTGAATGTTCCCATCCCCTGCATGGAAAACGTTGACAATTCGAAGCCCGTGTCGTTCACCGCAAGCGATGATGAATTCCAGGATTTCTGGCAGCTTGGTTCTCGGCACGACCCCGTCTTGAGTGCAATAGCTGGGACTCAGTCGTCCGATGGCACCGAACGCCTGCTTGCGGCATTTCCAGAGCAACAGCCGTTCCTTTGTCGAATTCGCCTGGCGGACTTCCCGTGCTCCGTTTTGAGTACAAATGGAAATAATCCGTTGAGCCTCTTCGTCGACGGCCACTTCCAACCCGTCGACTTCAATTAACAGGACAGCTCCGGCATCGAGTGGAAAACCAAAGTGAAACGCCTGCTCGACCGCACTGACAATCCCTTGATCCATCATCTCCAGTGCGGCGGGAACGATTCCGGCACCAATGATTCCGCTGATCGCCTTTGTCGCATCGGAAACTGTTTCGAAGATTCCCAGCATGGTGCGATACGCGGCTGGATCGCGAGTTAACCGGACGATCACCTTCGTCGCAATCCCCAGCGTCCCTTCATTGCCGACGAACAACCCGGTCAAGTCGTAACCGGGGTTCTCTTCCACAGGCCCTCCTAACTGAACGACTTCGCCATTGGGGAGCACGACTTCGGCCCCCAGCACGTGATTCACCGTGACACCGTATTTCAATGTATGAGGGCCACCCGAGTTGGTCGCGAAGTTTCCCCCGATCGTGCAGGCACCCTGACTCGACGGATCAGGAGCGTAGTGATAACCACTCCCCTTCAGATGATTCGTCAGATGGACGTTGACCAAACCTGGTTCGACAATTGCGTAGCGGTCACGATAATTGACTTCCAGGATTTTTTTCATTCGCGTCAGGGCGATCATCACGCCGCCGCCGACCGGTAGGCAGCCACCAGCCAGACTGGTTCCCGCACCGCGCGGAACAAACGGAACGTCAAATTCGTTGCAGAGTTTAACGATTGCAACGACCTGCTCAGTCGTCGTCGGAAAGACAACCACGTCAGGCGACTTCTTATCGACGACAAATCCATCGCACTCGTAAACGAGCAGTTCGTCAGGGTTAAATAACAGCGATTCGTCGCCGACGACCGCTCGCAAGCGATCAAGCAATTGCTTCGGACGGGAGGTCGGTCGAGCGGGTTCAGCGAGAGTTGTCGTCATCGGGAGGGATTCGTTTCGAAAGACGCGGAGGTTACGGTGAACTTCACGAGACGGCATTTGCGAAAATTAACTTAGGAAATGCCGGACGAAATGTGAAGACACTCGCCATCCCGGAACGTGGTTTTCATTCCGCATCGAAGATACAATCCCGTGCCTTTGCGAAATAAATTGAACGTTATCGTTTTTGCCCTGTGAAAGTTGACTATGTCCGTTGCCCTGCCTGATACCCCGCTTTCTGGTCACGCCACATCACAGGTCCCCGATGCAGAAGGCCGATTCGGTGAATTCGGTCGGCGATTCGTTCCTGAAACGCTGATGCATGCCCTGGAAGAACTAACCGTTGAATACGCTAAAGCGAAAGCTGATCCGTCGTTCCAGAAGCAACTTGATGGCTTGCTTCACACATTCGTTGGTCGGCCAAACCCGCTTTACTTTGCCGAACGACTGACTCACGAATGTGGCGGTGCCCAGATCTATTTCAAACGTGAAGACCTGAACCACACAGGTGCTCACAAGATCAACAATACAATCGGACAGACGCTGCTTACGCTGCGAATGGGGAAAAAGCGGGTCATCGCCGAAACAGGAGCTGGTCAGCACGGCGTCGCCACAGCAACAGCCTGTGCTCGATTCGGCCTCCCCTGCGTGGTGTACATGGGCGAAGAAGACATCCGCCGTCAAAAGCTGAACGTCTTCATCATGAGGACGATGGGTGCCGAAGTTCGGCCCGTTACCAGCGGATCACGCACGCTGCGAGACGCGATCAACGAAGCGATGCGAGACTGGATGGCTTCCGTCGAGAACACACATTACATCCTCGGATCAGTCGTCGGACCGCATCCGTTCCCGATGATCGTTCGAGATTTTCAGTCTGTCATCGGCAAGGAAGCTCGGGCACAGTGCCTGGAGGCGACAGGACGCCTGCCCGATGAAGTGGTCGCGTGTGTCGGCGGCGGCTCGAATTCGGCGGGGATGTTTTATCCATTCGTCGATGACACGAATGTCGAATTGACTGGTGTCGAAGCGGGCGGACGAGGCCCCAAAGCGGGCGACCACGCCAGCACGCTGACCTTCGGCAACAAAGGAATCCTGCACGGCACCTACAGCTATGTTCTGCAGGACGAAGACGGCCAGACCGCCGATGTCCATTCGATCTCTGCCGGACTGGATTATCCCGGCGTTGGCCCGGAACACGCCTACTGGAAAGACACAGGTCGAGTTCGCTACGTCAATATCGGCGACAAGCGGGCACTCGATACAGTGCAGCACGTGGCCAGAACCGAAGGAATCCTGCCAGCTTTGGAAAGTTCGCATGCAATTGCCTACGCACTGGAACGGGCGAAACAACGCAACCCGAGCGATATCATCGTTGTTTGCCTCTCCGGTCGGGGAGACAAAGACGTCAACGAAGTCGCTCGACTGACAGGTCAAGAACTGTGATCGAGAACTGTATCAATGATTAAAGACCACCTGCCCTTTAAATGACACTGGCGAGCCGGGCGGCGTCAGCCCTCGGACTCTTCGGCAAACAGCGTGCGACAGTTGTCGTGCGAGAATCAAGGGGCTGACGTCCGGCTTGCCTAATACATTTTTCCGCCTTGTGAAAGTACATCGTGTCTCAAGCCTCTCGTATCACTGCCGTTTTTGCTGCCTTAAAGTCATCAAATCGCATGGCCTTCATGCCGTTCATCGCTGCAGGTGACCCGGATCTTCCAACCACTGCCAGGTTGCTGAAGGAACTAGCCGCAAGCGGAGCCGACCTGATCGAAGTCGGTTTTCCCTACAGCGACCCGATCGCCGACGGCCCGGTAATTCAAGCCTCGTACACGCGGGCATTGGCAAAGCACGTGAAGTTAAAAGAAATCTTCGCCACGATCACCGGTGTTAGCCGCGAAATCCAGGCCCCACTTGTAAGCATGGTCTCATACGCCATCATCTTCCGACAAGGGATCGACGCATTCGTTCAAGAAGCCAAAGCAGCAGGCTTTGCAGGACTGATCGTTCCCGATTTGCCAGGCGATGAAGCGTCGGGTTTTGCTGCCCTGATGGCCAAACACCAGATGGACCTGATTCAACTCGTCGCCCCGACAACACCACCCGACCGAGCAGCAAAAATCCTGAAGCACGCAACAGGCTTCGTTTACTGTATCGCGGTTGCAGGGACGACCGGAGTGCGAAAAGAACTCGCGCCGCAACTCGCCGAGATGTTGAAGTCGTTACGAACACAAACAACGCTTCCATTAGCAGTCGGCTTCGGAATCAGCGCCCCGGACCAGATCCACCACCTCAAAGGTAAAGCCGACGGAGTCATTGTCGGCTCGGCTATCGTCAAATTGCTTGAGAATCTGGCAAGCGATTCCTCGAAGACTGACGCAGTCCTGCGCGAGATAGGCAGTTTTGCAAAAACTTTGGCCGATGCAGCTCATACCTAACCCGGATTATTCGTAAGCCCGACGCGCGAGCGAAGGTCTTGGCTTTGTTGTCGCTTGCGCGTCGGGCTAACGTTTCACGATACTTTATCCCGGAAACAATCGTCTCGCATTTCGCCGCGAAGCGGCACAGGAATACAGCCCGGGGTTTCAACCCCGGGGACGACCGTCAACAGGGGCGATTCAAGCTCCGAAGGAGCGCAGGAGAAACCTAACGTTGTCCCAGAAAATAAATTCAAGGTTCAATCGGCAAACCGTTCTTTTGTGACCATCCCGGCACGGTTATCGCGGAATCAGCCGCAGGAATCCTGCGCCCTTGCCAGGGCTGAACACCTTCCGATTCGGGGCTTTCCTGGGGTTGAAACCCCAGGCTGTATTCCTGCACCGCTTCGCGGTTAAAGACAACTCCATAAATGCGTCAACCACGGAACAATCTCTAATGAGAGTGTGCCGCCTTTTTCATTGCAGCGTTTGGCTCAGGTGGATGTTCTAACGAATATATCGATCAGCATCTTCGCGAGAAAGCTGTATAAACCGCTCTTATTGAATGACCTCATCCGCCGCCTTAACTGCGGCTTCGCGGACAAAGTGGCTAATCGGAACACCTCGCCACGCCGCAGCTTCTTCGATCTTCTCGCGAATTTGAGACGTCACTGCGGCGGAAATCGATTCGGGCTATTTCTTTTCAGACGAACGGCCAGCCATGATTCGTCCCTCTCGCATGAACAGCAATCCTGCCCTCAAGTTTCAGAACATTCTGCGATGATATCCAAAATCAATCATGCAGCCTTCGTTGTTTTTCAAGAATTTGACACGAACAGCAGAAGCTTTGAAATTGAGATTCTTTTAGAAACTTAAGGCGAGACTGAATACCCGCCGTGAACCATTCGTCTCGTCATCCAGGCTTCGACAGCCAGGCTGGCGAGAAACACGTAAAGGATCATCCACCAAATCTCGGTTCTTGAACTATCGGCAAACATATTTTTTCGCAGGTCGGGAAGGTCGGGGACGAATTTCATTCGGTCATCCTTGGCGAGAACCTCACGCTCGGCTTCCGTTAATGGCGTCAAAACCGACTCGCCTCGATCGAAATTTGTCACGAAGTATTCTGGCCGATTTGGTTCATTGGCTTTCAAGATCTTTCGCGTAAATCGATAAACCCCGGGCAATATTGTCGTTCGCAAGCGAACTGCGGGTTCGAACGATCCCTCAATCTTTTCGCCGGGCAACAGCTTGTTCGCGGGATTCAGAAACTGGTAATCGTCGATTCTTAAATCGGGTGAGACAATCAGGATCAACGGCGAACCAACCTCCAGATTTCGGGATGCGGTTGGTGTCGCCAGCGAAAACAGTAACTCGTGCAGAAACGGCACGTAGTCCTGTTTGGCGGGAAGAGTATTCCAATCAGCATCCAGAGACGATGTTAGTAATGCCGTCACACCGCGACCGTAACGGCGAGTGATTAGCAGCGGATCGCCTGTCGTCAGCCGGGCTTCGACGATCGACGTACCGATTTTCAGTGATGATTCTGGATCAAGTTTATCGACAAAAAGTTCGTCGCGATCCTCGTTTGGCAGCATTGAGCCAGCTTTGCCGGCGGCTTCTTTCGGTAACACGACTTTCCACCAACGGGACCAGCGAGCGTCACTCAGTGTGCCGCCTCGGTCGGCTCGAAAGGGTTGCAGCCAGTTTTGTTCGAGACTGTTTCCCAACACGCGAACTCCTCGTTTTTCGTTCCCGTCCTCGGTCGCTGGCTGACCGAGTCGACAGGGGAGCAATCCCTTACCGTCCGCAAATAATTTGCTGCGATAATGATCCTTGTCGACCTTGTCACCCAGCGTAAACAACACACCGTGACCGCTCGCCACAAATTGTCGCAGCGCGTCGATGGCCGCGTCATTCAGCGTGGCCACGTTGGCAATGACGGCGATCGACATCGGCTTCAGGCGCTCAATCGTCAATTGATCAGGAGTAATCACCGTCGGCTTGATCCACGGTTGTTCGTCACCCGCTGACAATAATGCCGCATTGGTAAAAAATGTCTCACACTTCGTCGCGTCGAGTTTATGGTCCCCATCAACGAGTAATGCCGGAAGCGATTCTGTGACCGTCACGACAGCGTCAGCTCGATTGTCGCCGGGTAATGCGTCGTCATCCAGAACCAGGCTGATCAGATGAGACCCCGCCGATTCGAAACGATATTCAAAGTCGACAGTCGTTTCCCCTTGCGGCTGAAGCTTGATCTGAACACTTTGGTCAGGTAGCCGAAGTTGATCGATCTCGAGATGAACTTTACGAGCAATCGGAGTATCTCCGCCCGAGAATTTCACTTTGCTGCTGATTTTGACTGGCACACCAACGATCGCCAATTCACGAGAAAGCTGCAGCCGATCGATTGTGAAATTGGCCGCCTCACCCAACTCGCCGCCCGATGCATCAATGACCCAGACTCGTGGAGCAATCGGCGACTGGCTGCGCACATCATCAAACCTCGCCCATAGGGTTTCATCCCCACCTTTCCAACTGAGTGCCTGCAGATCGGTGAAGACAATCACTTCCCGTTGCAGGTTTGTCCCCGACGATAGAAGCTGTACCCCTTTCTGGACGGCTGCAGCCAGATCGGCCGACCCCGATGGAGCTGCCAGATCATTCAGCGCATCTTTCGCGCGATAAGCATCTCGTGTTGCATCGGGCAATACCACCTGTGGCTGTTCCCGGGCATCGATGATCTGGATTGAGTCGCCGGGCAACAGATCACCGAGAAACTCGCGAGCCAATTGCATGGATCGCGAATGAGGCGTCTTCCCATTTCCCAGTGGGTCCCAGCCCATGCTGTAAGAACCATCGACGATCAGAACGACGTCACGAGACTGGGTCGAGACAAATCCCCCCAGCCACTGGCTGCCGATCCAGGGCCGGGCGAGAGCGATAGCGATCATCGCCACCAGTCCGATACGGACAAGTAACAGCAGCAGTTCCTCCAGACGAATTTTCCGTTTGGCACTCGGATCGAGTTCCAAAAACTGCATCGCCCCCCATTCGACCAGATCGTATTTTTTACGACTGAGCAGATGCGCGATCACCGGCAGGGCAATGCCAGCCAGACCCACCAGCATCCAGGGATTCAGAAATGAACTCAGCACGATTTACTTCAAGGGGTCGGGTGTTCTGATTTCAAAAAATGGCCGCGAAAACGATATGAACTTCGGAAGTCGCGCGTTCGGCCAATTTTTGAAATCTGAACGCCCGACCCCAGAACAGCGACGCATGTTGTCGGATTTGGCTCCGTACGATTGCCTTGACCGAAACCAACACAGCGATGCCTTAAGCTTAAGATGACGCATTGCGCCCCTCATTGCCAGTATCAACGCTCTGCGGAAACATGATCGATTAGCATCGGTCATGTAAGTGAGCCAAGCAATGTGATTCCTTGAATTGTTCGCGGTTAAAGTCTGACTCAACGAGTCAAGTTTCACGATTTCTTCCAAAGTAGCCATCATCGCTCCTGCGTGATGAGCATTTCACGAATGACTTACAATCGACGCTGCGCTATTATTTTAATCAAATTTATCATATACCGGGAAGAACCGAAGCTGCGGCAATGATCGGCGGGCGCTCGATAGATGGTCATCACGCGGAGCGATGATGGCTACTTTGGTCTGATATGATTCCTCACTGGATTTTTCGCCCGGCGAGAGCGAGTTGCTTGATTCCTCGAATGTTCCTCTCGACAATCAGAATTTTCTGACGGCTCGAACGCGTTTTGGAATGCTTCACGCTTCCGAGCGGACACATATTGAAATCGCAACCAATCGAACATCGAATGGCTCGCGGTTTACAAAAAATATCATCACCCATGTCACAAACCACAACCTATATCCTGATCGACTACGAAAACGTCCAGCCCACCGATCTGGCGGCGATTCAGAATGGGGCGTTTAAGGTCAAGTTGTTCCTCGGTGCCAACCAAATAAAAATTCCTGTCTCGTTCGCCGTGGCGATTCAGCGGATGGGCGAAAATGCTGAATATGTGCAATTGGAGTCATCCGGCCCCAACGCCCTCGATTTCCACATTGCCTATTACATTGGTCGGATTTCGGCAGTTGAACCGAAGGCTGCATTTCAAATCATTTCGAACGATGCAGGATTTGACCCTCTGATCGTGCATTTGAAAGCAAAAGGAATCTCCGTCCAGCGTTCCGTTTCCATATCAAGTGCCGTAGTGGTTCCCGATCTCGATGCCTGGTTTGAAATCGTGGTTGACCATCTGGCCCGTCAAAATGGGTCAAAGCCGACAAACAAGAAGTCGCTACTGAATTTGATTCGAACATTGTTCAAGAAAAAACTCGGTGAAGGTGAAATCAATCTTCTTGTGCGGACGCTTTGCGATCGGAAAATCGTCAGAATTGAAGGATCGCGAGTCGGCTACGAAATTCCTGAGGATGGGAAAGATGTCCCGTTTTAATGAAACGGGCTGGCAAGCTCAGCAAGGATTGGAAATAAGATAATCGTGCTGGTTGACGGAATATCCATCCACGCAGGATAGAAATACCACTGCATCGAAGCAAACTCCAGAGCGGCTTCGCCAAAGATCAAAGTAGCCATCATCGCTCCGCGTGATGAGCATTGTTCGAGCACCCGTCATATTCCTATCGGCTTGTTTTCAAAAAATGGAATTCAAACGAAGTATTTGTTCCGAAGGTATGGCGACGCTTGAATCGTTTCCGACACAGGCTCATCACGCGGAGCGATGATGGCTACTTTGGAAGAATTCGTGAAACGTGGCTCAGCAGTCAAGTTTCAAATCGAAGGACTCCGATACCTTGGAACACAACTCAAACGACAACTTAATAACGGCAAGTCGAATTCCAGCTGACTTCACAGCGTGTAATCAACCGCCTCGAATCGTGCGCCTTCCGCTTCAGTCAATTCGCCTCGTCCCGAAACGCTGACCGCTTCCGCAGATAAATCATCAAGATTCATCAGTGCATCGTCGGCACTGTCGGCATGCGCAATCAAGTATGTCTGAACGGCCGACATTGGCAGCGTTCTTTCTGCCAAACTCTCGGCGAAATAGTCCGCCATCGACGGATCATTGTCTCCGAAAAACCGGACGAATAGTCGACGCAACTGTTCTCGTTCCGCATAGTCGATCAGCTCTTTCCTATCGATTCGGCCGGGCCGAATCAATGCAGGATCAAGTCGCTCAATGTGATTCGTTGTCGCGAACAGAATTCGGCCTTCCCCCGCTGCGACTCCGTCGATCGCGTTCAAAAGACCGCTAAATGTCAACTTGTTGGGCTTATCTTCTGTAGCTTTTCGTTCGACGAAAACGCAATCGATGTCTTCGATCAAGACGATCGAGTTCACCGGACAGTTGGATAACAACTGGCACAGATCATCATCGTCCAGTGACGAATTGGCGAGACTCAGGATCGCAATGTCCATCTTCATGGCCGATGCGATGGCCAGCACGGCCGAGCTTTTTCCGGTACCTGGAGGGCCGTAAAGCAGGTAGCCACGTCGATAGGGAATCCCTCGCTCAACGTACCATTCGCGACGAACGAGAAAACTGCAAACGTCTTCGATCAGGCTTTCCATCAGGCCATCACGCAGCACAACCGATTCCGGTGGACGAGGCAACCGCTTCATTTGCTCGTCCCAGGACGAATAGGACGCCCGATGGATCGCCAGACGGTTGTCCCCCGGCGGTAACGCCACGTCCCTGGCATCCTCAAGAAGTTGCTGAGCGATCTTTCGATCACGGCTGAAAATATGGATGGCGAATGATTCGCGCACGTTGAGTGGCTGAGCCTGACTTCCGTCAGGCTTTGGACGTTCGCGGTTCAGTATCACAAGTCTGCCACGATAGAAAAAAATGTGCTCGCCCGGCGCAGGCGAAAACAGGATACGCGGGCGGGCATCCATCGAAGGATCGGCCTGACGCTCGCTGTAGTCGACCGAGACCGTTTTCACCGTCAGGCTGCGAGCACGATCTTTGGCGTAGGTGTGCTGAGCCAGCCATTTGTCGATCCATTCGAATGCCGGATCACGGTCCAGAATGTCGATCTCGATCAACCAGCGCCGCCTGAGCCATTGCCAGATTCGGCTGGGAACTTCCCTGAAGTAAGCGAGCAGACCGCCCCCCAGCATCAGGATCAAGCCTCCACCAAATAATTGGTTGTGTGCCAGTTGGTATTGAATAAATTCCCAGATCGCGTTCATTTTCACTCGTCAAAAACGGGGGAACCGAGTGGAAAGTTAATCCACGCCGGCAATAATCGGTTAAAACAACTGTACGAACGGAGTCAAGACGTTTCGGATCAAAAAGAACCGAATCCGAATTCCGTTTTGTTGAGGATTCAAGTTTCTCACATCGGTGAGGCATTCCAATTCAAATGGTTCAAAGGCGAATGTAATGCGTGATTTGGTGGTCGCGATGACCGGTGCCAGTGGTTCGGTCTATGCGGTTCGTCTTGTCGAAGTTCTGATTGCGGCGGGTCGAACTGTCCATTTGACGATCAGCCCTGCGGCTGTTGAAGTCTTCAAACGTGAACTAGATCTTTCACTGAATCTCGACAAATTTGACATACAACAGATTTTGCCAAGACAAGATCAGATCGAGCATGACGAAAAACTGAAATTGCTTAAGCCAAGTGGCGGGGCGGGATACGCCGCCAGTTCGGTTTTCAGCGACAGCGAAATCTTCTCGGGCAAGCTCATTTATCATCACTATCGCGACTATTCTGCGGGCATCGCCAGTGGTTCCTTTATGACCGACGGAATGGTGATTTGTCCCTGCTCGATGGGAACACTCGCCAGCATCGCCAACGGGATGTCTCAAAACCTGATTCATCGAGCGGCTGATGTCCATTTGAAAGAGCGTCGTAAGCTGATCGTGGTTCCAAGGGAAACGCCGCTCAGCGTGATCGCACTCGACAACATGAAGCGACTGGCAGAAGCAGGTGGAATCATCCTGCCGGCCATGCCGGGTTTTTATCACGAACCAAAATCGATTCCTGATCTGGTCGACTTCATCGTGGCACGAATTTGCGATCAACTAGGCGTCAAACACGAACTGATGTCCCGCTGGGGCGATGACACGGTGAACGAATAAAAGAAAGACTGGAACATTAATCGGCACTAATCTCCGCTAATTAGAAAATTCAAAATTGTTTTCACTCCCGCCGACTCTTATTCGTGCGATTCGTCAGATTCGTGTTTACCCTCTTCTTCTTTAATTGAGTTGCTGGCGAAGCCTGCGCCGTGTGCAACTGTGGCAAACTCTCGTCGCTTTCGAGGGATTGTTTCCTGATTTTTCGTCCATGAAAACGTGAGTAAGGACATGGCCACATTGCACAGGTTCGCGACTTTTTGTGGAATTTGAAAAAAAAGAGTTCGAAGCAGTTCCTGCGACGCCAAACATCTACACTGCGACTCTTCGGTTAAGGAATTTATGACGGTTTTCCACAATTCCAGGGGTTGTTGCCGCAAGGCTGCTCTCGGAATTGCGAAGAGGGTTGTCGGCGACATACAACTTGGATGCCGGCAAGCTTCAAGCTTTTCGAAGTTTCAGTTGATTGCGATTTGAAGGATAAAATTACATGCGAAACCGTCAGGCCACTCAACTGCTTTCAGAGCTTTCGCATTCTGGTCGCCGTGCGGCAGAGTTTCCGAAATCGGATGTCCCAGACTGGCCGCTTGAAGATTTGATCCCCATCGAATTCCAAGCCAACTCGATGCCCAAACTGCCGGAACTGGCTGAACCGGATGTGGTGCGTCATTTCGTCAATCTGTCGACACTCAACATGTCAGTCGATACACATTTTTATCCGCTTGGCAGTTGTACGATGAAATACAACCCGAAGCGACACGAACGACTTTCTCGGTTGCCGGGAATTGTCGACGTGCATCCCCACCAGACCGCTGGCAATATCCAGGGCCTGCTGGAACTTTTATTCGAGATGCAGCAGATGCTGGCTGAAATCTCAGGGCTTCCCGCGGTTTCACTGCAACCCGCCGCTGGTGCTCATGGTGAACTGACTGCACTGTTTGTTGCAGCTGCCTATTTTCGCGATCGAGGCGAAAACCGGACAAAAGTGATTTTTCCCGCGAGTGCTCACGGAACCAACCCTGCCAGCGCCGCCATGGCAGGATTTGAGTGCATCGAGTTAAAGGGGACGGTTTCAACGCCAGGTGAAGATCCAAGCAAAAGCGGTTTTGTTGATCTCGAAGAATTGAAACGCCACGTCGATCACAAGACTGCCGTGTTCATGGTGACCAATCCGAATACGCTCGGTCTGTTTGAAAAAGAGATCGCTGCAGCCGCCAAAATTGTCCACGACGCGGGAGGGCTCGTTTACATTGATGGTGCGAACATGAATGCCATCATGGGGATCACACGACCGGGTGACTTCGGCGGTGACATGATGCATTACAACGTCCACAAGACGTTCACAGGTCCACACGGTGCGGGTGGTCCCGGTTCCGGTCCGATCTGCGTTCGAGACTTTTTGGCCGATTACCTTCCCGGCCCTGTCGTTTGTCCGCGAGAAACAGATTCCCACGAAAAGCGATTTGATCTCACGATCCCTGGCAAGACGATCGGCCGAGTCCGTTCATTTTTCGGCAACGTCGGAATTCTGGTTCGAGGTTACTGCTACCTGCGAACATTGGGAGCTGCAGGAGTTCGCTCAGCCGCCGAAATGGCGATTCTGAATGCAAACTACCTGAAAGAACTCTTGGCAGACGTGCTTCCTTCGGCGCACGGAAAACACTGCCTGCACGAGTTTGTGGCGTCGGCGGACAAGCTCGCGAAAGAGCGTGGAATCACCGCCATGGATATCGCCAAACGGTTGCTTGATTATGGCTTTCACCCGCCGACGGTTTACTTCCCGCTCGTTGTCCCACACGCCATGATGTTCGAGCCAACCGAAACGGAATCCAAAGCCACACTCGATGCATTTTCGGACGCCATTCACAAGATCGTGGCTGAAGATGCGGAGTTATTGCACACGGCACCGCATACCGCTCCGGTCAGCCGGCCTGAGGAAGTGAAAGCAACTCGAACTCCCGTGCTGACCTGGCCGATTGGCTCGTAGTGCATCGTCAATCTTCAGAATCATGTGCCACTGCTTGACCGTCTTCGGTCAAGCAGTGGCACTTTGATCACAAGCAGGAGAAGACACTGCTTTTCCGAAGACCCCAAAGCAGTGGCACAGAATCCTTATTGAGACGTCAAACGAAACTGTGCAAAACACGCATCAAGCCAAAAGTTCGGGAATGCCTTTGGAAGACGGGTCGGCGATTGGTATCGGTCGGCCGTCGACATCGAATGACTTGGATGTATCGACACCCACGGCCTGCAGGTACGTGTGGAACAGGTTCGCATGATCGACTTTGGCGTCGGTCACTTCGGTCCCATTGGCGTTTGTCTTGCCAATCACAGCACCAGGCTTGACCCCAGCACCACCCATCAGCACCGACCACGATTTGCTCCAGTGATCTCGGCCATACAGGTGATTGATATTCGGGGTCCGGCCAAACTCGGATAGAACGACGATCAGCGTACTTTCCAGCATTCCCCGATCAGCAAGATCGCCTACAAACGTCGCGAACGGGCTGTCGAATTCACCGAGTTGTTCAATATGAAAATTGAAGTTCTCGTTGTGAGTATCGTAGTTGGAATGGCTGACCTGAACGTAGGTGATTCCGTTTTCCAGTAATCGCCGTGCGAGCAGGCAATGACGTCCAAAGTCGTGCTTGCCATAACGAGCTTGATCCTGTTCCGACTCTTTTGTCGCATCGAAAACATCTCTCTGCGCCATCAATTGCTGTGCCTGCTCGTAACTGTAGGTATAAGCATCAGTCAGGGCGGTTCGGCGACGTATCAGGAAACGCTCATTCGCAGCACGGCGAAGTTGATTACGTTGTTCGTCCGCAGCCTGATTGATCGCTTCGGGTCGAGCCGAATTCTGCGGCGGTTGGCCATTTCCCATGATGACCCCGGCATATTTCGGACCGAGATAGGCCGAGTCATTGGTTCGTCCGCCACCGCCAGCAGTGATCTGAATATGACCCGGAAGTCCACTTGCTTCGGGAGCCAGGGCCTTCGCGGTGACGGCTCCGAGTCGCGGAAAATCGTTGGCCGGGGTCTGACGACGCCCCGTCAACATCATATACGCACCTTTTCCATGGTCGTCTTCGCTCGTGTCGACACTACGGACGATTGCCAGTCGATGCATCTGCTTGGCGGTCTCAGGCAGCAGCTCACAAATGTGAGTTCCCGGCACGGACGTTGGAATCGCCCGGAATGGTCCACCTGTCGGTGCTCCCGGCTTGGGGTCCCAGCTTTCCATTTGGCTGAGTCCCCCATGCATGTTGAACACCATCACCCGTTTTTGCTGCTTAGCCAATTCAGCTGCGGCAGCAGGTTGGGTCAGTACCGACAATCCCCCCACCGTGATGCCACCGGCAGCGACGGCCCCCGTAGTGAGAGCACCGAGGAACTGACGCCGAGCCATCAAATGGTCCATTGACCCACATGAGTAATTACATCGCATAATTGAATTCTCGCAATCAATGGTTAAATCGAAACTCGGCTGAAGTCACCAGCGACCAGATCAATTCTCGAATCGCTTGAGGCCGTTCTGCGGGCCGTGAGGCCAGGTACTGAGCAGCCTCATTTACTTCAATTTCTGATGGATATCGAGTCAAAGTCGAAAGATACAGTTCGTCGGCGAAAGCCTTGGCGTCAGTCAGTGGTGCAAGCCTTTGTGACAAAGTCCCGCCCGATGCCCATCCAATCACAGTACCCGCATTCGCAACAAACAAGGCCTGATCAGGCGTCGCGAAGAAGTCATCTTGTGGCTGTCCTGCTGATGCCGCGTAAAGGCTAACGAATGGTGTAACGTTACCCCGCATCGCTTCGTTCAGTTGTTGTTCGACCCGCACATCGCGCGACTTTGCCAGGGCCGCGTCGTTTGCGACACTGGCCTTGGGAACAGTTTTTTCGATTTCCGCATCAGCGGCGGGACGCTGCGGGTCCAGGACTCCTGTCGATTGCATCAACGCCCAGGCTAACTGTTCTGGCGAAAGCTGTTTCAGCGAACGAACGCCGGAAGCCACAGTCCACTGATCAACCAGTTTTTCACGACCTGATGCAACTGCTAATTCTGCGTCTCTCAAGCCCTCTGTTGTGCGATTCAAAACAGCCGTCTTTTCACCGACCAAATGTTGACGATTGGTCAATTCTGTCGATGCGGTCGACATCGCTAATTTCGCAGCTGACAATTTTGACTCCACTTCTGTCATCGCAGAAGTGCGACCAGTCATCGTTTGCTCAAGCACGGTCGCTTCCTTGACTAGAGGCTCGAGCCGTTCTTTTAGTTTCTGAACTGCTGACGTCAATTCAACATCGCCAGGAATTTTTTGAAGAGCAAACTCGGTCTTAGCAAACGCGTCCGTCACCGCCTGCACGACAGTCTGCTTTTCGGCGAGCATCGCCTTGGATTCGTCCAAAAGCTTCCTGGCTTCCACGACAGCCTTTTCGACTTCTGCTACGGCGTTAACCTTACTGTTCACGTCAAGTTGCTGCTGCTCGACGGCACTCACCGCAGCGGCAAGTTCTGTTTTTCGCAGGTCGATTTCTGCTTTGGTTTTCGCGACACTTTCCAGCGTTGACAGAAACGCAACATGAGCCTCGTCCGCTTCCAGCCGCTTCTTGCGAATGGCTGCGGCAAGCGTCTCAGCCTTATGTCGGTTCCAAACGGTGATCAAGTTCGCTTTCGCGGCATCGACCGGCTTACGAGCTTCAACGTAAGCGGAATAGGCCGCATCGGCTGGAACATATGCTTCGACAAGCTTGGATTGGATTGGCGGCATTGCTGCTGTCTGGTCTGCAATCGACTTCTGGACACCCGCCAGTTCACCTGCCAGTTGAGTCTGTTTTGCCGTCAATGTTGCGACGGCACCTGCAACGTCTTTGTCGTTCGGCAGCAGTTTACCGGCTTCCGTCGATTTCCCGACAGCTTCCGCAATTGCGGTCACCGCCGCTTGTTTGGCTGTCGCATCTTTTTGCAGTTTGGCAATTGCTGTCAGCAAATCGTCGACCGGCTTCTTCGCCGCAGTAACTGCGGTTTCGGTAGCTCGCCAAGCCGCTTCTGCCGTTGCCAAGGCTGCACGAGCGGCTTTGAATTCCGTTTGAGCCGCCTCGACAAGCTTTTGTGACTCGCCTGCAACCCCCTTGAGACTGGAATACTCCGCAGTAAGACCCGGAATCTGTCCCGCAGCCGCTGCTAGCTGAGGTGTCAATTCCGTGGGAGGTTCAATCGATCGCTGATACGTTTGCGTGAGCGCAAGTTCTCGCAGAAGCCTTCGCAAGTCATATTTCATCGCCACAAATTCGCTCGTAACCAGATCGAGAACCGCAGGATGAGTTGGTGGATTCAAGGGATGATGCAGGTCGACGGGATGGACTAAGCCGCGTCCCATCATGTGACCCCACAATCGATTAGCGATATTCAGATTGAACTGCCGGTTTGCACCATTGGTGGCGAGTTCTGCCAGCTTCGCACGACGGCTGTACTTGGGGACGGGCCGCACGCCTGGAAGCGGCGGGGCGACGTAATCTTCACCCTGTCGAAATCGAGGTTCGTCGATTTCATTCTCGCCGGGAAGCTGAGGCCGGATATGCCCCGCATCCTGAGTGAATACAGATTTATAGCTCGCTTCGCCGTCAGATTTTTCCCCGAGAACGGACTTCTTGGCAGCTTCATCAGCAAACACGACGGTTCGATTCATGAATGCATATAGACCGTAGTAATCGGTTTGCAGATAGTGATCGACGAGGGGATGGTCGTGACATTGAGCACACTGCAGGTCCATTCCAAAGAAAATGCGCCCGACATCACGAGTCATGATATTCGGCTCAGCATCCCGATCCAGAAAGAATTTCGCCGCAGGACGAAGAGTTGGATCCACTCCGTCGGAGGAAAGGATTTCCCGAGCCAACTGGTCAAACGGAACATTGTTCTGAAAAGCCGCTTGCAGATATTTCTGCCAATCCGGAGTCGTCACATGCTTATCAGGACGTCGTTCCATCAGCATCACATCGAAAACACTCGCCATGTGAACGGCATATCGAGGACTCGACAAGAGCCGGTCGACAAGAATTTCTCGCTTGTTCGGTGAGGCATCATCCAGAAAGGCGCGAGCTTCTGCCGATGTGGGAACGATCCCGTGCAGATCGAGTGTCACACGCCGAAGAAACTCAGCATCGCCAGCAACCGCAGCAACAGGGCCGACCTGATCCGCTTCCACCAGCGAATCGATCCGTACAGACAGCGACTCCGCCGCCGGTAACACCGAAGCAGTGAGACAAAACAGCATCAGGCCAAATGGCAGCACGAACCGGGGCGGGAGCATAGGCGGGATCCTCGGCATCACGGGGATGCGGACCGAGGGCACAATTCTCTCATGCCCGATGACACCGCTGAGTTACTTTATCGTCCCAGCGCGACAATCCACATCACCGAAACGCATCGGTAATCATGAATACATAGCACCACAAAGCCCGCCGCGTCAACCGAAATTGCCTAAGTGGACCAAAAACTGGCGGAAAGAATACGTTCATTCACGTGCTAACGAGGACCTCGCTGATCACTCGACCATGATCGATATCCAGTCTTTTGCGGCCTGGGATTTCCAAACGCCGGTTATCAAGTCCCATTAAATGCAAGACTGTCGCATGTAGATCGGTAACGTAGTGACCTTCTCCCAGCGCGTGATACCCCAGTTCATCCGTTGCACCATGTACGAAACCACGTTTGATCCCTGCTCCGGCCAACCAGATTGTAAATCCGTTTGGGTGATGATCGCGGCCATCTTTTCCCCCGCCGCGTAATTCCAATCCAGGAGTTCGGCCGAATTCCGTGCAAAAGACCACCGTCACATCGTCGAGCAACCCCCGCTGCTTGAGGTCCTGAATTAGTCCCGCAACCGGCTGATCGACGGTCGCGCACAATCTTGTATGGTTCTCCTTCAGTTTCTGGTGCGAGTCCCACACGCCATAGGCGGACGGAAAGACCTGCACGAAACGCACTCCGCGTTCAACCAGTCGCCGAGCCGCCAGCAGTTTTTGTCCCGCTCCCTTGGTGGCATCATTATCGAGCCCATAAAGTTTTGTCGTCGCCTCGGTTTCCGCACTGAATTCAATCGCTTCAGGAACGGCCATCTGCATACGGAAAGCGAGTTCGTAGGCACGAATTCTCGCTCGCAGGTCCTGGTCATCGGGGTATTCCACGGCGGACAGTTCGTTCAATCGGCCAATCAGTTGATACTCGCGCTGCTGATCCGTCGCCGTCTGTTTTGACGAACGACGGCCGAAGGGAAGCGGGTCTTTCGGATCGAGGACAATCGGGACCCCGGCGTATTGTGGGCCAAGATAATACGAATCAATTGAAAGTCGAGTATCCGACCGCGTCGGACCGCCGAGCACGACAAACTTAGGCAAGTTTTCGTTCAACGTTCCCAGCCCGTAGTTGACCCAGGAACCGACGCTTGGTTGTGGTTCGTCAAGGCGGTGTCGGCCCGTGTGAATCTGATTTTCGGCGGCGTGATCATTATCCGTCGTCCACATATTTCGGACGAAACATAAATCATCGACGCATTTCGAAAGGTGCGGCCACCAGTCGGTGACCTCGATACCGCTTTCGCCATGCTTCTTCCAACCAACTTGCATGGGATAAATCGTCGGATAGACATCTCGAATATTGATCTCTTCGGCGGCGACAGAGCGAAACCTCTTTTTATGGAGCGGCGAGTTCACGGGATTTTCAAATGGCGTCTTGTCAAACGTCATGCCTGCATACTGGTTCAACGCAGGCTTGGGGTCGAATGTCTCAACATGGCTGTATCCGCCTGAAAGAAAAATCCAGATCACAGATTTCGTTTTCGGAGCAAAATGGGGTTCATTTGACGGTGGACCCATCGTCCCCAAACGAACTGCTTCCTCACCTCGCGTAATGCCGTCGTCCGATAGCATCGCCCCAAGTGCCAGCCCTGTGAATCCCATGCCAAGATCCGACAGGAATGAACGTCGTGACGGGCAATCGCAGATATTTAATGACTCATCTTTTGCGACCATGGGAAACCTCTCAGCGGATCGACAGAAAATCGTTGTGATTCAGCAGGACTCTGACCAGACTCTCTCGCAATTGTGCGGTATCAACAATTTGATCTGCCGTTGCGGTAAGAAATTCGGAGCATAAAGTCATTTCCGAATCGGTTGGCCTCCGCCCCAGAATCTGTTCATGTGCGGCAACGATAAACGAGGAAGGATTCGCTTGATGATCTGGTGAAAGAGATTGCCACAAACTGATCGCCAATTCCCCACTTAGATCATGAACCAGATCGCTATTCGTCAACGCCAACGCTTGCTGAGGGATGATACTGCGGGTGCGCCGGTAACAGTCTGCTGGTTCGGGAGCGTCGAATAACATCCCAAACGAACTCTTCCCGTCGATTTCCGGCTGACAACTGTAATAAAGCGTTCTGCGTCGAGTGGTCAGCGCCTGACTGTTTTCCAGTTCCTGACCACCCATCTGCAAATCGAGTCGCCCTGCACAAGACAACAAACTGTCACGCACCACTTCGGCTTCCATCCGTCCGCGATTCATACGCCAAAGAAACCGGTTTTCCGGATCGATATTCTGCGACGGATTTTCCGTTGATCCTGGCGAAAGTTCATTTGCTGTTCGCGTTGCAGCATTATTTCCTGAACCTTCGCTCGAAGGATTCATCAGTCGACCGGAACTGGATGACATCCCGTAGGTATTGCTGGAAACAATTAACCGGTGAATGTGCTTCATGCTCCAAGCCGATTCCATCAGTTCGACCGCTAACCAATCGAGTAACTCGGGATGAGTCGGCTCCGCCCCATTTCGTCCAAAGTCGGATACAGTAGCAACTAGCGGCGAATGAAAATGTCGCAACCAGATATGGTTTACGGCGACACGAGCCGTCAGCGGATTACTTCGGCTGGCGATCCATTCAGCCAACGCTCGGCGTCGACCCGTACTTGTTGGGGGATATGTCGGACTGAACGCCGGATAACTGCTGGCCTGATTCGGATCAGCCAGCATCGATCGAGCAGCCTCCAAAGCCGCTTTCGCTTTCGATAATTGCTGACTGGCAGCCTCAACTTCTTTCGCTCGATTCGGGTCATCCATCGGCTTCAGTTCAGCTACGGCAAGCTTCTGATCCTTTTCGATCACTTCAGCCTCGGCGAGCAGACAGGCTGCATCGCGGAATTTTCGACTGGCGGTTTGGGTTAGCATATTAACGTCGGAATCTGACAATTCACCATACTTGACCCGATCTGCCATGATCCGTGCATTTGTACTTTCGAACTGTGCAAGAGCGGCCGTTCGTTTCGCTTCAAGCGACTTTCGCTTTAAAACGTGAACATCAATCGCACGTCGAGCCATGTTCAATTTCTGCGATAAGGGCTTCAGCGTCTCATCCCCAAATGTTCCTGAAATAAGAGATGATGCTCCGGCCTGGCTGAATGACGATCCGATCCAACCATCGACACCAATAATTTCATCTCCCTCGCGATAAATCGGCAACTCGAAATCGACATAGGCCACACGAGATGCCTCTAATTTCCCATCTACCGCACTCGAATTGCCAACGGTCAATTCAAAATCGTCGAATGCTGCAATCGCACCGGTCTGAACGTCAAACGTCACCGCTTTGGTTTCAACTCCCACAGGGTTCCAGCCATTTCTCGCAACGGCCACGTTATCCGCGAGAGTTTTCTTGTCCGAGATCGAACGAACCGTCAACTGGCAAACGTCATCTTTCGCGTGGAGAACCAATACGACTTCAAACCGATTTTGTCCCGCAGTCATATCGTATTGACCGACCTCAAACTCGGTAAACGAGGCTGGCTGGTAAGATATGATTCTGCCATTTTTAAATCCGACGTAACCCGCTGTCAGACCTTTCAGGTGGTCTTTCGCTAATTGAAAATTGACGTGAGCATCCTTCAGAATTTGCAGTTGGAAACGAATCGTCGCCTGTTCGCCCAGCGACTTTACGTGTTGCAACCGGTGCTGGATCAGCCGACGTCCGGTTGTGGAATCGACCAGTAACGATTGCCGACCCGCCAGAGCACCGGATCGCCCCGCTTCCGCGGCAAGCTTCCGAGCTTGTTCAAATTCTGTTTCTGCCAAAGTCAGCTTGGACTGCAATTCCGGAAGTGCCGTATCGACTTCAGCAATCACGGTGGGAAGTTGCGATTCCACTGCCAATAGCGCCGCTCGATGTTCCGCGAGAATCGTTTCATGAATCGAAGGCCGTAGCCCCGGATACCAGGCGCGCGCCGGAAGCTGTACGGGTTCAATCTTGAGCGATTCAACGATTATCGCCGAGGGGAGACCCGGTGCGATTGAACCACGATCCGCCACTCGGTTTCGCTCGTCGCCCCCCGTATAAAACCATGTCGGGGCATCCGGAGTCTTATCAAAGATACTGACCGCCCCCAATCGCACGATTTTACGAAGCGACGAGTATTGATATTCCTGAAACGGCCCGGGATCGGCCTCACCAGGAACACGTTCCTGGCGGATGGAAATCGGCTCGAAAAATGCCCGAAATCGAAAATAGTCCTCTTGAGAGATCGGGTCGTACTTATGATCGTGGCAATGGGCACAATTAAAAGTCAAACCCAGAAATGCCTTGCCGACATGCTCAACGTTACTTCGCATCCAGTCGTTCGGATTCAGTGCGTACCAGTTCCGAATCAGGTATCCGGTGGCATGACCTGCTTCGTCATCCTCGGGTGAGATCTCATCGGCAGCCAGCATCTCGGCAACCATCTGACCGTAACTTTGGTCGTCGTTAAGCGACTTCACGATCCAATCGCGCCAACGCCAGATCTGAGGAGCACTATTCCAGACATCGGGGACATATCGACGGCCATACCAATCTGCGTAACGCCAGATATCCATCCAATGCCGACCCCACCGCTCGCCGTACTGAGCAGAATTCAAAAGCCGGTCCACAACCTTGGCAGAGGCTTCAGGAGATCCATCGGCCAGAAACGCATGCAATTCCTGTCGAGTTGGCGGAAGGCCGATCAAGTCGAGAGTGACTCGACGCAACCACTCCTGCTTCGCAGCCGGCGGCTGAGAGATCAACTTGTGACGTTCATGCTCATGGGAAATAAACGCGTCAATCGGGTTTTTAACCCAGCCGGAATTGGCAACCTCGGGGACCGAGGGACGAACAGGGGGCTGAAACGCCCAGTGAAGTCGCGGATCGCGTTCGGGTAGCTCATCGTCGGGTGACCTCGCCCCCTGCTGCAGCCATGCGGTGATTCTTGCGATCTGCACAGCAGAAAGAGGTTCGCCTTCTGGAGGCATCCGATGAGCACTAGATCGGATTCGCTCAGTCAATACTCCGTCAGCTTGCCCGGGTTGCAGGACCAGACCGTTGCGGCTTCCCTCACGGATCAGTTTTCCCGTATCAAGACGAAGACCCGCCTCTTGCTTCAGCCCGCCATGACAGGCGTAACACCGCGCTTTGAGCAACGGCTTGATTTCTTTCGCATATTCGACACGCTCGACCGCCTCTTCCGCGCGAGAGCCGACTGAGCAGAATGAGAAAACCACAAACATCGATGGCAGGAGCCACGAGAATCGATTCATCGCGTTCTTTCTTTCACATTGCCACCAGACAGCGATTGTCACAAAATTCAAGACGAAAGGCCATCCATAAACGGTAGAATATATGAAAAACGCAATCATCGACCACGGTGTCGGCGCTCCATTCTGCGTTTATGCGAGTCACGCTGAATAACGTCAAGTTGCCGCTCGTTTCAATTAGAGTGTACAAAATGGCGATCGTGGCACGATGATGTCGACCTTCAGATCGCCAAAGTAACGCTTACTGAAAACCTTTGATGAACTACTCCACCGCTGCCGACGATTCGTCTCGCCCGAAGAGTATCTGGCCGGTTGCTGTCATCGCCTTGCTCAGTTGGTTCAGCATCGTGTGCTGCCTTGATCCCGCCGGAAGTTACCCCAGCATGCCCGAAGGGCCGGGTCTGACTGTCGATGAAATCTTTAACGTCGAACAAGGTGTTTACCTTGTCGAGCAGGCGAAAGCTCTGGGATGGTTGAACCTAATTCCCGGGTCATCTCAGGAAGCCTACCGCAAAAAAAACGGCTATAACCCTGACCACCCTCCTCTGGGACGCTGGTGGCTGGGAGTGCATCACCATCTGACATGGTGGCTCGCCCCTCCTTATGACCCTGATGGTTACTGCGTCACCACATGTGCTCGAACAGGATCGGCAACGGCTTTCGCGTTGACGGTCTTCTTAATTGGCTGTGTGGCGAATGCATGGTCGGGCCGAACAACCGGACTTCTGACAGCCATTTCGCTGGTCTTGATGCCACGCGTGTATGGTCACGCTCATCTGGCGTCGCTCGAAACAATCACAAACCTCACGTGTACTACGGCAGTTCTTTCGGTCGCAGCATGGTGGAACGGCCCTGCTCCACCCACACGCCGTACAGCCATCTTCACCGGAGTTTTGATGGGACTGGCACTGCTTACCAAAATTCAGGCGGTCCTGATTCCGATTCCAGTGATCGCCTGGGCATTATGGCGTTGGCGAGAGAAGTCGATTTTGCCGCTGATGATTTGGGGCATCACCGCATATTTCGTCTTTTTTTCCAGTTGGCCCTACCTGTGGTTTGATCCGCTTGAAAAAACGGCAGAATACCTCGGACGGACGACAAATCGATCGACGATTCAGGTCTGGTATTTGGGACAAAAGTACGCGGACAAGAACGTCCCCTGGCACTACCCGTTTGTCATGTTTGCATTGACCGTCCCCGTTGTTCTGCACGGACTTGGCCTGCTAGGTTTATTCTGCAGGCCAAAACGAACCGCCAGCGATTCAGACGATTCGCGCGCCGACCAGATTTCGAACAACGATTCCACGATTGCCATCGCGCAAACGCATCCAAAACCTCCAGGACAGTCCGCAGGATTCGGAACCGCGAAAAGTCGCGATCTTTTGCTGTTGGCATGCATGCTTTTTCCGCTCGTTATTTTCTCTCTACCGGGCGTCGCCGTCTATGACGGCGAAAGACTTTTCCTCAACTGTTTTTCACTCTTGGCGATCTTCGTCGGCCGAGGATGGGTGGTTTGCTGGCAGTGGCTATCGCTCCGTATTCAGCCTCAGCCAACGGTTCTCGCCATCTGGACAGGATTACTTCTGCTTGCGGCTAGTCCACTGGTCACGATGGCACCCTGCCATCTCTGTTATTACAACGGACTGGCCAGGCTGATCATGATTGCTGACGGAAATGACAAGCGATTCGAAGTCGACTATTGGGGCGTCGGAATGACTCGAAGTCTGTTGCAACAAATGGTCAAAACCGTACCGAAAGGAGCCTCGGTCGCGGTCACACCAACGCTTCATCAGTTCCAGGCAGACGACTACCGACGCCAATCCCCTCTATTAAGAGCCCACGGCATAAATACCGTCGAATTTATAGCAGGTCATAACGAACCGGATGCCATTCTGATCTATCGTCGACTCGCCGATCTATCAGAACCGTGGAACAGAGTGAATCGAGTCGAGACCGTTAGAACAACTTCGTGCGAAGGTCGCATCTTGGCGTTTTTTCTTCTAGGCAAAAAATAGCTGCTGTGTTTTGAAGCGACTCGCCGCGTGTTCGCAGCCGACGCTTCAATTCTTCGTCTTTTCCGATAGTTGAAATTCGTCCAAAATCATCACTTCTCGTGCGGTCGGCTTGAAAATAACCCAGAGCGCTCGTACTCGCGATATCGGCCAAACTGACGCGTCTTTCTTAATTTGCTCTGGGCATTTGATACAATTCCGACCCCATCTTCATCACATAGATGATGTCATGAACCGAATCGTATTCAACCCAGCTCAGATGATTGGCCCCTTTCATCGCAGACGGTAATGCAATCGGCGAAAGCCAGGTGAATCCTCCATCCGTGGATTCCCGGACACCGCCTGAGGTCAAGATAAAAAGCTGTTGCGTATCCTTTCCAAAGACCGGTCCGCAAATGCCTTCCTTGACGTCTGAAAGCCTTTTCCACGTCTGGCCTTGATCGCTGGAACGGATTAATCCCGTCGTTGTCAACCAGAACAACGTCCCTGATTTGAATCGAGGCAAAGCCCGGGCATAGTCGTCGCCACAGCGATGAAACGTCTTGCCTGCGTCAGTTGTTCGCAACAATCCCGGCTGCTGGTTTTCCTTCGACTTTGCTTGTGCCACGACAGCAGTTTTACGGTCAAAGATCCAGGCAGGACCATAGCCCTTTCCGACTTCTTCAAAGTTCTTTCCCCCGTCGCGTGAAACCAGCAGCAGATCACCTGATTCATGTTTTAATGTGAGAATGAAACCGAGTTCTGGGTCATTCCAATCGACGGCACACCAGTCGACATGAGTCGATTTCACATCAAGCGTTTTCCATCCTTTACTCAATTGTGGACTGACGATGATCGGAGACCCGTACACGAATGCTGACACCAGCCGCTTGTGTTCCAACGGGTCAAGCATCATGCACAACGGAGTCTCGGTCCGTCCCTTTAGTTCCGCCGATTCCAGACGTTGCCATGTCGTCCCCTGGTCGCCGGAACGGAACAGACCGCAATCGCTTAAATTGACGATAACGTCGCCGCTCGGCGGGTGGATAATGACACCACACAATCCGCCATATCCTGTCTTTTCCGACTTGAGTAATTCGACCGTGACGGGTTTCCATTCCTGTCCGAAGCCAGGAATCGACAAACCGACCACCAGAATAAGGACGCAAGTCAATCGGAACATATAATACCTTTCTGGAATGTGGTCATTCATTACCTTGGAGTCGAGTGCATATCTTACACCGCCTCTGATTTGGACAGACTCACCTTTTTGGAAGCCCGAGACCATCATATCGCTGATCGGAGACTTACCGCCCTGGCCGTTTCAACGAATGAGGTTCAACCAGCTTTCCGTACATCTCAGGACGGCGATCCGCGATCCGGTTGACTTCGTTCACGCCCGCCTTGCGGATCAAATGCTTGTTCCGCGATCGAGCGACATCAATGTCCGCATAAAGAATGGCCTCTTCTGTGTGATCAGCGAAGGCGAGTGTCTTACCGAGCGGATCGCAAATTTTGCTTTTGCCAATGAACGGGACACCTCGCTCCACGCCGACTCGATCGGCTGCGGCGTAATAGACCGTGTTCTCCATCGCCCGGGTATTGATGGCGAAGTCGGCTGCGGATTCGGCACCCGGCGGCCAGTTCGTTGGCAAGACGATCAGGTCGGCACCTTCCAGCGCCAAAATGCGACCCGATTCGGGGAATCCCCCGTCGTAGCAAATATTCATCCCGATTTTCACTCCGTTGATTTCATGCACTGCGAATGGCCGGTCGCCAAAGTCGGTGTGCATGTCGATTCCCAGATAAGGGAGATGAATCTTCCGGTACGAAGCCACAAGTCCCTGCGGTCCGACCAGAGCCAACGCGTTAAAAATTCGACCCGCGTTCTGTTCCAATAGCCCGAACACGACGAACCCACCCAATTCCCGGCAGATCGCTGCTATCTTTTCTACGGAAGGACCGGGAATGGTTTCGGCATAGGGGCGAGCTTCGTCGAGACCGGTAAAGCAGTAACCGGTCAACGCACATTCGGGGAAAATCGTCAGTTCAGCACCTGCGGCCCGAGTCTCACGAGTTTTCGAAATCATTCGAGCCAGGTTGCCAGCCACGTCGGCCAGCGTCACATCCATCTGTACGACGGCTATTCGCATGTCATCTCTTTCAAAACCGGGTTTGAGAATCGCAGCATCTTAGCAAAGAAGCGGGTTACACTTCAGGGAACGCGGCGCTTTTCGTTGGCAGGGACATGGCCTATAGTCTTCATGCTCGCGAAGATTTGAAACCGACACCCTATTCCAGGCACCTGGATTGATCGACCGGATCGCTATTTCACTGACATTTCCGACAATGCAAACCGTGCTGCCAAGCCTGCTTCAACAGGTCGCTGCCCTCAAGACAAATCCCAAAAAGGACTGACAATGCAAGACTATGAAAAACTGGGGGTGTTCTATCTTGGTAAGTCCTATGACATGGAAACGCGAAAGGTCCAGGATGACCTGTTGCTGTACGACGCCAAAGATCTGACGACCCATGCGGTCTGCGTTGGGATGACAGGAAGCGGCAAGACCGGCCTGTGCCTGTCGCTATTGGAAGAAGCCGCCATCGACGGCATCCCGGCCATCTGTATCGACCCCAAGGGTGACCTTGGCAATCTGCTGCTGGCGTTTCCAGATCTGCTGCCCGAGAATTTCCGACCCTGGATTGATCCCGCCGACGCCACACGAGCGGGTCTCAGCCCCGACGATTACGCCAAGAAAATGGCCAAGGTCTGGAAAGACGGACTCGCCGCCTGGGGGCAACCACCGGAGCGAATCAAACGGTTTCGCGACGCGGTGGACATCTCGATCTATACCCCCGCCAGCAATGCGGGACTTCCGCTGACCGTAATGAAGTCGTTTTCCGTCCCCAACGAAAAAATTCTGAATGATACGGAAGCAATGCGTGAGCGGATCGCGTCCGCCGCATCGGGACTCCTCGCATTGCTCGGTATCGATGCCGATCCGTTGCAAAGCAAAGAACATATCCTGCTCTCGACGATTCTCGACCGGTCGTGGCGAGAGGGAAAAGATGTCGATCTGGCGGGATTGATCCGACTGATTCAAAAGCCGAACTTTACGAAAGTCGGCGTGATGGATGTCGAAAGCTTCTATCCTTCCAAAGAACGTTTCGGGTTCGCGATGAAGCTGAACAATCTGATGGCGTCACCAGGATTTCAAGCCTGGCTGGAAGGAGAATCGCTTGATATTCAGCGATTGCTTTACACATCCGAAGGAAAGCCACGCTTAACAATCATCTCGATCGCCCATTTGAGCGATAGCGAACGAATGTTCTTCGTTACGATCCTGCTCAACGAAATGGTCTCGTGGATGAGATCTCAATCAGGGACGTCCAGTCTGCGAGCAATCCTGTACATGGACGAGATCTTCGGCTACTTCCCGCCGTCGGCAAACCCTCCTTCAAAAACCCCCATGCTACGATTGCTGAAGCAGGCACGTGCATTCGGTCTTGGAGTTGTCCTGGCAACACAAAACCCGGTCGACCTCGACTACAAAGGGCTATCGAATGCAGGAACCTGGTTCCTTGGCCGGTTGCAGACCGAACGGGACAAGGCTCGGGTTCTTGAAGGTCTTGAAGGAGCATCCGCAGCGGCAGGTGCACAATTTGATCGCGGGAAAATGGAAAAGATCCTGGCTGGACTTGGCAATCGCGTTTTCCTGATGAACAACGTTCACGATGATCACCCGGTTGTATTCCAAAGCCGCTGGGCGTTGTCGTTCCTGCGAGGCCCAATCGATCGCGATCAGATCGCCACGCTCATGGCCGAAAAGAAAAGCGATATGCCAGCGAACGAAGGCCCAGCGATCGCTGCATTAGGGAAAAACGCAGCAGGGGGCAGCCATCCCGTTGTCCCCCCCGGCATCAACGAGACATTTCTCGTCCGCCAGACAAGCCTGCTTGGTGATGCAAAACTTTTATACCGACCAGGTCTGTTGGCGTCTGTCCGAGTTCGATTCGCGCAGGCTTCGGCGGGAATCGACACCCAGCAGGACATGACCGTCTTCATGTCGTCGGTCGACAAAGTTTCGCCGACGATGTTCGACGACGCAAAGATTGAAGTCGAGGAAGAACCCGATCAACAGGAACACCCCGACAACGAAGGGGGCTTTGCACCACTTCCCGCCGATTTAAATCGAGCAAAAACATTTACAGAACTGCAATCCGCCCTGAAAGATTACATCTACAAGAATCAAAAACTGTCGTTATGGAAGTTTGCTGAATTGAAGGAAACATCCCAGCCGGGCGAGACCGAAGGTGATTTCCGCGCAAGAATCGCTCATCGAATGAAAGAAGAACGAGATCTCGCCGTGGAAAAACTTCGCAGCAAATACGCGCCGAAAATGACGACCGTTCAAGAACAATTGCGAAAGGCGATGCAGAAGGTCGAGAAGGAAAAGCTGGAGGCCAAAAACCAGTCGATGCAGGCGGGCGTGACCGTTGTCACTTCAATTCTTGGAGCGGTATTCGGTCGCAAGCTAACGTCGGCTGCCAACATGGGAAAGATCGCCACAGGTGCCCGCACGGCGGGACGTTTAGGCGCCCAAAAGCAGGACGTGGCACTTGCGGAAGAATCCGTCGAAGCAATTACGGTTCGCATGGAAAAACTGGATCAGCAATTCCAGGACGAAGCGACGGCACTGCTGGAAGGGGCTGCTGCCGAAAACCTGAAGTTGGACGAAACCAACATTTCGCCAAAGAAAACAGATATTACCATCGATAAGTTCGTATTGTGTTGGACGCCGTGGATCGTTAACGAAAAAGGCGATGCCGAACAAGCATGGTAAAATGGAATTCGTCAACAAGGTAAATAACATGCAAAAGATTCTTCAGTGGTCGCTGGCTTTAATCATCATCACAGCAGTGATACCGCTTGATACAACTCGTCTCCACGCTGATGATTGGCCGCAATGGATGGGACCGCAGCGAGACGGCGTCTGGCGCGAAAAGGGGATCGCAAAATCGTTTCCTGCCGAAGGACCAAAAGTTCGCTGGCGAACGAAAATTGGTGGCGGTTACGCGGGCCCCGCTGTCGTTAAAGGCCGAGTCTACGTCACCGATAAACAACTTCCTGCTGGGGAACGTGACCCCAGCAATCCGTTCGAACGGGGTCGCCGACAGGCAACCGAACGAGTGCTCTGTCTCGACGATGCAGACGGTTCGATTATTTGGAAGCACGAATACGAGTGCCCCTATACGGTCAGCTATCCGGCTGGTCCACGAACAACCCCGGCCATCAAGGACGGTCGCGTTTATACACTCGGATCTGAAGGACATCTGTTCTGCCTTGAAGCCGATTCGGGCAAAGTTGTCTGGTCCAAATCATTTCAGAAAGATTACGGACGTGAGCAATCACCCGTCTGGGGATATTCGTCGAACCCACTGCTCGACGGCGATCGGCTGATCTGCTTCGTGGGAGGAAAGGGCACAGCCGTTGTGGCGTTCCACAAAGACACGGGAAAAGAAATCTGGCGAGCACTCGATTCTCAAGGCGAACATGCCTCGGGATACAGCTCACCCATCATCATCGAAGCGGGTGGACAACGTCAGTTGATCACGTGGCTTCCGACAACAATCAGTTCACTCAATCCGGAAACGGGTCAGTTACTGTGGGAGCGCCCTTTCACCTCGCAAAGCGGGCTCTCCGTGGCCACGCCCCGATTGAAAGACGACTTGCTCTTTATCAGCGCGTTCTACAACGGTTCGTTGCTCTTGAAACTGGATGGCGCCAAACCGGCTGTCACTGAAGTCTGGCGACGGCACGGCCAGAACGAAAAAATCACTGATTCGTTGCACTGTCTGATCAGTACACCCGTAATCGAGGGGGATCACATCTATGGAGTTTGCAGTTATGGTGAACTGCGATGCCTCGACCTCAAAACCGGGGACCGGCAGTGGGCGACATTTGAAGCCACCAGCGGAGAATCCGCACGTTGGGGAACTGCGTTTCTGGTGAAACACGAAGATCGTTATTTCCTGTTCAGCGAAAAGGGTGACCTGATCATCGCCAAACTATCGCCTGAGAAATATCAGGAACTCGGTCGCGCCCATCTGCTCGAACCAACCGGCCCTTCTCAGCGACGCGAAGTCGTCTGGACTCATCCCGCTTTCGCCAACCGTAACGTTTACGCCAGAAACGATCGCGAAATCGTTTCTGTCTCGCTTGCAGAGAAAGAATAAAGCGATCGACTCCTACTTGATTGAGGGCTTGTTTTGTAACGCGATTGATTCCATCGGAAACGGGTTTTCGAACTTATGTCCCACAGTCAAATGGAAACCCCAGACTCAGAACGAGCTTCGTCGAAAACGGGTACAGTAGGCGCCGCGCCCGAGTTCCGTTGGCACATTCTGCTTCTCGCGGGAATCACACTCTACGCCATTTTGATGGCGGCCCGCTTTTACCAGGTCATTAATGACCCAACTGTGTTCCTGCTTTCAGACGACGAGAAAGCCAAATGGATTCGTCGTGGACGGCCCTTTGAAATGCGGGCGCATTATCAACTTGACCCACAAGACAAAAAGAAATTCGAACCGATCCAGGTCGCGTTTCGATATCAATTTGATTTACCAAAAACGGTTTTGCAGGGGCAGCTCAATCTCCAGGCATTCCGGCAATGTCAGATTTGGCTGGATGCCGACCCAAGAACCTCTGCGGCATTCTTCACCAGTGAACGCGACCTCGGCGAATGGAAACAAGAATACAACATTCGCCTTCCTGATCTGACACTGGGTCGTCATGAGATCTGGATTGTTGCTCTCAATCGAGGGGCCTATCCTGCGATCAAAGTCTCCAGTGAACAGCTTGGTATTCACACGAACTCCGACTGGGAAACGACGGTCAACGGTCGGGAATGGACGCGAGCCGTGCTGGCCAGCGACACCAAGGCAGATCTGGGGCCGCTTTTCGACGATTACCCAAGCGTCGCGAAATCGTTTCGTCTGCTGTGGCCCTGGCTGGCAGGCGTGTTTGGACTGACATTTCTCTGTTTTTACCGGCCGTTTCAACCACCGGAACAGCCGAATCGCTGGACATTATCGCCACCCATGTTCCGATGGGGATTATTTGGCTTTTGGCTCATCATGGCGATCAATAACATCGGGCGCGTCCCCTGGACCATCGGATTCGATGTTAATGAACACATTAACTATGTGAAATTCGTTGCGCAACGTGGAAAGCTTCCGCTGGCCACAGATGGCTGGCAGATGTTTCAATCGCCTTTGATTTACGCTCTGGCGGCACCGTTTTACGCCCTGTTCGCTGAGAACCTGGGGCCGGAAGGGATCGTAAAACTTTTGCGATTCTTACCGTTACTTTGTGGTCTGGTTCAAATTGAGATTTGCTTTCGTGCCGGCCGTGTTGTCTTTGCGGAACGGCGAGACTTGCAGGTTGTCGTCACCACGGTTGGCGGTTTAATGCCGATGAACATTTACATGTCGCAAGCATTTTGTAACGAACCCCTGGCAGCGTGCTTTTCATCACTCGTGCTGTTGTTCTGCTTTTCGTTGATCATTGATCCTGATCGACCTCGCGGCTTTCGTTATTTTGGTTTGATGGGATTTGTGTGGGGGTCAGCCCTGTTATCCAAAGTGACACCGATCCTTTTGGCCCCGCTGATTTTGACAGCGGTCTTCATCGCAGGTCGACAAAGCAATCACTGGGTCCGATCGGGGATCGCACGGGCATCAACTCTCTTCGCAACAAGCTTTCTCGTTGCCGGATGGTACTACATTCGCAACTGGCTATTGCTCGGCAAACCCTTCGTCGGGGGCTGGGATCCAGCAATCGGTATCCCCTGGTGGCAGGACCCCAGTTATCGCACGTGGAATCAAATCGGTTCCTTTGGCAATGCACTGCAACAACCGGTCTATTCCGGCTTGCAAAGTTTCTGGGATGGATTCTATTCCTCAATGTGGACCGACGGATTTACATCGGGCCTCATCGGCCCACCGACGTCGATCCCGTGGAATGTCACGTGGATGGCAGTCGGATCGTGGCTGGCCTTGATTCCCCTTGTCTGTATTTTTGCGGGGTTTCTCACGGCTTGGAGACACAACGTCGAGGCTTCTCGAAATTGCCTCGTCTTTTCGGCAGCTGCGGTCATTTTGTACTTGACTGCAGTTCTCGACCTTTACATGCATGTGCCGGTCTACAGTCAGGTAAAAGCGTCATACACGCTGGGAATTCTTCCGTGTTATGCAATTCTTGCGGGCGCCGGAGCGGAACCGCTGTTGCGCATCCGATGGCTGCGGGCCGCGTTCTTCGCGGCACTCAGCAGTTGGGCAGTTGCCGCCTACGCGGCCTATTTCTGTTTGACCCGCCAATGACAGCGGCGCGAACAATGGGTACAGTTAACATCAATACTGTGTCCTGCTGCGACCCGATTAATTGACTGACCGACGTCACATGAAATATTCCCGCGTTTACATCGATGCAATTGGATACGAACTGGCTCCCGTCATCGTGACTTCGGCCGAGATCGAACAACGTCTCGAACCGCTTTACGAAAAGCTCAAAATCCCCGCAGGGCAGCTCGAAGCCTGGACCGGAATCAGCGAACGACGCTGGTGGCCTGCCGGGCATCGACTCAGCGACGGAGCCACCGAAGCGGCTCGGCGAGCCCTGGAGCACTCCAATGTTGCAGCACGTGATATCGGAGTGATGATCTATGCCGGCGTCTGTCGCGAGCAGTTTGAGCCAGCCACCGCGTGCAGCGTGGCGGCGAATTTGACAATCAGCCCGGATGCATCCGTATTCGATGTCAGTAATGCATGCCTGGGTGTTCTGAATGGAATGGTCGACATTGCGAACCGAATCGAACTCGGCCAGATTCGTGCCGGAATGGTTGTGTCGTGCGAAACCGCTCGGGAAATCATCGACTACTCGATCCAGCGGTTGCTGGAAGACATGACGATGGATTCCTTTACAAAGTCACTGGCAACGTTGACCGGTGGTTCCGGTGCCGTGGCTGTGCTTTTGACCGATGGATCGTTTTCACGAGAAAAATGCCATCGTTTGCTGGGTGGTGCGACGAAAGCCGCACCAGAACATCACGCGTTGTGCCGTTGGGGCTTTGAATCGTTGTTGCCCGCAGCGGTCAGCAAAGTTGACGCGATTCTGCCACCCGTCGTAACGCATACAAAATTCGGAAACCTTCTTCCAAACCTGATTCAACAGAAGGTCAGCGGCCTGCTTCCAGCAAAGCTATCGCACGCATTTACGCAGTTCATGCAGACCGATTCGATCAGCGTCCTCAAACACGGGGTCGACCTGGGCCTGAATACCTGGCGGGCGTTTCTGACAAAAGTCGGATTTTCGTCAGAACAAATCGACAAAGTCATCTGCCATCAGGTCGGCAAGGGACACCGTGAACAGGTATTGAACGCGCTCGGAATCTCGCCCGACAAAGATTTCAACACTTACCCTTATCTCGGCAATATCGGAACTGTGTCGCTGCCGCTCACCGCCGCAATCGCTGATGAACGTGGCTTCCTGGTGAAAGGAGACCGAGTCGGTTTCCTGGGAATCGGCAGCGGACTCAATTGCCTGATGCTCGCGATCGACTGGTAACGATCAGTATTGGCGGATTACGCCAACCACGATCCCGATCACAACGACGCGGCTGACGAACTCGGGAGGACTCGTTTTTCTGGCCGATTCCAGACGAATCCGAAGCATTTCCTGATAGAGACGTCGAACGCCAATTGTCCCGTCTTCATAAGCAATGACCGCCAGATCGCCATCGCGGAACGTCGGCTGTTTATGCACGATCAGCGTGTCACCTTCGGCGATATGGTCATCTTGCAATGCCGTACCGTGAACCCTCAGACAACAAAGGTCGGGCAGATTGAAAAGACCACTGAAATCGAGTCGATCGCCAGGGCTACTGGTCGGAAACGGCTCACCAACCATCAACTGCCCCAGATACGGTAGCTCTGTCTGAAGTTGAGGAGGGTGCGACAATTGAATCGCCCGCGACATATGAGCTTCGCGCGAGATCAGCCCTTTCTTCTCAAGCGCCTTCAAGTGGCACATCACACCGTTTGGTGACTTGATCCCAAACTGGGCACCAATTTCACGCACCGTTGGTCCGTAGCCACGACCAATAATCTTGTCTCTCAGAAAGTCGTAAATCTCGTTCTGTCGCGCCGTCAAATTCTGCGTTGGATTCATTAAGCTTGCCTTCTCCACTCAAATAAAGGAACTTCCCGTTCCATGAATGACTGGCCCGCATTCATTTCTGGTTCGTCGAAATTCGTTCAGATGACCATCACTGTAAGTCACTAGTTGTGACGGCAGCAATTATTGCACCGCACACAATTTCATCCACAAAAAATCATTGATATATCCCAAAAAAATGGCCCGCTTTGCCTGACCGGCGAACTCAAAGCCTCCGCAGCACTCCACAACATCAAACAAATAAAAGACTTACAACAGACACATTCCAGAAACCGAATCAGCAATGCAATTCGCACCGAACAAAATACACTAGAATCAATTCGCCTGTCGACGGACGACACCGGTTTTGGGATCAATGTCCAGCTTCAAGTCCTCGTCTTCCGCGACAAAAAAACCATATCCATTAAACATCTCGTCATACGTTTGCAGGCCATAAGGGACAGCCCGATTGGGGTCGGGGTTGTAAGGATTGAATGCAGAATTGTCGTAGTGCGCAACCGACTCAATACGAGTCCCTTTTGGAAGTCGTTGCCTACCAGGTTCTATTTCATATCCAAGTTGCCACTCGAAGTTGTAGTTTGGAATCTGCAGCAATGTTTGACGTGGCTTTCCGGGAACTTCCGCGTAAAAAGTCGCATCTTTTCCTCGTAAATGCATGTGCGCAAACAACCCCAGCAACGAGATATCCTGGTCAAGCGTCAGACTGGATCGGACTGGAAATGCGCCGTTTCCAGGTTCGATCTGAAACCGACGCGGGTCGAGCAGAAAATGCCTTAACTGCTTGTGAACCGTCTTTCTCGGATAGCGTAACCCCACCGAGATGTTGCAACGCTCTTCTTTTCCCGTCGTCGTATAGTGAATCTCTAACCCCAGCCCGGAAAATGCTGGCACCCGGTACGCAACTCCGTTATCAAACCGTCCAAGGTCCATCGGCTGACCGCCCGGGACGTGCCCGGTGATAAAGGTGTGATGGCCGGCCCCCTTAGTGGTGACGTATGCCATATTACAATGATGAACCACAGCCAGGTTATCCGGGCGGATCTCAATCGCCTCCAGCCATGTCTCGTTGAGGAACACATACGGCAAAACTAGACGCTTATATTCTACAAACCCAGCGACAGGCAGCGTGTGTTCACCAACCATCTTGATGACAAGATCTGGCTCACCGATTCGCCATTTTGACGTTGCGAATTCAGGTGACGGAGCAGCACTCTTGGGGTCACCCTCTCGCTTCCCTGACGTCACCCAGCGCAACAGCGTATCTCGTTCGTCACGTGTCAACGATGGGTCATTCTGAAAAGCCCCGTGTCTGGAACTGGCGAACCAAGGAGGCATCCTCTGATCCACAATAACTTCGGCCAACATCTCGGCATGAGCCACCGCATCAACAAACGACGTTAACGAAAACGGACCAGCAGCCCCCTCGCGATGACACGCAACACAGCGCCGATTCAAAATCGGTGCGATATCCTGATGAAACGTCGGCACAGCAGCTTCACTGGCCCGAGATTCGTTGGACTCAATCAAACAGCCATCAACTGCGGTTTCATTCACCGAAACGGCTCGACCCTCCAGCACATCGTTGATCGCCTCTTCAAGATCTCGTCGAGTCGGCTCGGGGCGAGAACCACCCAGACGAAACTGGTCATCAATCCTCCCACGATAAACCAGCTTCCGATCAGAATTCAGAACGACCACGTCGGGTGTTCGCGTCGCTCCAAGTGACTTTGCACATGAGAGATCGGTGTCTTTAACAAAGGGAAACGCGGCCTCAAATTCGATGGCCTGTGACGCCATATCACGAATTGTTTCCCCCGCACCAACATTCACCGCGACAACTTGAACGCCTCGAGACCCGAACCGCTTGTCGATGTCGATCAGCTTCGGCATCGAGCGGCGAACTAACGGACATTGCGTCGTCGTGAAGACAAAAACGTACGCTCGCTTCTTTCCCAAGTCGGCCAGGGTTCGAGACAAACCCCGAATATCCTTAAATCGAAGATCCGTGATCGCGTCACCAATCGCGGGAAGTCCATCCGCTGCACGAACACTCGAAATCAGCCCAAACACCACAAGCACGAGCATCAGTCGATGCATTTGAGCGTCCTTGATTCTATGACTCCGTATGATCAACTGTTCACAAGACTCGCCGATGGCGATCGTCAGGTCTCTAATTTAACAAATGTAGAGGTTTTTAGATGATACCGTTCGCAAACGCAAATTGGGACGGATAAAGAACCACGAGCATTTTTTCGCCAAAGTGAAAGAATAATTTCCACAGGGTCATAATTTGACCAGATGAGCCACTCGATTCACCGACATCAACCTCCTCATCTCGACGACAGATATACCTCGTTCTCCCAGTCAGGGTTGCGGACAGGTGCCACATCTGTAGAATATCGCGTCTCGAAGTACCGAATTCTGTTTCCGCTGGCGAGAAAAGCCGATGGCTTAAACCCGTTGCGGAACTTCACGCTTTTAGACATGTGAAAGAGCCTGAGTCATGCCTTTGTCACGCCCTACCCTTGAACGACAGTTGCAAGCCGCCAACGCGGACCTGGCAACATTTGCTAAATCCTTGCAGGAAAAGGGTTTGACAGAAGCCCAATACAAGAAGAACACCAAGTGGCGTCAACTGAACGCCAACATCCGCACCATCCGCCGACGTATCGCCGCCGTCACCCAAACGGAAGCGAACAACGCCGAAGTCGTCAAGCGCAAGGCTGAACGTCTCGCAGGCGCTGTGGCTGAGTAATTCCGAGAAAGAACTTCACGAGGGTGTCGTAGAAAGCATTATGGAAATGACAGTCCAAATGCAGACACCCTTTGTCGCGCTTTAATGAACCTAGTTATCGAATCGTCCACACGCCAGCAAATGGATTGCACGAGTCGAAGCGACCGGCCATCAAACTGCGAAACTCGCGCAGTTCATGGCTGCGTGTGAAGAAGCATAATCGAATGTTGAGTCACACCATCAGACTAGGGCGTCTTTAACTGCCCGAGCCATCAACTCATCAAGCGAAGAATGGTAGCGGGATGCTCCGACAAGAATGCGTTTATCTGCTGAAGTAGAACGATCACCGATATCATTCTTCGTCGCCCTCGTCTTCAAACGAATATTGGTTCGGCTTCTTTCCCAATTCGCTTTCCATCCTTGGATAGGTCACTCCCTTCACCGGCGCGTGAGGGCGTTTCCGAGACTTCGTGATTTTAAAGACCCAGTTGTCACCCCAATCAAAGAGGTAGAACAACGATTGTTTTGCTGGCAGGGGAAACATCGCCCCCAATGGTTCACTGAAGATCCGTCCATTTTCCTCGTCAAGAAACTCTCGATTACCGCTCCGGTCCGTCCTCGATTGATAAAAGCAGTACAAATGATCGCGGTCAAACTTGACTGCATCTTGAATGGCTTCGTGAAGGTCTCCGAGAGTCGATGATTCATCCAGCTCGATATTCGCTGCCCATTCGTCTTGGCAATACCGGCCACGAACAAGAGTGACCTTAACAGTCATAATCATCAGCATCGCTCCCAACGTCATTCGATTTTTGCTTCACCAGAGATCCCCTATTCTCTGACGTCGATCTTACCCGTAAGGGCAGCAGTAGACCCAAACATGGCGTAAAGGAACCACCCTGATATCTCAAACGCGACAAGCGGCGAATATTCCAAATTCCCTACCTGTGAACGAAATCAAACTTGCTGGAGAATCCTTCTTGCCCGGCGCCTGTACCGAAGAACGCGTCTGTACCGAAGAACGAAGTGCAGAAAATCATCATACCGTTTATCGGGGTGCCTTGGGTTTTCGGATTGAATAAATTTCGTTAGAATCCAGCACGACGCCACCTCAAAGCAAGAGTCTGAGGTGGCGTTTTCGACACCCGTAGCGTTAACTGTGAGGCGTCAATTTGTCTCGGCATTCACGAGAATCAGCCTGAGCGGTGTGTTTGGAGGTGCTTATAACCCTGCCATCGCACTGCAAAGTCCATTGTGAACAGCCAATTATAAGATTTCGGAGAGGTGGCAGAGCGGCCGATTGTGCAGCACTGGAAATGCTGTGTCCTCGAAAGGGGACCGAGGGTTCGAATCCCTCCCTCTCCGCTTTAAAGCTACTTGCAATTGTTTGCAAGTAGCTTTTTATTTGCCGTTACATCAAATGAGCGGATTCACCCAAAAGTGATAATACGGGTCGAAGAGACTCACGCTCCGCTTTGATGTCGCCAGGTAGAAGACGACCTCACAACGCATCCCAAGGTTTTATTTCATCCGTCAATACTTTCCGCCCATCCTGGGTTCCGATCGGAATGACAATCGCGCGGAATAGCTCATCTGGAATCTCAAGACTGTAGGCGTGAATGTCCCCCGTACATGTAATGCAAAGAATGTTGTCGTCGAGTTGCCCCAGTATGCTTTTGGGATGATTGGGATCAAAATCGGCGTCCTCCGGCTTTGTCCACGGTACCGCAGTTTCCTGGCCTGTACGAATCAGCAGGATCGTGTCAAATGGAATCTCCGAGAACTTCGGTAGTTCTTTCGTTGGTAACGCGGTCTTTGGGCCTTTTAAAAGTTTGATTCGCGTCGCCGTCGCCTCAGGAGGATCAGCAGGCTCGCGAAAAACTTCCGGCATTTTCGCGAGTAACTCGGCGTTATGCGGGCTGTCCCAAGGTTCGTCGAGCTTAAATTGATTGTACAGCTCATCTTCTTTAAGGAACGGCAGAATATGGACACGCCAACTGAGTTTTGGATTTTGATCTTGATCGAAATGTTTGTCGTTCCAGCGCCGGACGGGAAGTGATCGGTGCTTCTGGTCATATTCCCTGATGGCCGTCCAGATCTTTTTCATGGTGATCAGTTGCTGAACTCGTTTTTTCTTTTCAGCTCGTTGAATTGCAATTTCTGGAGCAACGACCTGGTTCTTATCCACGCGGTACTCTGCGACATCGACCTTTTCACCGTTAACGGGAATGACAAGAGCTTTCAATTTGGCAGGAGTGATGCTTTTAGGTAATGAAACGACATTCAGATCATTGGTGATACAATGAATGCTAGAGGGCTTTCCCAGTAAGTTGAAAAGGTCACTTCCATCCGTTTCGAGACTATCAGGTCCTGTCCATGGGACAGCTTTTTTGACATCCGTCGCGACGATCATGATTCTTAAGTCACTGGAACGAGTAACTGCGAGATCCAGATTCGGTTGGGCACTTTTGAAGATGGTATTTTGGCCAGAGAACATCTGCAATCGGGTCTTGGAATCGCTCTCTCCCGTCGAATACACTTTCGGCATTCGCCCAACTAAGGACTTGTTATGTGGACTATCCCAGGGTTCATTGAGATCTGCACTTTAGGCGATCCTCGGTTGGGGGATCGGATTTCAGAAGCAGAGGTTGAAGAGTGATTTCAATTTGCTGAAGAATTGTACTGGATCTGGGTCTGCTGGCAGAGGTTTGAGGAATTCTTCGTGCAGCATTTCCCG
>CAILLA010000059.1 GCA_903834925.1 uncultured Schlesneria sp.
CGGGAAATGCTGCACGAAGAATTCCTCAAACCTCTGCCAGCAGACCCAGATCCAGTACAATTCTTCAGCAAATTGAAATCACTCTTCAACCTCTGCTTCTGAAATCCGATCCCCCAACCGAGGATCGCCTAAAGTGCAGACAAGTATTGGATGGATCGTTTTCGATTCTCTGCTTTGCGTTCGCGAGCAAGTTCCAGAATCTTTGCGCGAGCGTCTTTGGATTGCGACGCAATTTGAGCCAGCAATGCAAGCCCAACTTCCCACACGACGAACCTTGCATGAGAAGCCGCAAGATAGAGATCGTTTAAAGGCTCGTCGATGGTTTTCCGATCGTGGGTAATCGATTCGAAGGCATCAATTGCGCGAACCGCAATCATCTTCAGCTCAGGCGGTTCATTCCTGGATTAGAGCCATTCACGGTAGGATTGCGAAGTTAGTGGGTGCTCATCATTCATGATTAGGAACTCGCGGACGTTTAAAGACGACCGTTAGATGCATTTGCTGCGAAAGTTCCCACCCTTCGTGCCCTAGTTCATTGAGTTTCTTTTCAAGTGCGGCGACCTGCGTCACTGCGTCAGCGTCGGTTGGAACAAAGTCCTTGATGAGTTGGACACGATACTCCCAGACTTGTACCGGTGCGGCCCTTTTGTTGAGTGTTGGTTGTGCGATGACTTGTGAAAGGATCGCAGCGAGGGCCAATGAACAAATAGCGGAGATGATGATATAATTGCGACGCATTGTTGCCTCCAGGAATTGAGCGGCAAAGTGCCAATTGGATGGCGGACGACACGCATCACTGGGCCGGCGGTGACGACTCTCGACTTGAATCCGGCTCCGTCGGCGGCTCCAGTGCACGTGATTGTTCGTCAAAGTTCCACGGTCGATTGTGCCTGCGTTCAATCTTCAGTAGCCGGCGAATGCCGACGCCAATTATGAACAGAAGCAGCGAAGACAAGGCGGTCCATAACACTGGCTGCTGCGCTTTTACAATATACTCGAAGAAAACGGATGTAAGCAAACCAAGCCAACCAGCGAGTATTGGCAAGGGTAGCAATCGCGTTCCGAAGACATGGTACAACCACTGGTCAAACATTCCATTGATGGGAGGATGATCGGTGAGCTTCTTGACATTTCGCAATGACCGCTGATTGCGAATGCCCTTCAGGTGGTGCCGTATCCACCAGTCTTCAAGTAGGCCTATCTGGCGGTGGGCCGCATCGAGGGAGACCGTCACGAACAAGCAAATTGTGATGGCAACACATGAGACGGCCACAAGAAATACCTGAACGTGCAGCGAAGTTGCGAGCACATCTTTGTTAATTGCCGCATTAAACACAGCTGCGAACGCACCGAACAAGAACAGCTGGGACGTCAACAGCCATCCTACGCGATGATTGACAAGTGTATTCTCGTGTTCGATGGACGAACGGATGCGTTTCCAGTTTACGATGCCTAGATCATGAAACTCGTCCCAATCGGGATCTTTCGGCGTCTTCATGGGAGTACTCTCGTTTTGTGACGAACGTTCAAATTAACCGGTGGCGTACTCGCCGTCCGTTTTGAATGCCTTGGTCGGTTTTTTATTTCAGTCAATCGCTTCTTGATCTGCGAATGAAGGTGGGAAAAGTTGAATGTCCCCTTTGTTTTTTCCGCATTGCAAAAGCGGCAACCAAAGCGGCTGTGGTCCAACACTTTGTTACCTCTGTTTTAATGTAACATTTAAGAGTTGTCGAGTTTTTGATTGAGTGATTGGCAGCCCACGACGCTTGAGGAGAGTTGCGAAGTCGCCATCGCATCTCCAGATCGGGTCGCTTCCAGAAATTTCAGTCAGTACGGTTCTTTGCAAGTCATTCAGTAAGTCGGGTGCGACGGCGGATCTCTTTTTAGGAAACACTAGCGAAATTATGGCATGAGCAAGTTCATAAAATTCGCAGTCGTTCCTAAAGTAACCAAGCAATTCAGGAATCAGCTCGCTAGCATCAAAACCAACCAGATGCGGTAATGCACAGACAACATCTTGTTGAAGGTCGTTGCCATCGATGGCATCACAATACTTGTCAGCGAGTTTGTCGAACGCGACCTGCTGCTTTTTATTGTACGAAGCTCGTAAAAGTGCGATCAAACAGTCAGCAACCTCTGAATCGATGCTCGATTTCACATTGTCCAACGCGTATAGAATTTGTTTGAATGATGGTAGCGGCATTGGTAGTTTGCACAGAGGTAACGTTTAAGGTAACGCGGGCGTCTTCGCCTCGCGTTGACCGTTTTGTTCGGACTTGATTCGACGAGGTTCATGACTCACCACATGGGCCTGTCGTGACCTAGCATCGGCAGCAATTAGAGCAATGTCATTTCCATGCGCTGAGGAAAGTTCTCGCTTGATTCGCAGGATTTCATCGTTGATCGTGTCGGTTATCATTTTACGTCTCCATGAGTTCGTCTGGGCTACAGATGATCGGTGGCACGTAGCCAGCATCCTCGCAGATTCGAGCAATCAGGCCGCGAGTGCTTGGGTTGGCAATATGGCGAAAATTCCATGTCAACAAGTACTGTAGCCCGCCAACGGCGGCGATCGCAATGTGCAATGCGTCGCGCGGTTCGGATTTTGGGATGCCATGTAGATTCGTCAGCGCCATCGCCAATGCCTCGGCTTCAGGTTTGATGTCCAGAACGGCAATGCCTTGAATCAGATTATGCCGCTCGGAAGCGGCTGTTGGATCTCCGGCACTGCATTCGTCGATGACGATCTGAGACACAAACACTTCGTAGTTGTCGCGGATGCTCCACCACGATTGAGAAGAAAGTTGTCGAGCAGCCACGACAATATTTGGCTGGACACGTGCGGCGAGGTGTCCGATTACGGTGGTTTCGAGATACACAGTCGGCCTGGTCATCTGTCGTCAAGCCCAAACGAAACGTTGAATGCCGGTGACCGGCGCTCGATGCTGCTGAACGGTAATGTTGGCAATTTTACATCTTCTTTCAACATTTGGAAACGCGTGTACGAGTCAAATGTGCGTCGTTCACTTTAATTCGACTTGCCCCCTTATCCGCAATTATCGCCTTCATTTTTCCATCATTTATTTGGGGTCAGCGACGAGGTCCCCTTTGAATCTAAAGTCGACATTTGGTTCGTTGCCGGATTTCAATGTAAAGTTTTGTACGAGAGTCGTCTTTGAAACGGTTCCGGTACCGGTTGTCCCGCCTACGGGTCCAGGATTTACAATTCCTCGATTCGCCTGAATTCGGCGTGTCGCAGTGATTTTGTACTTGTCGGCTGGAGTAAATTGGCAGTCATACTGCCAAATCGCGCCTTGCTCTACTGAGCTTTCTAAGGTCATCGTCTTACCATCGCGTGCCACGACTTTCATCTCTGCACTTCCTTCAGTGGCTCCAGCGCGCAGTTTTCCCTTCCAAGTTGTCCCGAGTGGTGCAATAACTTTTTTATCTTTCTCATCGGCTCCGCCATCATTTTGCTTATCCGCCTTCAGGATCTCAATCTCTTTTTTGAGGTCCTGGATATCTCGTTCAGCTAATTTCAGTTTCGTTTCAAGCAGCTCAAACCGATCTTTAAATTGTTTGATGTCATCGGATTCTGCACATCTTGCGACAACGGGGGACGAAACAATCAATGTCACCATCAAAGCGATGAGTCGTATCATGGTAGACTGCCGTTAAACGGTCGCCGAACGTAAGCTCGCGGCGTACACATAATGTTGCGTTTATGTTTTGATTTCCGAGCCGAACATATTTCTCGATAATCGTTTATGGCGGCAACTTGCCAGAGGATCGCAAAGTCCGTTCCGCAATTGACTTCAGCGAAATGGCAAACGAGCTGTGTCCCCACAGTCCACGGTCGGTATGCAGAAAACGATTGAGACATTTCACTATCGAAACTTTCTCGAGTTAGCGATAAAATCGCCGAAGACAAAAACGTTTCCGTCGGGAACTGACATACCGTGGTAGACTTGCGATTATGAGTACATCGGCAATCGACGAATCCGCAATCCTGGCTCGCGTGATCGGGTCAAACGAACCTCAGTTACCGCCCAGCGTGGCGACTGAACTATTAAAGTGGGGTTTCAACGAAACGGACAAGCAGCGAATGAGCGAACTTGCGGCAAAGGCGCGCCTAGGGACGCTCACCACAGACGAAGAAGTGGAAACGGAGAGCTTTGAACGTGTCAGCAGCTTTCTGAGTCTCGTCAAATCGAAGGCTCGACATTCGCTCAAAACTCAATCAGGTCAGTAGGCGTGAACCGACTTCTTCGCAATCTCGTTTGGCAACGAGCCGACTCACGTTGCGAATACTGCCGGATGCCTCAAGAGTTCACAGATGCCGTTCACGAAATTGACCATATCATCGCTGAGCAGCACCATGGTCCGACGACGCCTGAAAATCTTGGCCTCGCCTGTTACCCGTGCAACAACCACAAAGGTCCTAACATTGCCGGTATTGATCCGTCGTCTGGACTGGTGACTCGATTATTCCATCCACGGGTTGACCTCTGGGCAGAACACTTTTACTGGAATGGTCGCGGGGAATAAAGGGGACAGGTCCAGTTGTTTTCAATTCATTCACGAAGACAACGATGGAGACCTGAGAGTTCTGGACTGCGACGCCCTCACCCCGAGTGTAACCTAACTGGACACGACGCGAGTCGCGAGCCAATCCCTTTGAAGCGCCGGTTGGTGGGGCACGGATGAGTTTCTTGGAGAGTCTGAATCTCGATCTCGCATCACCAATGCGGGATCGAGATGGC
>CAILLA010000060.1 GCA_903834925.1 uncultured Schlesneria sp.
GGATTCGAGCTGGCATTGACGTTTTTTGCCGATTCCCGCATAGTTCTGCCCTCCCTAGACCCCGCCGGTTCTCATTTTTTAGCTAGAAGTTTGCTCGATGTCCGAGACGCCTGATCGTTTGGAAGCCGTTCGACTGGAAAAGCTCGCGAAAATCGAAGCGCTGGGTCTTGATCCGTGGGGACAACGCTTCGACAACCATATTGCAATCGAAGCGGCTCGCCAGCAGTGCCCGACCGAAGCGGGAACTGACGGAGCGACCGTGCGGGTCGCTGGCCGAATTATGAAGTGGCCGAAAACCGGCAAACTGAACTTTGTCCATATTAAGGACTACTCCGGCAGCATCCAATTGATGCTCTCACAGAAGGATTCGACGCCTGAGACGTGGGCCTTGCTGGAATGTCTCGATCTGGGAGACCTGATCGGGGTCGAGGGTCGGCTGCGGGTTACGAATACCGGCGAAAAGACGATCTTTGTGACTCAGTTAGTGATTCTGTGTAAATCGCTGGCTCAACCTCCCGAAAAGTTTCACGGCTTGCAGGATAAAGAACAGCTGCTACGTCAGCGTTACACCGATCTGATCTACACCGAAGGGGTGCTGGATCGGATGTTCAAGCGACTGCGGATCATCGATTCGATCCGACAGACGTTGCGTGGCGAGAACTTTTTCGAAGTCGAAACACCCGTCCTGCACGCGATTGCCGGCGGTGCGGCAGCTCGTCCGTTTGTCACGCATCATAATGCATTGGACATTCCGCTCTTTCTGCGGATTGCACTCGAACTGCATTTGAAGCGATTGATGGTCGGCGGCATCGAGCGTGTGTATGAGATCGGTCGCGTCTTCCGGAATGAAGGAGTCGATAGCACTCATAATCCGGAATTCACGATGATCGAGTTGTACCAGGCGTACGGCGACTATAACTCGATGATGGACTTGGCCGAGAAGCTGATTTCCCAGGCGGCGATTTCGGCCAACGGTACGGCGATCGTGCCTTGGGGCGAAAAGACGATTAACTTTACGCCTCCGTTCCAGCGAGCCAAATACGGCGATCTGTTCCGCGAGCACGCCGGTTGTGACATGCACGATGTGGAAGCGGTCGCAGCCGTAGCGAAGAAACTGCACATTGCCACAGCCGATCGGCATCCCGACGTGATCGTCAACGACGTGTTTGAAGCGACGGTGGAAGACAAGCTGATCGGACCTGTGTTTGTGATCGACTATCCCGCTTCGATGTGTCCGCTGACAAAGCGGAAGCGGAATGAGCCGGCGATTGCTGAACGGTTCGAGATGTTTGTCGATGGGATGGAAGTTGCCAACGCCTATACCGAACTGAACGATCCTCGATTGCAGGAAGAACTGTTCCGAACGCAGCTTGCCGGTCTGCCGGAAGAGGATTCAATGGCCAAGATGGATCACGATTTTGTCCGTGCGCTGAAGGTTGGGATGCCTCCAGCGGGCGGGATGGGGATCGGGATCGATCGACTGATCATGCTACTGACGAATACCAACAGCATCCGGGATGTCATTTTCTTCCCGCTGCTGAAGCCCGAACACTAACCGAGTTTTTTGCCAAAGGATTGGCCATGTACAAACTGCTTCTCTGTCAACGATATCTACGGACTCGTTATATCGCCCTGGCGAGTATCATCAGCGTGACGCTGGGTGTGGCGACGATGATCGTCGTCAATTCGGTGATGGCGGGATTCGGCAGTGAGATGCGGAACAGAATCCAGGGGATTTTGTCCGACATCATTGTCGAAACTCGCAGTATGAATGGCGAGTTTGATCCTGAAGCACACATGCAACGGATTCGAGAGTTGGCCGGCAAGTACATTTCCGGCGTGACGGCGACAGTCGAAGTGCATGCGATCCTCAGTTACAAGTCGCACTACGACGACTATGTTCCTCACCCCGTAAACCTTGTGGCGATTGTTCCCGAAAGTAAAGCGGAAGTTGGTCCGCTAATCGACTATCTGCAGAGTTATCATAGCCATACCGTAAACGGTCGGAATGTCCCCGCCGAACGGTCTCGAACCGAACCACTGGGGTGGGAACTGACGCCTGATGCGATGGCTCGCCGTCAGGAAAAGGCAGACTACTATCGAAAAATGGCGAAGCTTCGGAATCAGTTAAGAGCCCAGCGGGAACCGGAAGAATCGAATCCCAGTGACCCTTTCGCAGAATCGCCTGCAGTAGAAACGGCCAATTCAGAAAATGACGATGACGCGGGAAAGCTTCAAAAAGGTCGACTTTACGTCGGGGTGGGTCTGGCAACGTATCTGGCAATCGATCCCGATACAAAGGAAACGAAGACCTACAATATGATTCAGCCGGGTGACGATGTTCGGATCACGACGTACTCGGCCGGAACTCCATCACCCAAATACTTCATCGCGACCGTCGTTGACACATTCAAAACGGGGATGAGCGAATACGATTCGAACCTGGTTTATTGCAACCTCGAACAACTTCAGGAAGTTCGAGGGATGATCCGACACAACGAAGACGGTACCGAAACTCGTGCGTTTACATCGCTACAAATCAAGTTGAAGGATTACAAAGACGCTCCGAAAGTGATTGATATTCTGCGAGCAAACTTCAGTGCCGAAAACTTCAACGTCAACACATGGGAACAGCGACAGGGACCGTTACTGGCAGCTGTCGATGTCGAATCGTCGATTCTCAATATCTTGCTGTTTCTGATCATTACCGTGGCCGGGTTCGGGATTCTGGCGATCTTCTTCATGATCGTGGTCGAAAAGACACGCGACATTGGCATCCTGAAAGCCCTGGGAGCCAGTTCGTCCGGAGTGATGTCGATTTTCCTGACATACGGCTTGCTGCTGGGGATGGTTGGGGCCGGAGCCGGGGTCGGAGTCGGCTTGTTATTCGTTTATTACATTAATCAGATCGAGAAGTTCATTACGTTTGCAACAGGTCGCGAGGTGTTTCCCGAGAAGATCTATTACTTCAAGGACATCCCGACGCATGTTGATCCGTTTACCGTATTCTGGGTGGCATTTGGTGCTGTGATGATTGCTGTGATGGCCAGTGTTCTCCCGGCCCGCCGTGCCGCTCATCTTCGTCCCGTTCAAGCATTGAGATATGAATGATTTACGTCAGACTTGTGCCACTGCATCGGAGTCTTCAGAGAAGCAATGGCTTTGACGATGGCGTATCAAATAAAAGAGCACTGCTTGGCCGAAGACGGGCAAGCAGTGGCACAGGACTTAACTTGTTTTCATGGAACGGAAGCCATGTCCACCACGATCATGACCTCGAATAACCCACTACTACGCGAGTCCGTTCCCATGCCTGTACCGCATGTGGCCGCGCTGGCCGTTCAGAAGGCTTACCGCAAGGGTGAGCACAGCGTACCCGTTCTGCATGGAGTCGATATCTCGGTGAGAAAGGGTGAATTCCTTTCGATCATCGGTCAATCGGGGTCGGGGAAAAGCACACTGATGCACTTGATCGGTCTGCTTGATTCACCCGATATCGGTGAAGTTCAACTCGAAGGCCAGCGGATTGATGACCTCCCCGTGCGGACTCGCGATGAACTGCGTAATCGAGTCTTCGGATTCGTATTTCAGTTCTATCATCTGCTGCCTGAACTGAGTCTGATGGAAAACGTGTTAACACCGCTGATGATCCGGCATTCGATCTGGAACTATTGGGCCCGGCGTCGTGAATTCCAGGACCGGGCGAAAGCAATGATTGACCGGGTTGGACTGGGACACCGACTGACGCATAAGCCATCAGAACTGTCCGGTGGCGAGATGCAGCGGGCAGCGATTGCCCGGGCGTTGGTGGCTCAGCCCGAGATCCTGCTGGCCGATGAACCGACTGGAAACCTGGATGCAAAAACCGGTCGGGAGATCATTGATCTGATGTCCCGATTGAATGAGAGAGAACAGCTGACTATCATCATGGTGACTCACGATAAGTCCATTGCGGCGGAAGCGCATCGTACAGTCAGGCTGTGTGAAGGACGAATCGAGACTTTGACCGATGCTGCATGACTGTGTTTCTTTCTGATTGGGTTTATCCGAACGACATTTGAAAGAAGCCCGCCTTATTCCGAGGCCGGGCTTCTTTTACAGGAACTGCCTCAGATGGCTCTCAAGATTTTTCTCGGTGACAAACTGGTTGATGAAGCGGATGCCAAGATCAGCGTGTTCGATCACGGGCTGCTCTACGGCGATGGCGTTTTCGAAGGAATTCGCGTCTACGGCGGACGGGTCTTCCTGCATCAGCAGCACATCGACCGGCTGTTTGAAAGCGCCAAGGCCATTCGCTTGGTGATCCCCATGTCGCCAGCTGAAGTGATTGCAGCGGTCGAAAAGACCGTTAAAGCCAACAACATCAGCGACGGTTACGTTCGCCTCGTGGTGACACGAGGAGCAGGAAGCCTTGGTCTGGACATTCGCAAGACCAGCAATCCTCAAGTGATCGTGATCGCCGACACGATTTCGCTGTATCCCCCGGAAACCTATACAAAGGGGATGAATCTCGTCACGGCCAGTACGATTCGGAACCATCCAGGGGCACTCAGCTCTCGGATCAAGTCACTAAATTACTTGAATAATATTCTTGCAAGGATTGAAGGGACCGACGCCGGTATGGTTGAGGCATTGATGCTGAACCATAAAGGTGAAGTCGCAGAATGTACCGGCGACAACATTTTCATCGTGAAGAATCGCGTCCTGATGACACCGGGTCTCGATGCCGGAATCCTTGAAGGGATTACTCGTAACGCCGTAATGCAACTGGCGATCGAGGGAGGCTATGAAGTTCGTGAGACGTCAATGACGCGTCACGATCTTTATGTGGCAGATGAAATGTTCCTGACAGGAACGGCAGCAGAAGTCGTTGCAGTCGTCAGCCTCGACGGGCGCAAGATTGGTATGGGTGAACCCGGTCCAGTAACACGCGACCTGCTGGAACGGTTCCGCAAGCTAACCGGCACCGCCGGTTGATGCGCGTCGGACGACGGGTTCAGAATAGGGCAATCGTCCGCGCGTTGGATAAGGCGAGCCGGGGATGTCAATCCCCGGATTTTTCGCATTTCAGCACGCCACAAAACGTTCAATGAATTTTCAGCATTGTGGTTGAAATCATATTTGTTCCACGAATTTATCCGGCTCGAATGATCTCATGAGTTGATTGGTTTCAATGAGGCGACGTTTTGAGCCAGTTCTTTAGATCTTCGACGGTCTGAAAATCAAAGAGAGCGTCGCCCAGTGCCTGGCTTTCAGCCAGGGATAACTGATGAATTTCCCGCTCGACATCCCCAGGCAATTGGCCGCACCGTCGCGTGAGCATCCGTAATAAGAGCGTAATAGTCCCCTGTTCGCGGCCTTTCTCAAGACCTTCTTCTCGACCTTCTTCTCGACCTTCTTCCTTTGCAAGGCGTTCAATGGATGTCACGTAAGGCATGTGCAATTCCTCTTCAAAAGCGACCAGTTCGGCCTTGAATCTGCGGTCCAAATCGGGTCGCAGATGCATCATCCAGTCAATCAGTCGGAAGATCTCACGGATCTCGTCTTGATTGTAACCGGCCGAATACAGATTTCGCACTAATTCCGTTTTCGAATTGTATCGAGATTCCGGATCTCCCGCAGTACGAAGAGCGGCAATCTGGGCACGCGCCACTTCAACCATCAGCGTACGGTCCCCAGCCCAATCCGCCTCAATACGGTCCAAGACCTTGCAGACCGGAAATCGCCGATCAGTTCCATAACCACCAAATTCAAAATGATATGTGCTTGGTCGCCAGTCCGAATTCAAGTCGGTCAGGATCACAAGAGTCAACACTTCCTGCTGAAACAGCCATTTCAGTCCTGAACTATACAGATCGATGCGAGCCATAAAGTCGGCTTCGTAGGATGATTGAATCTCTAAATGGCATAAGATCCATTGATCGCGACCATCGATCAGCCGGACTTTGAAGAGTAAGTCCACTTCCTGATTGCGACGCCCTGATCGTCCAATGATCTGACCAATTTCCTTATCGAGCCATTCTGGTTTACTCGTCCAATCAATCAAACCAGCGAGGAGAGGAAAGCAGAGTTCGATGAATTCCTGCAGATGCCATCGCAGAGCTTCTTTCCAAGCCCCATCGTAGTCGCTCCCTTGCCGCTCTTGAGAACTCTCGTCAATGTATTCAGTCATGAGAAAATCAAGTCTCGGCCAAGAAATGTGGCGTATGATTCGGGTACGAGTCGTAAAACCTATCAATAATCGACCTTCTTTTCACGAGTAGATCGTTTTGAGGCATGTTACGGCGTCGTTGGCAGTATCGCCCAAGTCCCGACTCTATCGATCATTCCTTTGAGAACGACACACCCGGGTTCGTCCGGTTCGAGGAACGAAGTCCCTCAAAACACCGTCTTAATCGTCGAGCCGGGAGCCAGTGAGAACACGGCGTTGCTGTATTCGAAGGTCCTCGCGTTACCGACCGCGCTGTGTCCCCGTCATCGTCCTGGTAAATGGAGTGTGAACGTCTGAAAACATCAAAGCCTGGAACGCCATCAAGCTTTGCCTGCTCCGTTGTCAGTGATGGGAGTTCGCCTTCCGGTACGGACTCCCAAAAGTCCTCGATCAGTTGCATGCGATCAACGACGGATAATTCTGCCGCTTTCTAGAGGATCGTTTCGTAATTCTTTACGTCGTCGGTTCCTCGGCGAGTTTCAGATCCATTAAGAAATCGGACAAGGAAATTTTAACACTAGACATCGAAGACAACGAAGGAAAACAAGAGCAGACGCGGTGAGGACCTCCAAAGATCCAGTCCCAGGGCGACGGTTTGCGGCTGTCGCAGCGACGCTCTGCCCTGGGCTGATCTGTTGCAGCCTTTTAGGCTGACGCCTTCCCGCTCACCTCGTCAGCGCGCGATTGATATTCCTATTTTAAACCCGTCTTCCGACGCGCGTGAACCGGCTGTGCCGGTCGGCGGCTGGAAGCCGCCGCTACGGGGTTGACTTAGGCACCTTCGCAAACAGACTGCGTGGTGTGTGCCGTCTTCTTGAATCTTGCCCTCGAATGGGCTGATCTTCGGCAGTTCTTGCCGGTCTCTCTTTCACGCGCCTCGTCACGGTGACTGATCACCAAACGTTCTTGAGTCAAGTCTTTGAGTGATTCGGAAAATGGCGAACTCGGCTTGGTGACGATGGCAGAGTTTCCCTGTTTTCCATTTCGTTTGACTGGGCAATCTATTCACGTCGAACGCGCGTCACATCAAGCAGTTTGATGTAGATCGTCGATGCTGAAACCTACGGAGATGAAGGATCGTCCTCCGAAAGCAGCGAGGGATTGTGGCAGACGCATTGATGACCACCTATTGTCCGACCTCAGCGCCCACGAGTAGATCTTCCA
>CAILLA010000061.1 GCA_903834925.1 uncultured Schlesneria sp.
AAAAGTTCAAAAAGTACCAAAGCGCCCACCGGGTCCCCAGCCGAAGAATAAGTGGTCAAACGGAACCATTAAAGACAGAAACCGGTAAATGGTATCGTTTGAAGCGCCCACGAGTGGTATCGTTTGAAGCGCCAACTGACACATCGTTTCGCGCTAATGGAACAGTATTTCCCCGACATCTTGTTGCTGAGCCGCGATATTCGCAAGAGACAGGGCCATGACTCGGTCATCGTGATGGCCTTTGAGTAGTCCCATCTTCCCGCGCTCCCCGTGCACGAAGACGCGGAGTTGGTCATAGGTCTCGAAGGAATGGGGGATACACCACCCGTCCTTAAGATCCTTTTTCGGTGTGTCGATCGCATAGGCTTCGCTCTTCTGATCAGTATTCCAGCCAAGGGTTTCGGTGACTTTTCCGGTGATGCTGTCCACGTCCTCTTGTCGGTACAGGTTGCCAAAATGTCAAAACAACCCAGAAAATCACGTCTTATGTTCATTCCCGGTATCCAGCGTTCGACGACATCGACCGTGTATCCCTGCTTGCGAAGTCACCCTACGAAATATCCACGTCTTCCCCTGAATACTGTGGATCAATATCTTTGGCGGGTTTAACAGTTTCTTCGGTGACTTTGACTCAGTTCTTCATTGCGAGAAACCGCTCACGATATCTCAAACGTCAAGAGGGAGACATTGAACGAAGCAAGCAATATCACGGGAAAACGAAACGATGGATTTATCAACTACGCTACTGTTCTTCGAACGCGGCAAAGCAACAATGCAACCTCTTCCTGAGTGATGAATGGCGCTGAAGTCCATTGAAAATTTTGAAGATTCTGTACGCAACCGTTCCCCGGCGTTCAAAAGCGAAAATTCGGTTCTTTGTTGTACACAGCCGGTCGGTGGTGTCCACAATCGATAATTTTTTAAGATATTTCCGGTCTAATCTCGCAAAATTAACTATCGTGCAGTTGACATATACATGCCATTTGGCATACACTTATCAGTGTCAGCAATCAGTCAACGGGGAGTCGATCATGCGGGCTTTCGGATACTGCCGAGTTTCAACAGAACAGCAAGCGGATGAGGGTGTGAGTCTGGAAGCCCAGCAAGCTAAAATCGCCGCCTGGTGCATGGTGAATGATATCGAACTCGATACGGTTTTCGTTGATGCTGGAATCTCTGGTAAGCGGGCAGACAATCGACCGGAACTGCAAAAAGCGTTAATTGCAGCATGCAAGGCGAAAAGCGTGTTAGTGGTCTATTCACTCAGCCGGTTGGCTCGGTCCACCCGTGACACGTTGATGATTGCCGAGCGACTCGACAAAGCCGGTGCCGATCTGGTGTCCCTGTCAGAGAAAATCGACACGACGAGCGCCAGCGGAAAAATGATGTTTCGCATGTTGGCGGTTTTGGCCGAATTCGAGCGGGACCAAATCAGCGAGCGGACGACATCAGCCATGCGGCACAAGCAGTCGAAACAAGAGCGAGTCGGCGAAGTCCCATATGGGTATGATCTTGGGGCCGATGGTGTGATGTTGATTCCAAATGCCGAACAGCAAGAAGCAATCGGGCTTATCAACGCTTTGCATCAAGCCGGAATGAGTCTGCGAGCAATCGCAGCGGAATTGAATACCCGATCCGTTCCAAGCAAGAAGGGGGGAGAATGGATTCACACAGCGATCAGCCGGATTCTGAAACGCCGATCAGTAGCGGCATGATGGAAAAGATGCTGGGACGCCTCAAGCAGATTTTTGACGGGCATACTCCAGAACAGAAACAAAAGGCGATGGACCACCTAACGGAAAGGATACGTGACCACGATGGAACGCAAAAAGACAACGAAAAAAGTGACAATGCCGAAGGCCGGAAAATCTGACGTCACGACAGAAGAAACTTCTTTGGTTAAAGCATTTCGGGATGCGATCAAAGATTCACGTAGAACACACTATAGCGTAGCGAAAGAGGCTGGAATCACTCCTGAAATTCTCGACCGATTTGTTCACGGAGATCGAGGGATGACGTTGGCGACAGCGGGCAAAGTTGCTCAAGTTCTTGGGTACGAACTGACAAAGATCAACTCTTCTGGCAGAACTTCCTGACAATCTCGCAACGAATTACCGAAGGGGAAGCCGAAGCAATCAGCGACCGAACAAAAGTGACATTGGCAGCTGCGAGGACCGGTGGCATTCAACTCGGCTTCCCGTTCCACGTCGTTTCTTCAGAGACGACGGCCCAGGCACGGGTTGATCAAATTGTGATGTCGTTTAGTCACGACGCAATTCAAAACAATACCACGTACGAGTTCAACGCTCTTGGTATTGGGTCACTTTTTCTGGAAGGAAGTACATGGCTGAAGCATCGGCAGATAGCGACCGTCTTCAACTTTTGCACGATCTTGGAATTGACCCGGCAACGACGGCAAGGCTTCTCAATCTTTTCAAGGAAACGCTGGAAGTCACGCTCAGGAAGACACTGGCCGAGATGCCTATGTTGGTTCCACTCGCATCACAATCACCGGGAACGGAACTTAAGCCACAAGACAAGATCAAGGCTGCTGATCTTCGTATTGCCTTGCTAATGGGCAAGCTGCCTGAAAATTCTGGCATCCTGATCGACACAAAGACCCTGGCCCAACTCTTGAGTATTTCGTCCCGACATCTCACCCGGCTAAGAGACTTAAAGGCGGTCCCGGAGCCTGTCCATTTGGGGTTTCTCATTCGATGGCGGTTGGCCGAGATATTGGAGTGGATCGACTCCGATTGTCCTTCGCAAAAGGTTTGGGCAATCAAGAAACAGGAATCTGCCGGACGGAAGAGGAAATAGCATGCGAAAAATCGAATATCGGCACGTCCTCAAGCCATCCGTCGAGTTTCTCGAACAATGCGGCCATCTAATGCTTGATTCCGGCGAAATGGCCGACTTTCTCGGAGTGCCGAAAAGCGTGATGACACAACTCGCCTCCACGGATCGTGTTCCATGTCCGTGTCGTCTCGGCCTTGGAACGTGTTTTCGTTGGAGCGTCCTGGAACTGCTCGAATGGGTTGAAGCTGGTTGCCCAAGGCGACGCAAGTGGATCGAGTTACGAGGCCGTAGCGGACGGTATTATACTTGAAGCGAATGACCAACCAGCGCATGCAAATTCAGCCCCGAATTGGATCACTTACTGGTAATCCGCTTCAGTGACTTGTCGGTCGTAGTCCAAGCCCCAAGTCCGACCACAACGATTCGAATAACATGAATCTACATGTGAATTCAATTGTCCGATTGTGTCTACTTGTTTTTCTCACAAGGTGTTTCGATGCAGATCATCATTGACTCGACAGAACTCAGGCCCGTTATTGAAGCCGCTGTGAGAGAGACTCTTGCTCAAATTCGCCAAGACGAGGAATCGCTCAATGATCGGCTGGCATTAAGCGAAACTGAAGCCGCTGGACTGCTTGGATTGCAAACTCACCAACTGCGTGACGAACGCCGTCGCGGTCGAATTGGATCGTCTACGGTCGTTGGACGGCGTATTCGATACACTCGGCAAGATCTGTTGGCTTACCTGGCTCGCAATCGAAATGAACCACGAATTTGAGCGAAGAACAATTTTCGATTGAGCAAATTCGATTATGCTATCGAAAAGCCGCTGATCAACCACGCCCGCCAACTTCAGGTGTCAATCGTCAATGAGTTTCAACACGTCCGACAGGCGCAATCTTCGTGCTCCGCCAATCTTCACTGATGGAAGTTTGCCGTTCGTCATCAGTTGATAAATCATGGATCTGCCGAGTGACAGGATTTTGGCGGCCTCCCCGACCCGAATCAATCGGTTCTCGTTATTTTGACTTTGATGCGGCATGGGACTGACTACGGGTGGCGACAATTCAGTCGTCTTCCCCGAATGAGTTCTGTCGACTTCCATGCCGGGAAAGTCGATTGCATTGATAAATCGAAGGATTGCTTCGCCCAAGTCGTGCGCCGCCTGCAATTGCTTTTGATCACGATGCATAAATACCTCCGAGTGCTTCAGCATTTTTCCGGTCAAAAACCAAAACGAGACATCCTATTGATCCGTGCTCCGATCATTCCACTTGTTTCAAGGTGTGAATGGTAAATTGGCCAAGAGATTTCCGCATTTTTCATCGAGGTATGACAGGATCTGGTCGTTTGTTGGTTTCGGATTCCTGCCCTTTGCAGTAGCGTAAAACTTGAAACCTAAGGAATTTTGGGCGTTGGTTTGCAGTGGCTGAGCCAAAATGGCAATCTGCTCATTCAACAAACAACCTGAAATCTGAAGTTACTGCAAAAAAAGCCTCGATGGGCCAATCATTCGGGAGGCTGATGCAATTGATCGAAGTGACGGAAGTGCGATATCGGGCCGAAATTACCGCTGGGGCTTTGAAGCTGCCGGAGAGCAGACTCATTGCCGATTTGTTGCTGCGCCATGTCGATGCCGAAGGGTGGAAGGATGCGATCGTCACGAACAATGTCCTTCAGGCCCGCAACCCGGCGACCGCTCGCCGTCTGACGACGCTGATTCGCCGTCGGCTGGAGACAATGGGGCCGAATCTGTGGGAACTGGTCCGTGACGGTAACGGGACGGTCGCGACCCATGCGATCTTCGCCGCTTCGGTGAAACACAGTCCGCTTCTCGGTGATTTCCTGGAAATCGTTGTCGCTGAGCAATACCGACTCTTCAACCCGACGCTCACCCATGCGTTGTTTACGAATTATCTCGAAGGCTGTCGGGAGCGTGATCCCGAAATGCCCCAGTGGAACGAAACGACAGTTAGACGCCTTCGGTCGTCGGTGTTTCAGATGCTCGCCCAGGCAGGATACATCGAGAACACTCGCAGCTTGAAGCTGAAAACGGTTCACATTGCCGAACAGGTGCTTCAATATTTGAAGGCGAATAGAGAACAATACGTCCTGCGATGCATCCAGGTGGCCCCATGAGCGATCCCCTCAACGAACGACTCAACCAGATTTTAGACAGGATCATTTCCGATGATTTCTTGAGTGGGAAAGGAATTGGGAATGAAACGCCGTTCTACATCTTCGACTACCCACCAGAAGATGAACTGCGGGTTCGAGATTTCCTGCGAACTCTGCTTGAGCACATTCCAAAAAAGAGGCACGGGCTGCGAGTCAAGCACGTCGACCTGTTCGACTTCGTGATGGACTACCTTAAAAGTCGCAATCTGCTCGACAAAGCGATTCAAATGCAGCGAGAAAAAGGGAACGAGGCTCTTAAAAAGGCGCTCGCTGGCCCGCTACACGAAACCAAGCTGAGCAGTCTGTTCGCCGAGGTGGCCCAACCCGCTGATCACGATCTCGTCATTCTTTCTGGCGTGGGAACCGTGTGGCCCCTGTTACGGTCGCACTCTCTGTTGAATAACCTTCAACCAGTGATGGGAGAAACACCCCTCGTAATGTTTTACCCAGGCCGATACGACGGGCAGTCGCTACGGCTATTTGGCAAAATCAAGAGCAACAACTACTACCGGGCTTTCAAGCTGGTTCCACAGTAATCAATCATCAGGGCGAGTCTTCAATGCTCATCAAGAACCTTTTCGAACGCGACATCTTTCGACCGATCAACGGGGTGGTGAAGGCTGACCAGAGAGACGATTCGTCAGTCTGGCAAGAATTAGACGAATTCGTGATCACAAAGGAACTCGACAAACACCTCCGCAAGTTCATCTCTTGCTACCTCGACGATGCCAATCAGGGAAAAGCCGCCAGTCCAGAGGACAAGATGGGAATCTGGATTTCGGGGTATTTCGGTTCCGGTAAATCGCACTTCCTCAAGGTTCTGTCGTACCTCCTAAGCAATCGTACGCACTCGTACAACGGGCAAAGCAAACAGGCGGTCGAGTTCTTCGACAGCAAGGTCAAGGACGCGATACTCTTTGGAGACATCAAGCGGGCGGTTGCTACCAACACCGATGTCATCTTATTCAATATCGACAGTAAGGCTGACCACGGCAGCGGAACCGGACGCGACCTCATTCTGCGAGTGTTCCTCAAGGTTTTGAATGAGTTGCAAGGTTACAGCAGCGACCATCCGCATATCGCCCACATGGAGCGACACCTCGAATCTAAGGGGAAATTGAAGGCGTTCCACGCAGCCTACGAGAAATTGACTGGCTTGAAATGGGATTCGGAGCGGGATGCGTACCAGTTCAACCGGGATGAAGTCGTTAAGGCTTTCAGCGAAGCCCTGGGCCAGAGCCAAGCGGCTGCGGAGAAGTGGATTGACGGTGCGGAAGATAATTTTGCTCTATCGGTCGAGAACTTCTGCAAATGGGTCAAGGAATACATCGATTCGAAGGGACCACAACATCGGATTGCGTTCCTGGTGGATGAAGTAGGTCAATTCATCGGGACCGACTCGCACTTGATGCTTAGCCTGCAAACCATCACTGAAGGGTTGGGAACGACATGTGGTCGCAGGTCATGGGTCGTCGTGACATCGCAAGCCGACATGGACGCCGTGGTCGGCGATATGGGTAAAACGAAGAAGCAGGACTTCTCAAAGATTCAGGGGCGATTCTTTGCGCCTCTTTCCCTGTCCAGCGCAAACGCCGATGAAGTGATCCAGTCCCGGTTATTGGCGAAGCGGCCAGACGTAAAGGTGGATCTCGAAGCCGTTTTCAAACATCGCGGGGACATCCTCAAGAATCAACTGACGTTCAAAGATTGCGGGATGACCTTCCGTCAGTTCAAAGACAGCGATGACTTCGTCAAGAACTATCCGTTCGCCCCTTATCAATTCCAACTGATTCAGAAGGTTTTTGAAGCCATCCGCAAAGCAGGGGCAACCGGCGCACACCTCGCAAAGGGTGAGCGTTCGATGCTGGAAGCCTTTCAGTCGGCGGCGAAGACGGTTTCGATCAACGAGGTCGGTGTCCTAGCCCCGCTTTACGACTTCTATCCGTCGATCGAAGGGTTCCTTGATACAGCAGTCAAACGAACGATCGACCAGGCGGCAACAAATCCCAGTCTGGAACCATTTGATATTCAGTTACTTCGGGTTCTTTTCCTCATCCGTTATGTGGACGAGATGAAGGGGAACGTCGATAACCTTGTAACCCTCTGTCTCGATCAAATCGACGGTGACCGACTGGCACTCCGCCATCGCATCGAAGAGAGCCTTGGTCGACTCGAAAAGGAAACGCTGATCAGTCGGAGCGGCGACCTGTATTTCTTCTTGACCAATGAAGAGCGGGACATCAACAAAGAGATCAAACAGGTCGACTTGTCGAATGGCCAAGAGACGATGCTGGCGGGCGAGATCATTTTTGAGAGCGTGCTAAAGGGGCTGCGCAAACACCGATTCAGCGCGAATAAAATGGACTTCGAGTTCAATCGACGGTGCGACCAATTCCCGATCGGCAACCAGAAGGACGGGGCACTTCTTGTCTCGGTCATCACGCCACTGGCCGACGACTACGAGTTGTACGATAAGGGCAAGGCCATCCTGGAGAGTTCGACCGATGGTGGCTACGTCCTGATTCGCCTCGGCAACGACGAAAGTGTGGGCCGCGAACTTCGGACGTACCTCCAGACAGACAAATACGTTTCGACAAAAAACGATGGGACGCTCTCGGAGTCCGTCAAACGAATTATTCGGGACTGTGCGGAAGAGAATCGACAGCGACGAGAGCGATTGACAACGCTTCTCGGAGAGATGCTTGCTTCCGCTGAATATTTCGTCGCTGGTCAGCCGTTAAAACTCAAGTCGTCGACCGCGCTTCCCGCACTCGATGAGGCACTTGAATATCTGATTCAGAATACGTTCAGCAAGATGAGTTATCTCAAGCGGTTGACGCCCGAAGCGGAACGCCTGAAGGAAATCCAGACGGTTCTGCGATGCAACGACGTCGCCAAGGAGAACGTTCTGTTTCAGACTGGCGAGAGCAATCCCGAAGCCATCCAGGACGTTCGAAACTATCTGACACTCTGCGCGACGAAAAGCCAGCAGGTCATTTTGCATGACATGTTGGAAAAACGGTATGCGTTACGACCGTACGGGTGGCCTGATGAAGAGGTACTGCTGCTCTTGTCGCGGTTGATCGTACTGAGCGAGGTCAATCTCGTCATGGACATGACTGTCATTCCTACTGATAAAGTCTACGAAGCGATTTCGACCCCGGCAAAACGTCGTAAGATCGTCGTTCGCAAACGCGAAACGACTGATCCCAAAGCGATTCAGAACGCTCAGAGTTTGGGTAAGGATCTATTTGCGAGCCTGGGACCTGATGGGGAAGACGGCCTCTGCACGTTTCTTCAAACTAGACTCAAAGAGTGGAATCAACTTCTGAATGGCTACAAACAGTTGGCTGACACGGGAAATTATCCAGGCGGTGACGAGATCGCAAACGGATTGACGCTGATCAGTCCCTTGCTTGCGGACAAGGACAGCCGAAAATTCATCGAACGATTCAATACGCTGAAAAAAGACCTGCTCGATCTGGCCGACGAATTTCGAGATCTGGAACACTTTTATGACCATCAGAAGCCAATGTGGGAAAAACTCCGCAAGGCGCATGTTGCCTTCCAACTCAACCGGCTGGAACTGGAGAAGGATGCCCAGGCCGGTCACGCACTCAAGAGAATGCAGGAAATTCTGTCGGCCAAGAGTCCTTATGGACTCATCAAGGATGCCGATGCCCTCATCGACACGGTCAACGCCGTGAACTCGTCGCTGCTCACGGGGCGAAAAACGCAGGCCATCGCCAAGATCGACGCCGTGATTGCCACGGTCAACAAGGACGTGGGCGCTGCTCAGGGTGATGCCAATCTCCGTGCGGCGTGCATCAAGCCACTTGACGCTTTGCGGGATCAGATTGAGAAACAAGAAAGCCTCGCCCACATCACGCAAGCCGAGTCTGAGGCCGTAAAGGAATTCGATATCGCAGTGGGGCGGATTGAAGATTTCCAACGCAAAATAGCCGAGCAGAAGAAACCCAAGGACGATGGATTGGGCAAAGTGACACCACCGCCACCGGTGGTCAAGAAGCAACGGGTCGTCAAACCGGCAGACATCGTAAAGACAACGTACCTGGAAACGCCCGAAGACGTGAATGGTTTCCTCGACGCTCTACGGCAGGAGCTTGAGAAGGCCATTGCCAACAACGAACGCATCCAGATTCGATAAGGCAAGCCATGAATCGCACCAAGCTGAAGAACTACGCACCTCAGGCACGCCGGGATTTCATCCAGGCGATGAAGGATCGCGCCGCCTACTACGGACTGACGGCCACAAAGACCGAACCGGTTGTCGAGCGAGGTGACGTAGCCGTGATCGCAGGCCGGGAGCATCTCCGTGCTGTTGCCAAAAACCGAAAGCAACTCGAAGACCGTATAGAGCGTCATGGTTTCGAGCAGACGATGGAGGCGATGGCCTACACATGGTTTAACCGGCTGGTTGCCATCCGGTTCATGGAGCTGCACGGCTATTTGGAACACGGCTACAGGGTCTTGAGCCACCCCGAGGGCAAGCCGACGCCGGAAATATTGGAACACGCCGAGCATGTCGATCTGCCGGGCCTCAAGAAAGATGCGGTCATCGACCTCAAGCTCGCCGGAAACAAGGAGAATGAGCTTTACCGGCTGCTGCTCACCGCTCAGTGTAATGCCCTTCACACGGCCATGCCATTTTTGTTCGAGAAGATTGACGACGAGACTGAACTGCTCCTTCCCGACAACCTGCTCCACTCCGACTCGTTGATACGCAAACTCGTCGGCGATATTGAAGAGGAAGACTGGCAACAGGTCGAAATCATCGGATGGCTGTACCAGTTCTACATCTCGGAGAAGAAGGATGAAGTGATTGGAAAGGTGGTGGCAAGTGAGGACATCCCTGCCGCCACGCAGCTCTTCACGCCGAACTGGATCGTCAAATACCTCGTACAGAACACGCTTGGTCGGCAATGGTTGGCGACCTACCCGCAGTCGGCGCTGCGGCAGCAGATGGAGTATTACATCGAGCCTGCCGAGCAGACTGCTGAAGTGCAGGAGCAACTGAAGGCAATCACGCCAACCAGCTTGAACCCGGAAGAGCTTACTCTGCTTGATCCAGCCTGTGGTTCCGGTCATATCCTGGTCGAAGCCTACGACCAGTTCAAAGCGATCTACCAGGAAAGGGGATATCGAGCCAAGGACATCCCAGCGCTGATCCTGCAAAAGAACCTATTCGGATTGGAGATTGACGACCGAGCGGCACAGCTTTCGGCCTTCGCCTTGATGATGAAGGCCCGCGCCGACGACCGCCGCATCTTCCAAAGCGAGGCGAAGCCGAACATTCTGGCGTTTCAAGATAGCAAGGGAATGGATGCGGCGGAGATTACCCACGCTCTCAATTCACCGATCAAAAAGGAGAAGCGTCCGAAAGAGTACCTCTTCGAGGAAATCGATGAAGAAAAAGCCGGACTTTTCAGCACGAAGGCGTTAGCCGAAAAGGGTCACGTTTCCCAAGGAGACATCGCATCACTGCTGGCGTTATTTGAGAACGCCAAGTCCTTTGGCTCGCTAATCCAAGTTCCGACGAAGCTGGCAGCAAAACTGTCTGAAATCGAGAAACGACTCGATGAAGTACTGAAGCACGGTGACCTCTCGCACGCCTCAGCCCGTGTAACCAAGCCTCTTTTTCAACAGGCTCAACTGCTCGCAAGACAGTTCAACGCCGTGGTTGCCAATCCGCCGTACATGGGAAGCAAAGGAATGAACCCTATACTGAAGGAATTCGCTAAGCAACACTTCAGCAGCGTGAAACCGGATTTGTTTGCGTGCTTTATTGAGCGTGGATTTCCATTTGCCGCAGCGAATGGATCATTGGGAATGGTGACAATGCAAAGCTGGATGTTCCTGGCCAGCTACGAGATTTTGCGAACTCAAATTCTCACCTCCAAGACGCTTACCACTGTTGCCCATCTTGGCCCAAGAGCATTTGCCGAGATTTCGGGGGAGGTTGTGCAGACGGTCGCCTTTGCCACAAGCAATCTGCATTTCGCAGGATACCGCCCCAGTTTTTTTCGCTTGGTTGACGGAAATGAGAACGAAAAGAAGGGTATGTTGGCGAGCAAGCAGAATCTCTATTCCGCACGCACCTTGGAAGAGTTTGCTCAGATTCCAAGTAGTCCATTGGCATATTGGGCCTCGTCACAACTGCTGAATGCGTTTACCTCCGATGTAAATATCGACCGCTTGTCGCCACCGCGAATTGGAATGATGACGACAGACAACGGCCGTTTTTTGAGGCAATGGTCAGAGATCGACTTTAGGAACATCGGCTTTGATTTTAAAGACACTCAGCAAGCTGTGGAATCTGATACGAAATGGTTCCCCTACAACAAAGGTGGTGGCTTTAGAAAGTGGGCGGGAAATTACGAACTGGTCGTCAATTGGAAGAACGGCGGTGCTGAAATCAAAGCAGCGGGCATGACAAGTTTTCGTGGCAAAGATTTCTATTTCCAAGAGGGCATCACTTGGTCTGATGTTTCGACCGCGGACTTCTGTTGCCGTCACACGCCGAAAGGTTTTATTTTTGACATTAAAGGCACGTCGAGCTTTCCTGCAGTTAATGATCGAGGACTCGTCGCATGTCTAATGAACTCCACGGTCGGAGCCTATATCTTAAAGCTCCTAAATCCCACTATGTCGTACCAAAGTGGCGATGTCAGAAGGATTCCGATTGTCGATCAATTGCTCCAAATGAGGGCGCACTTCAATGCTTCATATTCCCGGCTAATCCAGATTTCTCTCGATGATTGGAATGCCGTCGAAACTTCGTGGCAGTTCCAGCGCAGTCCATTGTTGGAGGATGGTAATGGTGAGCCCACTGCGTGTGCTGCCTACAATCACTGGCGAAATTCAGCGAAGAATTCAGTTGACGAAATGAAACGCATTGAAGAGGAAAACAATCGGTACTTCGTCGAATGCTTCGGCCTTATTGATGAGATGACTCCCGAAGTGCCTCTTAATCAGATAAGCCTCACTTCCAACCCTGCTTTCCGATACAGCAGCAGTACTTCAATTGAGGTCTCGGAAGGACGACTCAGAGAAGACACATTCAGAGACTTTGTAAGTTATTCCATCGGTTGCATGATGGGCCGATACAGCCTCGACACGCCGGGGCTGATCTACGCCCACAGCGGCAACCAAGGTATCGACCCCAGCAATTACAACAGATTTCGGGCCGACGACGACGGCATCATCCCGCTATTAGAAACGGACTGGGGTATCCGAGACGATGCCGCCAACCGCATCGTAGAGCTTGTCGGCGTGGCGTGGCCGAAGGAACACTTGGACGTGAATCTAAAATTCATCGCAGACAGTCTTGGACCGATCGGCAGCGAGCAACCACGGGACACGATCCGTCGGTATCTTGCAATCGGCTTCTACAAGCATCACTTGTCGATGTACAAGAAGCGACCAATCTACTGGTTGTTTTCCAGCGGCAAGCAGCGGGCCTTCCAATGCCTTGTGTACCTTCATCGTTATAACGAAGGCACGCTGGCCCGGATGCGCACCGAGTACGTCATTCCACTTCAAGGCCAGATCGCAGCCCGGATCGACCAACTTGAAGGCGACAAGGCGAAGGCAACCAGTACCAGCCATCGTAATAAGCTCCAAAAGGAGCAGACGGACCTAAAGAAACAGCAGGCCGAACTGCTCATCTTCGAGGAGAAGCTGAAGCACGCTGCCGACCAGAAGATCAGCCTCGACCTGGATGATGGAGTGAAGGTCAACTATGGCAAATTTGGCGACCTGCTCGCTGAAGTTAAAGCAATCACTGGCGGAAAGGACGAGGAGTGATGGCGAGACAGAAATTCTTTGCTGATCATGATTGCGCAGCCGAAAAGCTGTACAACGACGTTGGAACAAACAATGTTCGCATTTACACAGTCGAGGACTATGAATCGATCACAGAACTCTCCATTCATCCTCCAGACCTCTCTGAAAAATGGACTGCGGTATTCGTCGCATCCTCTGGTAACCCAGTTGACCATAGAGACTGGCTGGTCATTGCGCCGTATAGGGTCGACACGAAGAAACGTTCCGATGGCAAGTGTATTGATATCGACCCGGTGCTGTTGGTACTCGACAGTAACACCGGTGCTCCTCACCCTTCTGGCGTTGTGGCCTATCACCAAAACTTTAGCGACCGCACCAAGGATGTGCCTGGATTTGAACAGCTAAGCACTTCAGAAACGGTACATCGCCTGAAAACCAGCATCGTATCTGGTCGGGTACCATTTGAAAAAGCTCCGGCCGAGGTTCTTTCGGCACTTCATCACATGGTGGATAAGTTCCGATCCAATTTCATATGCACCGCAAACCCGAATTCACCCTCGTTTTCGGATATTGTGAATCGACAAAGTTGTCAGGGCGAGGCAGTGACGACTGAGCAAACGGAGTCACAAAGGCTGTCGGCTCAAACGAATTACATGACTTTCGACCAAGCCTTCGGAAAAAACGACTCCTCCTCCGAAAAGGAATCTGAGTGATGGTAGCAGACCGGATTAACCGCCTTGAGGTCGAAAACTTCAAGTCGCTTGTCAATTTTGAAATGAACCTCCCGAAGTTCAGTTGTCTGATCGGCCTCAATGGTGCCGGGAAGTCGACCGTCTTGCAGTTCATCGACTTTCTGTCACAACTTGTACGTGGCGACATAAAGAGTTGGCTTGCGGAGCGCAAATGGAAGCCCGCCGACCTCAAATCGAAGTTGACGAAGAAAGTGAACATCGAGTTTTGCGTCCGCTTCTGTAATGAAGACGGCGAACCTGCGGGACGCTGGGAAGCGGTCTACAATCCAACGAAAAATCACTGTACGAAGGAACGTATTGACCTTCTTGATTTTGTGCTGACGACGACGAGCGGCGAGATCGAAGTCTTCTGCACCAAGCCTTCGCCACCACAGGGATGGAAAGACTGGAAATCCCAAATCACCTTTAGCTACGAAGGTTCGATCCTCTCGTCACTCAAGGAAGACTTATTGCCTCAAAGCATTCTAGAGTGCAAAAAACAACTTGCTGAGATCAAGTCCCTCGATCTGCTTGCACCGGAACATCTGCGGCAAAGAACCCGTGAATCATCGGGAACATTGGGTCTCGGCGGTCAAAACTTGGCCTCCTTCCTCCATGAGATGAATGAATCCAAAAGGCTCAAACTCCTTTCGATGTTGAAGAAAGCCTATCCCCGTCTGCAAGGGCTTGCTGCGAAATCGCTTCGCTCTGGTTGGAAGCAACTTGAGATCAGCGAGAGCTACCAGGAACCGGACTCCAGTTTCTTACCGGTGATGACGACCGAAGCTCGTCACGTCAATGATGGGATGCTGCGCATGATCGCCATCCTCGCCGAACTTCAGTCGGAGAATCGGTTCCTCCTATTCGATGAAATCGAAAATGGCATCAATCCGGAACTGGTTGAGTTCGTCATCAGCATGCTTGTGGACGCTAAGCAGCAAGTGCTGGTAACAACGCACAGCCCGATGATTCTTAACTATCTCGAAGACGATGTGGCAAGGAAGGGCGTCATCTATCTCTACAAGACGGCCAAAGGAGTCACCCAGACAATCCCCTTCTTTTCGATCCCGTCTCTAGCCAAAAAGCTGGATATGATGGGGCCAGGAGAAGCGTTCGTGGATACGAACCTCAACAAGCTCGCCGATGAAATCGCATCTATGCCCAAGGAGGGGGAGTGAATGTTCTTCCTTCTTAGTGGCGAGGGGATCACCGACATGGGTGCCGCTAAAGCGGCCACTACGATTTGCGAGGGGGACGATTTCATTGTCGGCCCGATGGCAATCGTCGTGGAGAAGATCGTAGAAGCCAGGCACAATTACTCAATTCTCGACGGAGCGTGTGGATTCATTTCCGAAGATAGCGTTGCACATCGAGGGAGTGAACTCAAAGCGACGAAGAAGCAGCTTCGTTTGCCGGGAAAGAAGCAGGCGAAAGAAACTCGCTATTTCTTCAATAATGCCCGCATTTTGGCTCGCTTTGCCAAAGAGAGGGCAACGGCGCTTGATGACGAAGTCGTGGCGGTATTGTTTCGTGATTCGGATGGGACTGCATCGGCAGGTCGTGGGGAATGGGATGCAAAGCGAGAATCCATGCTGGATGGGTTCGAGGAAGAAGGCTTCGATAATGGTGTCCCCATGATTCCAAAACCCAAATCCGAAGCGTGGCTGATTTGCGCTTGGAAGCAGCAGCCATATCAAGGATGTGATGTCCTGGAAGAGAGGTCTGGCAATGACAATTCTCCGAACAACCTAAAAGATGAACTGGCAGAACTTCTGGATGGAGAGGTGTCGCCAGACTCGTTATGTGAAATGGTGAACCAGTCATTCGACATCGACAGGATCACAATGCCGAGCTTTAAGGCGTTTCGAGAACGTCTTGACGAAGTTATCGCCTAGACGTAGGCGGTACAGAAATGAGCAAAACATGAGCGACCTGAATCAAATCCACACCGCACTCGAACGCCTCTTCAAAGAGGAAGGACAACGCATTGTCTTTTGGAACGATCCAGACCGAGAGTTTCTGACGACCGTTCCCTTCATTACGATCGACGGGGTCACCACTTTACGTCTTGATGAAGTCGGCTCGCTCGACGCCAAAATCCGTCTTGAGAGAGAAAAGCCCAACGAGAAGTTTTTACTTTACTCCCCAACCGAAGAACCCGACTACGAAGACGATTGGCTGCTCGATATCCGCCTCTACAGCCGCAGTTTTCGCGCAGATCGAGCGAGTATCCTTTTACAAGAACTGGGGCTGGCAAACCTGCACCTGCGAACCCATATTGCCGACCGTCGCAAGTTCTTCGACGCCAAGGAAAGACTTCAGAAGATCAAAGGTCTGGTCGTTTCGGACGACGCCGCTGCTGATCTCGATCGCAAGATGATCGCTGTCGTCGTTCGGTCCGATCAACCAGAACTGTTTAATCTGGTTCTGACGATTTTCCACGCATGGGCGGAAGTGGGGAGCGAATTCGACATCGATACTCCGCCTGCGGTGTTTGGCCAAATCGAAAAATTTGATCTCGATGTTCCGTTCTGGCAGATGGCCAAAGCGACGTTCGGGTACGAAGAAGAGAATCCGACGCTAAAGAATTTCCTGCTCCGCCTCATGCTCACCGACTATGCACATCACCTGAAGGGCGACGTCCCACAGGCGATTCGTGGTTTGCTGTTGCCCAGAAGCGGGTGGTCCAATGCAGTTGTCTTTTTGGCGCAGTGGCGAGACAGCAGCAGTAAGGGGACCAGTTATGAACGACTCTCCGCAGTTGTGGCAGCAATTCTCAAGATCGATGACCATCTTCCGGGCCTGGAGATCGATCAACTCATCGACGTGATGACGTTTCTGACGGTGGAAAAGCGAATCGTCAGTAGTCTGCGGGAACGAGTCCAAACCACTGCTGAGACGATGAACGCCGACGACGTGCGGGCAATCGCCACTCGCAGGCAGTCCGGCCATTGGGCTTCGCTCAATGTGGCGGATTCCACTGGTGCCCCTCGGAAGGTGCTCCACTCTGTCTATGATGCGCTCGTCGCGGCGGCCGATTTTTACGCTTTACGGAACCTTCACAAGAACGGCTTCGACTATCCCGGCGCGACAGAGATGTACAAAGCCTATGAGGCGGAGCTTTACCGCTTTGACCAGCTTTATCGCCATTTTTGCGAGTCAGCTGATATCGCTGAGGCGGCGGGCTGGAACATCCTCAAACCGTTGAGGACTGATATCGAGGCCCATTATGTCACCGGATATTTGACGAACCTCGCTCTGGCTTGGGGAGCGTTTATCCAACCTGAGGGCGGATTACTCTCCAAATGGCGTGTCGACGACGTTTCAAATCAGTACCGTTTCTACGACCACAACGTCCGCCCCTGGCTGGACGAAGCTGACAACAGACGAGCGTTCGTCATTATCAGCGATGCCTTCCGATACGAAGCAGCCCAGGAACTCACGACGGAACTCAACGGCAAATACCGGTTCGAGGCGACGCTCTCGTCTCAGCTTGGCGTCTTGCCGTCATATACGTCTCTGGGAATGGCCAGCCTGTTGCCACACCAGACCCTCGCCTATAAGGGAACCGACGTACTTGTTGACGGCCATTCGAGTATCGCCAGCGAGCGAGACGCGATCCTTCAAACGGTGGGTGGATTAGCCTGCAAATATGATGAACTGATGGCAATGAAGAAGGACGAAGGCCGAGAATTTGTGAAGGATAAACGGGTCGTCTACATTTACCATAACACGGTCGACGCAGTGGGTGATGACGGCAAGACCGAAGGGCATACCTTCGAGGCAGTCCGGCGTGCGATTAACGAGCTGGCATCACTGGTCAGTCATATCGTCAACAACTTAAACGGGCATCACATTCTTGTCACTGCTGACCACGGATTCCTCTTCACCGAGACTGCCCGAGTCGAAACGGACAAGAGCAAGTTAAAGGATAAGCCGGACAGCACAGTTCTCGCCAAGAAACGGTACTTGCTTGGGCCGCATCTCCCAGACAACGAATCGGCCTGGCATGGAAAGTTGAGCGTCACCGCTGGAGCCGAAGGAGATATGGAGTTTTGGATTCCCAAGGGGGCGAACCTCTTTCATTTCGTTGGCGGCGCTCGGTTCGCCCACGGCGGGGCAATGCCGCAGGAAATCGTCGTTCCTGTCGTCACGGTCAAACACATTCGGGGCAAGTCGGCTCAGGAAACCAAGACCGGTCCGGTGGCTATCCAGGTCCTCGGAAATAACCACCGGATTACCACTGCCTATTGTCGCTTCGAATTGCTTCAGACAGAGGCTGTCGGTGAAAGAGTAAAACCGATCACGCTCCGAATCGCCATTTTCGAGGGCGAGGAACCAGTTTCAGACATCCAGACGGTGAAGTTCGAAAGTAGTTCCGGCATCTATTCGGAGCGAAAGAAGTGGGTCAGCCTGGTTCTGAAAGAACGGCAATACAACAAGAAAACCAATTACCGACTTGTACTTCGCGACACGGAAACGAACATTGAACACCAGAGCGTGGATGTGATTATTGACAGGACGTTCGCCGATGACTTCTGAGAAAACAACTCTTGATACCGGACTGGATGATCTCCTGAACCGCCACTTTCCCAGCAAGGTCGTTCGCAAGGACTTGACCAAACTAGTCAAGGAAGGGGCGAACGTGCCGGTTTACGTCCTGGAATATCTTCTGGGGAGCTACTGCGCTTCAAATGATGATGCAGTCATCGAGGAAGGACTGCGAACCGTTAAGAAGATCCTGGCCGAGAATTACGTCCGTCCTGACGAAGCCGAGAAGGTAAAGTCGACCATCCGGGAACGCGGGAGTCTGAAAGTCATCGACAAGGTGACGGTTACGCTCAACGAAAAACGAGACGTCTACGAAGCGCTGCTCGGTAACCTGGGGGTCAAAGGGGTTGAAGTCAGCAGCACGACCGTCAAGAACTTCGAAAAGTTGCTCGTCGGTGGCATCTGGTGCATCATCACCTTGGAATACTTCTTTGAAGAGGATCAGAAGGGTTCGCCGTTTAAGATTCGCGAATTGAAGCCGATCCAGATGCCCAACATGGATCTGGAGGAACTCTTCGAAGGGCGACGAGCATTTACCGAAACGCAGTGGACCGACGCCCTGTTACGTTCGACGGGGATGGAACCGACGAATTTTGAGGAACGGGTGAAGTGGCACCTGCTCGCCCGCATGATTCCGTTGGTGGAGAATAACTACAATCTCGCCGAGCTTGGGCCGAGAGGAACGGGCAAGAGCCACATCTACAAGGAAATCAGCCCGAACAGCATCCTGGTTTCCGGCGGGCAAACCACCGTCGCCAACCTGTTTTACAACATGGCCCGGCGTCAGGTCGGCCTGGTCGGCTTATGGGACGTAGTCGCCTTCGATGAAGTGGCGGGCATCTCCTTCAAGGACAAGGATGGCGTCCAGATCATGAAGGATTACATGGCTTCTGGGTCATTCGCCCGTGGTCGTGATTCGATCAACGCCTATGCTTCTATGGTATTCGTCGGCAACATTAACCAGCCTGTCGATACGTTAGTGAAAACGAGCCACCTCTTTGCTCCCTTCCCCGAGACGATGATCGACTCTGCGTTCTTCGACCGATTTCACGCTTATGTTCCCGGTTGGGAAATCCCCAAGATGCGGCCTGAGTTCTTCACGAACCAGTACGGTCTGATCGTGGACTACCTCGCCGAATGGCTTCGGGAAATGCGAAAGCGTAACTTCGGCGACGCAATCAACAAGTATTTCAAGCTGGGGCGTGATCTAAATCAACGGGACACGATCGCCGTTAAACACACCGTGTCTGGTTTGCTCAAGTTGCTATACCCCAACGAGGAATACGACAAGGAGGCTGTCCGCCGCTGCCTGGAATACGCTCTCGAAGTTCGGCGTCGAGTGAAAGAGCAGTTGAAGAAGATCGGCGGCATGGAGTTCTTCGACGTTCACTTCTCTTACATTGACGTCGAAACGATGGAAGAGAAATTTATCAGCGTCCCGGAACAAGGCGGCGGGTCATTGATCCCGGACGGTCCATTAAACCCAGGCGTGATGCATACGGTCGCCACGGGATCTGGCGGTCATCTCGGTCTTTACCGTATTGAGACGCAGGTGACATCAGGAAACGGCGGGCTAAAATTGTCGGGCTTCGGATCAGTCTCCCAAGCAAAGGAAGCGGTGAAAGTCGGCTTTGACTACTTCAAAGCCAACGCCAGTCGGGTGAGTGCTTCGATCAAACCGGGCGACCACGACTATCACCTGCATGTCATTGAGTTGCACAACACGGGGGCAACTAACGCAATGACGTTGTCAGCCTTCGTCGCTCTTTGTTCTGCGGTCATCGGTAAACCAATCCAACAGCAAATGGTTATCCTCGGCAGCATGAGCTTGGGAGGAAACATCGTGCCTGTTGAGAATCTCGCCGAATCATTACAGGTCGCCTTCGACGCCGGAGCCAAACGTCTCCTTCTACCAATGGCGAGCGTAAAGGACATCCCAACGATTCCTGGCGAATTATTCGCCAAGTTCCAAACCGGGTTCTACGCCGACCCTGTTGATGCCGTGTTCAAAGCATTGGGAGTGCAATGAGATCAAAACTCGAATTGGATTGGTAAAGCCTCCACGGCATTGATGCACTAAGAAACAGAATTTAATTAGGAGATACTGCTATGGGCCTCAAGAAGCTGAAACTTTCTGTCCCTGCATCCAAAAAACCGACCGATCCGCTTGAAGTGTTCAACAAACTCACGCTTCGTGGGTCGATTGAAAATATCTGGGAGCCACAGGCCGAAGCACTCAAAGAGTGGAATAAGGTGAGGACCAACTCAGATGTCGTTATTCAGATGAACACAGGTGGAGGAAAGACTCTTGTTGGCATGATGGTAGCCCAATCATTGGTAAACGAGTTGAACCGTCGTGTCCTGTATGTGGTTCCCAATAATCAGCTTGTCGAACAGACACTTCGGAAGGCGGCTGAACTCAACATCCAACCTGCCGCACGATTTAAGAGCCAGTGGCGTAATCAGGAGTCGTTTCAAGCCGCCGAAACTTTCTGTATTACAAATTATGCAGCGGTCTTCACTGGTCACTCCACATTTCACGACAAGGATATTGCGGCCCTCGTCTTTGACGATGCCCACGTTGCAGAGGGTACGATTCGAGATCAATTCACAATCAAAATTCCATCAGGTGGAGAATTGTTTAACGCTATTGTTGCACTTTTTCGCCCACACTTTGTAAACACAATTGGTGCCACGAAGCTCCAAGATATTACAAGAGGAAGCGAACACTCATTGCTTTTCGTTCCAGCGTACCTCGTCTGGAAGCACGGCCAAGAGCTTCGCACTTTACTTCAGGATGCGGGAGCCGCAACAGACGACAGTATGAAGTTTCCCTGGGACTACCTCGGAGACCACTTGAACCATTGCAGTGTTCTCATCGCTAGTAGCGGGATTGAGATCAGCCCTCCCGTCATTCCAATTCATGAACTTCCTTATTTTTCCCAAGACGTGCGACGAGTCTATTTGACTGCCACGTTGCCATCAGAAGCATCTTTTGCTCGGACGTTCGGACTGCTCAAGCCGACCATCGTGCGTCCAGGTGGAAAATCTGGCGACGCGCAGCGACTCTTTATTTTCGCTCCAGGCCAATCGGATGAGGCTCACCGAAAGTGGTCCCTCAAACTCGTTGAAGACAAGAAAGCCTGCGTGCTTTCCCCGTCTACTAAAAAGGCGAAACAGTGGATACCGCCAGCCATCGTTTTCGACAAGGACAGCGGACACGACGGGATCGAGAAGTTCTCTGCCTCGACGGAGCCACAACTTCTTGGATTGGTCGCAAGATATGACGGAATTGACCTCCCTGGGGACGCTTGCCGTGTACTTATCCTCGACCGTTTGCCGAAGGGTGAAGCACTGTTTGACCGATTCATAGACGAAGGTGTGAGGATCGACACGATCCGAATGGGGCATACAGCGACTCGAATCGTTCAAGCAATTGGTCGCATCTTTCGCAGCAACACCGATCACGGAGCTGTAATTCTCGCTGGCACAGACCTCCAAGACTGGATTCGCAACCCGGCAAATCGAGCCTTTTTGCCTGATCTACTTCAGCAGCAGATTGCACTCGGCGTCGAACTCGCAAAGAAGGTTGTCACCGGCGAAACTACATGGAATGAATTGCTCGAAGGCGTACTGACCGGCGACGAAGGGTGGGATGAACTCTACAATGAGTACGTTGGGCAGTTCGGAGTGTCATCGAAAGGAAGAATAGATGATTGGTATCCGCCTTTGCTAATCGAGGAACGAAAGGGATACGCTGCCATCTGGGATGGAAACTTTGCGGAGGCGATTACGACGCTACACACGCTCGCTAACCAAGCCGAGACAAAAGACCGCAGGCTTGCTGCGTGGTATCGGCATCTCGAAGGCTTGGCACATCTGTGCGCCTCAGATCAGGCAACTGCCCTTCAAGCATTTACGGCAGCGTCACTCCAACGAACTGAGCTTGGGCGTCCTTCAGAGCAACGGGACAAAATGTTCAAACCGCCCAAAGCTGATGCAATCAGTTTTCAAGCAAGGAAGCTGGCCGCTATGTTCCGAACGAAGAAGGTTAACATGCTGTCGGCGATTGAAAAGGTGCAGTCTGAGCTTGTTTACGGTCCAAGCACGGACGTAGCAGAAGAAGCTATGCGAATTCTCGGCGACCTTTTGGGGCTTGAGTCAACGAGACCAGACAAGAGCGTTGATACTGGTCCCGATAATGTATGGAGCGGCCCCGGTGAGGTCGAAGCATGGGGATTTGAACTCAAGACCGGAAAAGAGCCGGAGTCCGAATACTCAAAATCGGAACTTGCACAGTCGCACGATCATCTGAATTGGCTAACCAATGAGAAGAAGGGAAAGAAGGTCAAGGTGTCCATCGTTGGACGTGATCTAGTTGTCTCCAATCAAGCGAATCCTGATCCAGACCTTGAAATCATCGAGTTGAGTGGATTTCAAGAAATTGCCAAAAACGTCAAGAAGGTCTTGGATTCGGTTGACTCTGGCGACAAAACCAATCTGGAAGATGCGTTCGAGGGCTGGTTACGACACTACGGTCTCACTTGGCCGACATGCGTGCTTGCGCTGCCAAACAAAAGAGCGGTCGAACTGAAAGCGGATTAGAAAAGTACGAAAAAAGCGGGAATCATTCCGATGCCCAAGAAGCGATTTGCTCCACCCGATGAAAATGAGTTTGTTCAACTCATTAAGGCTATCCGTGATCCCAACCAAATTCGGCAGGACTGCGCTCGAAAGCTACTTGAAGTGCGAAACAGTGAACACTTCCATGCAATTCTCAGATGCCTTCTTGAAGAAAACGGACGACACCAAGACTGATTGAAATGGTCATCAATTCAGACAGCTAACTTCTCGGTCGTTGTGAAGGTGATCCGACATTCCGAGTATTTCTCAGATCATCAAAAGACCTGATTTAAAACATTCACGGAGTTGCTCCGGTCGCAGAACTTGATGGCGATGAAGTTGGATATTTGATGGCGAAATTGGCTGGGATCAAATGGCAGAGGTAATTGGCAATGCCGACTATTCAAAAACGTCTAGTTCAATAGACAAGGAGCAGACACCATGCACGAAGGTGAAAAAATCAAAGAGGCAGGCTATTTCCTCACGCTTCTCCATGCAAAGCAAAATGAACCAAATGAGTTCCCACATTTACTGAGTGCGTTCCTCGCCGCTGCTCGTTCCGTCACACAATACGCCCTAAAGGAAGCTGACACCACTCCCAAAAGTAGTCCGCCATCTCCCGGTAAGCAGTGGTACGATCAGCAGATCAGCAGCCCAACTTATTCAGTTCTGGCGTTCTTACGAGACGAACGCAACAAAGACATCCATGCGAAACCAGTGTCTCCACGGAAAGTCATCAGCATCGAGGTAGTCATGACACTTCATATGTCCAGTTCCATTGATTACCGGGTGAACTACGTCGATTCCGAAGGAAAACCAGTTGAAATATCGAAGCTCATTGAAACGGAAGAGTCGCCAACTCCCAAGAACGTGTACGTCCCTGCTCCAGCTTCGTATCGGTACGAGTTTCACGATTGGAATGGTACTGAAGACGTACTGACGCTTTGCGACTCCTGTTACAACCAACTTTGTGCATTTGTGAAGGATGGGCAACAAAAGGGTTTCCTGACTCCCTAAAAGTGAGCGTCGGTGCAGTGATAGCGGGCCGTTCTTTGCTCTTGTACAGCAGTAACAATGAGCCAAAAGAACTAAATCAATCACCAAAAGAAGTTCCTTCATGGCAAAGAAACCGCAGGCATTCCCAATTCTTTTACGTTGGAGCGATCACGTTCCGGCATCGGACGTGCAAGACCCGCTCGGTCTGAGGCTGCGAAGTTCGACACGCCTTGCCAGCCGTTTGCTGTACTGCATCACGTCGATCACCCCCAGGGCGAGGTACTTCTCGTTTATCCCTTGGTGCGTCTTCGATCATCAACAACATGAAAAGGGAAAACCGCACGCCTTGGGCTTACGAGATGGCGTCATCATTCGGGAACATGCACTTACTTTGGCCTGCATCGCCCATCACAAGGGCGAACCATGTTCGGGAGGCACCTTAGTTGGTACACGGGATGCGAAGAAGTGGTTTGCAATAGGAGAAAAGGAAGCCGACTTCAAGAAGATAATGAGGAAAAAGTTCTCGAAGAATCCGGCCCTAAATGCGTATATGAACTCCATCGTCAACCTCGGCCTATTCGTGTCGGACGTCGAAAGACCGGACACGGATGAAGAAGCCGTGGGAGAGGTGTTCACCTTCGATGACATTGAGCTTTCCACCCTCGGCATCGAATTGGCGAAACGCTTCGACCAAAAAATTGCTGGCCTTAAAACCACGAAGCAAATCGCATCCAAGGACCGTCGATGTTCGCTTGACGATCTGGCTGAATTCGGGAAGCACGGGGGACTCTGCGAATTGTCGAACAAGGGGTCTGCTGATAGAGAGTTACTTCGTGATATCTTTTTTGCGATTGTCGGATCGAAAGGCGAGTCGCATGGTGTCCGCAGACAGTCCTTGCTGCTAACGCTCGATCTATGCCGCCAGTTTAGTGCCGAGGATTGGGTTCTAAATGAACCAGGATTCGCCAGTGCGGTCTATTTCGGCGAAGTGACAAATGGCGATACACGTCTGGTTGTCGTCATCCCGCCGCAGTTGCTGGACATTGCAACACGCTGGCGCATGTTCTACTTCCACCACTTCATGTCGGTGGCATTTGAGGGGCTGTTCTCCTGGCTCGTGTCCCAACTAGGCAACCTTGGGCTTGCAGGCGCAACGGTTGACTCGTTGGTGGCAAAACTGGACGAACCTGCCGTCCGCAAGAACCTTACCGAAATCATGTCGGTCGCTCTCAAGGGGTCATTCGGCAATTTGACGCCATCGACCTTGCTCGTGAATTCTGGCGTCAAAAATGGCGATCTTGATGAGGCCGTGAGTAAGTCCGTTGATACAGCGGTAACGAGCCAAACTCCGTTTGCCGAAGACACGCTTGAAGACCTGATTCGCAGCAACGAACACCTGTATTCCTCGACGGGGTTGGCTTTGCCCATGATTCTCTTGTCAGTGACGCTGGCGAGGTATTCGCAGTGGGAATCAACCAACTTCGGCAAATGGCTCGCCAATAGTGCCAATGACGCCTATTTGGACCTTGTTCCGCCACTCGTAACAACAGGACTTGCTCGCCGATTCGGAGACTGGTGGAAGACGAGTTTTAAGGAATTGACCCGCTTCGTGCTGTCCCGTTATGTCATCCAGCAACATCAGTCGATGTCTTACGAGAAAACTTCGACCGGCGAGCGTTGTCTGCTCCAGGTTGATGGCCCAAAGATCGTTTCAACGGGAGGGTTTGACAAAATTGGCATGGGCAATCCACGCCTTAGTCGTGCTATCCAGATTCTCACGGACCTCGGCTTGATTAAAGAAGACGAAGATAAAGTCATTCGTCTGACACCGGAAGGAGAAGCATTCCTTGAGGGTGAGATGAAGAAGGAGGCTAAACATGAAGTTTCTTGACTTCACCAGCCTCCTCGACACAGAACCAGCCAATCTCGCTGCACTCTCCACATTTCAGTTCGACGCTGATTTCTTCGAGCGACGACTACTTCGGTGTTCCGCACTGGTCAAAGCTCGTCGAATTTTGGTATTCATGGATGCGGGTCAGTGGTTCAACCTTCTACGCCAAGATGTCCCGGCGAGATTCTTGAATCGTCGGTATTTGGTCGTTCCAGTCCGGCCAACAAAGGGTGTCTTTCACCCAAAATTGAACCTGCTAGTCCGGGACGATGGTGGGCAGGTTCAATGCGGCAGCAATAACCTCACTCGTTCGGGATGTGCCAGCAATCTGGAACTACTGAATTCATTTACCATTACTGCTGAAAAGGCGAACGAAGAAGCAGTCAGGCTGGCTCAAGAGGCATATTCGTTCTTCAAACGAGCGTGCGATGACGCCGATCAGGAGACAGGTCGCATCGCTCGCCAATGGCTTGAGGAGTTACCGAGGGATGCCCCGTGGCTTGCGGCTGAGATTCCGCCAGCCGAGAATCGGGCCGTGCGTCTGGTTCATACCTACGATGGCAGTCTATGGGATCGTATTGCGACATTGCTCGACGCCGACGCACCGAAGCGTTTTCTAGTAATCTCGCCATTTTTCGACCAGAAAGCTGAATTGGCACAACGTATTCGTCAGCGTTGGCCGAAGTGCCAAATTGAATTCGTTGTTCAGCAGAAGACGACGAATCTCCCGGTCTCTGCCCTGAAAAAATTGCGAGGCGGAATTATTCTGTCGGAACTTCGGAACTCATCACGTCGCCTTCACGCAAAACTGCTGGCTTGGGAGTCGTCCAAGGCGACTGGTTGTCTCGTTGGAAGTGCGAACTTTAGCACCGCTGCATTTGATGCCCGAAATGTTGAGACATGCCTCTTGGTTTCGGATGCAGAAGAATTTGTGTCAGCCCTTTTCGACGGCCAGTTTACGAAACGCCAGCTGGCGTTCGATGACTTCGACCCTGGAACGGAAATTGAACCCGAGGCCGAAGATTCTGATGCTACGACACTGCGGCTGACCTCCGCTCTGCTCACGGAAGCAGGCGAGTTGCGGGTTAGTTTTCGACATAGGCTCGCAACAAAGCCGTCCCGCTTGCGACTGGCAATTCGAACTCCAGGCGAACAACGCCCCCGTGCTTTCATGAATCTCCCCAATAAGGACAATGGCACCGCCACACTTATTCCTCCTGAATCAGCGTTGAAGGATGCACACGGAACCATCTTGGCTTCACTGGTGGCCGAGGTCGGAGAGAAGCGTGAGGAAAGTCCGCCGATTTGGGTCATTCAAGAAGGACGACTGACCTTTGAGCCAAGTGGCGAAGGGGCATCTACCGCCAAGTCCAAGGTCGAGGAGTCAGGGGAAGGGCTTACTGAGTTTCTTGAGGAGCTTGGAAAGCGAGACGGTGTTTCGGCGGTCATCGAGTACCTACAACATCTGAACATTCGTTTTAATGACGGTGTCGGTGGTCGTCACGGTGGTCGGATGTTCCGCCTTCGTATTCGTGATCCGTTCCATGCCGACGTTGCACCGGAATGGCTGTTGAATGCGAAGGGGGACACCAGCAACCTTACTGAAGCAATTTATGGCTTTGTGGACCGGCATGATAAGCAACGGCTTCGCAAGCACGCTAAGCGAGGCAACGTCAACGGCATGGAGAACTTTCTCGACATCTTCACGGCGCTTGTCCGACTCCTCTACGTTTACCATGTCCGGGGATTTGTCCACCGGCTGAAGTTGATCGGACGTGTTTGCGACTATGTTGAAATTGCGACTTGCGGCTTAGAGAACGACCAAGATGCGAGCGAAGGATACTTGTGCAGCGTCTACAACAACTTGGGCGATCCAGACTACTTGAAAGAAGTCTGCAACGAACTCAATTTTCTTGGGCATGTGCGGGCGGCGTTCCTGATCGTGCAAAGAATCCGGTATGTTCCTGGTGAAACGTCGAAGTGGGAAATTCCTCCTAGTCGCCCAAGCGAGTGCCTGCCGGATCATCGCAAACGGCTTCGAGAAGCGGTCAAGGAGCTTGGTCTCAACGAGCCGTCAAAGGCCGACATCATGAAGGCCTTGGGTGAGTACAAGATGTTCACGGCAGCGGAGCTGACAGAAATTGAGAAGGAAATCGTGATTTAGGCAGGGAAACCCGTGTTCGACAAAGGACCGACCCATGTGGATTTTCAAAAAACACGGCTTCTTTAGTGCGGTGCTGATCCCCGGCATGAGAAAAACAAAGAATTGATGAAATGTCGGGGACCATTCGATCCGGAAGCATTCGATGCGAAGGTGGCGAAGAAGGAAATGAGGGAGGCGACGTGAGCCATGCTCACTAGACTTTAGGAGTGTCTTATGCCAGCACAAAGTCCAAAGGTGTTCATTTCATCAACGATCTACGACTTCCGTGATCTTCGGTCGTCGCTCAAATACTGGCTGGAAGAACTTGGATACGAAGTGCTTCTTTCAGAACACAACGATTTTCCTGCCCAGGTTGATCTTAATTCATATGAGAGTTGTCTTCGTGCAATTGACGACTCGAACTATTTCATCGTTCTTGTCGGCAGTCGTGTCGGTGGCTGGTACAACGAAGCGTCACGAATAAGCATCACGCAGGCTGAATATCAACGGGCATACCAGCGACTTGCAGCAGGAAAGATAAAACTGCTTGCATTCGTGCGACGTGACCTCTGGGATGTCCGGGAGGATCGAAAAGAACTAGAACTGCTTCTCAAGGGCGAGGCCCTTCATCACGCAGAGCTTGACGAGAAGGACATTCAGGCAATTACGAAACACCCCAGCAAATTCGCCAATGATGCAGAGTTCACGTTTGGCTTCCTTAACGAAATCGCCCGCATGGAGGAGATGAAAGCTGCGGTTTCTGGGAAAGGTCCGTTCCCACCCGGTAATTGGATTCGTCAATTCTCGGAGTTCCGGGACATTATTGACGCTTTGCGGGTTGAACTGCGTTTTGGAAGCAATCTTCGCCGTATTACTCTGTCAGCAAATCTGCGGGCTGAGATTGAGTCTAACCTTCGGATGTTGCTGGATAGATCAGGCGACGATGACGAACTGATACCACGAAGCAAATATGCAAGTTACGCACGAGATTCGTTGGAAGGTGGCGTCGATGACACGTCAAAATTCAAAGGTAAGCATCTTCGGTGGTTAGGCATGTTCACATTGTTAGGGTGCGGATTTGGTACTGCACTTTAGGGGAACGCGCGACTCGGAAATGATGTTTTAGAAACCCTGGCTCTCTGCGATGTTGTGAGTGTGAACAAAACACGTCACCGAGGGAGCCAAGGATGGCGAAGCGTAAAGGGTCATCGAAACGACCGCAA
>CAILLA010000062.1 GCA_903834925.1 uncultured Schlesneria sp.
CGCCACCGGTAGTCCGATTGACAACGCTCATCGATCCCGGCGGGATCGCACCTTGCATGCCAATAACGATGATATACCGGCACAACAACGACAGAGGAATCTGGAATCCCTTCAGGATTCGAAGATTTTCGGTGCGATCAATTCCGGTGGCGTCGCGTTGCTCAGCCACCGGCTAATAGCTGTAATGGCTCCGCCATAAAGAGAGAAATGCAATTTGCGACCGCATGGGTCCGCCTAAGAAGACACGGGGATCGCAAAATGCGGTGAACGAAAACGCTCTCCATCGACCTCGTGTCGGTGGAAGCACGAATGAGTAGCTAAAACTTTCACACGAACCACCCGTTTTATCAATCCAATAGCCGCCCAGTCGCGGCTTCCACTGACACAAGGTCAGTGGAGAGCTTTGAAAAAAACAGTGGTGATGGCGAGTAGCTGGCCAGTCGTGGCTTCCACCGACGCAAGGTCGGAGGAGAGCTTAAGCCCGTACCAATTGGTGCCATCAACGTCGTCATAGAAGGTCTTTTTGCCCTGAAGTGGGCAACAGATACCATCCCAGCGGCAAGCTCGTCTTCGAGCGCCGCCCTGGGACACGATCACAAAATAACGGGCAGCCATGAAGGGCAACGCCGTGATGCATTTTTTTCGCGAAGAGCAAATCGCCACGACTCGTTTCGGCGACTTCTCCGGTTCTTCCTCGTTGTCCCCTTGGGACACCCGATAATAGCCCACCGAGTTATCGGTGGGATTCAACGTAGAATCGGACGGAAAGCCCCCCAAGGGGCGAAAGACCTTCTTTTGACGACTCTCTTTTCAACAATATTTGTCGCATCTCTTGATAATCTGTCGTCCCTATCGGGACTCGACTTATCGACCGGCCACTCACCCACCCTTGAAAGGGTGGGCTATTATCGGGCGTCCCAAGGGGACGAAGACCCGGCTCAAACCCGAGTTTCACGCGTGAAGGGAACAGCGAAGTGGAAATAGCCGTTCTGTTCGAAGATTCGCTTGCGAAACTCCACAGCGTGCTCGTCAAGTCGGGCCTCCACTTCAGGAGGCATAGGACGGCCTGCCAGGAATGCCTCTGTGACAGCCTTGATATCGTCTTCGAGGGTGGGGAGAGTTTCTGTAGTCATGTCGAAATTTTCGAAAAGTATCGAATCGAAGTCAATTGGGAAAACAAGGTGTCTTGGCCGAGGTGATTCGAGTGAATAGCGATCCGGCTATGTTTGGGATTTCCAAACAATAGTTTGAATACAAAATCGATAGTCGGACATATCCCGATCGGCATCGACCTGCCTCTCAAAAGCTGACTCGCCCACCCGTTACATGACGGCCGCCATCCGATTGATGATCTCATCACAGCTTCGTGAGAATGTCCAGCAAGATCGATGCAGTTACGGTCGAAATTGACACACGCACGTTGGTCACGCTTGGACCACAAGGTTTTTTCTCAAAATTCAGACAAGAATCCTTCACGCTGTCCGTGAAACGGGCAATGCCCCCGAACTCCTAGAGACCGCAAACCGTGGATTCGTGTAGAATCAACCGGGAACGTTTGCGGATAGATACCAACTGGAAAGGATCAAACCGTATGGCCACATCATCGATCGAATGGACGGAATCGACGTGGAACCCAGTTACGGGATGCACAAAGGTTAGCCCGGGATGCGCCAATTGTTATGCCGAACGGATGGCGTCGCGCCTTCATGCAATGGGGCAGCCTAATTATGCCAACGGATTTGAACCGACAACGCACCCGCACATGCTCGACCATCCACTCGGCTGGAGAAAACCTCGACGCATTTTCGTGAATTCAATGAGTGACCTTTTTCATGAGAGCGTTTCTGACGGTTTCATCATCGACGTTTTCGAGGTGATGAGAAAAGCCCATTGGCACCAGTTTCAGGTTCTAACAAAACGAGCTGCACGTTTGGTCGAATTCGATCGCCTGATTGATTGGCCAGACAACGTATGGATGGGAGTGAGCGTTGAAAACCAAAAATATTGCTCGCGAATCGATTCTCTGCGATCCACCAATGCAGTAGTAAAGTTCCTTTCCGTTGAACCGCTTTTAGGGGATATTGCTAGAATAAATGTTGACGGGTTGGACTGGGTGATCGTTGGAGGCGAGTCTGGGCCGGGTGCTAGACCGATGAAACCAGATTGGGTTCGACAATGCCAACAAAGCTGCAAAATGCACAAGGTTGCTTTTTTCTTCAAGCAAGCCGGAACTGTACTTGCAAGACAGTGGAACTGCACTGACAAAAAAGGTACAATACCTGAACAGTGGCCTCTAGAATTCCGGGTTCGCGAATATCCTCGTGAGCTTGCAATTGCTTAAAATTTGCTGAATGGTGACACGATGTCTAAAAAGCAAAATCACAGATGGGTCCCTGGGAGTCCCGCACCACTTATAAGGCCGCATAGCCTCGCAAAACATCGAGTAGTAGAGAGCTATCTCAAGAGATACGTCCAGACGCTCACAAGTAACCCCCGGCGACCGCTCTTGAAGCTGACAGTTGTGGATGGTTTCGCTGGCGGAGGACAGTACCGCGATTCGATAACCAACGACTTTCGACCCGGGTCGCCTTTGATTGCGTTAAACTCAATGGCTTTTGCTGGGGAACAGGCTCAGTCATTAAGGAAAAATCAATTCAACTTGGATGTAGAGTACTTTTTTATCGAAAAGAATCGCGATGCGTTCAGTTACCTACAAACTACTCTCCGAGAGTCCGATTTCAAGCCGATGGTAGGCGACAAAATCACTTTATTGCAATCAAATCTGCAAGATCAAATTGATCCCATAATCGCGAAAATAAGAGCAAGGGGCGGCGGGGAGCGGGCGATTTTTTTGCTCGACCAGTTTGGGTTTGCATCCGTAGACTTTCCGATGATACGTAATATCCTCAGTCTTACTGCACTTTAGGGGAACGCGCGACTCGGAAATGATGTTTTAGAAACCCTGGCTCTCTGCGATGTTGTGAGTGTGAACAAAACACGTCACCGAGGGAGCCAAGGATGGCGAAGCGTAAAGGGTCATCGAAACGACCGCAA
>CAILLA010000063.1 GCA_903834925.1 uncultured Schlesneria sp.
GACTGATCAATTGCCTTTCGGCGGGTTGATCGTTTTGTCACAAGGCCGGCAAAAACTTTCATCTCTGAAAGCCTTGTAAGACAAGGTCTTTGCACGGCCAGCAACCGCATCAATACGAACAAAACTGTTTCTCAATTCTCTCCAACCGTGTTTTCAAAGATCAAGTTCCCCGTCGCGACTTGCGTGCTGGCGGGGAGGAGATTCTATCATCGTCATTCTGTGAGTCAACCTTCAGGCGCAAATTATTTTGGCAGAAAACTGATCTCCGCGTTTTTTCGTCGATTTGATACGATCTCAATCACGAATAATTGCCTCAGGTTGAATGCCGCAGAGCGACATATCTCACGTTGCAGTCAACCTTTATAAGATTGCTCACAATTTAGTTCGGCAGGAGAAAGAAATGACGAACAAATTTTTACGGTTGGCGGCAACGCTCATCACATCAATAATTTTTGTTTCGTATGCGGTTGCAGGCGACGAACCCGCCCATCAACTTGTGTACAAGTTCAAGTCAGGACAGTTTCTGCACTATGAGCTTTCGGATCGAGCTGAGCTGACGACCCAAACCGCAGAAAATCAATCGCGAGCGGTCCAACAGACACATTGCATGAAATCGTTTCGGGTTGTTTCCACTGATGAAAATGGGGGGGCGACGATCGAACCTGTCGTGGAACACGTTCGAATGGCATCACAAACCGGAGATAAAGCGATCGTCGGTTACGACAGCACAAAAAACGAAGTCGCTCCCAAGGGCTTTGAAAACCTCGCTAGCACAATTGGACGTCCACTGGCGCGATTTCATGTCGCAGCCAACGGCCGTCTTTTGAAAGTCACACTACTCGTTGATGACGTTCCAAAAAACTTCTCAGAAGCAGCGGAGAAAACTGATCCAGCCATTAATTTCCTTGTTGTCTTCCCCGAACAAGCAATCAAAGTCGGAGACAAATGGAGCGAAAAATTCGAGACCAAAGTCTCCGCCGCCTCGGTCGGAAGCCAATTGCAACGAGAACTGGGATTGATCCGGGTTTTTGAGTTGATCAAAGTCGAGGACGAAGTCGCCACGATCCGATTTCGGACCAGCCTGAGAACACCGATCAATGATCCTGAGATCCTTCGACAAACGGTCCAGCAAACGCCGTCCGGGACGATTGAATTCGATCTGAAAAACGGACGATTGTTGTCCCGGTCTCTCAAAATCGACGAAAAAGTCATCGGCGCATTTGGAGCGCAAACGCTGCTTAACGCACAAGGTGAGATGATTGAAAAACTGATCCTGCCAAAAACCACTGCCAAGGCCGCAACCGAATCAACCGACGCACAAAAGAATTAATAAGACTTTCGTCGCGGTCTTGCTGACCGACCGGATTCTGTTATCATCTCTCCTCCAAAGTCAGGCCGCCGTAGCTCAGTTGGCAGAGCGATGCTTTCGTAAAGCATAGGTCGACAGTTCGACTCTGTCCGGCGGCTCTTTTATTCGCGTCATGTCCGATGCAAATAGTAGCGACGATTTTCGGGTGATTAGCTCAGCTGGTTAGAGCGCCATGCTTACACCGTGGATGTCGGGGGTTCGAATCCCTCATCACCCATCCTTAAACCCCTGATTCTTGCGGATTTCCGTGAGTTTCAGGGGTTTTTCGCATTTCGGAATCAATTGCAGGCGCTCGCAAGCAGTTTGAAAAAGCGATCGCGGAATCGCCGGATTCAGAATCCGCAAAAGAAGCAACTCAATTGATAGAAGAACTTCCCTGACTTGGATCGACTTATCCAAAAAACAATGCCATACGACGTACTCAGCGTGGATGGCGATCGATTACCGGCCAAAAACAGGGGATTTCAAATTAGGTAATGTTCATCGGGTATCGAATTCATCGCCGAAGGCAAACGTTCATTCATCACGAATTCGCTCGGCAAAACTTCGCATTTGACGCACATTCCACCCGTTTCCCGTCGTTCGATGAGCAACGTTCCTCCGATTAATTTCGCCCGATACTCCATAGTTCGTAAACCCATCCCCTGTGTTTCGTCAGTCAATTCATTTGTCGGCGGGCTTAATGGATCAAATCCGACTCCATTGTCGCGAATTGCCAGGATGAGCCGACCCTTATCTGATTCGAGGGAAATCTGAATCTGATTGGCCTTCCCATGCTGGATTGCGTTTTTCAGGGATTCTTGTGCGATACGATACAAGTTCGTCGCTGCCGTCGTATTCTCGACCGCGACAGCCTCATTGCACTCAAAACTACAGATGATTCCGTTCAGCCCATCGTTAGCGAAGGCCAGTTTTGTCAGAGCCGATCGCAAGCCATCTGCATCGATATGCACCGGCATGAGTCCATGTGCCAGATCTCGGACATGTTTACCCGAGTCCGAGAGGCTTTTACATAACTTGTTCGAGAGGTCCAATAGTTGCTTGTGAACCCTGTTATCGACCATCCAATCATTTGTTTCAGCGACCTTTTTCTGTGCTGCCTGGCTCAGAAGGCTGACCATGACTTCAGCCAGCATCGACATGCCGGCCAGTTCCTGCTGTGTGCCGTCGTGAAGTTCGTATGCGATGCGGCGCTGCTCTTCGGCGGCAACTTCAATGACATATCGTTCCAGTCGTTTTCGTTCGGTAATGTCCCGTAAGACGAGCGTAAACAGCCCTAGATGATCAACGCTACTGATGCTCAGATCGATGGGAAACGAAGTACCATCTTTACGAACCCCATTGACTTCACTGCTGACACCGGCGATCGGGGGCCCCCCTTGCTGGCGATAGTGGCTAAGAAAAATCTCGCACCTTTCCTGGTAAGGCGGAGACGCCAGGATTTTGACGTTTTGCCCCATCAGTTCGTTAGCCGAATAACCAAACATCTTTTCGGCGGTGGGATTGACCGTGTCGATGATGCCCATCAGGTCGAAGACGATGATTCCATCCGCAGCGGTGTTGAGAATCGAACGCAGGCGTTCCGTTTTCTCACGGACATCCTGCTCGACACGCCGGCGCTCGGTGATGTCTGTGATCACGGCGGCTGAATATCGCAGTGTACCCGCTGCGTTGCGGCACGCAGTGGCTGTCACATGTACCCAAACCGGCTGGCCGTTTGGTCGAAGGTATCGCTTCTCGAAATCATAAACAGGGATCTCTCCGCTTAGAAATTTGGCATTGCGTCCTTGGTCGGCATCTCGGTCATCTGGGTGATCAATGTCCACAGGCCGCATGCCGCCGAGTAGTTGGTCGCGACCGTAGCCTGTGATCGCGCAGAATGCTTCATTGACTCGTATGAACTGACCGATGGTGTTGATTTGCGCTAAGCCAACGCCTGCGTTCTCAAAGAAAGCGCGAAATTGTCTTTCGCTTTCCATCAGAGCCAGTTCCGCTTGCTTGCGTTCGGTAATATCATAGTTCACGCCTAGAAACCGCACAGGACGTTCCGCTGTTTCAAGACTTTTTCCTTGGCCAACCGTCTCAAAAACAAAACTCCCCTTCCCTGCAAGCCAGCGTTCGCGACCGTCAGCCCTGATAATGCGAAACTCGGCATCATATTCTCCTGTGATTTTCGCGAGCTCCCATTTCTCACGGAGTGGCTCGAAATCTTCTGGATGGACGAAGCGAAAAAACACCTCCGGATCCTCGGGAACGTCACCCGGTTTGAGTCCCAGAAGCTGGAATTCGACAGAATTCCAGCTTGCGTCTCCGCTGGCGAGATCGACCTCGAACGATCCAATCTTGCTCGCTTCCAAGACGAACCGCAAACGTTGTTCAGTCAACTTCAATGCCATTTCAGTCTTCATCCGTTCCGTGACATCCACCAGGACGGTGATTGCCCCTCGCGGCCGCCCCGATTCACCCCAAAGCGGCACAGCATAGCCGAGCATCTTACGAATGGTTCCGTCATCGAAGGCAAGTTCGAAGTCAAAGTCCCGTACGGTGATTCCGTTTATAGCGCATTGGGTTGGCATCTCGCTGCTGCTTAATTCGCGGCCTGCGCGGAACGGCTTGAAATGGGTGGGGCGGACACCCTCCGGGGCACGCATAGACGCTTCCGCACCCCGACGAATTCTGAGGAGTTCTTCTCCAGCCCGATTCCCCGTCATATGCATGCCTTGAGAGTCATGCGCAAAGAAAATCGGAATTGGCATATTGTCGAGAACCGCTTCCATTTCTGCGACCAGCTCGCGCACTCGCTTTTCACTTTTTTGCAGTTCATTATCGGCCTTCCGACGCTCGGTCAGGTCACGGGTGATCTTCGAGAACCCTTTGAGGTTTCCCGCAGCATCACGCAGAGCAGCAATCACCACATGAGCCCAGAATCGTGAGCCGTCCTTCCGAAGTCGCCAGCCTTCATCTTCGATTTGTCCTTCGCGAGCAGCAATCGCTAATAGCGCTTGTGGCTTAGTCGCATCGTAATCGTCACAGGGATAAAATATTGAAAAGTTTTGACCAACCACTTCGTCTGCCTGGTAGCCTTTGATTCGTACGGCACCGGCATTCCAGCTGACAACATGGCCCTGGGGGTCAAGCATAAAAAACGCGTAGTCCTTGACGGCTTCAACCATCAATCGAAATAACTCGTCACTAACTTCTGGGCCGATGACGGACGCTGACCGAGAATCGAAACGGATTAAATCTTGCGCTGGGGTGCCCACAGTCGGCTTTTCATCTGCGGTTTCATTTTGCCCGGGACGAATTTGCGAGCCACTGTCAAATGGTTCGTCGATGGGAACCGCGAAGGATTCTTCAGCATTAATATTCAAGGCTGATCCGCCTTTCGATTGAGCAGAACGCGAGTACAAACGTAATATCAATTGCCGCTGACGACATTTGACGAGGCACCCCGCGTAATCCCGGGGTCTTGGTTTGTCGACGAGAATTTTTGCGATTCGTTCTCAGGCCATGTCATTCTAACGATGACACAATACGCTCGATATCGCGGAACCCGCCGGAATACAAAGATGAACAAGAATTCAGATAATCGAAGGTTTAATTGATTCTGATCCAAGCACGAGGACGGCAAAGGGAGCAAAGTGAAGATGATGAAATCTTTGACAAGTGATCGTCAACCGTTCGAGACGTTCTCAGGACATTCCATTCGTTCGATCTTGCAGATTTGCGGCGAGGGATTTGGTCACTTTCTTGCAGGATTCTTGCTGCTGACATGTGCTGTCTCAACGGCGAGGTCACAGGACGATCCACGACTGGCAGAGGTGATTAAACCCGTCATTTCGGCCCATGACGGAACGGTTGCGGTCACCGTGAGACATCTGTCGACGGGAGTTTCGTTTTCTTATCAGGGCGACGAGCCGATGCCGACAGCCAGCCTGATCAAGTTTCCCATCATGATCACCGCATACCAACAAGCCGCAGATGGAAAAATCGACCTGGCTTCGCCTGTGGAACTGAAAGACACGGACAAAGTGCCAGGCTCAGGGATTTTGACTTCTCATTTCAGTTCGGAACTGAAGTTTCCGTTGCGGGATTCAATTCGATTAATGATTGCCTTTTCCGATAATACTGCGACCAACCTGGTGGTGGACAGGATCGGTTTATCAGCAACCACGGACTTGATGTCATCATCGGGATACCCTCATACTCGGCTCCATTCCAAGGTGTATCTTCCGGAAACGTCGATCGCACCCGAGCGAAGCGAGAAGTTTGGCTTGGGCAGTACGACCGCCAACGAAATGGTTCGATTGCTCTCGCAACTCGACAAGCATGAACTTGTGTCGCCCGATGCATCTCGGCAGATGTACGAGCATCTGCTGGCGTGCCAGGACAAGCCACGGTTGGCCCGGTCGCTACCCAAAAACACGAAGGTCGCGCTCAAAACGGGTTCGGTTTCGGCAGTCAGGAACGGAGCGGGAATTATCGAATCACCTTCAGGACACATCGCCGTTTGTGTCCTGACATCAAATAACAAGGACCAGAGTTGGGAGGAAGATAACGCGGCTGAGTTGTTGTGTGCAGAAATCACTCGGCTGGCATACGAACACTTCAATCCAGCGGGGCATCCCGACTCGAATGAAGGACCAAAAGAGCTGGCACAGGGTGCGAGTGGTGAACTTGTTGAAGCCTTGCAGCGAACCATCAAAAAACGGCTATCGGGATCTCGATTATCAGTTGATGGTGATTTTGGGCCGGCAACACGACAAGCCGTGATTGCCTTTCAGCGGAACCGGAACCTGCCTCCCACCGGCATTGTCACGGCAGAAACGTGGAAGGCATTGGGACCGTTGATTCAGACTGAGGAAGAGAAGGCAGTTGACCCTGATATCGTCAACAAAGAATCGTTATCGCAAACGCCGGCAGACACGATCACTGGCCCGCCGTTCGTAACGGCCAATGCCTGGGCAATTGGTGAAGCGAAAACGGGCAAGATTCTGTGGCATGAAAAGGGTGACGAGCGACGCGATTTTGCCAGTACGACAAAAACGATGACCGCATGGTTAATTTTGCGGGAAGCGGAAAAGAATACTCAGCTGCTGGATGAAGTGATTTCCATCTCGTCTGCCGCGGACCGAACCCCTGGAAGCACATGTGGTTTGAAAGCGGGCGAACGGATCGCTGTGCGAGAATTACTTTACGGTCTTATGTTGCCCTCGGGAAATGACGCTGCTGTCGCGTTGGCCGAATTCGCAGGACCTCGTTTCGCCGCTGAGCGTGGACCAGCCGACTTACAAAAGCCGGTTGAAAGATTCGTTGCGGAAATGAATCGAACTGCCGAGCAACTGGGGATGAAACAGACGCATTACTCCAACCCGCATGGATTGCCGGACAAATCCCATCTCTCATCCGCGGCCGACCAGGTTGTTCTAACGGCCACGGTAATGCAGGATTCTCGGTTTCGCGATTACGTCCAGACTCGTCAACACGCTGTAAGAGTCCTGGGAACTGGTGGAACGAGTCGAACGGTCGTCTGGAAGAACGGAAACGAACTTTTGAAGATCGCTGGCTATTCCGGTGTGAAGACTGGAACCACGGACGCGGCGGGTGCTTGTCTGATCTCCGTGGGAACCCATCTGGGAGATGAATTAATCATTGTCGTGCTGGGTTGTTCATCGAACGAGTCACGCTACGTCGACACGCGAAATCTTTTCCGCTGGTCCTGGCAACAACGCGGGCACAAGAATTGAATGTCGAAAGATGATTGCCATCGATGATTAATTCATTGCCTGAGTAAAATCTACGCGATTTCAAGGGGATTTACTTTGTTTTGCAATATTCTTGGCCTCGTGAGCCAGATTTTCAGCTCCAATCGACACGGCGAGCGCCGCAGCGGATAACGCGGTGGTTGTGACAAGTAAAATGAGCCCAAGATTGCTACCAAAAATCGTTTCCGTTAATCCATATTGGCCACGTGTACCGTTTTGTCCCAGCACTAAAAGACCATGAGGTTTCGCGGAGGGTGGCGCTGTTCCTTCAGTCCACAATCGATAACTTCCCGTCGTGGCACCGGAACTGACCTCGTACACACCCGATTTCAGGTTTCCCACTGCGAAATTGCCATGTTCATCGGTGACCGATTGGCCAATCTCAGTTTGTCCTCGTTTGACAACGACGATCGCTCCGACGACGGGAGTTCCATCGTGCTCGATCGTCCGGCCAGTAAACGCCCCGTCCTTGTTCAGTCTGGCGTCGAGAATTGAATTCGGCTTAACGAGTTTCACTGTAAACGACGAAACTTTTTGTTCGCTCGCAAGAACACGAGACTGAGGCAAAACAATTCCCGGAAGGGCCAGTAAAATGGCCGCAATCTTCAGCATCCGAAGTATGTTCACGATCAGATTCTCCACCTGGGGACAAGCGTTTTTGCGAGTGAATAGGATTCAGACAATCGAGGAGGATGATTCAGTGACGATGTGATCTTTGATGTGAGTGTGATTTTGGTTTTGTTGGAAAACACGTCCAGATGAGTTACGCAGGAAACGCGATAATTCGTGGTCTGGCAGAAAATTTCGAGCCAATAAACGGCTAACATTTGCAGAAATTGCCGCTGTGAAGGCTTAAGTTTGCATCCAGAGATGCTGAGGATGTTCATGAGGTTGAGCCGATCCTAAAAGTCCCTTTGTAGAGTGTGTTATCTGCAAACTTCTGAGTTAGATGTCTTTCGTCGGTTCCGACCACTTTCCTGTCGACGATGGAGACGGTATACAGAAGGCCCCTTTCTTCAAACCTGATTTCCAGTCAATTCCTGAGAGCTTGACCTGAGAGGAACGCGACGATGAGTTTGACCGTCACATGTACCAATTGCGACAAAAAGCTGAAGGTCAAGGACGAGGTTGCGGGCAAGAAGATTCGTTGCCCTGCCTGTTCCACCGTGTTTCTGGCAGAGGAAAAACCAAAGGATTCCGACGACGACTTTCTAAGCGGGTTGGATGACGCCGTTTCATCAAAGGAAAAAGGTCGTCGATTGGATGACGACCTGGACGATGACATTGACGACGAGGAATTACCCGTTCGCCAGTCGAAGCCCCGTAGTAAACCCACCAAGAAGAAATCGGGGCGGGGAAAATCCAAAGGAACCAACTGGCTGGCAATCGTGGGGATCGCTGGTGGTCTCATGGTTGGATTGCTCTTTATCGCCTTGCTGATCCCCGCAATTGCGCAAGCCAGGAAGGCAGCGGCACGATTTGCAAACTGGCCGACGTTTCGACACCCGTTGGGATTGGCTCAGATCGATATGCCGGGAACTCCCGTATTTAACGCGCAACAATCGATGAACGGTGCGCAGACTTATACATTGAACGGAAATGCTTACCAAATGTCGTTGACGGCGGCTGCATTACCCGAACCTGCCAAGATGGTTCTCGCAAGCAATCCAGCTGCAGTTGATCTAATGTTTACTGAGATCCTGACAAAAACGCCTCAAAAGATGCCAGGATCGAGAGTCCTTTCATCTCGTCGAATCACGACAAGCACTGTTCCCGGTTTCGAAATGAAAATCGAAATTAAGGGAATCTCGAATCTCATGCAATTTTTCCTTGTCGATGGAGCATTGATCGGAGCGGAATATGTGACGAAACAAGAGTCACGATATGGTGCGGACCGAGACCGTTTCTTCGCTTCGATTCGTGGTCCGGATGGCAATCTGCTTAACGGCCCTGTCAGTACTCCGACGACCGCAGTGATTCCCCCGACGGGAATGGGGGCGACGCCAAACCCGACATCATCCAAGACGCCTCATGTGACGACGGGTTCACTCACTGACGCTCGCAAGGCATTAAAGACAAATCTGGTTCGGAATATGCGTGGCGGTCCTGCGGCAAACCTGCCCCCCCCGAACATGGCGAATCGAATCCAATATGACACTCCGAACGGCAAGTTAGCAGCCTATCTCACAACGCTTCCGCAAGACGGCAAACGACATCCAGCAATCGTTTGGATCTCGGGAGGCGACTGCAACACGATCGACAACAGCTTTTTTCAAGATTCGCCTCCCAACAACGATCAAACAGCAAGTGCGTTTCGTAAAGCGGGAGTCGTCACGATGTACGTATCTCTACGTGGCGGGAACGATAATCCCGGCTTCAAAGAAGGCTTCTTAGGTGAAGTCGACGATGTCCTGGCTGCGGCCGATTTCTTGTCGAAAATGGATGCGATTGATCCCAACCGGATTTATCTGGGCGGTCACAGCACAGGGGGGACACTTGCACTTCTGGCCGCCGAATCCACCAACAAATTTCGAGCCATCTTTTCGTTCGGACCCGTGGATGATATCCGCGGATACGGAGATGAATACATTTACTTTGATAGTCGAATTCCTGCAGAAATTGAGGCCCGCACGCCGTCGCGATGGTTACACGCTATTACGAATCGAACGTTTGTATTGGAAGGAGTTCAACCTCCCGGTAATGTCCAGTCATTACAAACGCTTCAGCAGGCCTCGCGTAATTCGCAAGTTTCCTTTCACCCGGTTGCTAAAGCCAATCATTTCAACATTCTGGCACCGGTGACACAAAAAATTGCAGAAAAGATTTTGCAGGACCAAGGGGCAACTACGAACATTACGTTTACCGAAGCGGACCTGAATTTGAATTACGCACTATGATCAAACTAAAGTGACATCTGTTGAAACCAGCGAACGCGGAGACCACCGATTGCTTCCTTGAGCCGCATCAACGAACAAGCTTCAAATGAGTAATCAGCCCGGAGAAGCAACATGGGGTGTTGTGACCGTGCCGCTATCTGTTTACTCTTCCCCGACCGCCTCCGTTCATCAAGGCTTCGATTTCAGGTCGGGTCGCGTCGTTGAAGTCGCCGAGAATGCTGTGCTTCAGGCAACTTGCAGCCACGGCATATTTTAATGCCGTCTGGGAATCGGAAAGCTCGGGTGTTTGCAGGGCGAAAATCAAAGCTCCCGCAAACGAATCACCCGCCCCAACTCGGTCGACGATATTGTGAATCTCAAACGGAGAGTAGTCTCCGTTGATTTCTGTGGGGGCAAAAATGGCTTGACGTTTTTCCGCATCATAAAGCATTGCTCCCCAATTGTTGTGACTGGCAGAGATACTTTCTCTTAGTGTGATGGCGACCTGACGAATGTTTGGAAATCGTTCGACAATTTGCTGCGCCACCTGCTGATAGCCAGCAAGATTCAGCTCACCCGCATCAACATTTGTTTCTGCAGCGTGAATCCCCAAGACTTGTTCAGCGTCTTCTTCGTTGGCGATCAGCACCTGCACGTGTGGAAGCAATTGTTCCATCGTTTTTCGAGCAAGAGCCGCTGGCTTGGTTCCAGGTTCCCACGTCCAAAGTTTTTTGCGAAAATTCAGATCACACGATACGGGAATCTTGCGACTGTTCGCTTCTTTAACAGAAACCAGTGACGCATCGGACGCTAAACCACTGAGAGACGGAGTGATCCCTGTGATGTGGAACCAAGTTGCCCCGTTGAGGATTGTGTCCCAGTGATAGGCAGACGCCGGTGTCAGGGCGATTGACGATCCACTGCGATCGTACGTGACGGTTCCACCTCGTTGATTCGCGCCGTTCTCGACAAAATAGATTCCGAACCGACCCTCTGTTGTTCTGTGGATCAGATCGGAATCGACTCCGAACGATCGGATTTGGGCCGCGAAGGCGTCGGTCAGCGGGTTGTCAGGAAGCGCGGTACAGTACGCAGCGTGTCCTCCCTGCCGAGCGATGGAAACGGCAACGTTTACTTCGGCGCCGCCGAAGGTGACATCGAGCGTACCGGGCAACGATTGCGAAAGACGCAACCAACCGGGAGGCATCATTCGAAGCATCACTTCGCCAAAGGTAACCACTCGCATTCAAATCGACTCCTCAAAAACAAGGACACATTCCGACCATCGCCGCTTTCGGCTTTACGAATCCATATTGGGACAGGAAGGATATCGTTCGAAAACCGAAAAGTGAAATTCAGCTCGAAATCCATTGTTCGCGCCGCCGTAACTCAAGGATTCTACTTGACTAATGAGTGGATGCCCGACGATGATTGCGATCAGAGATGTTCGTTTTCCGTCGGCGAAAATTTGTCTCAGCGGGTCAAGTGCCGCCAACGACGTTTTTTCGCGGGCAGAAACGAATCGAATTCGGTCATCTTTTCCGACTTCTTTTTTGATTTTGAGGAGCACACTATGCCATCCCGACGACGTCAAAAGGGCTTCACCCTGATTGAGCTTCTGGTCGTCATTGCGATTATCGCAATGTTGGTCGCACTCTTGCTTCCGGCTGTGCAGAAAGCACGTGAATCGGCCCGTCGTACACAGTGTCAAAATAATCTCAAGCAGATTGGACTCGCTTTACATAATTATCACGACGTCCATAAAACGCTGCCACCGGGTCAAGTCAACAGTACATTTCTGGCTGACAACGTCGGTCGGTATGCCTTTCCCGGCGAAGCGAGAATTTTACAGGCACGTAATCAAAACTCCCTTCAATATCAGGGGACCAGTTGGATGCTGCACATTCTTCCCGGACTGGATCAAGCGCCGCTCTACAACAGCTATTTCTTCGGCGATAACGTCCGAACAAATGGTGACCTCGGCGCTCCCGCGAATGATTCGAGCATCCTCTACGCGCCAAGAACCGAACTTCCTTTCTTTTATTGCCCAACCCGACGGACGCAAATGCAGGCGTCAGGGACGTTTGCCTATTGTGATCGAGTTGACTCAGTTAACCCGAGTACAGGATATATATGGAATAAAGGGGGAAATGATTATGCCGGGTGCAGCGGGTCGGGTATCACTTTCCACGACAATAACAGCGACGTCACCGATCGCCAAACGTATTCGATGTTGCCAAATCAGTTAGCTGCGACGATCTACACCACCACGAACCCTGTCACCGGAGTTACGATTACGACATCGAACTATACTCAATTTACGCAGAACATTGGGATATTCGGTGTGAATTCGTCGACGACTTTCGGCGGTGTTTCAGATGGCCTATCCAACGTGATCATGGTTGCTGAACGCAGGATATTTACAAATCCAGTTGCCGCCAATTTCGCCAATTTGAGAAGTTCCGATGGTTGGATTTGGGGTGGGCCTGCCACACTTTTCAGCTGCCGAATCGCCCCACATAGCGGGCTCTATTACGACGAAGCCGATAGCTTGCATGACCAGACAGTTCTTGCGCTTCTTGCGGACGGTAGTGTGAAAACATTCAGTCACAATATCGACCTGCGTACGTGGCAAAACTTGGGTAATATCGCAAGCAACATACCCGTTAGTATGCCAGGAAACTGACCGAACGGGAAAATCAGGGATGAAGAGTGGTTTGATCATTTTCGAGGTTGCCACTTGGTACTCCATTGCAGGCGCGACTGAAAACGAACGGCTTTGAGAATGTATTCGTCGCTGCCCTGTGATTGTTGGTCAACATGGCAATGAAGTACGATCGTTTCTCCAAAATATTTCAACTCCTCGTCGTATCCAATACGTGATTGTCGGGGACGCCAGGAATTGTGGAAGCAGTGGTATGACGATTCGTTTTACTTGTGCGGAATGTGCTTCTGTTCTAAAAATCAAAGACGAACTCGCGGGAACATCAGGGCGTTGCCCAAAATGTAAAACGAATTTTGTCGTACCAATGCCTCAACCCGACCATGAGCTTCTTCCCCAGAGCGAGGAAGCTCATTCGCAGGACCATGAATCTCGCTCAGAAAACGGCACGAGATCGGGCGATGAGCATGTGACCGAAGACAACCTTGATTGTCCTCCAATCCTGCTACTTGTCCATCAGTCACCGGTGCGAGCGGCAACCTCTCCGCTGCAATCTCATCGCAGTGAAAAATCATCATTCGCCGCCGACAAAGAATTCTTCAGCGCCCAGCCGACACTACCTCCACCACGGGTTATCGAAGCATTTGATCCATCGAAGTTCCTGATTCCCGACCCGCCCCCTGTTACACGGGAAGAGACACGGGAAGTCGCCTCAGCGTATGAACTTCGCGACGAAAATCCAGAACTCAGTCTTTCCGATGATTCGGACATTGATTTGGAAGATCGTCCCGAACCCCGCCCGATTTCAAGACCCACGCCAGCCGTCTCGGTGACGCGACAGCCGCCAGAGAAAATCGATCTGGCGACCGCAGCGAAAATGATGAAAAAGGCGATCAAAGACAATCAAGCCGCAGAAGCACATCAGCGCGAGATCGATGCTAACGCAGGCTTCGATTACGGCGAGATCTTCCGTGAATTTGGCTTAAAGGGGTTAGGGATTCTTGCTGGTGGCATCCTTGCTTCCTTCCTTCTGTATTACGTTTCTAGTCGCATGTACAGTGGTTCGTTGCACCTTCCGAAGTTGGGATATGTGACTGGAGTCGTCAAGCTGGATGGTCAGCCGCTGTCTGGCGCGATGGTCTACTTCTCTCCGAACGTGGTCGATATGGATGGAGCAAAACGTGATCGAATTCGAACCTCAGTGGGGGTGGCAGACCCAAACGGAAATTATCGGATGATGTATGTTCCCGGCGATCGGATCGAAGGGGTTGCTGTGGGTGAATGTCGAGTGTGGGTCGAACACATTGGTAAAACCGGACGCAGCGATGTTCCGCCTGAGTGGACTGAAGCGGCCATGCATATGAAAGAAGTGACGCCCGGCAGACAAAAGGTGCCGTTTGAAATTAACATGCAATCTCGAGCAAAATAGTGGCAAGTCCTTCATTTAATATTAAAACACGACATCAGACTTCGTCTACGAAGATCACAACGCCCGTAATATTATCTTTGGAACCACCATCTGTTGCTGCCTGCACGATTGCCTCCGCCGTGGTTTGAGGGTCAGTACCTGCAGCCAATATTTTCGAAAGCGTCGGGTCGTCGACACCACCGGTGACACCGTCAGTGCAAATGAGAAAACGGTCTCCGACCTGCGGGCGAATTTGCTTTGGGTTTGTTCCCGTTCCGCCTTCTTTACATCCAAGATATCGCCACAGCGTATTCCTGTAGCGATGATAAAGCGCTTCGTCCGGTGTCAGTAATCCATTTTCAATCAGTGCTTGCGTCACCGAATGGTCCGTCGTCAATTGTTGAAGCTTGTCGCTACGAAGAAGATAAACGCGACTGTCGCCAACACCCCCAATGAACATGGTCCCCGCGACGTTAACGAGGAATGTGATTGTCGTCCCCATATTCTTCAGTCGAGGATCCAATTCACCCAGCGCCATGATCTCATAATTTGCCTGCGTGATGGCGTCATCAATGATCTTGATCGCCTGGTCGGGCGATGATTTTTCAAAATCGATGTCCTGTAGCTTTTTTGGGATGAACTCCATTGCCAGCCCGCTCGCGCGTTCACCGGCAGACTGGCCACCCATCCCGTCCGCAACCAGAAAAAAACGATTGCGCGAGTCGACATAGTATGCGTCCTCGTTGTTTTCACGTTTGCCGACGATGCTCAGCCAACCGACTTGCAACTTCATGATGCATTACCTGACTGTCGATGAGGTCATTCTCTGATTTTTACCAAAGATTCATCGACCAACCTTGCCGTTTAGGGAGATGTAATTCTTACTCACATTGAGTTTACGACCGTTACAACAGAATGGAAGCCCTGTGTTGTTCAAAAATGAATTCGCACAGACACTCTAGTCGGTTTTGTTAGGACAGAGAGTTTGCACAAGATCCCGAATCCCCAACGTTGTTGCGCTGATTAACATTTCACCCGCTTCGAAACCCGCGCTGGCACCATAAAATCGATTTTGGCTTTCGACCAGCCGAAAAACACGATCTTTGCTGGGTGGAAACTGCGTTTGATAGGCTCGGATCGCATCAAGCTTTGTTGCCAGAGTGGCAGAAATATCGACGATAAATCGGCCCGTCATTTCTGGATGGTCGAGCGTCGAAAGCCCCAAAGGGTACCAAAGTTGTTTTTTTACCGTGTGAACTTTCAAATCGGCGAACTCGTCATCCCATTTTGAGAGTCGACTATAAAAGACAGCGGCATCCGTGATTTGCATCGCCTGCCAATGGTCCGGCGATGCCATGGGCGTTTTTCCTGCGATCCCCATTACAATTTGTGGCCGCCAATGACGAATCACGCGTGCGAGGGCAATCCGGGAAGCGAAGGAGTCAAACAAACAGCGATTGGGCAGGGTCAGCGTTTCTCGCATGTGAACGCCCATAATTCGCGCAGCTTCGATCGCTTCGGCAAGTCGCGTTGTCGGGCCAGGGCTACCTGGAGTCGGTTCGCCATTTGTCAAATCGCAAATTCCAACACGATATCCTTGTCTGACGAGGCTAGTCAGTGTGCCACCGACAGCAATCTCAACATCGTCCGGATGAGCACCAACGGCAAGAACATCAAGCGGTATCGGCAGGTCCGCAGACATCTTTTCCCTCTCAGTTTGATTGTGCATATTGTGGGATGGAGCTTCGAGCAATCAAGGAGGATTTGCGTTGGGAATTTGCCAATCCGAGCCGGGAACCTTGGCTCGGACTCGCAAGAAAACATGATGATTCACAACAGCGAACAGCGAGGATATCCATTACGATTCTATTCCACAAAATGCCTTAACGAGCTTTGCAACTCGATGTGGATGAGTGAGGCACGGATGTTGACCTGCAGAATGCATCCACTCTGTCCGATGATTTTTCAGCTTTGATTCAAGAACTTCCTGGGATTGTGCGACCATTCGCCCCTCCCCCTCAGTTCGAAGTAGCAAAACCGGGCATTCGATTTCGCTGAGTTTCGAGACGATGTTAAAGGAATTGACCGCCCAGGCTCTTCTGGCCAGATCTTGTAAAACCAACGTTCCCGTGCTGTCGACCAGGAATTCGAAACGAGAGTGATCAAATGGCGGGAACCACGGTTGATGATTCACCGCCTGGAACCGACGACGCTCGGGCATTCGATCAAGCGTCTGACGGGAACGTAGACAGACCGACATTAACATTCGCTCAAACAGCGATAATCGTCGAGACGCGAAACCATGTTGTAACACAAGCCGGTTAATCCGTTGCGAGCAGCTGATCGCCCCCTGCAACCCAACCGCTGCACCAAAACCTGCGCCATACACGGTCAATCGTTGGTCACCATGTTGGTCAGCAATTGCAAATAAATCGTCGGCGAAATCAGAAATCAGCGGCCTGGCGCGACCAATCGCTCGTCGATCATTTGCGGTCGAATCGAATAAGACGCAACGAAACTGATCTTTTAGCAGCCAAGCCGTGAGGGAAAACAATTCCGCAGTCGCTGCGAAATTGTTTAAGAAATAGAGCGGCGGCCCCTCGCCCCAGGTACGGCCGGTCAACCGATGTGGCCCGCGAACAATTTCCCAAGGTGTGCTGTCATGCAAAAATCGCTCGCGAATTTCTTGCCAGACCAGCGGTGTCGGACATGGTTCACCGGCACCATCGATCCGCTGTTGAGCCTCTGAATGGGAAGAATGGTCCTGGCAGCAGTCCGCAGGCTCATCGCAAACGACTTCAGATGCAGCAGTGGTCATTTGTGATAACGATTGATGATCAGACATTTTTACGCTCGGAATTTGAAGTTGACCTCCCGAATCATCTCTCGCGATCTCAGAACTTCAACCCATCCGGGGTGAAGTGAAATGTCAGAGAACCATTTCGAGTAAAGGTTACCTCAAAAATCGGATTCGTTCCCAGTCGGGAAGTCGAAGTTGTAGTTCGCGATTTCCGATCCGAAGATTACCGGGTTTTGAAGGAAGATGAACGAGAAATGGCTTTCCAACAAGATGAGATCGGTGGACCACCGGATTTTCCCATCGGCGACTATCGTGCGAAACAGGGCTGTTATCTCCAAGGACGAAGAATTCGTCGGCGCTCAATTCATAGGGCCGATTAACTGCGTGCCGGCTGCGGGTGTCGGTGTAGTAGACGTCTCGAAACAGCTTGAGTTTGCTGACTTTGATATCGAGTCCGCGACCGCCAAACCGTACAGGGATCCGCGGCGCTTGAGCACCGGAAGGGATTTCGAATTTCCAAGGGGCAATAATGACGTTCCCATCAATGGCAACAAGAATCTGTTTGTCGATCAATGAAACCTCAATTTGCCGAGCCTTATCCATCATCTTGTCCGGCAACAGCGCTGAGGCAACGGGTTCTGAATTTGGGCCTGCCCCCATCAAGTCTGAGTTTAACGACATCCCATCAGGTAATGGCTCGGCATACAGACAGATTTCGCGCCGAACGATATCGAATACAATGTCAAAAACCATGGCTCCATTCGTCATTTCGATAACGAACTCACCCGCGCCTCCTTTCATTTCCACGTTCGCAGAGAACATCAAATCTCGAACCGGATTTGGCACTCCAGATTCATCACTCGGGTTGTAGCCATAATCGTCCGACACCGTAACAATGTGTGAGGCTTCGTAAAGCTCCAGAACTGCACTGCGAAATGCATCATCGTTGGTCGAGTCAAGCAATTTACGCGCGGCATTTGCGGGCAACGCTCCCGTCACGCTGAACTCACCCTTCTGCGGTTCGAAGCGCAGGCCTGCGGTCGGTATTACTGTGGAATTGACTTCTTCCGGCCAATGCGAAAGCGGTACCGTCGTATCATGCATACCGCCCGAACGAATCCAGTGGTGGTATTCGACCCAGGCAATCGGCTCTTTGTCGGGGCGTCGAACGTTGCGACCGTGCATTGAAAACGAAGACGACTTTGCAGTCCAGGACGTTGTTGTCGATCGATCGGAATCGATGCTGTCGACGTTAACCGCCTCCCAATGAAGTCGAAAGGCATCGTCGCCAGATGGACGACGGTCATGATCGTGAACGAGAATTCGAGTGGCCAATTGCTCGGCATAATTCTTTCGAGCCAATTGGCCGTTGATCACAATATCGCCACCAACGATTTGAATCCGTTCGCCTGGCAAACCGACTAAGCGTTTGACGTACGCTTCCGTCGGGCGCGAGGGATTTCGAAAAACAATCACGTCCCAACGCTTGGGTAACTGGTACAGATAGGCCTGTTTGTTAACAAGCAATTGATCACCGTGATTTCGAGGAACGTCAGAGATATCAATTCCCGACTGACCACAATTTGGGCAGATCGCCCTGCTTCGACCGGCGACATTCACGTCGGCATCGGGGTCTTCATCGGTATCGTAGGCGGTTCCAAATGGAAAAGTGATGCCGCAGGTGGGGCAAACCACACGTTTATGATAACCCAACAGGCACGGTGCCATTGATCCGGTTGAGATCATATATCCTTCTGCCGCGAAGGTCCTGAATAAGAGAACCGCGACGAACAAAGATACGAAGGCTTCGACCAAAGCTCGAAAAGTTCCGCGTTTGTCCGGATCGTGCGCCGAAATCCCCGGATCAATTTTCTCTTTTTCCGGCAGAGGCTGAAGCAGTTCACTCATCAATACCAACCGTGGTTACTCAAAAGCACTTTGCATCGACTTTCGGCCCGAGGAACGTCATGCCTGATCGTCAGCTCATTTTGGACTGCCACGAGATCGGGTAGTGCCATTCCATTCTACTTGATGTGGCAAGTACCGGGAAATAGCAGCAAGGTGAACTTTATGATTTGCACCGGTGAATCGAGAGACCGGTTTGGTTGAGATCCGTCTTCGCGCGGAATTCATCCGTTGGTATGTTTCGATGGCGATGATAACGCCGCTTGCTTTCTTCTGCGCATCAATTACGGCGATCGTCGCAGATAGACTTCACCACGGAAGGTTGTGCCATGTCATTGGCAGTTATGCGATCGACGACGCTTGTGACAATTCTCAGCCTCACTGCATTCTGCGTTTGCGGATCAGGATGTAGCTATTTCCAGTCGGGTTCGACCGACGAAGACATTGACATCGCGGAGATCGATGAGCCGTTGAAGGACGATGAGGACGACTACAAGCCGAAAGAGGCATGGTCAGACACCTCGTTGAAGAAAGGGACGGTTGTAGTAAGACTGAAAATTGGCGATCGCTTCCCTCTCTCAAAAACCGTTGAGCGCCGTTTAACCCAGATCGACAAAGAGGGAACCCACGTCAGTTCGTCGCGAGCGGAATTCATGATCACACTCGTCATTGACAATATTTTGGCGGATGGTCGAAAGCAAATTTCGGCTCACTACCAGAGAATTCGTTATGAACAAGACATCCAAGGCAATCGAATTGTTTACTCTTCTGACCAACCTCAGGATCAAGTCCCTCAGGACGCGTTGCTTTATTCGGGGCTCGTCAATAACGGATTCTCATTCTGGATTGGTTCAGATAACAAAGTAATCGACGTTTCGGAGTTCAATGAATTTCTGCAGCGCTGCTTAAGAAATGTCCCCGCGCAATACCAGGCGGCACTGCAACGTCAATTAGAGTCCACGAGAGGCGAAGGGTACATCGCAAGTTTTATTGACGACAGCATCGGGTTGATTCCGTACGACTCGAACCTGACTCATCCTGATATTGCACTAAAACCAGGGACGGTTTGGGAACTGGCACCCCAAATGTGCGAGACACCGATTCCGATGACAACGAACACTCGGTGCGTATTGAAGGAACTCTCAACGGATTCTGCTGAGGTTCTTTTGACTGGCCGCATCAGTGGTTCTCCCAACTCGATTACCATTCAAAATTCAGAAGCAGACATCAAAGTGCTCGTCAAAGGTGGTCATAGCACTGGTTCCTGTCGCATTGATCGCAAAACGGGATTTCCCACAGATTCAAGAATCCAAAGGTCTGTCGAGTTGGTAGTAGAGCTTCCGGACGGGCAGAAAATTCAGCAGATCAAGGAGTCACGCAGTACCGTTGCGGCGATCCCGGATTCTTCGCAGAAGCCGTCTTTCGGTTCCGAACCCCAGGCGGAACAGACGAGTTTCCCGAATGAGAGTCAAAACAACGAACAACGCCGGGTTGTTCGAGCGGAAGGTTTTCGCCAGAATTAGTTCCATGATCAGTGTCGGTTCGGTCTCGGTCCAGTTCGAATGTTGAATTGGTCCTGTTCCGACAGACGGATTCAATGGGACTACTGTGAATATGACACGAATTCAAAACATCCTCGTTGGCGTTGACCTTCATCACGGCGACAGAATCGCCTCGTCAGAATTGAGCGATGAAACGCAAGCGGCTGTCGATGAGGCTTTGCAACTGGCTGGAACTTGGGGTGGAACAATTACGTTCTGTTCGGTGCTTGAATTATCAGCTCAAAGCCAGTCGTTGATTGAACAAGACCATGAGAACATTTTGAAGACGGTCGAAGATATTGCCAGTTCAATTTTGACGAAACTGGTCGCCTACTGTAATAAAGATGGGATTCCTGCGGAAAGCATAATTCGCTTTGGATCGGCCTGGGAAGAACTTGCAAAAGAAAGCGTGCAGGGTCCATACGATCTGGTCGTTATCGGGGCTCGACCGACAACGTATCGGACGGCATCGCTTCTTTTTGGCAGTACTGCTCATAAATTAATGCGATATTCGGGTTGCCCTGTTTGGGTTGTAAAGCCCGCAGAATTGCGAGAAATTCGAGACGTGGCAGTCGATTCCGATCTCAGTGCCGCAAGTCTTCCGGCGATCAAGGTCGCGGTGACCGTCGCCCGGGCGATCGGTGCACGATTGCATCTGCTGCACGTGCTAGACAAGTCAGATTTACGCTATCTTGCCTTACTAGGAACGTCAAAAGAAAAGGTTGCTGCTGCGGAAGAAAGACTTCGACAATCGGCAGATGAAAAACTGAAAGATCAATTGCATCAAACCGATTTTCGCACGCTGCCACACGGTGTAAAAATTGAGATTCTGAACGGTTCATCTGATGCAGTGATTCCCGACTATATCGACGCCAACAGTGTCGACCTGCTCGTGATCGGGACTCACGGCCATCATGGACTTTCGGAATTCCTAATGGGAAATATGGAAGAACGAATTCTTCCTGCCGCTCATGCGTCATTGCTGGCAGTGAAGCCGGAAGGATTCAAGAGTCCCTATGCAAAATGAATAGAGCGTTGCCGAATCGAAAGTTTCGAGAGCCCGTTGATGACCGTCGTCGGTCACCCAGCGCTCTTTAGTTGTCCAATAACAAAGAGTGAAGACACTGCGTCTGCGACGACTCCGATGCAGTGACACACACGCCGAACGTTATGTCTTGACAACGCGTCTGGGATTTCCCGTCATGGTGCTTTGATCAACCCGTTGTTTTTTTCGATGTGCTCTTCCATCCTGTGAATCTGTGCTTCCCGCTGCGCCGCATTTCCACCAAGAGCGCGGTACTCGGTTTTTCGTCCCGTCAATCGCTCCACCCAATAATCCGCGAGTTCGCGGATTTCCGGTTTTGGACTGCGCATCCAGTTCATGAATAGCCAGGAATTTGACTTTGAGTTTGTGACATCTTCGCGGGAAAACCCCCATAACATTTGGTAAATCGCATCCGCTTCGGCTGACGGATAAAACAGTTCCAGTTCTTTCATCAACTTCAATCCACGATCAGGATTGACCGGCAGCCAGCGTCTTAGTCCGTCTCGTGCAGCGAACCGTGCCTCTTCATGCTGACATTCCGCCAAAGTTTCGACCAGGGCACTGTAGTTGTCTGTGGCTGACAAACATTGCGCCGCAAGTTCCGCGACCTTGGGGAACTTGGAGTTTTTTACGAGAGTAATCATAGATGCATCGACTGGCTGATCGAGTTCAAACGCCTTCTCAAACAGCACCTGGGACTGATGCTTTCGAAGTGGCGACGCCTTTCGTTTCGTGCTATCGCACCAATCCGGAGCAGTAGTAAATGAAATCGGATTCGAACGAACCTGAAGGTCCTTTTCGGGTGAAATATTTAATGTCATATGATCGCCAATTTCCTGGAACTTGCCTGCTTGATTTGTCCACTTTACTGATCCAGAAAGCACGTGCAGCGACGCCTGATACCAATGGTTATCTTGACGCTTTTCAAACTGGGTTGATTCTCGCAGGGTCACTTCCAACCCGCATAGTGTATCCTTCGAAATCAAATCCAGTCTCCAAAGATCTTCTCCAATAACAATTCCAATTTGAGTCGGTCGATCGTCACCTGAGCGACCGCTTTGAATGAGCAGACGTCCTCGCCGCACGTCAATGCCTGAAATTCCAACTTCAGTCGGTTTCAGCAAGTTGATAACGGTCTCACTAAGCAGCGTTGCCTTAAGGCTCCCTTTTTCAAAATCAAGGACCGCTTCAAATGGCTCGATGTTCGCAAGAACTTCGCCAGGTTTCATCGCGGATCGGTGCGGTACCATGAACCATCGTTGTTGCATCTGATCAAGATGGAGAAGAACGCCATCCATCGAAGCGTACGCGACTGGAACGTCGGCGATTGTTTCAGGAGGGACCGGAACCGGATTCAACGCGGCAGGCAGTTCAGAAGCAGCCGCGTCTTTTAAGGACTTGTCCTGGATCTTGCTTGCGGCAACTGATCCAGCGGTGACGGAAGTCTTGGTTGGTGACGGTGCTGGAACCGGCATTTCGTCGAAATCATCGTTTGGTGCGGCGGGGTCGAGATTGTCCGGAAGCTTCTTCAAAACAGAACCTGCAAGTGCCTGCGTCGGTAATTCAGTCGGAATAACTGGTTGTAGTCCGCTTTCGATTGTCTTGGATACGGATTCATTCGAGTTTGGTTGATCGTCGGGAACGGACGGCGTTTCCCCTCTATCCCGATCTCCGCGACGTTGAATTTCGTTATTGGCTTGCCGCAGCCCCGTAATGATTCCAGGTGCCAGCAGGCCGATGCACACGACGACCAGTAACGCGACGAGTGCCGAGGGGAAAAAACGCTGATACCAGGGAGACCGCTTGAGGTATTCGGGGACCGTTGAGATCGCGGCGTCGTTGACGCGCCCAGCACTTTTACTACCAATGGAAACCGTCCCGCCTCGTACGGCGTTTCTGTCGGAGGAAAGTTTTGCCGCTGCCGAAATCTGGTCGCCGGAAATCGACAGCTGTGACGATGCATCGACGGGACCAAGCGCGTAAAGACGTTCACGACTGGTTGCAGAAACCTCGATTGGATTCGCCAGCCACACCGGCAAGACCTGGTGACACGCTGCCGCCTCAGCCAGCATTTCATCCGAAGCCAACAGAACGCGTTCGACGTCCGCGTATCGTTCGGCCGGCAATGTCGTGTCAAGATACTGAGCAACGATATTTGGATCGATCCCCATTTCGGGGCCAAAAACTTCGGGGGCCTTCAATCTGCGTCGACGCATCACATCGCGAATTCGGCTGACCAATAACTGAGCCATCGGGCTCTCTTGAATCTTCAAGCCAATAATCTTCGTATCGGCAGGTTCCAGCACATCATCAAGGTAGGCCAGCAGGGTTCTCAAAGTCAGTCGCATGGCAATCTCGCTTTTCAGCAAACAAGGATTTGCGTTTCTCTTTTCTAAATTAGTGGCTATCCACGGAGTATTTCGTACAACATTTTCTTGGAGTTTCGTATTCTTTAGGAATTGGTTCTTGTGGGGATCTCGTTATTTTGATTCCCCTTGAGGACTCTTGTTTTATCATTCGTGTCGGCTCGAACGGTGTGAAATGAAGTTTCGACCCCAGTTTGCATTCTCCCTTTCGTTCATTATGGTCTCAGTTTTGTGTTCGTTAATTTCATTGGCAGACGATGCTCCCGTCCGAATTACGGTGCCGAAGCGTGTCTTGCTGTTGGGGCAACGACCGGATACTCACCCGAAGACAACTCATGAGTACATGGCAGGAATCCGGTTGATTGCCCGATTCCTAAATGATTTCGGAAAATATCAGGTCATCATTCAACAAGCTGACGATCCCTGGAGCGACGGCAAAGAGCTTCTCGACAGGGCTGACGCAGTGGTCCTGTTTCTTACCGAAGGTGCCAAATGGGTCAGTGAAGACAAAGAACGATTCGCAGCCTTTCAGCGTCTCGCAAAACGCGGAGGGGGTTTGAGCGCCCTCCATTGGGGCTTGGGGACTCGCGAGTCCCAGCCTGTGGCAGATTTTGTGTCGTTGTTTGGAGGCTGCCACGGCGGACCAGATCGAAAATACAAAGTTGACGACTTTCGATTATCACCGTCGTCCACACCGCATCCAATCAATTCTGGCATTCAACCATTCAAAGTCCACGACGAGCTTTATTACGCGTTGAAGTTTCCTGTCCGCCGTCAAGGACACACCTTACTGATCAACGCCCATGTCGCCGAGGCCGATCATGCCGTCGCCTGGGCGTGGCAACGTGAGGACAACGGTCGATCGTTCGGATTCACAGGACTTCACTTTCATAAGAACTGGGAACGGATCGAATACAGGAGATTGGTCGTTCAGGGGATTTTGTGGACGCTGAACGAATCCATTCCGACTGAAGGCTTGGCACTGGACCTGACGGAAAGGGAGATCGAACTTCTCGATGACGAGCGCTTGAAGAGTACAGAGTAATCCAAAAATTGGTTTCATCGCCGATCTGGCAAACATCAATCGTGAGGTATTGATGATAAAACGAACGCGTTTCACGTGGAACGTCAGATTGGATTCATGTGATTGGCGGCGTGCGATACAGTGTCATTATGAACGGTATGTTCCACGTGAAACGGAGCCGAAACGTCGAATGAAATCCGAATTCGATTTCATCATCGTTGGTCAGGGGATCGCAGGGACGTCTCTCGCCTGGTTCCTTCGTTGGGCTGGTTCACGATTTCTAGTGATCGACCGGCAGGAGCACGTTACGTCGTCGAGAATCGCTGCCGGACTCGTCACGCCGATCACTGGGCAGAAGTTGATCAAGTCATGGCGGTTTGACGAATTCTGGCCAGCCGCGATCGCCTTCTACGATCGCGTGCAGACAGAGACCAAAACGCAATTCTTTGAGCGACGATCGATGGTCAGACTGTTTGCCAACGACGTCGAAGCATCAACGTTTCAACGACGCCAGGATGCCGGAGAATACCTTGGGATTGTTAGCCGACCCGATCGACTTGTCGACGAGATATGGTTCGACAATCCGCAAGGCGGTTTTGAAATGTCCGACGGGGGGCAACTCAACGTTCCCCGGTACTTGGACGCATCTCGGAAAACGTTTGAGTCAGAAGGTTCATTCCTGACCAGCGACGTCGCGGTTTCCCGTGATATGAAAATCGACCAGTACGGAGTTGTCATCACGAATCTCGGTGTCAGGGCGAAGACACTCATCTTTTGTCAGGGGGCTGAAGCGATCCATAACCCGTGGTTTCATGACGTCCAGTTCAAGCCGGCGAAGGGTGAGATTCTCACCTTGCGAATTCCCGGACTTGAAGAGAGCCGAGTCATTCACGGCGGTGTCTGGCTCGCACCCTTTTCGGGGGACCTCTTCAAAGCAGGATCGACTTACCACTGGAAATCTTCGGACAAAATCCCCACCGAAAAAGGACGCAACGAAATCGTAAGTAAGCTGAATTCGTACCTTCGAATGCCGTTTGAAATCGTAAACCATGAAGCGGGTGTTCGACCGATTCATCGAAACCAATACCCGATTCTCGGACGTCTACCTGCTGAGCCTCGCCTCGCTTGCTTCAACGGACTCGGCTCGAAGGGGGTACTTCAAGCCCCGTACTTCGCCGATCAAATGACCCGAATGTTGATCGAAGGTTCCTGCGTCGACGCGGCGGTTGACCTCAATAAGAAAACGAAAATGGTTTCGCAGGAGGTCTCATTGAGTTCCTTCGGAGAAGACTCCCTCACAACGGATCGTCACGTGAAACATGGCAAGGTTCGCCCTTTGACAATGCAGGCCCACGACGCCGTTCGAGAACTGGTTCGTGAAGGCGAAACCGCAATCGATGCCACGGCCGGCAACGGGCACGATACGCAGTTCCTCGCCGAACTTGTTGGTTCCGACGGGACAGTCTTTGCCTTCGATATTCAAGAGGGCGCTCTCGAAAAAACGGCACAGAGGCTCAAGGACGCCAAAATACAAAACGTCGTTTTGGTCAACCGCGACCATGCCGACCTCTCAAACGTCATTCCTTTTGAGTATCACGGCAGGGTCGCCGCCGTGATGTTTAACCTCGGATATCTTCCAGGAGCGGACAAGCACGTCGTGACCAATGCCGAATCCACTCGAAAAGGAATTCTTCAAGCGGTCACATTGTTAAGGCCGGGTGGAGTGTTGACGGCGCTGGCATACACGGGACACGATGGCGGAAACGCCGAGGCTGACGCCGTTGCAGATGTTCTTGGAGGATTGCCAATCGAGCAATTTGTGGTAAACACAATAGAAAGCCAGCCGGGCAGGACGTCTGGTCCGAGAATGTTTCACGTGAAACGACGGATGATTTCGGACGTCAACATTGAGTAGATCGAAGCAATCAACCGCCTCTTTAGTTTAACCCGCAGCCAGCGGCGCAGGCGGATCGGCGTTCAGCCGATCTCTTCGAACGTCGCTGGGCATTCTTTCTGACAGAAGATCGACCGCAGGAAAAACAAACGCAAAGCCCAAACGAACAATGACACCCCGGATTTGTCAGTGACTCCGGTTGACTCGCTTCTCTTCGAGGCGCGGTTAAACGAACTAATTCAACCTGCGTGTGGCGCAAAAACAGGAAGCCAGCTCGTACCCGAGCTGGCTTCCTGTTTTTTAAAAATAGTCGGGATGACAGGATTCGAACCTGCGACTTCCTGGTCCCAAACCAGGCGCTCTAGCCAAGCTGAGCTACATCCCGAGCGGACGGAGAGTTTAGGGGGCGACGACCAAACCGTCAATGTCGTTGTTTCACGTGAAACGAAATCTTGGAAGAATTATGCGGCTCGCTGCAATTTCCCCACGATTCGCTCGAAATCGTCGTTTGACCCAAAGTCGATAATAATCTTGCCTTTGTCCTTGGCCTTACCCGAAAGCTTGATTTCGACGTTTGCTCCCAGCCAGTCGCGAAGTTGATTCTGAAGTCCGGCGATATGGGATGTGTGACTGACAACCGCAGTCGCCTTATTTTCTTCCGAAGTAGGGAATGGAACGACGTCCGCATCTTTCGGAGCGATCAGCTCCCGAACGGCTTCTTCGGTCTTTCGAACGGACAAAGTCTCTTTCTGAATTCGTTGCGAAAGCTCGACACGAGCCTCTTCGCTCTTCAATGCCAACAACGCGCGGGCATGTCCAGCGCTGATCTTGTCTGCGCGAAGGTCAGATTTCACGGCTTCAGGAAGCTCCAAAAGTCGCAGCATGTTGCTGACCGTCGAACGTTCGAACGAGAGTCGCCGAGCCAAGTCTTCGATCGTGCAACCAAACCGTTTCAAGTAATCCTGAAACGCGATCGCCTTTTCCAGGACATTCAGGTCCTGACGCTTCAAGTTTTCTTCGAGTGCGACTTCGCTGACCTGCTGATCGGTGAGGCTGAGAACTCGACACGGAACCTGGCTCAGGCCGGCTTTCTTAGCCGAGATCAAACGGCGTTCACCAGCGATCAACTGGTATCCATCACCAGCGGGTCGAACAAGTAGTGGCTGCAAGACGCCGTGGATGCGAATGCTATCCACCAATTCATTGATCGCGGTCTGATCAAAATCTTGCCGTGGCTGAAACGGATTTCGCTCGATCAATTCAACGGAGATTTCGGTTTGAGTGGAAGCACTCGCTTCATCGGTTCCCCCGATCGAAGCGGTTCCCATTAATGCGTTCAAGCCACGTCCCAGTCGACGTCGTGACGGTTCTGGCGTGGAATGTTCTTGACCAAGCTGCTCGTCCATGATTCTTTCCTTGGCGAAATGCAGATCCGCCGCGCAATCCTTGGCGGCGAAAGTTGACTGACAAAGGTGAGACGCTGGGTAGAACCTAATTGTAATCGCGACCGCGAAAAACGGACAAGAGGAACTTACGAATCGAATCACGCATCGTGCAGTTCAAGTGAACTCATCGCCCAGAGGAAGAGACAGAATCGGTTTGGCATGATGAATCGACCTGAAGTTGGGATGTTTGTGTTGCTGGGAACTAAGAGTTTTGGGACGCGAAAATGGGTGCCACGGTTTTACCGTCTTCAGTAAGGCCGTGCTCTTCGGGTGCGTTATCGAATCATGAAGACACAGCTTTGCCGAAGGCCCCAAAACCGTGGCACCCCCAGTATTGATCGCATCGCCATTCATGAACGTCATCAGCATCTCACTAAGCTGATGTTTCTGTTTCACGTGCCCAGAATTGGTGCCGCAGCATTGGTCTGTCAGATTTTGATTGCGTCATTTCACCAAACGAAACAATTTCGTTTCCCGGCCATCCCAAGACAGCCGGTTGCCGACCAGCAAATCATCAAATATTACGATGTGACTTGGTGACTCTCGCGTCCCTTCAACTCGCTCAAATCGCCAGGAACTGAGCATGTCTCGATCATCCTCCGACATCGAGGACTCGCGAGACGGGAACGCGACGAACGTCGGACGAAGTAGGGGCCGTTGCATGAACCCGAGTCCCTGGACTGGTCCGACTGCTGATAAACCGGCGGCCTTGAGACCGAAAAACAGGGCCGGGTCACCAGGCACGTAAACCACCCCCTCGTCTTCTGGAAAACCCAGGAGCGCAGTTTCTTTCTTGATCGCTGCGGCGAACTTCGTGGAAACGAGTTGAACGTTAGCTCGATCACTCCACGCGTATGCGGAACCGCAGATCAGGCGCATGACGAAAGTTAAAACCAAAACTGAAAGCGCAACGGCGAAACGACTGGACGTTAAACCGAAAGCATTTTTTTCTTCGTTACGAACGGCACGGTTCAGCCATATCTGAAAAGCCAAGCCAACGCAAATCCAGGTTGAGCAGAGCCAGGGAAGAGCCAGTCGCGGGTACGGATAATAAAATGGTGTCGAAAATGTCAGACCTGCGAACCATGCGGCGACCAGGCACAACTGCAATCGCCGTTGAGATGGAGGCGAACGGAAGATGAGTATCGAACAGAGTGTCGCACTTAATACCAGGCTTCCCAACGGGACAAGAAGCGGGGTAACGGAGGTAAATGCCCACCCTTGAAGCAGCGGGATCAAAATTCGCCATTGCCCACTTTTGGCCAGGATAAAAAACCATCGGCTATTGAATGAAATTACGTTTCCCGGAACAGACTGCGGTTGAAACGGATGGTAGAAGACATCTAACGGGTTTTCGTAACGTCCAATGTTGTTAAGTTGTGCCCAGGCAGAGTTTTGCCAACTCGACCCGAGCCAAGCGGAACCAAAGCGAGGGGCATTAAAGTTAAGGACGTATTGCCGATGGTTTGATGCAACAGCCGCATACCCGCCATGTTTCTGAAGCCCCCACAAAACTGGTGACCAGGCGAAAACGGCGAACGACGCGATCAAAACCCAACAACCGAGTGTCCGAAAAATTCGCCGCTCATTACGTGGTGTCAAAAGCTGCCAAAGCGTCCCACCAGTGAAACCGATCGCCAAGGGAAGCCATCCGTTGTACTTCGTCCACCACGCCAACGCCGTGAAAACACCGGCGAAGACGATATTTCGCCAGGAAATATTCGCTGGCAGGAACTTCGGGTTTTGCTTGTTCCGTCCGTTCGGAAAAACGTCTTTTGTTGCGCAATCGGCCAATGCTCGTTCAATAAAATAGACAGCCCACAGGATGAAAAGGCAGACTGGTACATCGGTCAAAGCAGTGCGACTGTAGCTTGCGTGAAAGTCGCTCGTCGCTACCAGCCAGGCCGAGGTCAATCCTGCCACTGGTCCGAACCATCGACGGCAAATCCACCACATGGACGGTATCGTCACGATGCCGGCAACCAGACATGGGATGATCGGGATAAATCCTGATGGCTTGATCCCGAATAACGACGCGATAATCATTGTCCATTCAATCGCCGCCGGCAACAGCGGCGGAGCATACAGGTATCGAGCGGGATACGAAAAACCGTCTTCGGGCCCGAACCAGAAATTCGAGGCGTAGACACCCTCGTCAAAATGTTCGATCGCCATTCGACCTGGGAAGCTTAGCCGGACGATCGAGCCAAATGCGATAGCGCCCCAAAGCCATAACAGCTCGGCGCGAGAGAACGATTTTGTTGCCGATGGTAGAATGGTCTTGTCCATGAAAAAATGGTATCGCGCCGACGGTTGGATCGCCTTCCCGAAGCCTCTATGATTGAGAGAGAAGTTAACGGACCACAGTTCAGAAGGAAAACTCAAGCATGTCGAATCCTGACCAAATGTACGACGAAGCAATCGCCCTGAAAGACAAAGGCAACCTGCCGGGTGCCGTGGAAAAGTTGTTAGAAATCGAAGCACTGGCACCGACCCATACGCTGACGCACTCCGCACTGGCCATCATGCTTCAGAAGCTTGGTAAGTACGATGAAGCAATCGCGCACGCCAAGAAAGTGGTCGAACTGAATCCGACCGATTCATTTTCCCAGTCGCAATTGTCCGTCATTTATCAGCGCTGCGGACGGATTCCAGAAGCCGAAGACGCCCTCGCTCGAAGCCGCACAATGCATGCTGGCGGCGGATGTGGCAGCGGTGGATGCGGACATCATTGATCGAAGTTTTTTTCACAACGTTCCTGATCGGGGGGGTCACGGCATTGGAGTATTCTCCAATGCCGTGGCTTTGCTTTGTGAGCTTGTCGTAGATCATGGCGCGGTGGGACTCGCAATTTTTACCTGAGTTCACACACGGCCAATTCCTCAACGACTCTGCAAATTTCTATAGAGGTTACCGAAAAAATGACAATTTTGCCGGCTAGAACGCCTGAGATGAGATTCTCGCAGGCCGCTGTTTCGGATATGTAACGTGTTGGCAAAGCATCCCCGTCCCTTGCCAAGGGGAACAGGCTTGTGAAAATGAGTCTCTGCGGAACCCATGGGGCAATTGAAAAGACAGGTGAAACGTATGAATGGACATGTACGGTTAATTCTGACCCTGCACAATCACCAGCCCGTCGGCAATTTTGATGGCGTGATTGAAGCGGCGTTTCAGGACAGCTATGTTCCGTTTCTCAATGTGCTCCAGGACTTTCCCGAGTTGCCAATCGTCTTGCATATTTCGGGAAGCCTGCTCGACTGGCTTGCCAAACACCACCCGGAATACATTGTCCGCATCCGTGAATTCGTCCAGCGAGGTCAAATTGAACTGCTCGGTGGCCCCTATTACGAACCGATCCTGGCGTCGATACCGCGCCGTGATCGAATCGGCCAGATTCAACTCTATAAGCGACAACTGGAAGATTTATTTGAAACCAGGGTTCGCGGGATGTGGGTCCCCGAACGAGTCTGGGAACAATCATTTGCGGGTGACATTGTTGAAGCGGGAATGGAATACACCCTGCTGGATGATACTCATTTTCGCAATGCAGGTCTGAACGAAGACGAGTTGCAAGGTTACTATCTGACAGAAGAAAGTGGCCGACTTCTCAAGGTGTTCGCTGGTGGCGAGCGATTGCGGTATTTGATCCCGTACGCTGATCCGCAAGACCTCATCAATCACTGCCGCCATATGGCGGATCGATACCCGAACGCCGTCTTAATTTTTGGAGATGACGGTGAGAAATTCGGAGTCTGGCCGGGCTCAAAAGACCACGTTTACCGTGACGGTTGGCTGCATCGTTTTTTCTCGGCTCTCCGAGACAATAAACAGTGGCTCCATGTCACGACGATGTCGGAGACAGTAGATCAAGTCTCTCCGATTGGTCGGATCTACATACCCGACGCCAGTTATCGGGAAATGACCGAATGGGCGTTGCCAACCGAAAAGCAGACGCACTACCGCAACCTGATCGCGGCAAATGAACAGAGACACGACTGGCATTCGATCCGCCAGTTCGTTCGCGCCGGTTTTTGGAGGAACTTCCTGGTGAAGTACCCCGAAGCCAATGAAATGTACGCGAGAATGGTACAAGTAAGTCGACGACTTGAGGAAGTTGCGGCGACTGCGACGCAAGGGGCAGCAACTCAACTTCTTGCCGAAGCACGTCGCGAACTTTATCGAGGTCAATGCAACTGCCCCTATTGGCACGGTGCTTTTGGTGGCTTGTATCTGCCTCACCTCAGAAACGCGATTTACAGTAGCTTGATTTCCGCTGAGACGCTGTTGGAACGTGCCTCAGGTCGAAGAGGTCACTGGGTCGACATTCAGGCAGAAGATTTTAATCTCGATGCGAGAAAAGAAATTCGACTCGCAGGAGATCGGCTGATCGCTTACTTGTCACCCGGAAAGGGAGGACATCTTTACGAACTGGACGTTCGACAGATTCGCACGAACCTGTTGGCAACATTGAACCGACGTCCGGAACCGTATCACGACCGCGTTCGTCAGCATGCGGGTCAACCCGCCAGCGACAGCGGTGGAGGTGTCGATCCCAACGGCGGGGTCCGATTCAAACAACCGGACCTGGACCAGAGGCTGCAATATGATGCATGGCCTCGAAAAAGCCTGGTAGACCATTTTCTACAGCCTGGGTTAACGCACGAGAATTTTACGCACGGCCACGGAGAAATTGGCGATTTCGTAGAAGGGGTCTATCTCTCAAAAATTCGACGGTCGGATGAACGCGTTGAAGCGACAATGTGGCGTGAGGGCAAACTAGGACCGTTTCAAGTGAAAGTTACGAAGACCATTTCGCTTTCATCCCATCAGGCCGGTTCGCTGGAAATCAGTTACGCACTGGAACATCTACCAGCAGGATTGCCGATCCACTTTGGTATCGAATTCAACTTTGCCGCGATGGCTGCGAGTGCGCACGACCGCTACTTCTACAATGACCGAGGCACGAACCTCGGTCAGTTAGAAACAATCAATTCAACGACCCCCTCGTCTCGAATCGGGCTTGTTGATGAATGGCTTGGCCTGGATGTCTCAATTGACGTCTCGCAACCAGCCAGCTTCTGGACGCAACCAATTCAAACGGTCAGTCAATCCGAAAGTGGTTTTGAATTGGTCCATCAAAGTTGCTCTGTGATGCCCCATTGGGAATTCATGGCACCAGCCGATGGAACGTGGAGAGTGACCCTGATTCTTTCGCTGGATACCTCGGCCGCCCAGGCGCGGGAACTGGCTGAACGTTCTGCAACAAGGTTTGTGCCTTCATTGGAGTCGAAGTAATCGAGTCCGTTTAGTCACTCGATATTCTTGATCGTGGTCTGATTATGCCATTTACTTCCTTTCGACTGCGGTCGCTTTGTCTGACGATTATCATCAGCTTGAACGGAGTGTTCGCTTGTTCTGCGGAAACACTTCCCTCAGGTGATGCAACAATTCGCGCAAGGGCTGGAAATTCCGAAATTGTGATTCAAACGACTGAACGACTTGCGGGGTCGATTCATTCGCTCACTTGGAACGGTCGTGAATTTATCGATAGTGCTGATCATGGTCGCCAACTTCAATCGGCGTCAAATTTTGATGCCGGACTCCGGTTAACATCCGAGACGTTCAATCCAACAGAAGCAGGATCACGAAAAGACGGTGCCGGCCCGAAATCCACAAGCCGGTTGCTTCATCTGATTGCAATTGGAAACGAGTTGCAGACTACCAACCAGATGGCATTTTGGCTTAGCCCTAATGAAAAGTCGGAGGGGAATCCGGCCAAGAATTCGGTCGAACTTTCAAATCATCTTTTGACCAAACGCGTTCGAATTGGCCACCGCACCCTTTCCCACGTTATTGAATATGACGTGACTTTCGCACTACCAATCGGTGAACAACACCGAAACGCCGTGTTTGAAGCCGTTACCGGATACATGCCGCCCGAATTTGAAGTCTTCCTAAAATACGACGCGAAAAAAGACGCGATTGAGCCGCTTGATGATGGCCCTGGCGAGCAATCGCTCCCGGTCATCCTTTCCAATAAAGAGCGGACGCATGCAATGGGAATCTATTCACCGGATCAACCTTCACGCGGATACGAAACCATAGGATATGGACGCTTCCGTTTCCCAAATGAAAAGGTCGTCAAATGGAACTGCGTTTTTCGAATTGACAGTAAAGAAGATTCAATCAGGCCCGGTGAATACTCGTTTCGCAATTTCGTAATCGTCGGAGACCTGGCGACGGTGAAAGAGTCACTCCGGCAGCTACAACTTGAATTCGCACCGGCACTCGACTCCGTTCGTCAGTAGCATCATTCTTTTGAGAACAGCGAAGCCTTTAAATACTCTCGATTAAGCTGAGCGATGTTTGTCAGATTAATCTTGGCGGGACACGCCGCTTCGCATTCGCCGGTGTTCGTGCAATTCCCAAAGTGTTCGGCATCCATCGTCGCAACCATGTTCAACACTCGCTTGCTCCGTTCACCCTGTCCCTGAGGTATACTCGCAAGGTGTGAGACTTTCGCGGAAACAAACAACATTGCCGACGCATTTTTACATGAGGCCACGCACGCTCCGCATCCGATGCAGGCGGCGGCACTCATCGCATCCTGTTGGACATGATGGGGGACAAGTGTCGTATTGGCTTCCGGCGCATTTCCGGTATTCACGGAAACAAAACCGCCTGCCTGGATGATTCGATCGAACGCTGAGCGGTCAACAATCAGATCGCGAACAATCGGAAACGCCTTGGCAAGCCAGGGTTCAATCACAATCGTATCACCGTCTTTGAAGCGTCGCATGTGCAATTGACATGTCGTCGTTCCAGAATCGGGTCCATGTGCTTGACCGTTGATGACAACACCGCAGGTTCCACAGATACCTTCACGGCAATCGTGATCGAAGGCAACAGGTTCTTCACCCGAGGCGATCAATTGCTCATTCAAGACGTCGAGCATCTCAAGAAACGACATGTCGGTCGAGATGCCGCTGACTTGATATGTCTTTAATCCACCAGCTTGTTTGGGTCCGGCCTGTCGCCAGATCTTTAGGGTGAGATTCAAGTTCTTTGAAGCAGCGTGGTTCATGGTCTGGATATTCTCCGCGGCTCGAATTGAGGTCGCAAGACAAAAGGCTATTTGTAGCTTCGGACACCGAAAGGGGCGTCGACAAACGTCAGCGGTTCTTTATGAAGGATTGAGTCAGTGCCAACACCTTTGAATTGCCATGCGGCAACGTAGCTGAAGTCGGCGTCGTTGCGATCACATTCCCCTTCATCGGTTTGATGTTCTTCACGGAAATGGCCTCCGCACGATTCATCGCGATGAAGAGCGTCACGAGCCAGCAACTCGGCAAACTCAAGAAAATCAGCAACGCGACCAGCATGTTCGAGGTTTTGATTCAGTGTTTCGCCGCTGCCAACCACTTTGACATCGTGCCAGAACTGCTCGCGAAGGGTCTTGATTTGTTCAATTGCATGCAAAAGCCCCTTTTCGTTTCGAGCCATCCCGACATGGTCCCACATGATCTTTCCGAGGGCACGGTGGAAATGTTCCGTACTGTGAGTTCCATTAACATTCAGGATTGCTGTGGTTCGAGATTTCGCTGATTCGAGTGCGTCATGGAACTCGGGGCGATCTGCAGTGATCGGCTTAACTTTGCGCGTCGCAATATGGTCACCGACAGTATAAGGGATCACAAAATAGCCGTCAGCCAGTCCCTGCATGAGCGCGCTGGCTCCCAGTCGATTGGCTCCGTGATCCGAGAAATTCGCTTCGCCCAGTACATAGAGTCCGGGAAGGTTACTTTGCAGATTGTAGTCGACCCACAATCCTCCCATCGTGTAATGCACGGCCGGGTAGATTCGCATCGGCACCTTATACGGATTTTCGTCCGTGATCCGCTCGTACATGTGGAACAAGTTGCCATACTTTTCGCGAATGACCGATTCGCCGTCTTCTTTGATTGCTTTCGAGAAATCGAGATAGACGGACATTCCGGATTGACCAACTCCAAAGCCGGCATCACAACGCTCTTTTGCGGCTCGTGAAGAGACATCGCGGGGAGCCAGGTTGCCGTATGACGGGTAGCGCCGTTCCAGATAATAATCGCGTTCGTCTTCAGGAATCTGATCCGGCGAACGAGTATCTCCCTTGGTTTTTGGAACCCAGACGCGTCCATCGTTTCTGAGGCTTTCACTCATTAACGTCAGCTTGGATTGATGATCGCCGCTGACCGGAATACACGTTGGGTGAATCTGCGTAAAACAAGGATTGGCGAAGTAGGCACCGCGTTTGTGGCAGCGCCATGCGGCGGTCACATTGCATGTTTTCGCCATCGTCGAAAGGTAATAGGCGTTTCCATACCCGCCCGTACAGAGAACGACGGCATCGCTGACAAACGTTTCGTACTTGCCAGTCACCAGATCCCGAGTCACGATTCCGCGAGCAATCCCGTCCACGACAACGAGATCAAGCATTTCTCGTCGTGTGAATAGCTTGATCCCGCCTCCGCTGACTTGACGCATCATTGCCTGATAAGCACCGAGCAACAGCTGCTGACCAGTTTGTCCGCCACAGTAGAACGTACGCGAGACTTGGGCGCCGCCAAACGAACGATTCGCCAGCGTTCCGCCATACTCACGTGCAAAGGGAACCCCTTGTGCAACACATTGATCAATGATCGAGGTACTGAGCGTTGCCAACCGATAGACGTTGGATTCACGAGCTCGCCACTCGCCCCCCTTCACCGTATCGTAAAATAACCGCCAGACAGAATCACCGTCGTTCTGGTAGTTCTTGGCCGCATTGATGCCCCCCTGAGCGGCAATGCTGTGGGCACGACGCGGCGAATCTTGAATACAAAACGAGAGGACATTGTAACCCAGCTCGGCGAGCGACGCTGCGGCGGAACCGCCGGCAAGTCCGGTTCCCACAACGATGACAGTGTATTTTCGTTTGTTATTCGGAGCGACGAGTTTTAGATCTCGCTTCCGTTGATCCCAGCGGCTGGCAATATTGCCGTCTGGACAACGTCCGTCCAACGGGGTGTCAGCGACGGTTACCATTTTTTCCCCTTACAGATCCAAATGTTTTGACTCGAAGAAATCAAATCGCGCACCGTATTCCACTCGAATATTTTCATTTCTTCAACAAAACACGCAGAAGAATTCGACGGAATTCGCGGATCGATTTTTCATCTCACGATTTCTATTGGTTCTCAATTTCGCTTGAGAACAGCTTGACTCTATTCCCACGGCTATCGCCACATCCCTGGTACGAAAACAACGATACTCGCGAACCCGATTGCGATGATGACGCCAAAGATCTTTCCAATGATCTTAATCAAAGGAGTATATTTCGGATGGTTTAACCCAAGTGATTGAAACGCACTGGCAAACCCGTGTGACAGATGAACTCCAAGAATGATCGCACCCACAAAATAAACAACACGGCTGATTGGATCACTCAACGCAGCCATCGTGTTGTGGAAGGGTGCTTCGAACGCCTCTGGATCGGGGAAATAGTGCAACGAGCGTCGAAGACCCATTCGCAAATCGATGAGATGAAGGATCACAAATCCGAGAACGACTGAGCCAGAAGCAAACATCCACGTGTTGGCACCGATAATTCGACCAGGTACCTTTGATTGTTTGAGAACGTAAAATTCGCGACGAGCTCGGTAATTTCCAATCGTTGTCGTTACGGCCAGATAAACATGTGCCAGGAAAAGAACGACCAGACCCAATTCGGCAACAGCGACTAACTCCCACTGCGAGTGGAGCGCGTGAGCGTATTCGTTGAACGGCTTAGCACCAGCGAACAGCAACAAATTGCCTGCCAAATGTGTTACAAGAAAGCCGCATAGCAGCAATCCCGTGACCCCCATCACGAACTTCTGTCCGATCGAAGACGACAGTAGTCGAAAAAACCAGTTAAGTCCCAGGCAACCAAGCAGCCCACGTTTACACTGGGCAGTCGAGTCCGTCACGTTGTCACTCCCTGCGGCAGCTACCGAGTTTGTCGAACAGGCCAAATATCGACGAGCAACGAAATCCGGCACCGCCCGGAAATTCCGTTGAGCATTCTCTCACCGATTGTAGACCCAAGTTTTCTACGCTTCGTGATTCATCAATCGGATTATAGAATGATGGCCAGCAACTGCAATTCAGCCCCAAATCGATTAACACAACGTCCACATGAATTCCCGAAATCGGTTTTGCTGGAATTACCCGAATCTTCAAGTCAAAAAGTTTTTGTCCGCAGCACGCCACTTCAAGGCTTGTAAGTCGTGAAACGGCAACGGAAAGTTGGTCAATGCAGTTTTTAATTTTTGGTTGTGGATACGTTGGACGGCGCGTTGCCTCAGCGTGGATTGGGGCGGGACATGAAGTATTCGCCGTCACTCGAACTCAAAAAAACGCAGATTTGTTTCGTCAATCTGGAATTCAACCAATCGTCGCCGACATCTGTAATGTCGATTCGATAGCTCTGTTGCCGGTGGTTGACGTGGTTCTCTATGCAGTAGGATTTGACCAACATTCAGGTCGAAGTCGTGAAGAGGTGACGTGTGGTGGGCTGAGAAATGTTCTTTCGAGGATTAACAGCCGCTTCACTCGATTTATCTATATTTCCAGTACGAGTGTCTTTGGGCAATCATTAGGGGAATGGGTGGATGAAAGCTCGGAATGCAATCCAACCCAACCTGGAGGTCGGAATTGCATTGAGGCCGAAAGGCTGGTTTGGGAATATTTTCCGAATCGTGACACACCTGGTGCCACTGTCTTAAGATTCGCCGGGATCTACGGCCCCGAACGGCTTTTATCCCGTGTCGAATCGATTAAGGCGGGGATGTCGGTCGCTGGCCGAGGAGATTCGTGGCTGAATCTGATTCATGTGGACGATGCCGTGTCCGCAGTTCTTGCATGCGAGAAGATTGGGTCGCCATTCGAAACGTACGTTGTTGCCGATGATCGACCAGTCTTGAGGAGCGAATATTACGGCTTGCTCGCTGAACTCGTCGGTGGCCCTGCACCGATTTTCAAACCAGACGAAGCAAGCGCTCGCGGCTCTGGCGGGCTGAATAAACGTTGCTCCAACAAAAAACTGCGAGAACAACTCAATTGGGTGCTGGCGTTTCCAACGATTGAAATGGGACTTCCTGCCTCAATCAAATCAACGACTCTGCCGTGATTCAGGGACTGCGGCTTGATTCCCTGCGGTCGCAGATTCAATTCGAATATAATGCCAGCGACCGTGTGGCGACTCGACCGAGTAATGGCTTTTCGATTCAGTTTCTGAGGCATCCGCGACCGGTGAAATATCGTTCCTCAAAACGACTCGAATGCGAGTGCCGCCGAATTGATCAGCCACCAAATACGTTCCTGCGGAGATTCCGATGGGAAGCGGTGTGACGACCGGACGACCGGATAACGATTGGTTAAGAATCGGTTCGCGGTCGTAATCCTGACGGAATATTTGCTTTGATGGCTGGCGAACTTGCGGCAACTGATCAGGACGGTCTCCCGACCATAGCGCTGCAAACAGGCCGGTCACAAGAATTAATAACGCAACGCGGGCAGCCATGATTGCAACATCCATCTCAACGGAAAATCGATACGGAAAAGTGTTGAACTTCATTCCAAGAGATTTATCGTCCGCGGCAGAGAATGCCGCTGAGCGAAATTTCAAGAGAGGAACGGAAACCTGATTCTCCGATCAACCCTTCCGGCTGCAACGATTAACACAAGGCTTTCAAAAAAGCTGGAATTCGACATGGCTGCGTAGAATCGTCAAAAACCGACGAACCGGTCAGCGTTCAATTCTTCCAACTTTCATCCTTTGCCCTTTGACGTCCCGCCCGCATTCTTTTCTGCCGCCCACCAGAGCTGCCAAGTCCTTTTGTCGTACCCGAAATTCTGTTGTGTCAGTTTTCCCAGGGCCGCCAACGTGTCGGCATTATAATGCTCGATCCGAATCGTCACGGTCTTCTTTGGTGGCGCGGGGGCATCGCTTGGTGTGGCAAAAACAGGAGGTAGCAATTGCCCCGTGCGCACGGCGGCCATGACACCTGGTGGAACAGCAGGTGAATTTGATGAAAAGCTTCCGTCCGAACTAAAGCTGTACGTCTGATTGTTGGGGAGATCCATCGCAACCTGATATTGATGTACGGTCACTAAGGCTTCGATCAACGGCTTTACCGCTTCTTTATCCCCGATCTGCCCCAGTGCCATTGCGGCTCGGCAAACAACCGTGTTGGATTCATTTTTCAACGCCGTGACAAATGCCTTTTGGGCGCGTTCATAGTGAGCATTTCCAATCCCATTCAACGCTGAAGTTCGAATTTCCGGCGCTTCATCAAACAATGCTAATTTCACGAGGCCCGTGATCGACTTCGATCCTGAAATCTTGACCAGAATCGACACCGCTAGCTCGCGAATTGGTGTCCGCGAATCCGTTGCGAGAAATTTCATAATCGCAGGCGCCGCGTTCGGGTCGTCGACGGAATTCAGCGACGTCATCGCCTGAGACCTGCGATTTTCATGCTGGCCATCGAGCCAGCCATGCCAAAGTCGAATCTTCTGAAACCAGGACCGTTCCCGATCAAGTTCATCTTTCGTATTCTCGATGACTTCCAACTCTTGAGGGGTGATGTACTTATTCTTGTATTTCACGTAACCCTGCGAAGCCATTAATTCGTCACGATCAATCCAGCCTCCCTGGTGCCAGACACGTCCGAGTATCGACTGGGCTTTTTCATGATCAGGAGCAAGCTCCGTAACCCGACGCAAGTGCATTTCACGCTGCTTGGCCAAGCCTCGCTGCCGACACCATTCGGCAAGATCCCAATGCGCATCCGCTGTTTCTTCGAGACATCGTGATTTGGTCTCATATTCTTCCACCGCGAGCGAGCGGGGTGTAACAAATTGGACGTTAGAACGGTCGACAACCACCGTGGCACCAGTCATCGTTTCGATGCGAATTTTCTGTTTTGAATCGTTCGACGCGATGATTTTTCCACGCAGTTCACCACCATTGATCAGCTTGACCAGATCAGCCGTTGCCAATTGAGGGAATGGCAGGATCGAAACAAGAAGTAAAACAAAAAGACGATGATCCGTTGACCTGTGATTTCCACAAGCGAAAGTCGCCAGTAGCATTCGTAAAAGATTGCTCACGACCCACCTCCAGGCGGTATAGAATCGTAAATCGGGAAATTCCCAGAAAGCAGGAATACAACGGGAATGCCGTTTAAACTCCAGCGATTTGCCCAAAGTTTTTGCAAAAAAAGACGAAACCAGACGAGTGAATTCTATCTCCTCGCAATTCATGACCGCAACAGCATAATGTCTATCGCCAGAAATCTTCAAAAACTGACACTGGCGAGCGGTTCCAACGACTCGGTAAGATAGGTAAACAAACGCGATGATGCGCGACACGCCGAAGCTGGAATCGGAACTCACTTATCACCAGCGAGTCTGTCGACGCAAAGATGCTTATCGTGTCACATGCGATCTTTCCAACGGCCACAGATCGTAGCAGACAAAGTTAATCCAGTGCGAAGAGAGCGATGAAATGAAGAGTTGCCTGCGAGTGCTGAGCGTTGTCGCGTTGATTTGGGTCTGTCTCGATGCACCCGTCTTTGCGCAATTGAAAGGGGATCCCCCACTAACAACGCACCAGCAACTCAGCCGGATCGGCCTGGAACGCGCATGGTGGGCACAGGCCGTGATTAACCCGCATCGCGATAAGATCAAACACGTTTCCATCGACGAAGACATGGTCTACGTGCAGGCTTCGTCCGGAGTTACAACGGCATTTGATGCGGAAACCGGACAACAATTGTGGGCGGTTCAGCTTGGAAAATTCGATCAACCAAGTTTCCCTGCCGTCTCGAACGAAGACGAGGCGATGATTGTTGTTGGATCAACCATGTATGGTTTGGACAAACGAACTGGTCGAACTCTTTGGACCTTGATTCTGCACGGGCAACCATCAACTGGCCCAGCCGTCGATGACAAACAAGTCTACTTCGGTACGCTGGATGGAAGTATTTACGCATACAGCCTCGAAAAGATCCGCGCGCTTTACGAGCAACGCAGGCTTCCTCAATGGTCCCTGGAAGCCCAAGTCTGGATGTACAAAGTTGGAAAAGAAATCACGTCGCCACCAATCGTCATGGGGCCATACGTCAATTTTGCCAGTCGGGATGGTTCTTTATACACGGTAAAAGCCGCAGACCGAAAGCTTTGGTATCAGGTAGAAACTGGCCAGGCGATTGTTGCTCCGTTAGCGCGATTGGACAACGTGTTATTTGTCGCGTCTGAGGACTTCACGTTTTGTGCAGTTGACCCATTCAAGCGTACTTATAAATGGGAATTTACGTCGGGATTGCCCATTCGAAAAGGACCCGTCGCAATCGATAACGACCTCTACTTGCTTCCTGACCGGGGTGGTATGTATTGCCTGGACCCGAATACTGGGGCGCGCCGTTGGTGGAAACCGGAATTGACGAATTTCGTTGCCGTGACTGGCGGTGCTGTTGCGGCGTCAGACGCCGATGGAAATCTCACGATGGTTGCCAGAAGCAGCGGTGAAACGATCGGATCGCTTCCGCTTCGTCGGTTTGCCGTTCGAACGGGAAACGATCGTACTGACCGAATCTTTCTTGCAACCGAAAGCGGACTCGTCCTGGCCCTCCGCCAAATCGGGCATCCTTACCCGGCCTATCACCGGTTCCCAGACCGACTTCCACTTCTACCCGAAATCGAACCAGAAGTGAGTTCTGATGCGCCTGCAGAGTCCGATTCCCAGCCGGAACAATAGGTAACGACATTTCCGCTCCATGCCATACCTCGGTAGCGTTTTGATTCCGAAAAAATCCGTTGGAGTGATTCTTGACAGAAGCACTTCAGCGGATTTTTTCTCTGTCAGTTTGGCAGTTGGAACTGTGTCAAATCCGTCAGTTTGTTTCCGCCAAAATGGCGAAAAATTCACTAAGAAACAGCCCCCAATGGGATCTGCGCCGATAGATCCGTCGATGAATCGTGCTATCATTCGAGTGTTTTTGAGGATGGTACACTGTTTGCGTGTCATTTGAACGTTTCTTCTCGGGCTTTGACGAGTAAGGGGAATGACATGCCAGTCTTTCGTTGGGGACATTCGTGGGACCCGTTTCGTGATCTGGAACGGGAAGTTGACCAACTTCTTGCCAAGGTCTCGTTGTTTCACGGGATTCGGTTTGGCCGCCAGTATCCTCCGATTAACGTCTATGAATTGGATAACGAATTCCTTCTGACGGCGGAACTTCCAGGAACTCGTCCCGAAGACTTAGAGGTACTGATCTCGGGAGGAGTATTGACGATCAAGGGTAAACGAACCGGCCCTGATGGAATTTCCGATGATCGTTTTCGACGACAGGAGCGTCCTCGCGGCGTTTGGCAACGTTCACTCACACTTCCCGACCATATTCAGGATGAAAAACTGGCCGCCGAGTTTACAAACGGTGTTCTCTGCATTCGACTTCCGAAAGCCAACGCCACTTCGCCCAGGCAGATTCCTGTCACGAATGGCAATCCTGCGTAATTCCAATAACGCCTTTTTAACGACGTCGAACCTGCGTTGAGGAGTCGAAATAAAATGTCAAATGAAATTGTGAGAACCACGGAAACGGCACCCCCGCCGCCAAGAGAATATCCAATCGACGAGGTTGTCTTTAATCCACCGATCGACATTTTCGAGACAGCTGATGGCCTGGTGCTTCAAGCCGACCTGCCTGGTGTTGCCACGGATTCTTTAGAGCTTCAGATTCAAGACAACAAACTATCGTTGTTCGGCAAAGTCTCGTTGTCTGTTCCCAGTGACGCACGTTTGATTCACCAGGAATACCAGGTGGGCCATTTCTTGAGATCGTTCATCCTCAGTGACGAAGTTGACCACGAGCGAATTTCTGCCAAGCTAAACCAAGGCGTGTTGGAAGTTGTTCTGCCGCGTCTCTCAAAGCCGGAACCACGTCGCATCCAAATTCAAATCGATTAGATATGCGAATTATTTGTTTGCTTGAGCGGCCGGATTAATCAGCGGAAAATCGATTCGATCTTTTTGATACAGGGGCAAGTGTCTGTAGTAGACCTCAAGCGTGAGCAACGCCAATGTGGTCATGTACACACGCCCGCCCACATACCCGTGTCGATCAGCCACGTCCCAACTCCCCGTTGCATGTCCATCGCGAATTTGGGTGTTGATTAAATGCTCACGCATCACGTTGTTCCATCGATCCCATTCGGGGCCACCCCAATGATGCAAGACCTGTGTGGCGTAATAGTTGTAATACATGTCCGTCGGATCGGGGCCTTGTTCGTCCAGAAATCGAATTCCTGCACGCATTCCTCCGTGGTTTTCCTTCGCCCCCAAATACATTTTGCTTAACAATCCCGCCGCCGTCATCGACGGCGTTGGAAAATTGCTGCGATCCGGAAGGTACGCATACCGAGAGCCTCGCATTGACGACGCGCTAATCAAGAATCGGTCAACACCACTAAACACCTTCTGTGGTACAGCAATTCGCGAGAACTGAGCACTCTTCAACGCCATCAGTTGCCAAGCAACAACCGACGTGTCCCCCGGTTGACCAGGAAAATAGCGCCATCCTCCACCGAAATCCTGCGTATCGGCAAGGAATTCAACCGCTCCCGTAACCGCAGGCCGCAAACGAGTGTCGCCTGTCATCGCGTAGGCTTCGCTGATCGCAATCGTCACCAGGCCATGTGTGTAATATGTCGGTGGTCCTGTCAATTCGCCGTTGTAACAGATTCCCTTTCCTGACCGTACTCCCTGGGCAAGCAGGAAATCGAGCCCGTATCGAACTTCCAATTGATACTCGCCCGATTCGTGTGTTTTGCCTGCTCCCAAAAATGCCATGACTGCCATCGCCGTAGCTGCGTAAGGATTGTTTGTCATACGACCCGGCATTGTGCAATCGCATTGCGGGCTGCTGATGTGATTGAAGTTCCACGACCCGTCGGGAAGCTGATGGTTCTTTAGCCAGAGAAGTCCGCGGGCAACTGCTGCTTCGCTCGCATCAGTCCCACCCATCCGCTTCAAAAGGGCGGCTTTCCCCTTGGATGAACGTCCTACAAAATGATCTGCATTCGGCGGTGCTTCCGCTTCGGCATTCGTTCCGGTTCCGGTTTCAGTTTCGGACTGGAATTTTGATCCGACAACTCGTTTCACGCCCGCTTTTTTCTGCGCCGCGTCGGTCTTTTTTCCACTGGGAATTCGATCTGTACTTGATGTTGAATCCGAATTCGGATTCAGATTGATCAACGAGGGGGGCTCAATATCGTCTGTCGACGCCATCAATTCCGGATCGACTCGCCCGGGAATGAGCATTGGTTGGATATCTTGAATCGCCGGTTTGGTCGCGTCGCCGAGATCAATCTCAACACCATCACCGGATGGCTTGTTGTCACCGACGACCAAGGTGAGGATCGTCTCAAACACTTTCTGGTGTGGGAAATCAAAATAGATCCAGCTTAGAACGAACAGCAGCGCCGCGTGTAAGGCCAGACTCGTCGAGATCGAGGAAATCATTTTTTTCCACGACGCCGAGCGCTTGGTTACGACCTCAAGTCCTTCGGTAGGCAGAAGGATTCGCCCTGGCGTCGATCCTCGATCTGCGGACGAGGTTGCGGCTGGTGTTGCACGCAATCCTTTGATGGGAAACGACATGATCTACTCGTTTGTTCTTTAGCTACGGCATGGGCCCGCAGCCAATTCTACCAATTTTCCGCTGTCAATCTCATGAATAAACACAAATCGGGAAAAAAGGTTTCGACAAATCCAGAGTAGCAACTTAACCTTGTGCCGTGGCTCGAAATCTCCACCAGCCCGTCGTAAAGCAGACGGCCGTAAAAACCAGCAACATTCCACAACATGTCGCGATCAATTGAGGGTCGACGATCGGCTGTGTCAGCACGGCATCGAATGCCTTAAGCGACCAGGCATGAGGCGTAAACAGACTGATCTGACGCATCATTTTCGGGAAAAACTCGCGAGGAAAGAAACAGCCACTGATGCTGCTGAACATCAAAATCAATGTCGTACCGTATGACGAAACCTGCTGATCAGTATGGACCAGCGTGGCCAGAAGCAACCCAAGTGATGTGGCAGCGGCCGACGTACAAAGGATGACCGGTATCAGGTATGCCGGCTGTGAACCCCACGGCATCCCGAACATCAACCGTCCGCATAAGAATAGCAACGAGCACTGCAGGACCGACGTCAGATAAAACGGGACGGTCTTACCCACTAACACGGGCACGGTACCGATTGGGGCCATTAACAATCGTCGTAATGTCCCCTGATCTCGTTCAATAATAAACGACCTGGCCATGATGCTGATGACGAAAAACGCAAACATCACGGTGAAACCGGGAACGACCCATAAGTAGACGGCATTCTGTTTCGGTTTCGACATCTCTTGAGTCGTCACAGCCGAAGCGACTGAAGTCGTTTCATCATCCGCTTCTTTCGATCGAACCCATGCCCGTGTGACCGGATTCTTTCTGGCAGCAATTGGAGCAATAAACCCAATCACCTGCGAACGGACAACCCCTTCGAGCAACCGTCCAATTCCGGCCGAATTTGGCTTTGTCACAACCTCAAGATCGAGCGCAGCAAGTCCGGTAGCCGCTGGCCCGTTCTTGGAATTGAAGATGTCGCTGACGCGGATATCCTCAACAAGTTCTTCAAACTTCGGGCCAACGATGAGTATGAGTGATGCGTCTCCACTTCGTACCAGATCGTCAGCAGACTCCTTTGATGGAACGGACGTAATTAGTAGTTCGGTTTTTTTCGCAAGCTCGGTAACAAGATCCCGCGAGGTGTCACTCTTGTTCAGATCGACGACGACGATCTTGAATCGTTCGCTGTTTTCGTCTCGAGTCAACAACTGACCCGTCGACATGCCAACAATAGAAATGAACATTAACGGCAAGATGAGCAGCAGCACGAGCGCTCGCTTATCGCGTGACAACAGCAAAAGATCTTTAACAGTGATGTGCCAGGCCGACATAACTAATTCTTACTCCGTTTCATCGTCGATTGGCGTCAGTTTGGTCATTCACGACCAGACGCACGTGCGAAGGAATTTCCTCGGTATCTAGTCTCGCAATCGCTTGCCCGTGAGCTGAAGGAATAGCCGTTCAAGATTTGATTGTTGAGTCTCGATCCGCTTGACTTCGATTCCAAGATTTCCCAGCTTGAACAGGACTGTCTGCAAACGCCAAGAAAGTTCGGGGGATATTCGAGGCAACTCAGGCGCCAACGAGCCCAATCCGTACCGCAATGAGGCAACGTCAGCATACTTACCCGTCGTTGGGACATCGCCGGGAACGATCACTGCCGGTTCACCGTCACTACCTATTCCGACGATTGCCAGGTTTCCGAGAGTTTCTGAAATTCCCGTTGTTCGATCGACATAGAGATACAAGTCAGAAGCCGATCCCCCAATCAGATTGGGGATCGTGTCGTCCACAAGCACCTCTCCATGGTCAACGATCGCGACTCGGTGACAGATCGACTGAATTTCTTCCATGTAATGGCTGGCGTAAATAATGCCGACACCTTCCGACGCCTGACGTCGGACGCAATCGAGTAAATGCGATCGCGACTGAGGATCGACACCGACCGTCGGTTCATCAAGAATCAGGATCGACGGCTTGTGCATCAGCGCAACACCAAAATTGAGTCGCCGCTTCATCCCGCCGGAATAGTTGCCCGAGGGGCGTTTGGCACTTTCCACAAGTCCGATCTGTTCGAGGACCTCGTCACAGCGATCTTTCAGCGACTTGCCTCGAAGGCCATAAAGTTTGCCGAAGAACAGCAGATTATCGATTGCATTCAGTTCCTGATAAATCGCGTATTCTTGGGGAACCACCCCTAACATTCGACGAAGATCATGATTGCGGCCATCGAATTTCCGGCCGTCCAGCAAAACATCGCCGCTGGTCGGGGTCAATAGCCCTGCCAGCATCATCATCGTCGTGCTTTTTCCGGCCCCGTTTGGTCCAAGTAACCCGAGAACTTCACCCCGTTGCAGCGAGAAACTGACGTCTTTCACTGCCAGGTGATTGCCATAATTTTTCCGCAGATGAACGACTTCCGCCAGGCTCGTGCCGCGATCATGTGATGGCCGTGCCGGCAATTCCTGCGGAAGCAACGACCCGATAGGAGTGACTTTGGGTTGGCTCGAAAGCCGACCGGTCCTACTTGGCAATGTCGTCGATGTGAACCCTGCAGACATGCTTCAACAACTTCCTGTATGAAGTTTTGATCCGTCGTCCATTCCAAACAGTCATCACCTAAATCATGAACAAAGTCATCAAGATCCCGACGGTCAACGCCGTGATTCCAACCCGAAAATTGTCGTTCGAACGAATTGGTAGCGATTCAACAATTGCAGCACAAAGTGCCGCGACGCCGCAAATCAGCAATGCCTTTGGATACGCCACACCCGGTCGGGCCTCACCCCAAAAACTGTAAGAGGCAGCAAGTGATCCAACGATCGCAAAACAAAACAATCCCGAATACGTCTTTTTTCGATTCCAGGGAAGTCGGCGCCCACCGATCATCAGGCCGCCCAATGTCGCTGAGCCGTCACCTAAAGCAAGAATCTGCAATGTCATCAGTCCCCATTCGGCACGTCCGGGAAACAGCAAAAGTGCTCCGACGACCGGCCCCATGTATCCGAAAACCGCACCCATCCAACTGATTTCATTGCTTCGAACCAATAATGGTCCGAATACTTTGGCAAGCACCAGAACCGCGACCGACGAAAACATCAGAATACTAAGTAATGGTGCCCCCCAGGCGTCCTGATGCGGGAGAAATGGAAGAGCGACCGGCATGAGTGCAGGTGACATGTGAAAAATTCGCCGACGAAATTCGGTAACCCCGATCCGATCGACAATCCTGGAAACACCAGGTATCGACTGGACCCAGTCCGATAATTGGGGTTGGATCGGTTTTGATGCCGGAATTGCAAGTTGCCGACGGAGAATATTGTGAGATGTGGACAACCGGCTCATCAGGGATTTCTCCAGCCCACGAAACGACGTTTTTGAATATCACTTCGCTGCAATCCCTTAAGCAACAAAGTCATCACAATTGGCAAAACGCGTGCGAAGGAGTTCGCCCGGTACCCTGCATTTTCTGCAGCTTTCCGCAGCTGCGGGGCCGTTTCACAATTAACTTGTTGTTAAATCGTCGAGACCGATCAAGAAGATGCGTGCAATTGATGCCGCCCCGCCAATCGCCGTTCCAACAACGACCGGCACAATCGGCAGAATCTGCGTCCCTGTTCAATAGAACATCGCAAGCCAAACGTCATTCCAAAAACCGGCGAATGGCATTCTCGGTAATTTGTGAGACATGTTCATCAACAGGTAGGCTGCTGACCCACGAAATCGAACCAACAGAAAACACGCCGCCGCAGTGCGGGGTTTCCAAATGAACCAGATGTGCTCCTCCTTCATCGGGATTCAACCCCTGAGCCAGCAAACGAGTATTCGTCGGTGAACTGGGCGAAATCTTGTCCGTTTCGTGTCCTGATGCGCCTCCAGGGCAGCGCATATGCAGCGACTTCAGACCGAACAAATTGCCGTTCTGAAGTCCTGTCCGGCTAAAGGCCCAATGGCTGGAATCCACTACCAGATAAGGAGCACCTGTCATGGCACCAGGAGGCGTAAAGACGACACCCAACAAGCTCGCCTCTGATTCATGACGAAGGGCCAGCCGGCTTTCACCACCGACACCTTCGACATCCAGTCCGGTAATCTGTTCGTTGTGAACCGACATCGACGAACCATGAATCTCAACCTCACAGTTCAGCCCGTTGCCACCGAGATAAAGCAGCCTTCCTCCTTCTTCGAAGACCCACTGCTTGACGCGATCATACATCCGACGCGTCCAGTACTCGGGATGAACCGACAAAATCAGCGCTCGATATGAAGAGAGATCCAGTGTTCCATCATCTAGTTGAGTTTCCGCATAAAAGTCATACAGCAGACTTTGATGCTCAAGCCATCCCAGCAACCGCCACTCCGCAGGTGCCAGATGACACGCCTGCCGACCTTGAATCGGATCTGTGATCTGTGCTTCAAAGTCGATGTGATTAAAGGGTTCCGGCCGATCGAATGAAAGCGGAACGTATTTTTCACAGTTCCACGTCATAAATTCCGCATCACGATAGCGTTTTAGGTCATACCGAGAATTCACGGTCGGCGTCGGTGGCAACTCGTCCGCGTGAATGTAATTGCTTCGTCCGCCAAAGCTGTTGTACGCATTCCAGGTGATATTGCTTCCAAGAACCGCCAGCGGTGCTTTCGGTCGCAACGGTGCCACGATCCACGGAAACGAAAACTGCAATCCCGATGGAGTTTGAATCCGAAAGTAATACAAACCGGATTGATCTGGTGCTGCAAGGAATTGTTTGTGAGTCGGACTCGTGTACCCAACTCGATTCCACTCGACTCCCGTTTGGGTGTAATCGCCGTCCGGGGTGACTTGCATGGTCGCACGAGGACCATGCTCATCGTGCCAGCCAAGGCTTCGAACCAGTTCCGGTTTCCAACCGTATCGCCACAGTTCCAGGTGATACTGTTCTACAGAATGAACTCGAAATTCGCCGGCCTCGCCAGCGCGAACCCACTTTGGCCAGACATATCCACTGAGACCATCGCTTAGCAATCGGAAATGATGTGGTCCTGGGGTCGGCAACGTCACATGACTTCGTTTCGCACCGTATCCGAGCCTTTGAAGCGTCACTGTATAGTTTCCCGGTGGCGCATCAAGATAAACAGCCCCAGTAGCACGAGACCTCGCCTCCCACGATTCGCCGATCGAATTCACAAACTCCAACGCAACATCGACCAGGGCCACATACCGTTCGTCACTGACATATCCAATCAACATGGCGGAACTCGCAACGGATTATTCTTGGACCAAGTAACGTCCCAGCTCAAGCATAGCTCGCAACCCAACGGGAGAGCGAGGCTGATTGTTGAGTGGTGCATTGAGTTCATCTGGCTTCCATGAATTCGAGGATTTCGAAGCACACGGAGTCGGTGAATATTGGATCGTCGATGCGGAAACTGAAGTCGTTGAGCAATACGTCGTAGAGAACAGGGCATTTCGAGTGTTGCTCAAATCGGGTTCCGGGGAACTCGCCAGCCGAATCGTCGCGGGCTTTCGAATTCCGATTCGGGCCATTTTTGACTCCGTCGAAAACTTAGCGACACTTAAGCGAATGATGATCTGATGCCGACTGCGACTTGCTTTTTGCAGCTGCGTTCTTTCATCCTTGGTCAAAAATCGATGTTAAAAAACGTAGCATGGGCTTCAGCCCGTGCGCCACAACAACTTGTGCGGGCTAAAGCCCATTCTACCAAATGTGACAACTTCTCTGTCCAATTTCATCTTGGAGCAATCGGCAGATTTGGCTAGTCTTCGCACAATGCGATGGCACGTCGAGTTCATTCGCACATTGGATTGTGCTCGTTTCAGAAAGGAATTCTGGAGATATGTCCATTCAAGGATACTCACATCAGCGAGGTTGGATTTCTCTATTCCCATCGCTCGCCTTAATTTGCACGCTGGCCGGTTCAATTCTTGTCGATAACAGTCTGGTGTTTTCTCAGGGAACTCCTGTCACTCGAGCCTCTCATACGCGCGACCGGACTCGCGGGTTTATTGATGATTACAGTAACTCGTTGGACAACGAATTCCATGTTCCACATCAACCGGGAGATCAAGCTCATGGGGATGTCGGTCCAGTTGACGGAAAAACGCTCCGACCATTGATTCGCGTCTTTTCTGATAATCTCACTCAACTGACCTATGCCTTGAATGAGCAGATCAGTGAAGTTCCTGGACTACGTCAAAGTTATACCGAGGCACTGCGGCTCAGCGGGACGGCGGTAAGCGTTAACAAGTATTCTGAAAAATACGGTGTTGATCAAACGAACCTCGAGCAGCTTAAACAATTGGACGCTGACTGGCGCGAATTGGCCTATCGTCTTGAAAGCCTCCGTGGCGTAACCAGCGAGACACTGGATCTGGTAAAAGGAGTCAACGACGCTGATCATCGCATTCGGCAATTGATCGGGATTCAGCCTCAGCTTGACCGCCGTCAGTTGTATCTCAAGGCGGCAAGTCTGGCAGGTGATTTGCAGAACCTGCAGGAAGACATCGCCGCAGAACTCGGTAGCGGACAGGACGCACAAGTCTATCGGCGCCTGGTAAGTCGACTCCGGCAGGTCGTGTTGAATCTGATCGCCATCATTCGAGATGAACGATCGGACGCCAATGTGATTGTCGAAGAATACAAACAGTTCGAATCGATCTGGTCACCCCTTGTCGTCAAATTGCGAGGTGAAGACGATCGCAACATCGAACGCGGTATCCGACGCGTTTCCGCTTCCGTCAGCGAGATTCATCAACTGCTGCTGTTGCCACAGAAAATGGATCAGTCTCAGTTTGCTCACCTGGCGACCACACTGAAAAAGGATATCGATGAATTTCTGGAACGGACGCCATTGATTCTGGTGATGCATTTGCCAAAGTCCAAGCTGGCACTTTCGTCGGCCGATTCGTTCTACGTTGCCTGTGCTCAATTCACGGACGTTGTGAAACGTAGCCAGGAACAAGCCGAAATCATTGAAGCGTTTCGACGGATCGAAGTTGCAGAGCGAGCGTTCATTGATGTCTATCGAGACGTTGATAGCGACAAAGCGGTATCCGTTTTGAGTCGAATCAGTCAGACGGTGAGTGCTTTGAGATCTTCACTGCACCTTCAGCGAGATGATTTCGATAGCAGGACGGCGGAAGAACTAGCCGCTTCAATTCAGAATTTCACTGAGCAAATTGAAGCGACCACCAAACGATGGCTTGAAGTCGAACGGCACTCGTTTACGCAAGATTGTTTGCAGGACGCGGGGGATCTCACGGACCGAGCTGCTCGACTTCACGATGATATTGTTACAGGAAAGCCGCATGCCGAGCTCAAAGGTGAAATTACCGAACTCTATGAAACATGGCGTCGAGTTTACGATTATCTTCTGAAATGCCAGACCGAAGATCGACAGGCGATGGGCCGGATTTCTAGCAATCTGACACCGGCGCTCGTCGAATTACGGACGATGATTTTGCAATAAGTTGAATCGAAGAGCTCCGCACACGATGGGATGGCGAGGCTGGCCTGATGGAACGGCGAAATTGTGGCCAGTGAATACTGTCGAGACGTATCAACGTCACAGTGATCCCAAAACGGGGTGCCACGGTTTTGGAGTCTTCGACAAAGCCGTGGCTTCATGGTTTGATACGATCTCTGAAGAGCACGGCCTTACCGAAGACGGTAAAACCGTGGCACCCCGTAGTCCATCTAAATGACTAATCGGTGAGCAGTATAACCACTCGACAACTCTTGACTGGCGATATCGAGCAGGTGTTCGTGATGCGTGAAGAAGATGACCTGTCGTTGCTGACCAAGGCGCGCCAGAATGCGTAACGCTGCTGCTGCGCGAGCGTCGTCGAACTGAATCAAGATGTCATCGACAATTAACGGTAATCCGTTTCGAGGTGCGGTCTCAAGCTGCAACGTGGCCAACCTCAGGGCCAGATAGAGTTGATCGCACGTTCCTTCGCTCATTCCATTGACGGTAACGCCATCGCGACTTCCCGGTCGGATTCCGACAAGTACCGGACGATAATTGTCGTCTTCTTCGACACGCAATCCGTCAAACGACCCGAGAGTCAGTTCACGGAACAATTCACTCGCGATCGCGAGAATGGGTCCACGAGTTCTTTCGCGATATCGCTCGATCGAAGAATGCAAAATGCAGCTTGCTAGTTTAAGACGGACGTAGGCGTCCGCATCGGAACGAATCTGCGCCAGCGTCTGTTGCCGCAATTCTTCGGCGAAAGCAGCCTCTTCCCCTCCATCCATCTGGCGTAATTTCTCCTGGATTCCGCCCAGTTGCTGATTCAATATGTCGCGTTCAACCGTCAATCGATTGATTTCCAACTCCAGCGTACGGACTTGTTCTATTAAAGATTCAAGCGATTGCTGGCAGGCATGTTCGACAAAATGTTTTAGCGGATCACCACTGGCCAACTCAGTCAGTCGAACACGAATGCGTTCCCGTTTCTGTTCAAGTTCATCGCGATCGTTGGACCGTCGCTCGACCGTCTCCAATTCCAGAAACAGCTGATCTAGCGTCTTATTGCCCTCACCGGAAATCCGTTCCATTTCGGGACGCGAGATGTTTGCAGATTGGCAAAGTTGCTCAATCAATCGTTTTCCCGATTCACGCGACTCTTGGGCGAGCTTCAATTGTTGTTCGGCCTGTGACTTTTTTGCGAGTGACTTGCTTCGGACGGCATCGACTCGTTGGCCATCGATCATTCGGTCGCGAAGCTTCGCGACCGCTTGGCTTACTTCAATGTTAATAAGATCTGGCGCAACTTCCTGACACAATGCAGCAACCCTCGCCCCCAATCGCTGGGCGTCAGCATCAATGCCGGAAATCCGTCCTTGAAGTTGCTGGACATGGCGTTGATGTTCCGTCAGTTCGACCAACGCTTCGACGAAGCTTGCCGCAGCATCAGGTGATGAATCGGAAGCAAGCCCCAATTCAGACATCACTCCGGCCCAGTCGGATTTCCATTTGGCTAAATCCTTTTCTGCGGATGCCAATCGATCCGTTGATTCAGCAAGTTCTCCTGTTACCCGCGTAACCGCTTCGATCGTTTCCCTGCGGCGTCGCTGTGCGGATTCCTCATTTTTCAGTAGGCCTTCGGTTCTTGATATCAGCTCTTTCAGAGGCGCGTCGTTTCCTGAAGCTGGTTCAATTTCCAAGAGGTGTCTGAGTTTTTCAACGTTTTCTTGAATACGCTCGGAAAGGTCCTTTGCTTCCTGCTCACATCTCCAGATGCGCATGTCATTTTGGAGTAGAGTTTCACGCTGAACAATCCAGGTCTGCGTTTCGCCCGGCAACGGTGCATTCGGACCGACTTCCTGCCACTCCAGCTTCCATCGCTTTTCGAGCGTAATCCGATCGGCTTCCAGTTCTGCAATGCGGATTGTCACTTCATGCTGTCTCGCGTTGTTAGTTTCGAGATCGGCGAGTTCTTCAGACAGTTGAGCAACTCGATCCGCTTCGCTTCTCAGCCGGTCGGCAATCGCGTCCGCTTCAAAGGTAGAATTCTCGAAATCGTCGAGGATTCGACTGTCAGGTATGCCCTTCTTCTCCAAGGTCTTTCGGATTTCGGACCAAATCTCGGCCCGCCGGTTTCGAGCGTCTTCCAAATCCATTTCCGACGGAAGTTGAAATTCGTTCCGGAGTTTTTCGATTGTCCGGCAAAGTTGCTGTTGTTCCTTGTCGAGTTCGGACAACCGCGAGTGAAGCACGGACTGCTCGGCGTGATTGGCCTGAAAACCAGCCTCCAATTGTTTCAGAAGTTGAGGATCGGGAATCTTTATCAAGGCGATCTTGGCGATCGAGACGTTTCCAAGTCCTAACCGATCAATCTGCTGTCGTGCGTCATGTTCGATTGCAGCGATGTCTTCCCGGGCCAGCTTCAAGCGAGCTTCCAGGTCACCTTCGCTTTGCACCGCGCGAAGAAGATTTTGAATGTCGTCAAGCGGACGATCTTCGGGGAGTTCTTTCAATATCCCTTGAAGTTCCTGAAGTTGGACGGAAAGTCGACTTCGCAGAAGAGCTGCTTGCTCCAGTGACTGAAGTAGTCCAGCCTGCTGTCGTCCCAATTGACCGAGTCGAGTTCGGTAAGTCCGATCGAGGATCTTTGAAGTGTCAGGGATTTGTTCGATGGAAACGGTCATCGACTGAAGCAATTCTCGAATCGATGCCTCATGATGATCGCGATCTTCAACCAGCTTCAGGCGATCGATAAGCCCTTTCTGGCAAGCCCCCCATTCGGTAAAAAGACCGGAAATATCGTCTGACCGAGTCATTAATCCTTGCGGCTCGGCCAGGTTCTTAAGCTCGATGTGAACTTGCTGAATCGTTTCGGTGGCCGCCTGCTCATGAATACTGTGCTGCTTGAGTAGCAGAATCGCTTCCTGTCTCTTCGACTTGAAGTCGGGGTCCAGCCGAGGGATTAACCCCAGTTGTGCGAGTGCTTTCTCAGCCGAATCCAGTTCTTGAACGAGTGGCCAGGCAAGTTGCCAACGTTGATTTCGATCGCGATCGCTAATCCGATTGATCAACCTGACTGAAACCTCTTCGAGCCGAAGCAACGTATCCTGGCGATTGCGATCGGCCTCTTCCCATTCAGAAACGGACAGCAACTTTTCACGCAGCTTTTCCTTTTGTTCCTGCAACAAGACGATCGACTGATTCAACCGTTGTTTCTTACCTTGCGGTTTAAAAATCTCTGCCGCATCGTCCACCAGTTTCTTTTTCACCAAGTTCAGATCCGTGACGCCAGAACCGGTGGCAAAAAGAATGTCGCCGAGATCGCCACTTCCCGTTGCAATCTCGTGCCCTCCCTTAATCAATTGCTCGTAGTCAATCCCATACCGCTGTTGGAAAGTCGTTTCATCGATTCCAGCCAGCAACTGTGTCCATCGATCAGAGTCAACGATCGCAATATCATCGCCGGCTCGAAGCGAATCCTTACGAGTCTTGCGCCGAATCACTTCGAGTTCATCACCCGAATCATTCGATACGACACCACCGATCCGGAGATTTGGATTTGAATGAACAAAGTTGTCGTCGGTTCTTTCGTCAAACCCAAATAAGAGCTGGCGAATGGCTCGCAGCGTGGTGCTCTTCCCCGCCTCGTTGGGGCCGTAGACCAGATGAAAACCAGGGCCAAGGGTTAACCGTACATCGGTGAATTTCCCAAAGGCAATCAAATCCAATCTTGAAAGCCACATGTTGAATTTGCCTTGGGAATCTCTGGTCGTAATGATAGAAAAAGGATTTTTCGTCGGAAAAAATGGACGATTGTAAACTTCTTGTGCCACTGCTTGACCGTACACGGTCAAGCAGTGCTCTTCGATTATCGACTTACAACGCTAATCCACTACGTCGGAGAGGACTCCGATTCCGTGGCACCTATCAAAGTGAGTTCATAAAACCCCTTCACGGCGCTGCCATTCACACCGCAAAAACAGGACTTCCAAGTTTTATTTCAGCGCTGCCGATTCCGAAGTCACTGATTGAGCTGTCCCAAGAATTGCAGCGTGAAGCGGGCCATTCGTCACGATAATCCCGCGATTTTCCCGCAATTCATGACCTTTAGAGAAGTCAAGAAGTTTCCCTTGGAGGTCTGTCACGGTACCACCTGCTTCAGTAACGATCAGAACTCCTCCCGCGTGATCCCAGATCTTTTCGAAATAGCCTGTCTTGGCGGGTAGGCGAAGGTAAACGTCCGCTTCTCCGGCAGCCACCATTGCATACTTGGCCTGACTGTCCATTCGAACCGGTCCCGCTTTGATCCCAAGCGTTTCTGCGATTATCGCAGATTCGTTATGAGAACTGTGGCTAGACTCAAACGATTCACAAAATCGAGCCAGAGTGGGGTCCGTCATTTCTGTGACATGAATTCTTCTGGGTTCAGAATCGGCATCTAACCGAAGTGCAAAGGCTCCTTGCCCCAAAATTGCGTAAAACAATGAATCGCCACTTTGATTTCGAGTTCCCAGGTTGGGACACCCGAGAATTCCAATCTTAATCTGACCGTCGATGATCAGCGCAAGTGAAATTGCGTACTGGTCTCGACGAAGAAACCCTTTGGTTCCATCGATTGGGTCGAGTGTCCAGAAACGTGCCGAGTAATTCTTAGCCCCCCCTCGATCGATCCAATTCCGAATTTCGTCGGGAAACGCTTCGCGATAGTGATCGCAAATAAGCTGATGAATCTCGCGAAGAAAGTGTTCATTCTCGGGTTGATGCAGCGCAAGAGAATCTTCTTCTGCGATGACGGGATCGTCAGGAAACGCCTCACCGATCGCATGGCAGACAACCGCCTGGCTGGCAAAGTCGGCAACGGTGACCGGGCTGTTGTCTTTCTTGTCGAGGACTTCAGGCGTGATGGCGGCTTGAACAACTCGACAAATTTTGGCTGCCATTCTGACGGCAGTCAGACCAACTTTCAGTTCTTCGGCATAGGTATTGGACATGTTGGAAAACTCTCACTGGATATTGTTCAAAGCTTCTTAGAAGGCTGGTACGGGGACATTGAGCTGCACTGCGAGGTCAACAAGGGCTTTCCAGTTTCCGTCATCAAGCGGGATTCCGGTTGCACTTCGACTCGCAAGAGTTCGCCGCTCAGGATCGCCTGGTAGCGTCACTTCATTGACGCCATCAATTCGCGGTACGTCTCGCACGTATGTTTCCAGTTGTCCAACTTCACCCAGTAGATGTTGGGTGCCACCGAAGAATTCAGGATTCATGACCCAGAACACGACGCAATTTCCGAGCGGAGGAGGTGGATTGGGAAGTGCACATTGACCACCAGAAAACCCTCCGGCCAGCACCTCGATCATGAAGGCCAGTCCAAAACCCTTGTAAGCCTGGTCACCACCGAGAGGCAGGATTGTCCCTGGCGGGTTTCCGTAAAGCTGATTCGGGTCGGTTGTTGGCTTGCCGTCGGGGTCCAGAATCCATCCAAGTGGAACCGACTGTCCGGCAATCTTTTTGACTCGCACTTTTCCTTCAGCGGTCGCGCTGGTGCCAATATCGAAAATGAACGGTCCGTTGGCACCGCCAGGAACGCCGATACAAATGGGGTTCGTCCCCAACCTCGGTCGTTTGCCTCCAACTGGCGCGACACGCTGTGCCGCTCCATGATTGTTAGCAATGACAATTGCCGTCAGGCCGTGTGACGCAGCCATTTCTGCATATTCACCCAAACGACCGATGTGACAGGCACGACGAAGAGTTCCGCATGCGATCGCGGACGTTTGGCACTTGGCAATCAGTCGTCGCATCAGGTCTTGCGACAGGACCTGTCCCAGCCCCCAGCCCCCGTCACACACAAGCGAACTCGGCGATTCTTTCTCAACAACCAGTTTTGCATGGGGATCGAGCGTTTTATCCAGCACCTTCCCGATATAGAACGGGATTCGCATCACGCCATGAGAATCGTGCCCGCGCAAGTTCGCTTCAACAAGACTTTTAGCAACCAGATTCGCTTCGGCTTCGTTCACACCCGCAGCGGAAAACAGGGAAGCAGAAAACTGAGTTAAAACAGCATCGTTCAGAACTGGCAACGTGGCACCTCGAATCCAAAGTGTCGGAAAACAATCACGGCAAGGACCGAGACTGTATCAGACTGGACAGCAAGGGCAAAAGTCAGCGATTCTGGCAAGATCCGCAATCGTTTAACCGCGCCTCGGAGAGAAGCGGGAGCGAAGCGGCGAAGTTGCCGTCAGCCGAGGCGCCATTTCTCGTTGGGGAATTGAGAAAATTCGGGGCTGGGGCAACGTCCGCAGAGAACGACTGAACGCCAATCCGCCTGCGCTGCTGGCTGCGAGTTAAACAAAAAACCTCTAGGGATTACATAATTTTCTTAAATGTCATTAGCAGTTTTTTGCAGCGTGTCGGGTCTTTTGAGAACTCTGCTTCTGTCAGTGGGCAGTTTAGGAACTCGGTATATCCCGGAATAGAATGCACATCGACCGCATTGAGATCCCTGAATCCCATCGACCAGTCTGGGAACTGCCGTTCTGTCAAGGGCCCCTGCAAGAGCATAAGCATCCCTCGATGCCGAGGATCACGTTTAATTTTGGCATCGAGCGTCCGAACCGCTTCCTCCTCCCCTTCGATCACTTGCATGAAGTTGCCGTCCTTGTAGAGCAACATCCCCGTGATACCAACGTTGGAGTTGTGCACATGGGCTTTTGATAGCAGTTCGACCAGTTCAGACGAAGAAAACGGCCTGACCGCAGAACTTACATATACGATATGAAACATGATCCCTACTCCGACACCTGACTCTAACTATTGGGACAATCTAACTTTGGGGAAATCAACAATTCAGTCCTTCGCAGAACTGGAATTGAACACCCAGGATTGTAGCCGTAATCCCCAAGTCGGCATTTCAGGATTTTTTCGGCGATCCGGGAAATTCAAATTTTGAGAGATCAATTAGATGGAATTGTCGCCGCTTTAAGTCGTCCGATCAGCTCGCACCTCGTAACGAACATCAACCATACCGCTCTTGTACGCTTTGACTTCGGCCAGATGGAGCGGGATGTCAGCTTCGAAGTTTTCGAAGAATCGAATCCCCTCACCAATTAAGACCGGCAGGATCGAATATCGAATTTCGTCTGCCAGCCCGAGACGAAGACACTCGCCAGCGACGAAACCCCCGCCAACAAACCAGATGGAGCGGAACGCGGGCCGCAATCGCTCATTTACGAACCGGGCAAGGTCGCCAGAATAGAATTCAACGGTTTCACGAATCCGAGACTGTTCGCGACTCGTAAGGACGAAGGTCGGTTTATCGCCGTAAGGCCAACCGAACCCATCGACGTCAAAGCGAAGGGCAGTCTCATAGGTTCGCGATCCCATGACATAGCAGTCGATCGTTTTGAGAAACGTCTCGACGAAACCCGGGTCCATCGTCTCCCCGCTTACGAATTCGTCCGCTGTTTCCAGCCAGTCAACCCGCCCATCCTTTCGAGCAATAAAGCCGTCAAGGCTCGCCACCATATGGATCGTTACGCGAGAATCAGGGTGTTTCATCGTTTCGTTATGTGTACAAATGGATTGCAGTGCGTAAATCAGAGGCACAGAGATCACGGATAAAAGACGACTGGAAGTTTGTCCTGGTTAATGGGATTCTTCACGCCCATCGGCGTTATCTGTGGGTAAAAAATCTTCTGTGATCCAGTCTCGAATCAACGCGCGAACGATCAACCAATTCTAAACCCGTCGTCCGACGCGCATAAACCGGCTGCGCCCGTTAGACGTTGGAGGAACTTCGGACTTCGCGTTTTCGTTCTTGTTCGGTCAAACGAATTTTACGCAGTCGAATAACTTGCGGCGTTACTTCGACGTACTCGTCGTCTTCGATGTACTCCAGGGCGGCTTCGAGTGACAACTTCCGAGGTGGTTTGAGCGAAATGTTTTCGTCCGAACCTGACGCTCGCATGTTTGTCAGTTGCTTTTCCTTGATCGGATTCACAACCATATCGTTGTCGCGAGAGTTTTCGCCGACGACCATCCCCTCGTAGACTTCATCGCCGGGTCCAACAAACATTTCCGCCCGATCTTGCAGTTTGAACAGAGCAAAGCCAACTGCCTTGCCTCGTTCCTGCGAGACCAGCACACCGTTCTGTCGATGAGGAACCGAACCTTCGACTTCTTTGTATTGCTCGAACCGGTGATGAATCACGGCCTCACCCTTGGTTGAGTTCAGCATTCGGGTTCGAATCCCGATCAGACCGCGAGAAGGAATCGAGAATTCGAGGTGCGTTGAACCGAGATCATTGGCGGTCATTTCGACCAATTCGCCACGGCGGTTCCCGACGATTTCCATGACAGGGCCGACGTATTCAGTTGGCACGTCGACGACCAGGATTTCGAAAGGTTCACAAATCTTGCCGTCAATTTGTTTCCGAATAACGGTCGGCTTACCGACGGACAACTCGTAACCTTCACGACGCATCGTTTCGATCAGAATCGACAAGTGAAGAACACCACGACCAGATACTTTGAACGCATCCTTGTCGCCGAATTCATTGACTCGCAAGGCCACATTTGATTCGAGTTCTCGCATCAAGCGAGCACGAATATGGCGGCTGGTGAGAAACTTTCCTCCGCCCGACTGACCGGCGAGTGGTGACGAATTAATCGTAAACAGCATCGAAAGGGTCGGTTCGTCGACACTGATGCGCGGCAACGCAATTGGGTTCAGCGGATCGGCGACGGTATCACCGATTTCCGGCTTTTCTAAACCGGTCAGTGCTACGATGTCACCGGCGGTCGCTTCTTCTACTGCGACTCGACCCAGCTTTTCGAAAACTTCGACCGTGACGATCTGGTCGGCCACTTTCGATCCGTCGGCCTTCATCATTACGACTTTCTGACCGGGCTTGACCGAACCCCCCACGATTCGTCCTGTGGCGATACGGCCGACGAATTCCGAATAGGCCAGCGATGTCACCATCATCTGCAGCGGGCCATCGACGTTCGTCGCCGGACCAGGAACTTTTTCAATGATCATATCGAGCAATGGCTTGATCGAATCGCCAAAAACTTCGGGATCGTGCGTGGCAAAACCGGCTCGACCGCTTGCGAAGATGTAAGGGAAATCGAGTGTTGCGTCGTCAGCACCCAATTCGACGAATAAATCGAACGTTTCCGAGAGGACGTCCTGGGGCCGAGCATCTGAACGGTCGATCTTGTTCACCACGACGATTGGCTGCAGGCCGACTTCTAGAGCCTTTTGCAGCACGAAGCGAGTCTGCGGGCGAGGGCCTTCGAAGGCGTCAACCAGCACCAGGCAACCGTCTGCCATCTGAAGCACTCGCTCGACTTCACCACCGAAGTCGGCGTGGCCTGGCGTATCGATAATATTGATTTTCGTGCCCATGTAATTGAGCGCGATGTTTTTGGCGAGGATTGTAATCCCTCGTTCGCGTTCCAGATCGTTCGAATCCAAAATGCAGTCTTGCTGCACCTGTGATTCACGAAATTGACCGCTCGCCTTGATCAGGCAATCGACAAGTGTTGTCTTGCCGTGGTCGACGTGAGCGATAATGGCGATGTTTCGAATGTCTGTCCGTCGGGTATTCATGGCGACTCAATTGACCGGGCTTCCAC
>CAILLA010000064.1 GCA_903834925.1 uncultured Schlesneria sp.
CGTAAGCATCGACCCTTCTATCGTATCTGCGTGATGGATTCACGAGTCCATCGTGAAGGAAAGGCGATCGAAGAGATTGGCTGGTACGACACGTCGGTTGCCGATAAGTCAAAGCGAGTCAAAGTCGATCTTGCTCGAGTGGATTACTGGGTTTCGGTCGGCGCAAGCTTGTCTGACCGAGTCGCAACACTCGTCAAAAAGGTCAAGACAAACAGCTTTACTACGGCTGCAGCACCCGCTCCGATGCAGTCTCCGAAGATCAAGGAAACTGCTCCTGCAGTACCAGAAGGCGAAGCGGCTCCTGCGGAAGCAGCAGCGGAATAGTTTGGATCGGCCAACCCGTCTCCAACAGGATTGGTGATGTCGGGCTTGTGTCGGACTGTGGATGGTTTGATCGTGACTGGTTGAGTTCGTTTTTGTTGGCGTCACCATGCGATTTGATGTTCTGACGCTGTTTCCTGAACTGTTTCACAGTTACCTGCAACAAAGCCTGCTGAAACTCGCCATCGAGAAGAAGCTGGTGGATGTCCGGTTGTGGAATATTCGGGATTGGTCCACGGACAAGCATAAGTCTGTGGATGACACACCGTATGGCGGTGGGCCGGGCATGTTAATGGCCTGTCCCCCGGTTTATGGGTGTGTGGAAGCGGCTCAAGCAGACGGAACTGAGCCTGGCCGTTTGATCATGTTGACGCCGCAAGGTCGAAAGCTGGATCAGTCACTGGTGAGGGAATTATCCACCTTCGATCGATTGTTATTACTGTGCGGACGTTACGAGGGGTTTGACGAACGGATCAACCTGGGTTTAGAGCCCCTGGAAGTTTCGACTGGCGACTTTATCTGTAACGGCGGCGAAGTTCCTGCAATGATGATTATCGATACAGTAATTCGGCTGGTGCCTGGGGTTTTGGGAGACGAAACAAGCAGTAAGTACGATTCGTTTGGAGAAAGTGGCCTGCTGGAATACCCGCAGTACACTCGACCTCGCGAGTTTCGAGGGATGACGGTTCCTGATGTGTTACTCAGCGGAAATCACGCAGTGATCGCGGAGTGGCGGCATCAACAAAGTATTGAACGGACTCGACGCAAACGCGGCGATCTGATGAAGTGAAATATTCAAGAAGTTGAAAAGTCAGTGTGGGTCAGACCCACCCGCTTCGAGGGCAACCTCGGGCGAACGTGAGTCAACGGCGAGACCGCTCGCCTCAGAGAATTGGAAATAACCATGATTAAGCCACTCATTAAGCAAGTCGAAGATCAATATCTCCGCAAAGAACCGCTGGTATTCGAAATTGGTGACACCGTCGATGTCCACCAGCGAATCCTCGAAGGTGATAAAGAGCGTATTCAGATTTTCAACGGAGTTGTCATCGCCCGACGTGGTGGTGGTACCCGCGAAAAGTTCACCGTCCGACGCATCGTGTCGGGTGAAGGTGTTGAACGAACCTTCCCATTCCATTCACCAAAGATCGCGAAGATCGAAGTGAAGCGACACGGTAAGGTCCGTCGCGCCAAGCTGTTCTATCTACGTGACCGAATTGGTAAGGCCACCAAGCTGGTCGAGCGAGTTGACAAGGCCGAGAAGGAAGCCGCTCGCGCCGCCAAGAGCCAGGCCAAGGCCAAGGCAAAAGAAGCGACGAGCTGATTGGTTTGGTCGATGGAAATCTGCCCCAACCCCACCTCCCCTGTGGAGGTGGTTAACGGGCCTTTGCACCAGGACGACGAACGACCGTCACGGAGACGATGCAACGCCCAATACAAAGTGCAAAACCCTAGGGCAAAGGCCCGATGACCACCCCCGCAGGGGAGGTGGGGTTTTGTTTTCTTGTCGACTTAACAAGGCGGCATCACGATGTTTGGCTGGTTCACGAGATTTCTGAAGTCCACCCGAGGCGCTCGCCAGCAATTCGGAAACAAGGGCGAAGCCGAAGCTGCCCGGTTTCTGGAAGGACTCGGTTACAAGATCCTTCATTGGCAGTTACGAGGTCGATACGGGGAACTGGACCTCGTCGCGTTGGACGGTGATATAATTGTCTTCATCGAAGTGAAAACGCGAGCCTCAACTGCGGCCGGTCACCCGACGGAATCGATCACCTTGGCCAAGCAAGGTAAGATCACACGATCGGCACTGGCCTTTCTCAAGAAAAATCGCTGGCTGAACCGCAAAGCTCGATTCGATGTCGTTTCGATTATCTGGCCCAAAGGAGGGGAGCCACCGCTGATCCAGCATTACATCAATGCATTCGAACCGGCTGGGTTTGGGCAGATGTATTCGTGATCCGGAGTCATAGTTCAATTGGGAGGTCACGGTCCAATCTTGCTTTCCACTATGGCTCGCCCAAGTGGAAGCGAATTTGGAAACCAGACGACGAAGCACTCCCCAACGCCAGGCTTGCTTTCCACTATGGCTTGCCCAAGTGGGAGCAAATTTGGAAACCACCGTTCGTAGACCCACCTCCAAATTCGCTCCCACTTGGGCGAGCCATAGTGGAAAGCAAGAATACAAATGAAGGGAGGGGCGTTGTCTGGTTTCCAAATACGCTTCCACCTGGGCGAGCCAAGGTGGAAAGCTTGTGAACCATACCATAGCGCGAATCTCGACATTTTCAACTATCGCCCGATACCCCCCCCTGCTCAATTGATTGAAGATATTGGAACGAGTCTAACAAATTCAGTATGAGAAGAGTGCGATCCCTCCGGGATCAACGAGCGTCGTCAATCTCACCACCGGTGGCGTCGCTACGCTCAGCCACCAGCTAATCGCTGATGTCCTTCCAGGACGGCCAACAAAAGGAAAATGCCAGCTTTTCATGCGACAAACTCGTTCACGGCATTGCCGTTTACGGCTTGGGTTTCAATTCGGCGATCACCATCGAATGCACGTCGAGACGCGGTACCGTCACGGTCGTGCCCTCGGGTGTATTACGTGCTTCGAGAGGTATCCCCTCTGGTTCGAGATGTACTCGACTCAGAACATACTGTGGTCCGAACATGACTTGAATGTCGTGGATTGGGACGACTTCCTCTCGTAGCGGAACGTCATCATTCGGGAACGCATGAGCCGCCGTGGTATTCAAGTCACTATAGAGATGTACGATCAGCCGATCGTCTCCATTGATTTGTTGTCTCATGATTGTGGAATGGACGCACATTGGGGCTTTGACTTTAAGGGGTTCAGGAGCTGAGGCGGCCCAACGAGTGGCGTGGACGAGTGCCAGCCTTTGATAGGGATACGCATAAAGGTAGTAGGCCGCATCCAGTCCGCCTGCAAAGTAGACGACGCGTCCCTTGCCATGCGTGCGTGAGATAATGCCGGGGAGCATTGGCGAGTTTCCTCCCGATTTTTCAGTCAACGATCCGACGACGTTTGCCATTGGATCATTAACTGCCACCTTGACTGCGGGGCCTTTGAACGTGACGGGATCTCCACCGATATAGGTTTTCATTTTGCCTTGATTCAAGAACGAATCGACATCCTGGCGAAAGTCAAAAACGCTTTTTCGCTTCTCCCAGTAATCAGGTCCGATTGACTTGGCGAAGTTCACGTCCAGCTCCTGTCCGGGAGTTATCGGGTTCTGATCTGTCAGACCGCGATAGTCGACGCCCATGACTTTCGCTAATGAAAAATTGTCGCGTGGATCTCCGTATTCGTTGAAGAGTGACGTATCCAAACTCGCAACTAGCCCCCCGCCCTTTCGGACGAATTCGTCGATGGCAGCGGTTTGGGCATCGTCGAGACAGGCCGCATTCGGAAGGATCAGAACTCGATAACGCGCCAGATCGGTCGGGTTGAGGTTCCAGTCGTTGATGACGGTCAGTGGCAAGTGTTCTTCCTGGGCCGCTCGGAATGTTCCCAGCACATTGGCCATATATCGCTCTTCGACCCGACCCGCTGATCGACCGTAGAAATTGCGAGTGTTGTCGGACATCAACATCGCAGCCCACTGTTCAGGCTGCTTGTGTGTCAGCCAGGGTTTGCGGCGTTGGACTTCGTCCATGCAGGCATAAAGTTCCTGTTGCAGATACTTCGGTTGAATCACGGCGATACTCGGGCTGGCACCATAGGTCAGCGCCAGCATCATGCGTCGTTCGATTTCGTGTGCGGGAAACGAGTCTTTGCCGTAGGGGTTGCCGTGGCTGAGGATGTACGGCTCACTGAATGCCACTCGATGGTTGGTCGTGGCCCAGATATAGGCGTTGGCGAAAGCAGGAACAATTGTCGTTCCCCGGTTGGATTCATCGAGCCAGAACTCTTGATCCGGAGCGTCGAGCAGCAGATTCATTCGCGTTGGCATATTGCGGGGAATCGACAGAAAATGTCCCCAACGCCCGGCGTTCGTTGTCCACGTAACCAGAGCGATTGTCGGTTTGATGGATTTGAGTCGGGTTTGCATCCGCCGAACGACGTCTTCCATTCGCCTGTCAGCCCAATGCTGATAGCGGCGAAAGGCTGGGTCATTCAGATCGGGATTGGGGATTTCTGATTGGGTCTCGTTCCGATAGTTCGATCGACAATGCTGGCAGTAGCAGACCCCTCCGTAATGCAAACCATCAAAACTGAAGGCATCAACATCCGGAAATTTCGTGACAATTTCTGCCAGGACGTCGATAAAGAAGTCTCCATAAGGGCCGAGCAGGCAGAGCATCCCGCCATGTGGGAATTTTTGCAGATCGATCTGTGGGATCGTGGTGGTGTTGGTATCGATTCGCCGCCACTCGGGATGCGTCTCATAGACCTCCCCTTGCAGGCAAGGTGGATAGACCCCAAGGATGCGAACCCCGAGGCGTTTGTATTCCTCAATGTCCTTTGTCAACCGTTCAGGTGGCACATGGGGACTTCTGCGTTTGAGCAGTTTGCTGTCGTAGTAGGCATAAAACGGGTCAACGAATCCCATTTCGCTGATCGTGACGCCGTGCTTTGCGGCTTCTGTTCTGGCGGCTGAGTCCATCACTGACAACGTGTAGCCGCAGCCAACCGTGTCCTGAACCCAATCAGGAATCGCGATCTGTCGAAACGGTTCCTTATCGAACGGTTGCGAGGCAATCTGTTTGTCGAAGATTTTTCTTTGGCTCTCTTGAGCCGAACAGAAAGCCGAGGCATTGATAAGTAACGCAACGATCAACCAGCGAGAAATCATGAGGGGTCTCCTTGTTGGCTGGGCTGCATGTAACGGCATCGTGTGACCTATCGGCTATGAATCTTCGCCGAGTTCTTCCTGCAAATGACACCAGCGATCTTCTGCCGCCGCCAGTTCCTTGGTCAACGATTCGACTTCGTTATGCAGCCGCAATGACTCAGTGGCATCAGTTGTTTCCATCAGAAGGGCGCTGGACTTTCGCTTCTGATCGTCGAGGCGAGCGATGGTCTTTTCGATTGTCGAGATTTCTTTGCGAACTTCGCGTTCGTTTCGCCGGGCAGCTCGGACGACTTCCGCTGGTTTTACGACGTCTGTTGGTTTTGCAACGGATGGGGGAACTTTTGACCGACGGTTCGCCTCTTCCCGTTCGCCGTCGTCGATTTCCTTGTTCACATAATACAGATACGCCTCGTAATTTCCGGCGTAATTGGTGACGTGTCCGTCGCGAACTTCGATGATATTGGTCGCAACCTTCTTCATGAAATGCCGGTCGTGGCTGGTGAAAATCACGGTCCCCTTGTACGCCACTAACGATTCAGCGAGAGCTTCGACTGTATCGACATCCAGGTGGTTACCCGGTTCGTCCAGCACCAGAATATTGTATTGGCTGAGCAACAATCCGGCGAGACAGAGCCGTGCGCGTTCACCCCCGGAAAGAACCGAGATCTTCTTCTGGACATGGTCATCTCGAAACAGCAAGGCACCTGCAACACTGAGGATCTCTTGCGATTTGGTCCCCTTGGCCGCACTCGACTCCAGGTATTCAAGGACCGTTTGCTTTTCGGACAGGCTGGTATAGACGTGCTGTGCATAGACGCCGATGTTACAGCCGTAACCCCAACGAACCTCCCCTTCGAGCGGTTTCAAGGAATCAACGACCGTTCGCAGAAACGTCGTTTTACCCTGACCATTATCACCGACGATCGCTGCACGCTGGCCGTGCTCGATCTCGATATCGATCCCCTCTGCGATTTTCCGGTCGGGGTAGCCGATTGCCAGATTCAGTGCTCTTAATGCGGGGCCTTGTCGCGGTTCCACTTGCGGTGCTCGTATTCGAGCTGTGGGATCATCGCTGGCGACCTCAGCGACTTCCAACCGTTCGAGTTGCTTACTTTTCGAACGGGCTTGATTTGCAGTACTGGCGCGAGCTTTGTTCTTGGCGATGAATTCTTCCAGATGCTTTCGTTTGGCGATCACAGCGGCATTCGATCGTTCCGTGTGTTCTCGCTGATCTCGCTGGTATTCCAGGAAAGCGTCGATCTTGCCAGGAAACATGGTCAGCTTGCCACGAGTCAAGTCGAGCGTGTGGGAGCAGGTTGCACCGAGAAATCCACGGTCATGGGAGACAATCAAACACGCCTCACGATAGCCTCGGAGAAAGTGTTCCAGCAGAATCTGGGTTCGCAAGTCAAGGAAGTTCGTTGGTTCGTCGAGCAGAAGAAGATTAGGCTCGTGCAGTAATAGGGCAGCCAACTTGACTCGTGTCTGCCAACCGCCAGACAATTTCGCGATCGGGCCGTCAAGATAGGCCCCTTTCAGCTCGAACTGCCCAGCGACTTCACCGCACTTCCAGTCAGGTTGACCGCTGTCTCGCATCAAGAATTCCTGAGCCGTTTCGCCGGGAAGAAACGGGTCGTGTTGACGCAAGTAACCGATTTGCAATTTTGGATGGCGCGTGACTTCACCGGTATCGAGTTCTTCTTCACCGAGAAGAATTCGAAGCAGCGTACTTTTCCCAGCTCCATTCCGGCCGACAAATCCGACTTTAACGTCTTCCGAGAGGGTTGCCTCCGCATTATCCAGCAATACCTGGTTGCCATAACTCTTGGTGGCATTCTTAATCTGCATCAACACGGCCATCAGAAACGGGTCCTTGGAAGTACGTACAAACTCAATCACGAACGGGCGGAATCTTAGCGAAATTTCGACCAAGGCGAGAGCCTGCGACAGAATCCATTTGGAACAACATCAGCCCAATCTTTTCGCATTGTGAGAATTAATCGGATTGGAAGGGGAGAATACGAAGGAAAGCGAGTGACGTTCAAAAAATCGATTTGTTTTTGCTCTTTTGCATGGCATAGATGAATCATCAAGTGTGCCCAGGAGTCTGAGCAAGGCCTTGCATTTGGTCCAATCAGATTTATTTGGTTTCGCGAGGACGTCTCGTCATTCACTGTCTAGACGATCGTCGATTATGTGACTGTGGGTTTCGCCATGCATCGTTTTTTGGGATTTTTGCCGCTTTGCATTTGTGTGGTCATCTCGTCGCTGGCTTCTGCGCAGCAACCGGAGGGGCCAGCAATTGGAGATCCTCGAGGCAGGGACTCAATTCTGGACTGGAACGCCATTGCATTGAAGGCCGTTGCGGACGATTTCAGCAATATTTACGGGGCGCCAGACCAAAAGGGGCCGACGCACACGTCACGCGCACTGGCGATTATCCATCTCGCGATGTTTGATGCAGCGAATATGGTGACGCCGCGAGCGACGCCTTATCTTAGTAACCATTCTCCTTGTAAGGAGAAAATTGTGTCACTGGACGCGGCCGTTGCACAAGCGGCCGCGGAGACATTGTCAGCCCTCTATCCAAAACAGGCTACGGTCTTTTCCGCAGTACTGACGCAGTATCTTACCCCACTAAAGAACGCGACGGCAAGAAATAATGGGATTCATATTGGGCATGCTGTTGCCCACGACCTTCTTTTGGCTCGTTCACAGGATGGTTCGGCCATCGTCTGGAAATATACTCCAACCGGTACACCTGGCAAACACAACGTTGACCCGATGAACCCTGGGCAGGGGTTCCTTGATCCCGCATGGGGCAGCGTGACACCGTTCTCACCGATCCATAATTTTCACTATGTTCCCGATGTTCCTCCGGCACTTGGAAGCCATGCCTACGCGACAGCCTTCAATGATGTGAAATCGGTTGGCGGTGACGGGATTACGACATCAACAACGCGGACACAGGAACAAACCGAAATCGGCCTTTTCTGGGCCTATGACGGATCACGCGGAATCGGCGTCCCGCCCAGGCTATACAATCAGATCACACGTACAATTGCGATTCAGGAACGAAACACGGAAATCGAAAACGCTCGGCTCTTCGGACTTGTGAACGCTTCGATGGCTGATGCAGGAATCATGAGTTGGGGAATCAAATATCAATGTGACATGTGGCGTCCAGTTCTTGGCATTCGAAGGGCAAACGAAGACGGCAACATTTCGACAGAAGCCGACCCGAAGTGGACTCCGCTTGGTGCCCCCGCCAGTAACGGCAGCGGTAAGAATTTTACTCCAAATTTTCCTTCCTACAGTTCGGGGCATGCCACATTTGGTGCGGCCCTGTTCCGAACACTCCAACACTTCTATTTCACCGACCATATTTCATTTACCTTCACTTCGGACGAACTTAATGGGGTCACGACTGACGCCTATGGCCACGTGAGGCCGTTGAAGCCGCGAAAGTTTCATCGACTGAGTGACGCGGCTGCCGAAAACGCCCGCAGTCGAATGTATCTGGGAATCCATTGGCAGTTCGATGCCGATGAAGGGATGAAATCCGGAACGGCCGTCGCAGATCACGTGTTTCATTCAATCCTTTTACCCCACTAAGTCCTGGACGCGGCCTGATCAATAGAGCTTAGGAACGACCATCGTCTGTGTGATCGGCGAAGTTTGTTCGTTTGCTCAAAGCGATCGAAACCGGCGCTCGCACATGTCCGCTCGTTTGTGTTTCATCGCAATTGATGAACAGATTTGGTCTCCGGCGTGTCTCATCGAGTTCGATCGATTAGACTGCTCGTGGTGACCGATCCTTCATTTTCAACATGGAACGTGGCTGTGATTAACGAGTCTGAAGATGTGTGGAACTTTCAAACCGCGAATAAAACAATTAGTCCACGTTTGAAAACTTCGATGTGGCTCGTGCCCTTGGTACTGGCGATCACAACGCTTACAGGGAACTTGACCGCAGGCGAGTTTAAGGTCGGAGTCGGGCGGCGAATTATTACCCCGAATCCTCTCTTGCCCGTTTCGGGAGGGCTTGGACCGTCAGCACCCGCTCGCGAGAAACAAGGGGAGTTAATGGCGCGAGCGGTGGTCTTTCAGAATGGGGAGACTTCCGTCGCAGTTGTCAGTTTGGACCTACTTGGATTTCCATCTGTCTTGTGCGATCGAGTGCGAACCCGCGTTCCACGAATTTCCGCGAAAAATATTTTAATCGGCTCGACGCACACACACAGTGCGCCCGACTGTTATGGTTTCGCCGATGGTCGGGGCGGATTTACGGGTGATCTAAAATTTATGGAGTTTGTTTGTGTCAAAACGGCCGAGGCGGTCAATGAAGCACTCGATGCATTGAAACCCGCACGACTTAAAGTCGGCACCGATGAGGCGAAAGGAAAGATCGCTTACAATTATTACGCTCCCGATTTATACGACCGGCGAATGAGCGTCATTCAAGCCATTGATTCAGCTGACCAACCGATTGTCACACTCGTCAACTATGCGATTCATCCTGAAGTTCTTGGATCGGGGATTGGAATTCTCAGTCCCGATCTGATCGGGCCGCTCTGTGATCGAATCGAAGAGCGTGGCGGCGGGCAAGCGATCTTCATGAATGGCGCACAAGGGGGGATGATTACAGCGGATAATCGTGACCTGAATCGTCCTAAAGACGCACAGAGCGGTTATTGGCACGACGATCGAACTTGGGGCGAGTGTGTTCGGATCGGAAACACGATGGCAGATGAAGCCTTGCGAATAGTCAGAGACACACCAATTCAGGACAATCCTAACCTCTTCTGCGGGTCGATCGATATTAAGTTTCCTGTGGATTCGGACCTGCTTTGGGCCGTCGTAATCAGTTCTCCATTAAAATATCCTCACAATCCCGATCACAGCATTACCACACAGGTCAACGTCGTGAATATCGGCAATTCACAGATCTTGACAATCCCAGGTGAGGCTCTGCCGAACATCGGGTTTTATCTCAAACGCAAAATGCGAGGAGAACATAACTTACTATTCGGCCTGACGAACGACGCTTTCGGCTATATTTTGACGAAGGTCGACTTCCATAGTTTTCCAAGGTACGAATACGTTTCGCGAACTTCGTTAGGGGAAATGACTGGTGAAATTCTAATTGAGCGGTCCATTGAATTCGTTGAACAATGCCCTAAGCCTGTGAGTGTAACTCAGCCGTAAAACTCGGACGTCACAAACAATTTACTTGAAGTTGCCTTCATGACCGCACGGAATTGGATTCGCCGCATCTTTTTTATTCTTTACGACCCTGATCCCAGCCAAATGGGGTTTCTGGTCCGTTCACAAACTCAGACCGCGTCGAATGTCGATGTGACAGTGGCCGTTCCCGATTCGAAGGAAAGTGAGCGGCTATTTGGAGTATCGCTCGCTCGGCGCGGACTGCAACCGATTCACCTTAAAGTCGTCAATCGCTCGAATGTGTCGCTAAGACTCCATTTTCGAAGCCTGGACCCTCATTATTTCCCTCCACTCGAGGCTGCTGCACGCTGCCATTTTTCGATCCTCAAACGCCTGTATGCTTTCGGAGTTTTCGGCTGGTTTCTGCTCACATTATTTTCATTTTTGTTTCTAGCCCCGCTCAAGCTTTTGTCCGTCCACTGGGCGAACAAGAAAATGGATGCGTTATTCCAGTCGTTAGCCTTTCATCGACGGCCCATTGCCGCGGGCGACATTGCAGAAGGGTTCGTATTCGCTGCGTTCGACGCCGGGACGAAAATGGTGCGGGTCAGATTGATGGCGACCGAGATACGCTCTTCCACAGACCAATACTCGAATGTCACAACATCGCCGGAAAAATCAGAAGGCGCGGAACGATCGCTTACCGAATTGGTGCCTGATTCCTTCGTGGATCTGACATTTGCAGTCACAGTACCGGGCATCAATGCTGATTACTTGCATCGAAAACTTGACACACTGATTCCAAAAGAGGCGTTGAAAGAGTGTGATGTTCGAGAATTGGTAAATCAGCTCAGTCAGGTCGCGACAGTCACATCCAATCACAGCAACAGAGGTGCCGGAGATCCGGTCAATCTGGTGGTGATTGGTGGATTTGAAACGCTCTTAAATGCGTTTACAGGACGATGGGATGAGACGGAAGTCATTAGTCTGGCGACCTGCTGGAAAACCGCCCGGGCATTCATGCTCGGTTCTGAATACCGATATTCACCTGTCAGTTCTCTTTACTTGTTTGGACGAAGCCAGGATATCGCGCTACAACAAATCAGGGAGTCGATCAGCGAGCGTTTACATCTGCGATTATGGCTGACGCATTTGACCAATAAGGACCAGCCCGTCTGGATTGGACAAGTCAGTCGAGATATTGGCGTACGTTTCACAACGTCAGCGTGGAATTTGACAACCCATCGAATCGACCCGGATGTGGATGAATCCCGGGATTACGTATTGGAAGACTTGCTTGATGCCGAACGAGTTGGCGCTGCAGGATATGTTGACACGTTGACGGCCAGCACCCCAAGCTCGCCTCGTCGCAACCTGACTGGCGATCCCTACTACACGGACGGCAAACGAGTGGTCATTCTCTTAAGCCCTAACCGAACTGTACCACGATTCCTTGCTTGGTCATGATGGTGAATTCGGTCATGAGGCCATGATTTCGCACACCGCCCACTGGCCGAAGTTTTCTTCGACTTCAACTCTCAGCAAATCCAGGTTTCGGCCACCAGAATGCTGGCGGAAAACGTCTTTTAGCTGCAGCGCCAGCCATCGAGCGATCAGTTCGGCGGTTGTGTTAGCGATTGGCAGCAACACACAATCCTCGCGAGGAAAAACCCAGCGGCGTTCTGCAAATGTGGCAGTCACTTCTCGTTCATCGACGCTCACGTGAATGGTCTGGTGTTGGGTTGGCAACAGGACATGGTGATCGAGTTCGTTCACTAGCCGCTGTGTTGCATCGCGCAGAGCGATGAAGTCGAAAACGTAGTGGTTTTCGTCCAGCGGACCTGCCACTTCCACGGCCACTCGCCAGTTATGACCGTGCAGACGCTCACAGATGTTTCCGTTGAATGTAATGAAATGCGCGGCACTAAAGACCAGATGGTCTTTGGTCACTCGGACGCGATATCGTTCAGTAGTCATGTTGTTTCTCAGGGTTGTTCATTGGCAATCGCTTTGGCTTTTTCCATGACCGCTTTATGGGTTGGTCTCTTGATCAAACCATCTCTTAATGCCGCAAACAAGGTCGCGGCAATCAGATCGGCTGTTGTGCCGGGATTTCGACGATGACCATCCGCTCTGAGCCATGCGTCGAATTCACTGAGTTGGCCCGGATCGAACCTCGCTTCGGCTCCCGGATGATCGATGAGAATTCGTGCACGTGACGACGCCTCTTCCGCCAGATCAACACCGCACTTTCGAGCGATCAACGAATCCGGCCAACGGGACATGATCCAGACATGCAGCTGAATGATTACCGATTCCCAATCAATTGAATGCTTCAGCAATTCGCATAATTTTCGCCTCGCGTCGAAAACCAGCTTAAAATCAGTGACATATTGTTCGGCGATTCGGTCGCGATCAGCTGCGAGTGCCATCGCTTCGCGAAGCGTCACTGTAGGACGTTCGCTGATGTCTTGCGACGTCGCTTTTCCTAATCCGCCTGGCTTAGCGAGACTGATCGCGGAATAGACCTGTTCGGCGTCCTCAACTGTCATGCGCATGAGAACCGAAGGAAGACCATCCTCCAGTCGATCCGCTTCTGGTACTGCAGCCAGCGGTGCGAACAACAGGATGATTCCCAAGTTGACATTGGTTCCCGTCGTTTCGCGAGTCGCTTGAACTGAATTGTAAATCGCTCGCCCGACCCCGTGTCCGCGAATGGCCGATAATGGCCCGGCGATCGCGTGAGCGGCCCTTACAAAATCTTCGTAACGGAGGTCATCGAACTTGGCGGCGGGATGGACGTTTCCGGGTTTCCTCGCCGTTGCTTCCATGAGACACGCGAGTTCGATCTGTTCGGCAAGAGTCACAACAACGATTCCTGGCAGGACAAAGCATTGATTGCCACGTATCATCCCATCAATGTCGATTCGCCGCTATCCAATCGAGAACAACGAAAAACAGGAATTCACGTGTCAAAGTTTCAGCAAACTCGCTTCGAACTAACCGGTCGCGCCGCATTGGTGACCGGAGCGGGCGGTGGAATCGGTCAGGCCGCAGCACTGACGCTGGCCCAGGCGGGCGCCGTCATTGGCATCCATTATCTTTCTAACGAAGAAGGTGCTCTTGCGACGTTGGCACAGATCGAACAGGCAGGTGGTCGCGGCATTCTGCTGCCGGGCGACCTCACCGTTGAAACCGATGTGAATCGCGTGGTCGACGAATTTGTTGCTTTTGCAGGAAGACTGGATGTTCTGTTTAACAATGCGGGAAACCCGTTGACTCGATCATCGATTGAACAATGCCCTACCGATCTTTGGATGCATGCATTTAGTGTAAATGTTCATTCGGCATTTCTTGTGACCCGACGCGCGATACCGCATCTCAAGAATGCTGGTGGACACGGTAGCATCATTAATAACCTGTCGTTGTCAGTACAAACCGGTGGTTCTGGCGGTGCTGGCCCATACGCCGCCGCCAAAGGGGCACTTCAAGTTTTTACTCGAACACTTTCTCGTGAACTGGCACCATTGGTTCGAGCCAACTGCATCATGCCGGGTGTTGTTGAAACTCGGCACCATGAAATCTTCAGTACTCCGGAAAAGATGGCCGACTATCGGCGTCAAACACCCCTCGCACGCAATTCGACTTCCGACGAGATCGCGCAAGCTGTGCTGTACCTCGCTTCCGATGCTTCAAGTTTTATGACGGGTGGCGTGATCGATCTGAACGGTGGTCGCTTTCTGCGCTGAACGTCAAGAACAGGAAATTATTTATGAGAATCTGGGTTGACGGTGATGCATGCCCGGCGGTGATCAAGGATATCTTGTTCCGAGCGGCGATTCGGACGAAAATTCCGCTCACGCTCGTGGCGAATCAGCCCATGCACATCCCGCGATCAGATTTGATCTCGATTTTGACGGTGCCATCAGGTTTGAATGTCGCTGATCAGAAGATCGTGGAACTGCTTGATCCGGGAGATCTTGTCATCACTGCGGACATCCCGTTGGCAGCTCATGTCGTGAACAAGGGAGGAACGGCCCTTGACCCGCGAGGTGAACTGTATACGGACGAAAATATCGGCGAGCGACTGACGATGCGGAACCTGATGGATGAACTTCGCGGAGGCGGAATGGTTGGCGGCGGACCCGCTCCGTTCAGCGGCAACGATCGTCAGGCATTTGCCAACCAGTTGGACAGGATACTGGCGAAACTGAGACGTAGTTGAATTTGCTTGAACGCTCTGAAGAAAACTGTGCCACTGCTTGACCTTATTAGGGCAAGCAGTGCTTCTGTCCTGGAGTAATCGTCGCGAAGACACTGCTTCTCCGAAGACTCCGAAGCAGTTGCACGACATTGCGAGGTGTTAATGCCTGTCAAGGTTCTGTTTGCAGAATGTCCGCAAATGGATCTGGCTCTTCCGACTCGATTGGCTTGCTATGATCCAATTCGCGAGGCGGATTGACGGCGGTTGGAGCCAGGTTCTTTGGTTTTGCAGGAACCTGATGAACTGCCTGTTCGACCTGACCGTCCGAATCGGTTGAGAAACTGGCCTGAACGACAGCTTGCGGCCCTCGTACTTTCCCTGTTGCCAGTTGGGTTCTTAAGGACTGTCGCAATGCAAGGCGTTCCGATTCTTCCGGGCCTGCAATCAATACGACATCGTCGACGATGTAGCGATCAAATTCATGACGCATCATCACCTTGGCACCGTATCGTTGATCTCCGAAATTCACGACCACTTCTTTATCGTCAATCGCAATGGAGCGAACGGGAGCCTGCAGGAATGTGTCGGCCGACATCCCCGAATTCGGAACAAACCGAGACTGATTCCAAACCATACGATTGAAGTCGTTCGAGGAATTCGCCTGGATCAAATCAAGTGCCTGTTGCTGTTGCCCAGGATCGCGCCCTAGCGTAATCCCCGCTGCAAAGTCTTGAATCGGGATCAAGATTTCCAGCGTCGATTTCACTGACGCAGGAACACCGGTGACTTGCCACTGAATGTCGTCGACCAGGAACTTGCCACGTTCGTCTCGCAAGAGATATGTGAAAGGTCGACCACCCTGTCGGACATCAATTTTGGTGAGGGCACCCTGGAACGTCGCCGAGACAATTTCAACATCGGTCGAATCAAAACCTTCCAATGGCATTGAAGGAACCGTGGCATCGGTCATTTTGTCCCAAACCCGACTGGAAAAATCTCGCGTCGCACAATGTTTGATCTCTTCCAGTTTTCTGTGTGACAATGCATTCACGAAGACTTCGAGCATCCCGTGGGATGTGAACATTGCCGAGAGTCGTTTTTCCTGCTTCGTGTCGATCTCGTAGATCGTGACGTCGGAAACAACGAATTCGGGCAGTGCGTCTGACGATGTGTCTGGTGTACGCTGCATATCGACTTGAACGAATTCGGACTCACTTCGAAGAGTGAAGTCCGCGCGATTGCCTCGCAGTCGCACTTGCAATTCATGGTCTGGCAACTGAGGCTCTGGCAATTTGGCCTGCTTAAGATCCGCAAACGACAGGCTTCCTTCGAAGAAGTCCGTCTCGCACAACTCGGCCAGCTTTTTCTTGTCTTCCGTCTGATAGGCCGTGAGAAATGCCACGCATCGATTGACGGCGTGAGCCATGTTCAGGACGGACGGAAGCTTTTCTTCTTCATCTTTGCAGGCGATTCCAACATCGGAGACCTGCCACTTCCCTTTGCGAAGTTCCAGCGTGATGACGGTTTCACCCGTTTGCCGAGGCATTTTGACCACAGCGATTTTTTCGTCCATCGAAGCCATCGGTCGGAATTTTCCGCTCGATGATTTTCCGTTCGTGACCTGCCGTGTTAGCTGAGCGAGGAAAGAGGGAGGGACATCTTCGAGAGCCGCTCGCAATTTTGGAGTGGTGATCGAAAGAACCTGTTCACGGTCGCCATGAGCCCACGCATCAAGGAATTCGCGGACGGTCAGCAACAGATCCATCTGTTCTGTGACCGACTTGTACGCTTCGATCCCCTTTTTCTTCTGCTTCAGATAGATGTCGTCGATGACCCACTTGCCGGATTCTTCTCGTGTCAGTTCGTAGAAGACTTCTTTTTTGTCTTCACCAACCTGGACCGAAACACGTTTCTTATTGTCCGAAACTTGTTCGACGTCGACGATCGAAGTTTTTCCGTCTGGAATTCTCAAAATCTTGAGATCTTCAAGAGCGGTGGCTGTACGAAGCGCCCTCTTATTGAAGTCATCAGATGTGGCGACTTTCAGCCCTTCAAGGTCTTGAGCCTTGAGGTTTTCTGAAAATGCCATGATGGCGCGGTTCTCAATCAAGTGGGCGCAGCCGGCACCAGTGCCAGCAACGCTCATGGCGAGAAGTAACGACCACACGAAGGAGCGAACAGCTCTGGACATGCGTGCCATCCTTGGCGAGTAAGCGCTAAGGTCGCGCGGACTCAAAAGTCTGACAAAGACAGGAATTGGAAAATGGGAGGACGGGCTTCTCTCAGATTCTCAATTTCAGGTCAATACTAGGTTCAAGACTTTTCGATGAATTAATGGTTCGATCCAGAATTTTTTGAATGAAAATCTCAAAAATCGGCTTTTTGATGCAATTGGATGCCGGTTCAACTATCGCTCTGACAATCGTAATTGGACAATCATCCAATTCAAAAATCTGGATGAAGCAAGCCGTTCCAAAGTTGATTCAACGCGAAACCTCGACTTTCGGCAGAACATCCAATTCGGTTTCCTGCGGTGCCGTTTCCTTCGCAAGGACAAACGGGAGATACCCGATCCGCAACTCAGCCCCTCGGTAGATAAAGAATTTAACCAGATTTTTACCAAGAGGATCGGCCGGTCGTTCTGCGACCTGTTTTGTAATCCACGAGACGTTGTCGAGAGTCAGTGTTTCCCATTTGTCGAGTCCGACAAGGATGTCGTCCTTCTTGATTCCGTTATCGGCTGCGAAACTTCCTGGCTCGACTTCAAGAACCTTAAGACCTCCGCGATATTTGGTCGTGGTTTTAGCGAGGTTACTCGTTTCGTCGGCGGACAACTTCGCCAACTTCACACCCATTTGATTAAGCGGTTGAAGATTGGTTTGGGACGTGAATGAAGCCATTTCACCTTTGACGTCAACAATTCCCTCACCCAGCTTCTTGTAATGCTCATAACGAGCCATTAAACGCTTTAAAGTCAAGCGTGCCTGAACGCTCTTGTTCGCTGCCTCAAGTTTGACTTTTTGAGGAACCTCCCCTGATTGCGCAAGAAAGCCGAATTGTTCCGATAATTTATTTGCCAATTCGTAGTCCCCTTCTGCTCCTTCGATCTGAAACTGCAAGTCCTGGATCGCAGCATGGTAGGTCTCTTTCAGGATCTTCTCTTTTCGCGTTGCGGTCTCGAGACGCCGTCTTGCGCTCGCCATTTCCATAGCAGTTGTGACATTATTCTTAAACAGACTTTGTTGTCGCAAAAACTCGCTCTGCGCCGCTGCAGTTTCTTCACGAGCACTCACCAGACTGGTGACTAATTCGTCCCCTGACGGAAACGAGACCGGGACGGGAACAAGGCTTTCCGAATTCTGATCGGGTCCCGACTTCGCCACGACGCCGTTTTCATCCATCGTCACCGCAACCGGATGAGGGGCACTCCCATCCCGTTCAAACCCCACATCAAAATATAAAGTCGCTTTTTGTCCCGAGTTGGATTTACTTGCCTGTGGAGGTCGCCATCTCGTTGGTTCCGTTACATGATTCTCATTTGGCAAGAACCGCAAGGCGGCGAGCACGGTTCCTCGTCGCTCCGCTTCAACGATCGGATCAATGCCGGGATTAAGCCTCGAAGAAACAATCACCTCAATATTGGCGATTGCCAATTGCGGACCTTTGGAATCACGTAAATACGCGACTTTTGTCAGTAAATTACCACTCGCGACATATTCCAGGTCTGAATCCGTGATTTCGAAAGAGACGCTGTTGTGACTCAGGTAAGCTTCACTACTCGGTTTCGCTGCATAGACATCCAACAAAAGTGGTCTTGAATTCGGATCAAAATAACCAGACATAAGTTGAAGCGGATAATGTCGAACTTCCTTTGCATCTCGTTCAAAGCTCAGACGAGCGGGGAGAGTGAATGTTTGTTCTAAATTAGAGATTTTTGGAACCAAGTGTTCCGCCCCATTAAATGTCAGAAACCGGACCTGAGTGTAGTTTGAAGACGGAACCATTCCCGATCGTTGGTTTGGCGATGTCGAAGCGGACGGTTGTTCGCGACTCCCAAGTGAGGTTTGTTCCGATGGACTCGGACGGTCAACTCGCGCCTTCAAGTTCGGGTCGCTGTTCCATTCCGTCTCTTCACCGGCAATGAGCTCATTCGCCCGTCGTTCAATAATCTGTTTTTGCTGTGCTTGTCGTCGACCAATCTGTTGTTCCAAACGACTAAGTCGGGAATGGAGATCCATCACTCGCAATTTTTCCAATTGCAACTTGAGTTCGAATGCTGCGGAGAGAGATGCCTCAAGTTGCTGACGCAAATCACGATGAAAATCTTCTTTCTGCTGTGACGTATTCGGAAGTCCCCGAATCTTTTCAGCGATCATCATCGCCTGTGATTCATACTTCGCGATCGCTTCTGCCAATCGACGCGACTCCGGCGTGTCGATTGCGCGACCTAACTTTTGTTCTGCATTCTGGGTGTCACGAGTTTGTATGTCGCGTAGGTCCACCGTGGGAGTTGCGTCGATCGATGCGGTCGCTGTCGACGAAGATTCGTCAGCCGATTCCCATACGCCCGTCAGTGGCGACAAGACATAGGTATGATCACCAATCGTGGCCGAGAGCATATTCACTCCGTGCTCAGGGACAACTTTACCGACATATTCGGGAGGTATTGTCAGTTTGGCCCACTTTCCAGCTTTGCTGCTGAAGCCAAACAACTGGTCATCAATAAGAACATGACAAAAACTGTCATTTAAAGTCGACCGTTTCATTCGTCGTTCTCCATCTTTAGGAAGCCCGACGACGAGGCGAACCCATTTCCCAAGAGACTTGCTGTAGGCGGATAACCCCTCTTTGGTTTCAACCAGAAGAATGTCAGCGGATGACATGCGATTTAAAGGGCCACGTGCCGATCCGAATGGACCTGACGGCGCCATGCCTGGGGCCCAGCCAGGCGACATACCACCTCCACTAAGGAACTGGTTGCTCGTATCGGCCTGATCGGTGTCACTACCCCCAACGGTCTTCGAATCCGATTTGCTTGAGTCAGACTCATCGGATTCAGACTGATTTTCCTTTACGTTGTACGGATCGCCGTTTGAAATCGGATTGCCAAGAATTTGAATAGGTTGGCCATCCATTTTTTGCCCGAATGTGTTCCGCCGTTTCCATTGCATATCGAACAGTTCATCAACGTCTTCCTGCGTCGAACCAGCACTTTTTATTAGCTCTTTATTTTTTGTCTCAACAAGTTCGTCTTCGAAGGATGCTTTCACATTAAGTGTCTGACCCGTTTCGTCCAGTGTCATTATGAACGTAGCAGCCGGGGCATTGTAGAGCACTTTTTTATCGATTGTAGTTGCCTGAAATTTGCTTAACTTTGAAAGCCATTTCAGTTTCATCCAGGGCTGATTGTTTAAATTCGCCTGAAAATCGGCAGTTTCTTCAGACACTCGGCTCACCGTACATCGGCCGAATCTTCCTTTGAGTCCCATTTCCCATTCATCAGAGAGATCCGGAATCGAGCTGTCAGCCGCTGATGGATTTTCAATGTTGGATTCAGCTTTCGTCAGATTCGAATCGGCAATTTCTGATTCATCGTTCGCCGATGAGATGGCAAACCACACGGTGCTGATGATCGCCGCGATGACGAATCGAGAGCGAAATCTATATCTGTTCATATTATTGCTTTCTGTCGAGAATTAACTCGTAAATTAGGCATTCGTAGTAATGACTGTTTGTTTCGTGTACTCAAAAAGAGGTAAATGCAGGGTGAATTCTTCAGCCACTTGGTCAAAGGCCCGTTTACCACCCCTTGGTGGGGTTGGGGTTTTGTTTGAATTGCGTCTTTTGCCTATGGACCATTTGAACTTGGGGTTTCATCCCCATTCACAGTTGTTTCAAGTAGCTCAATCAGGTCTGTTGTTGCATCGAGTTCTGATTCGACAGAGCTCCAAGGCTCGGCGGGAATTGGCGTTTCCGCTGCGTCCAGTCGTGGAATTTTCGTTTGTATTTTCGAGCCAATGTGCCCGGGGGCGTCTGTTTTCCAATTCATCCGCCACGTCAGGAGCGAAACGCTGCCCAGTGCTGCAATCGAGACAAATGTGATTCGAAAGAGATACTTGCGTCCCCAATTCGTCAAATCTCTTGAATTCGATTCCTGTTTCGGTACCAGTAGCCAATCACAAACGCCTTGTGGTAAATCGACGGAAGTCGGTTGTTGAACGTGGGCGAGGCTTTGTTCCAGCAAAGTCGCCACTTCTGCTGCTGAGCCGAACCGTTCCGCAACATCCTTCGATAGCAGCTTCATGACAATCCGTTCGAGCCATTCAGGAATCTCGGGATTAATTTCCCGAATGGGCCGCGGGGCAGTCTCACGAATCCTGCGGAGAATCCCAAACGTGGTGTCGGCTCGAAAAGGGGGCCGACCGGTACACATCGCGTATAACACCGCCCCGAGGCTGAATAGGTCGCTACGATGATCAACAGCGTCTCCGTTCGCCTGTTCCGGCGACATATACTGAGGCGTACCGGCAATGATTCCCGTTCGAGTCAATGTCGCATCATCAACTGCCCGAGCCAGACCGAAGTCGGTCAATAAGACTCGGTCGACGTTTGTTTCCAGCAAGATATTGGCTGGCTTCACGTCACGATGAACGAGACCTTGCGCATGTGCGGCCGATAATCCCAGAGAAGCCTGCATACCGATTCGCAAAACATCCTTCACATCGAGCGGCCCCTGTTGATCGAGTCGTTCCTGAAGCGACTGACAGGCCACGTATGGCATGACCAGATACGGAAGTTTGGCATTCGCATTGACGGAGTGAATTGCCATCACATGGGGATTCACGACGGCCGCGGTGGCCTGAGCTTCTCGAGCAAACCGACGACGCGCCGCACCACTGGTTGCCAAATGAGGCGCAAGTACTTTCACCGCGACGTGCCGGTGAAGCTCTTTCTGAAACCCCTTCAGGACGATTCCCATCCCGCCGCGACCAATCACCTCAACGATTTCATAGTCACCCAAACGCCCGAGACTTGTTTGGTCGTCGCTCGGTTCGAGAAAATCGACGGCAAAATCTGCTGAGAAATGAGCCGCATCGTCGTCGTGTGACAAAAAACCATGAGTGCTGAAGCCTGCTCGCCTGCCCGCACTGCGCGACAGGCGCTCGCTTGCCTCTGACCACCACTCGTTCGTCGCGGCGAGCACTTCAAACTCGTGGCGACATTCGGAACAGGCAGACAAATGCTCGGAAACTTCGTTCTCTTCTCTCTCCGGAAGAGACTCCGTCAGCAGGTTTCGTAACTGCTCGCGATCGCAACAGGTCTTTGAAAAATCACTCATGAACAAACGATTCAAAAAGGTTTTATTAGCTACCCAGCGACGACATACACATTTCGAACTCGGTTAGGCATCACGTTTCGTCTCATATTCTTCCACGATCTGTCGCAATCTGGAGATAACGCGACTCCGTGCCACATACACGTTGCCAGTGGTCAACTTCAGGCTTGCGGCCACCTCCGCAATCGGTTCGTCCAACACACACGTCCGCCAGAAGGCCTGCCAGGTCGATTCTCGAAACTCACCTTGAGCCTTCTCAGCCGCCAAATCAAAAATCTCGTTCCGATATTCTTCGTCAAACTCAACGACCGTACGGTGCTCGGGCTCGGGAAGATTCTTTAGCAAGTCCATCATGTCTGGCCCACCGACGCCGCGCCGCCCTGCCCTGCAAGCGGATTCACCCCGCTGGATGAACTTGAGAGACAGATTTCGGGAAATCGTGAACAACCAGCGACGAAACGAAGCCTCGCGCCCGTCAGGTTGCCAATCGTCAACCGCTTGAGTCACCGCCAGAATGACCTGTTGAGTCACATCACGGGCGTCCGCGTCCTGCAAACCTCGCTGCCGCAACATCCTCAGAACGAGTGGTTCATAAATGGAGACGAATTGAGTCCATGCCTGCTGATCCTGCGGATCTCGCAGTCGCAGCATCAGGCTCGGACGTGTCTCCGGTTCCAACATCAATGACACTCCTCTTACGACGTGTTCCCGTTGCTCCTTATCTAATCCATCGGAGGGCTGAATCTTACACAGAATTTTCGTAATTCAGACAGAATCGCTGATTTTTTCACACCTTAGAGATCGGATCATAATCAGATCACGGCACCGATCTGATGGAACAAGCAAATTCCTGTAGAGAAAATGGTTGCGCCTAATGAGTGAAATAGCAGTCGAGCCTTGGGGTGCCACGGTTTTGGAGTCTTCGACAAGTCGGTGTCTTCATGATTTGATAACGCTACCGAAGAGCGCGGCATTACCGAAGTCGGTAAAACCGTGGCACCCTTTATTGTGGCTTTGTGTTTTCAAAGCAGTTCATCCCCTCCAACGCAGAGATCCCGTCTTCTGATCGTTTCATCGGACCACCACGCCCCGTCACACCGCTCGCTGTTCAATCGAATTCCCACTACAATCCATCGAATACACCCTGGTTCGCGTGATCCCGCATTGCCACTGAAAGGTTTTGTCGGGATGTGTATGTTTGCGCTGATAACAAGCGTTTCAATGAGTAATGGATGTGGCAGCAGAGAACTTGATTACACAGTTGACGGAACTTCCATCGAAATTAATCGCTCAGCCAGGGATGGCTGAGGTGGTCGCGAGGCTGCGCGAGGGGAAAGATGCCACAATCGACGGTGCGTGGGGATCTTCCTCCGCATTGATCGCTGTTGCTCTTCGTCAGCAAGCGGAAAGTACCCTTGTGGTTGTCGTTCCACACGAGAAGGACGTTGATGGATTTACATCAGACGCGGCGGCGTTTGGGATTGAACCGGAATGTTTTCCCGCCTGGGCCGCCCTGCCGCAGGAACTGAGTATCACCGATCCGATCCTGGGGACTCGCCTGCGAATCTTGCGAGCGTTCGAATCGGTTTCCCCACCCCGCATCGTCGTTACAACCATTCATGCGTTGCTACAACCGGTTCCAAGTCGTGAAGCAAGAACTGTCGCATCTCGGACATTGGCCGTTGGCAGCGAACTGGACTTGGATGTATTAACCACGTGGATGGTCACTCACGGATTTGAACGAGTGACGGCGATTGAACTTCCTGGTGAATTCAGTATTCACGGCGGTATCGTTGATGTCTTTTCTCCGGATGCCACTGACCCGGTTCGTATCGAACTGTTCGGGGATGAGATCGAATCAATCCGGCTGTTCGATGTCGAATCACAACGAAAAGTCAAAGATCTGAACGAAATCGACATCGCAATCGTAACACAGATCCGCGAAAGTCCGATTGAGAACGAGAGTTCAGAAACGGAAAACAAGAAGAGAAAAAAACGTTCAAAAGACGCCGAGCCGGAACCCACTTCCGCTGATTCCTCGCCGATTTCAGAACTGAATTCTTCGGCCCTCGATTCATTGCCCGCTCAATCTTGGATTGTACTGCATGACCTTGCTGAAATTACGAGCGAGGGAAAACGTTATCTCGACCGAATGGCTGATCCAAGAGGCTTGTTTAGCGTTTCGGCGGTTCTTGAACGGTGTACGCATCGCCCGTATGTCACGATGGCGCCGCTGCTTGCCGATAGCCAATCACCGACTTGCCATTTGCAAGTCGAATCCATCGAGCGATTCGGCGGACTCAAGGGTGAGGCTCTTCAAGAACTCGCCCGAGTCGTTCAACAAGATGAAACCGTGCTCATCGCCTGTCACAATGACGCTGCTCGGACACGATTGAGCGAGTTGATGACCGAAGTCTTCCTGGGTACTGGAAACGAATCTACCAAACCAACGAACGATCCCGGTAACCAGACAAAGTTTGGAGAAGCAGTCGCTCAGCCAGATGCGACGCTGAAAAGGGGGAAACAGTCCGATCCTGCGTCAAAAAAGAAAGGGGCGAAATCAACCCCTGCGTCTGAAGCAGCGACTCCAACCGTCAGCCGCGCTGTCATGGATGCCTCTTCAGGTGGTGGATTGAAGAAGTTCCTTCGTGCGCCGAAAGACCAGGCGACCGAAGTGAAATCGGGGGAATCGAAGACAAATCCATCCTCTCCCCAGACTGCGTCGAGCACAAACGGGCCGAATCTATCTAAAGTCGACGATCAAAAGACGAATCATCCTTTCCTTTCGCGGATTCAACTTTGCGTAGGACACGTCTCACGCGGTTTTCGTCTTCGGCCGGACCGCATCATTGTCCTGGGCGACAATGAATTGTTTGGGCGGACGGAAGTTCGTCGAACGGCGAAAAAGAGCAAGATCGAATCGCGAGCTATCGACAGTTTTCTCGATCTCAATTCTGGCGATCTGGTGGTTCATCTTTCGCATGGAATTGGCCGATTCCGTGGAATGGAAATCCAGCAAAAAGGGGAACACACCGAAGACCATCTGGCGATTGAATTCGGCGGAGGCGTCAAAATGTACGTCCCCGTTTCATTAATTCACCTCGTCCAGAAATATATCGGTGGAGGAAAAGCTTCTCCCGAGTTATCAAAGCTGGGGGGATCAAGCTGGTCGAATAAAAAGAAGCGTGTGACCGAAGCGGTCTGCGACATGGCCTCGGACATGATCAAATTGCAGGCTGATCGAGACATGAAGCCCGGACTGCAATGTCCTCCCGACAGCCATTGGGTTGAGGAATTTGACGCAGCCTTCCCCTACACCGAAACCATTGATCAATTGCATGCGATTACCGACTTGAAACGGGACATGGAACAGCCACGCCCGATGGACCGGCTGATCTGTGGCGACGTCGGTTATGGTAAGACTGAAGTCGCCATGCGTGCTGCATTTAAGGCGGTTGATGCTGGACGACAGGTAGCGATTCTGGTTCCGACGACGGTTCTGTGCGAACAACATTTTCGCAGTTTGAGCGAGCGAATGGCCGAGTTCCCCGTCAACATCGCTTCACTGAATCGATTCAAATCGACCAAAGAAGTTCGCGATACGTTGCGGGGACTCGCGGAAGGAACGATCGATATCTGCATCGGCACACACCGGCTGGTCAGCAAAGACGTGAAGTTCAAAGACCTGGGTCTGCTGGTAATCGATGAAGAGCAACGTTTCGGCGTCGAGGTGAAAGAACTGCTGAAACACATGCGGCTGGAAGTTGACGTGCTGACGCTTTCAGCAACGCCGATTCCGCGAACGCTGCATATGTCGCTTGTCGGTGTTCGAGATATTTCGAACCTGGAAACACCACCACAGGATCGTCAAGCGGTGGAAACGCACATCTGTCGCTGGAATAAAGACCTGATCCGGTCATCCATCATTCGTGAACTGAACCGCGACGGACAGATCTACTTCGTTCACAATCGGGTTTACAACATCGAATCGATTGCAGATCAGATCCGCGGACTGGTCCCCGAGGCCACCGTCGATGTCGTTCATGGCCAGATGTCGGAAGAACCGATGGAACTGGCGATGATGAATTTTGTACAAGGACGAACCGATGTTCTGGTCGCGACCACGATCATCGAAAGCGGATTGGACATTCCCAACGCGAATACAATTTTCATCAATCAGGCCAACAATTATGGGCTAGCTGATTTACATCAATTACGCGGACGCGTCGGACGGTACAAGCACCGAGCCTACTGCTATCTGCTGCTCGACGAAGGCAAATCGCTGACTCCACAAGCATCACGGCGGTTGAAAGCGATCGAAGAATTCAGCGAACTTGGTGCGGGATTCAAGATCGCTATGCGAGATCTTGAAATCCGGGGTGCAGGCAACATCCTGGGGACCGAGCAATCAGGCCACATTGCGGCAGTCGGTTATGAGCTTTACTGCCAACTGCTGGAAAACGCGGTCCGAGCGGCAAAGCGACAACCGCTACGCGAACATCGACACGTCGAAGTGAATCTTCCTGTGACCGCTTATTTACCCTCGGAATATATTCCTGACGGGCGTCCCAAGATCGAGATGTACCGCAAGTTTTCCATCGTATCGACTCTCGATCTGCTGAACGAGCTGACGCAAGAGCTTCGCGATCGATACGGGCCAATTCCCGAGCCCGCCCAAAAAATGATTCAAATCCGCGAACTGCAGATTCTTGCGGTCCGCTGGCAGATCGACGATATCCACCTGGAACCAGGCTACGTCGTTTTTGGATATCGAAACCCGAAGAAGATTGCGAAATTGTCGCGTCTCTGCGTAACCCCTCTCCGAATCGTCGACGATCGAGAAGCGTGTCTTGTGTTGCCACCACAAACGCCTGAGCCCGATGAATTATTAAAACTGCTTAAGAGCGTGTTGGAATCGGAATTACCAACGTTTACCGACAAAGGATATCACAGCGATTGAATCGCAACTCAATCCAAACTGGTCAAGTCATAGACTTGAAACGTCCCGTTCCGATAAATCGGTTCCAGTTCAAGCGGTCCCAGCCGGTCGGTCAACAGGTGAGTCAATCCGGTCTTCTGACGAAAGCTTTTCAACTCACTGGCCGAGTAGAATTCGTCAGCGTAATTCTTCTCGAACCACTTTTGAAGAAAGTTCAGTCGGCGATTCCATTCGACGATCCCATCGGCATCTTGAGGACAATCTTTGTACGCCACGTATTCCGCTCGACGCGCAAACCATTTGAATGCCCATCCGTTTGTTGGCGTTTGAACGAGTGCATCAGGCGGCAAGTTTTTATCAATCCAGGCACAAACATCGAGCCAATCCGCGCGATCCTCAAGGGAGTACCGATTTGTTTCTGTCGTTGCATTGGCTCGCAACAATCCGGCGATGAAGACAAGAATCAGAATCCACAGGGGAGGCGAATTGAATGCACCCAATGTTCTCGATGAATTGGCTTTGAATGCCGTTCGTTCCAGGACACTGACCAGACTGATGGCGACTGCGACGGGCAGCAAAACGTCTGCCAGTCGAAATGGATAGAATTTCAAAAGGTTCATTCGCTGGTCATAGAACGACATTTTTATCGGTGGGCGCGGCCCCCAACCGACCAGGATACCCGCCAAAGCAAACATCACCGACCAGAACACGATATGATCCAGAGCCCGTTTGGCATTCGTTCTCCCACCCCACAGGCAGCTTGATAGCCAGACAATCAATAGCAGTGCATAACAGAGGTATGAGCGACGCGGAAACAACATCGGATCGAGATGGTGTGCCAGTCTATAATACACCTGAATGTATGTCGCCGCACGGCGAGTCTCTTGAGAAACCGATTCTGTCAGCAATTGAAAGACCGGTATCAAACCTGGTAACGCGAGTAGAAAAAGAATCACGCAAGGCAAAAGTACGGAACCAACCGATGAATGGCCCCCCTGCTCCAAATCTGATAGCGAATTGTTTTTCCCTTGAAGCGGTTCTTCGCTCGATGGATCCGCCTTTATCCGACGCCGCTGCCGTCGTCTCGAATTGATTAGCCGCTCAACAACCATGCTTAGCGCAAATGCGAAAAGTCCCCAGATACCGACGACGGGATGGAAACTGATTGCCAATCCTGCCCATGTTCCAGCAAGAACAAATCGACGACGAAACGCATCTCCGAGCGCCGCCAGTAGAAATCCGTAACAGGGAACTTTCCCTTCGACGCCACCAACGAGCCATTCCCCCGAAAAGTTTCCGCACGCCGAGAAACAGAGAAAGATCCAGGCAGACCAAAGGACTGCCCACGGAGAAAAGAAGAATTGAGAAAGACAACGAGTCCAACCCCAGGCCAGCACGAACGTCACCAGAATTCGACCGATCAAGGCAGCCTGAGTCAACGAAACAAACCAGGTCAGCCCACCGATCGTTGCATAGAAAACGGTATGAGCATTCGGAGACACCAGGAAAAAATCTCGGTCGCACCACTCTGGCTGCCAGAAATGCTTCGATTTACACAGATAGTGCGGCTCATTCACCGCCGGCACTGGCGCTGCAATAAGACCGTACAACAGAAATGTCGCCCATACCGCCATCAGTACGGGCCACATTCGCGTGTTGCACATTTCGCTCTCTGGCGTTTCATGAATCGACATCGACTAAAAATCCCTCTTGGGGTCAGGTCGCCGATCTCGAATCCTGTCTCTTGAGGAACTTGAAGTTCGAAGCGTCGCCAAAGTTCCTCGGGTTCATGGAGCGGGAACTCCTGGCGAACCGCTTGGGCGGCTCATTATTTTTTCTTTTTCGCAGCAGCCTTCTTAACGGCCGCCTTTTTCGGAGCCTTTACCTCTGCTTTTACGGCTGTTTCCTTTTTGGAAGCGCCCGCTTTCTTCGAAGTCGTACCGCTGAAAATGCGATCGTAGTTTTCCCAGAACTTGGGAGTCGTACCGGTACGGACAATCGGGCCACCCATCTGATGCTCCTCTTAATACTCACTGAAACTGCATGTTGAATTGCCGCTACAAAGCGACAACTTTGAAAGTGTAACGAATCCCAACGTGGAACGCGCCGAGATTCTTGAAATCAAGCGATCGAGTGTCAAGTGATTCGGACGGGTATTTGTTATTCAGCCCGTTCAACGGCCTCTGATGTCGCAAGAATCAGCGGCACCTGGATTCGTCGACCTTCACGAACAATCGTCAACGTCACTTCGTCACCGGGACGTTTTCCTTCAATATATCCCAGAAAATCCTCGGCGTTTGCGATTTTCTGATCGTCAATTGCCACGATCAGATCGGCTGCTGATTGGTCAACCCGGTTCAATGTAAATGGGCCACGACGCGTTTTCGTGGTTTTGGGTCCACGTAATCCAGCTCTTTCGGCGGGACCATTCGGCCTCATCTCAGCGATCAACAACCCCTTGTCGTTCTGGTAAACCTTATCGATTCCGCTTTCAGGGCGAACAACGTGACCGTACTTCAACAGTTGTGGAACCACACGTGAGATCAAGCTGACCGGAATCGCAAAGCCAACTCCTGAACTTTGACCAGACGTCGTTGCGATCGCCGTGTTAATGCCAATCAGTCGTCCGTGGGCATCAAGCAGAGGTCCTCCCGAACTTCCAGGATTGATGGCCGCGTCAATCTGAATGATCGATTTGATTTTCCAGTTTCCGTGAATCTGGAGCGATCGATTTAGACTCGAGATGATTCCTGTTGTCAGTGTTCGCTCCAGGCCAAATGGGTTCCCTAATGCAAACACTCGCATGCCAACTCGTAAACTGCGTGAGTCACCCAATGCAACCGGAAACAATTCCACATCGGTTGATTCAATTTGGATGACAGCCAGATCGTTCAGTGGATCAGCACCGATCGTCGTTGCTTCATAGGTTTTGCCGTTATAAAGCGTGACCGCCACTTCTTTGGCACCCGCCACGACGTGGTAGTTTGTCAGAATATGACCATCCTGATCGAGGATTGCTCCCGAACCAGACCCTTCGGAATGTTCGGTCATAATCAGTCGCTCGGTTCTGACCGACTTGGACGTGATATTCACCACACTCCGATTCACCGCTTCGTAAACGGAAACAGCAATCGCCTCGTCGGGAGTAAGTCCGTCTTCGTCATAGATCCTTGATGCATTTGGACGAATTCGTTCGACCGGGGATTCGATACGAACCCGTCGATCTTGCGCGGTCAATGATCCATGTCGCGACTCGCTCACCATCCAGATTGTGAACGAGCTCGCCAAAAGAGCCGACAGCAAGCATCCCACGAAAAACCGCATTGAAAATCCTCATTCCAATCACGACTAGACTAGTCAACTCGCGAATCCGCCGTTCTTAGCAGACGTATCGGAGCTGGTGGTACATGTTCCTCGTAATTCACAAGTTGAATTCGATCTGCATCGGATCGCTCACCGGACTGCCAGACCATCCGCTGCAGTTGATTTCGACCGACAACAATAATTCGATCAGGGACTGTGTCGCTCACATTTAACGAAATGCGGAACGATCGATAGAACAGTCGATCGGTTTCGTCATACGGAAAAGCTTCCAGAACGAGACGCCCGTCTGTCCGTTCGGCAATACTCCACTGAAAGGCCTCTTTCAGCCTGTCTGAATCGACCTGACCGATCAGTTGTTCCGCCGCGACGGCTGTATGCTTGTTAAATTCCCGTTGAATTGATTGTTGAAACTCTTCCAGCCGAGACCGGCTCCAGGCTTGCTGACCGTTTGTTGACGCTTCCCATTTCTTTAGCCATGACGAAATCTCAGCAACTTCATCACCAGATCTAAGAAATGTAGCGTGCCCGGAATCAGGTTCGACCGTTTTGGCTAGTGGTCGAGCACACGTTGAAATCGTGTTCGATCGGATTCTTGTCGATTTCTCGACAGGCACGGGATCAAGCTGCCAAATTAGAGAAAGCAGAAAGAATTCGAACATAGCAACACATCCTTGCGTTCGTCGACGACGTGGTCGGCCAATTCCGCCCGGATCAAACGAATCGATTCCGCAACATTTCCAAAGAAACTTTCAACTGCCAATCCCATCATCGAATAAGCTTCTCGCTTCTGTCTTCGCTTGTAGGTGCGGTGTTTTAAGGGAAAGTCGTCAATAGAGGAAGACGAACTCAACTGCCATATCATTCACATGATTACTGGGCACCACACGAGGACTTATCCCACAATCAACCAGGTTAACAGTACTGCTACCGAACCCAATATCGTGCCAAGAACTTGAAACGAAGTTGTTGAAGCTTCAACAACTTCGACCTGTTCACCAAGCCAGTCAGGAAATCGTCTCACGACACCGCACCAGACACGATCTCTGAAGAAATGTTCAACGTATGTCAGGGAAAATGCGAGTCGCTGGATTCTTCGATCCGCATCCAACATGCCAACCACGCTCGACTGCGCCGACGACCGGACTGAACCAGTTTGGATTGGACCAGTGGATTCTCGCGTCAGTCGAATCAGAATACCGACCAACAGGCTGATGGCTAACCATCCCATGAGCGATTGAGTCAGATTCGATGCGTAAAGAAAGCCTGTGAGTGCAAGACAAAGCAGGCTATCAACTAGCCGAGTATTTCCTGAGAACGTACGCTCCATTTTTGCTTCGGAGTAGAATTCATGTGCCAGTAACACACCTCCAACAAGACTGGCCAGACACGCCTTAATCCAATTTGCTTCGAGGTCGAAAACCAATGAGGTGGGGCGAGGCCAAGCCATCGAAAACCAGGTCCACACGGAAATGTGAACTGATGATGATAGAGTATTGAACTCAAGGCTGAACAACAAAAAGGTAAGTACGGCGGAACAAACGATTCCCCCCATAAGTCCCAATCGCGCTGCAGCCGAACCCCAGTTGGGAAATTGAAAAACGGTCCCCACCAATGAACCCAAGGCCCCAAGTATTGGGAACACAGCAGCAGCCATCAGCAAGAATTCGGGAGCTGTCATGATGTCGACTGATCCTCGTCCAATGCCTGCTCGTCATTGAAGATTGGCGTCACCCATATCGAATGAATGATCAATAGACCGACAATCACAACTCCGCCTAGTTTAAGACCGTTTTGACGCTCAAAAAACGCAGCACCCGCAACGAATACCAGCAAAACACCCTGTAAAAGCAAACTTTGTTGCAACCATTGTTCGACGCCATTTCGGACCAGAACAATACCGACAATCGCAATCACAATACACATCAATGCAAAAAGAAGGTGACCTCCCCAAGTGCCGTAATCAATATTCATGAATTACTCCATGCCATTTTTCGACGTGATTTCTTCGGTCCCGGAACCGCTGGTCGAACTGCCGAAATCGCGTCCCATTGACATCGCTAAAAGAAGAAAAACGATTACGGTCATCAAGACTAGCAGTTCTGAGCGGCTACCTAATGCGAGATCTAACGAAGATGCGGCCCGGCCGGGGCCTGTTTGATTCACCAAAATCTCGTTGAGCCGGTCGCGAATCGGTAGCACTGAATGCCGTGGACTCGACGCGACATAGGATATCTCGCAGCGCTGCGTATAAAAAATCGTCCCGAAAAACGTGAACGCCAAAATACTAACCACACCACCGACCAGCCAGTTCTCTCCCCGTTTTTCTGAAGAAACCGGTCCGCCGCGAAATTCAATCGCGGAGGTCAGCCACCGACGGACAGACGTCGAATTCGGTATCGAAACATTACGGACAAGTGGGCGGGCGACAACTCCGAACACGATTAAAAGCCCAAGGGCAACTTCAGGCTGGTGTAGAAAGGCACAAACACATGCATTCGCAAACGTGTGAACCAAATAACCGACACGCCGACACCTCAAAGAAACCCGTCCTGAACAATAGACGCTCGCGATTAAACTCGCAGCCAGACAAACAGCGAAACTGAAATCAGCCACGCGGGAAAGTGTCGAATGGGCCACCAACGGCAAATCGTGACGAGAATTTGCCGGCAACGCAAAGAAAATCAGGGCAAGATAGATGAGAGTCGACAACCCAGACCAAAGCCGAACTTCTCGATGCACGTTGGGATGAACCCACAACGCCAGAGCGACCGCCCACATTCCCAGCAATAACACCAACCACCAGGGAATAAAGGGATCATTCATTCGCACGCCGAAAGCAAATACTCAGGTCAGTCCACGGAAACTGACCGGATTATTCCAATTGACCCACGAAAACAAAAGTCCGCGAAAAAGGGGGTGGCACGGTTTTACCGTCTTCGGTTAAACCGTGCTCTTCAGAAACGTTATCGAAACATGAAAACACAGCCTTGTCGAAGATTCCAAAACCGTGCCACCTCCGAGTTTCTTCCGCTATCACGCCGATTGCGGAAAAACGGGATTACCCGACTAAAATTGAATCGATTCAACAGCACAGCCAAGCTTTACCACTCGGTTGAAGACAATAGCTGCAATCGCGATTTCGATTACTTTGCGATTCGTTGAGGAATTACTCGCTTGTTAACGTCGATCTGAACTTCACCAAACGCCTGTTCGTGACGCTGGAGGAATGCACCAAGTGCCAGCCAAAGGCGTTTCGCGGTATAATAGTTCACAACAAGGCGTTGCGAGACTTTGACTGGTGTTGATTGAGCACCAGCGGGCTGAGGATTCAAACCGAAGTCCAGAATCAGTTCTTCGGGCAAACCCGATACCCGAGCAAAATTCGCATAAAGCGGTTCAAGACCTTCAGGCTCAATTACCTGTTGGACTTGCTGAGTGGCGGCTGTTTGTGGAACGGCTGTTCCAGCGTCAAGATTCGGGGTATCTGCCACAGGTTCTTCTCCAAATTCAAATTGTCACGGGTGGTTAAATCGAACACCAGACATGATGCAATGGTGAACTTGAGACTGTCAACAACCGATGACCCGTGACTTTGCAGAAAGTGAAAAATGTGCCTGTGAACAAGAAAATGTCACCCGCTTTTCACTAACGGGCAATTCGCAAATAGTCCGTATTGACGGCATCATCGCAAACAACCCAATCCCCCCCCAAACAAGAAAAGCACTTAAAGAACGCCGTTTTCTTAAACAACCGATTTGACAATTCGAATCCATGGCATATGTTTTAAAAGTCAGGCCCGCCTGACAAACAATTTGACGCAAGCAGCGTACATCATTTGGCTTCTACAGGGGTCAAGTGTTTTAGCGCGGCAAGGAGGAGCTGGGAGCTTCGAGGGGACCTTGCCGCGTTTCCCCATTCTTTGTAGTCCCCCAAAACGCTTTCGATTTCTCATTGCGAACGAAGGGACAACCTCATCGCTCCGCAAAATTCTCACAAGATGCGGGCGGCATCTTCCGATCAAGTGATACAGCCATTTAAGTTTGCGCATTCGGTGTCCTTTAGCAGTCAAACTGACTCGTAAAGATCTGCTGAACGACCAAACCGATTGAACTTTGGCGGTCGGGGATCATGCCATGTCGAGTCAACGACGCTCACGTAGCCCATTCAAAACCGCCTTTATGGCGATGGTTCTGGCCATTGGACTTCCGATAATTGTCTTGATGTTCGGGATGATCCGTACCCGCCAGCTGCAATCGACAGCAAACCCTCGCTGGGCAAAGTTCGCCAGAGGGACCGGTACAACGTCTGAAAAACCAAACACTCAACAGGCTTTACGGCATCCCCATGTCGATCTGCCAACCATTCAATTTCAGGAAATTACGGCATCGGACAGCGACCATACTTCCTTGCCACAGGCAAGTTTCACGGGCTCCGTCGCCGCCGGACGAAGACCCATTGAACAAATAACTACTCCTTCGGAACCGACTTCGGTCTTACCAGCCAATCCGGTCAGTTCGCGTTTGCAACCGGAATTTGAAGAACTTCCCCCCATTATTTTTCGGCCTGTTGACGACGAAGTTGATTCGCAAACCGCCCAGTCGACTCGTCGGCTTGAATCACAGCTGACCGACGTACGACAACAACTCGATCAATTGACGGTTCAACAACGTGAATTAACTCTTCAACAGCGTGAGCAGCAGGTAGAAGAAATCTCTCGCCAGGCAAAACTGCTTGATGTATTGACCAAATTGAATGAGCGAACCTCAATCGATCCAGCGACGCCGGATCTGACTTCAGTCCCCTGCACAAAAGAATCGGCATTTGCACCTCAACCCGAGCCTCAAACTGAGCCACAAGCTGAACCTCAGCCCGAGCCTCAAACTGAACCTCAAACTGAACCTCAATCGCAACATCAATCGTCGATCGCGGAAGAGCCACCGATGACGCGAGATGCTTCACCCACGATTATTCCCTACGACGACGTCCCAGCCACGTTGCCGCCAAACCGTTCCCGTTTGGATAACACCGCTATCCGAATACGGCCTTCGACAGAGCCCAGTAACACTGAAACCTTTTCGATCGACGTTGACGACGCTGACATTCGACAGGTCTTCGCCAAACTGAGCGAAGTCGCTCAAATCAGTATCATCCCAAGCCCCGAGATTCACGGAAAAGTCTCATTGAATCTGCGAGACGTCCGAATCGACGTCGCACTAAAGGCGATTATTGCCTCACGCGATTACGTGGTGGAACGAGATGACGACATCATCATCGTCCGCACGTTGGAAGAAGCTTCGCGACGGAAAAACCAGAGTCGCAAACTGATCGTGAAAGTCTATCGCCCGAATTATTTGAGCGCTGCAGAACTGATTGGCTTGATCGAACCGCTGTTATCCAGCGACGGTCGACACTCGGCCACCTCCCCTGCCCTGACTGGGTTAGCTGGCGCGGAAGAATTATCCGTCGGCGATAAAACGGCTCAACGGGACACTGTCATTGTGCAAGACGTTCCCGAAGTTCTGAACCAGATTGATCAGATTCTGGTCGATGTCGATGTTCCTCCACTCCAGGTCAGTATCGAAGCAAAAATCCTTAGCGTCAGACTGTCGGATGGCATTCAACAAGGAATCGATCTCAGTCAACTTCCTTGTCATCGAGATTCAGGAGTCTCACTGGCCGAAGGGGGATTGAAGCAGGCTCGCCTGTCTTGCAGCATTCCGACTTTCATTAAATCGGTCGAACGGATCGCGGATACCAGCCTCGTTACCTCCCAACGGATTCAGGTGCTTAACAAGCATCGAGCCGAAATGCTGATCGGAGACCGGATCGGGTATCAGTCTCAAGCTGGAGGTGATGTTCATTTTATGGAAGCGGGAACCCGGCTGATCCTGCGTCCGTCAATTTCCGCAGACGGATTTATCCGATTAGACATTCACCCTGAACGAAGTTCCGCCACAACGGCGAAACGGTCACGCCAACCTGTTCAAAACACGGCAGAAATAACGACCCAAGTCATGATTCGCGACGGAGCTACAGTCGCAATCGGCGGCCTGATCGCAGAACAGGGAACGGAAACCGCAAATCGACTCCCCGTTGTCAGCTCAATTCCAGTGATCGGCATCCCGTTCCGAAACAAACGCGAACGCCTTCAGAGGACAGAACTGATTGTCCTTGTCACTCCGAAGATCGTCATCGACTGCGAAAGTGAAGCGGAAGGAAAATGTCTCGAACATGCCGCTGAGGAACGAGCTGCCGAATTCCGCGACAAGCAAAGTCCAAAGAGCCGCCATAATCTCGCTCGGGCACACTATGACCGAGCATGTCTCGACTATCAGCAGGGAAATTTTGTAAAGGCTCGCCAACAAATCAACGCTTCCCTGCGCGAAAACAAAACTGACCTCGATGCGATTCGCCTGCGAAATCAAATCGATCAATGTCTGGTGCCGCGAGTGCTCCGTTAGACCTGCACACAAACCCGTCTTGTCTGGTTTTCCCAGTCTGACTAGCATGCCGCCGCATTGTTGAGGAGGAATTTAAACCGGGATCAGAGGCCGAAATGGAATTTCGGGAGATGCCTCAATCTCGGCCGCGAGACGTATATGTTCCGCGCTGGACTGAATTTAGTTCGTCGAGTGACCTGTGCAGCTACACTAATCGTCCTGTTGATCAGTGGAGCGGAAGTCGCGGTGCGCATTTACGAAGCCTCGACAGGTGACAAAGTCTGTCTAATGGCCGATGGCGTTTGCGGTGACACATCCAGACTGAGCGAGCCATCCAGGTCGTTCTACCAGGAACTGAAGCCGATGGCTGTCGCTCATGTGGAATGTCGCGACACAAATTCGATCGTCGAAGTTCGTACAAACAGCCTCAGGTTCCGTGGCCCTGAACTGGCTATTCCCAAACCACAAAACCTTTGCCGAATAGTCGTACTCGGTGACGAAACCATTTACGCTCCTGAAACCCACGATTCGGATCACTTTTGCACCCTGCTTCAACAGCAGTTGCAACAACGGTCCGCAACTCGGATTGAAGTGGTCAATGCTGGAGTTCCGGGACACTGCCCGTTAACGGAATATCTTCTCTTCAAACAGCGCTTGCTCGGATTGCAACCGGATGTTGTGGTGCTCCATTTCGATTGGTCCGACGTTGCAGACGATCAGCAGATTCGGCGTCGAGCACGCTGCGATGAGGACGGCGTTCCTCTGTCGTGCCCGCATGTGAAACTCATCGCCGACAAAGCGACACGCCGACACGACGTTTGGCGACAGCATTTTCGCCTGCTGGATTGGGCCATGAATTCCCTCAGTTCTGAATGGAAACAACAGCTCGCTCACCAAAAAGCGGTTAGTCGAGACGTCGAGACCAATCCGTATGCGTGGCTGAGAGAAGAACGGCCAGAAAAAAATCTTTCGTTCCGCGAGGCAGCCAAACCCATTGATCACCTGTATCAATTATGTCGATCTGAAAATATCCCATTTGTCATCATGACTTCGCCAAAGCCATGGCAAGTTTCCGCCAAGTGCAGTCGTGGCCGAGGAGTTCGGCTCGCCGCCGGAGTAGCCCAGGATGCGTGCTATACAAATCGAGCACCGTTCGATTTGCTGGCAAGTTTTGCGGAACGAGAACAGATCCCCTTTGTTGACGGATCAATGGTGATGGCGCCCGGAAAGGACGCCGAATCCAATTTCTTGAATTATGCACCACGCTGGTCAGCAACAGGACACCAGCGCATGGCCGAGCTGGTCGTCGATTGTTTTTTAGAACAAGTCCCTGGACCGTGGAATCGTGGATCGTTCCACCAGAACGAGCAACCAATCAGCCGCGAAATTCGACGCGACGATTCCGTTCAGCCGGCAGGTGGTCATCGACCAAACATCAATCGCCCAATACGTTGAAACCCCGGCCCCGTAGTATGGGATTTAGCCCGTGCGCCAGCGAATGCAATTTCGTCAACAAACCAACACGACAAAAACGAACAACCCCGTCGCGTGCCTTTCTTCCGCCAGTTTGCTAAATCTTCTGCCTGATCTCCATCAATCCTCTTCCCCTGGAAGCGATCATGACCACGAAATCCGAAATCTACTTTCACACTGCTGCCGATCACCTGAAGATTTCTGATCGTATGCGAACGCTCATGCTGACACCCGAACGCGACGTGAAAGTGCAACTTGCCATTCGCTTAGATAATGGCGAGATCGGCACGTTCGTCGGTTACCGAGTTCAGCACGACAGTGCCCGTGGCCCGATGAAAGGAGGGCTTCGATACCACCCTCAAGTTGACGAAGAAGAAGTTCAGACGCTGGCACAATTGATGACCTGGAAAACCGCAGTGGTCGACCTCCCTTACGGAGGAGCCAAAGGAGGCATCGCGGTCGATCCACGCAGCTTGAGCAAGGGTGAACTCGAACGGCTGACCCGCAAGTTTGTCGACCAGATCCACGACATGGTTGGCCCCGATAGCGATATCCCCGCCCCCGACATGGGAACGAACAGCCAGGTCATGGCCTGGTTCATGAACCAGTATCAAAAGTACCACGGGTTCCAACCCGCGTGCGTCACTGGAAAGCCCCTCGAATTGCACGGATGCGAAGGTCGAGAAGAAGCCACTGGACGCGGAGTTGTGATCGTCGCGGAACGGCTGTTCCATCAATTAGGAAAATCATTGAAGGGAAAGAAAGTCGCTCTTCAGGGGTTTGGGAACGTCGGCTCGTTCACCGCTAAGTTTCTTCAAGAGCGTGGAGCGATCCTGGTCGCGATCACTGACGTTCGAGGGGGATGCGCGAACCCGAAAGGAATCGACGTCACGAAACTGCTCGAATATTCCAAAAACAACAACGGCGTGCAGGGCTTCCCAGGGACCGAACCGCTGACCAACGAGCAGCTTTTCGACACCAAATGCGACCTTCTGATCCCAGCTGCTCTTGGTGGTCAATTGACTGCAACGACGGCCCCACAGGTGAAAGCAAAATACATCGTCGAAGCGGCGAATGATCCAACGACACCCGAAGCCGACGAGATTTTCCACGAGAAAGGGATTCTGGTCGTTCCCGACATTCTGGCCAATGCAGGCGGTGTGACCGTAAGCTACTTTGAATGGGTACAGAATCGTTCGGTCGTCCACTGGCCGCTGGAAGAAATTCGAGGCAAGCTGGAAATCAAAATGACAGCCGCCTTCGACGAAGTCTGGAAAATTGCCCAGGAAAGAAAAGTCACCTTGAGAACTGCCGCCTACATTCTGGGAATCGAACGCGTCGCCAAGGCGACCGAATTGGCAGGGGTGTCTTAAGGAACCGCATCGTCGATTATTGGTCGAATAGGTCACATAGGTCCTATAAATCCCATTTTTTCCCTTCAAAATGGGACCGGTGCGAACAATGGAACTTATGCTTAAGAACCGTTTTGAATACCATATTTGGATAGACGCCAGGATTCATTTCTGCTCAAAAAGACGGTTCGTGTCCCAGGAAAAGCGATGCGAGGGTTTCTTCCAGGACTGTGCTTCGCATGCATGATGTCTTGGACGGTCTGCGCGGACGAATTGCTGGATGTCAGCCGAATTCCTGAGCTTGTCAAACTACTGGACAGCGAACTGGCTAAGGTCCGAGGCGATGCCGCTTATCATTTGGCTCAATACGGGCCAGAAGCAAAGTCAGCACTTCCGACATTGATAACAATGCTTTCAGACGACAGAACGTATTCGACCACAAATCGCATTCTGGGGGCAACAAGGGTTTCTAACGATGCGTTTGCCACATTGGTCGCAATGGGTTCCGAATCAGTCGCCGTCTTGGAAACCGCAACCAGTAATCGTGATCTTGATGTGAGATCACGTGCCGTCATGGCGTTAGGCCGAATTGGTCTGAAAGCAAGGCCCGCAATTCAGAGTTTGGTCCCCTTAGCGACTGATACTGATCCAGCTTTGAGAAAACTTGTCATCGAAACTCTCTCTCAAATTGATCGACAGGGTGACGAGTCCATCTCGGTATTTCTGAAAGGACTCACCGACCAGGACAACGATGTCCGTCGCACCGCCGCAAAAACGCTAGGTAGATATCGTGATCACTATGAGGAAACCGTTCCGGTATTAGTTCGGTCCCTCAAAGACCGTGAACCAATTGTTCGAGCAACCGCAGTTCAAGCACTGGGCGAACTTGGCAAATCACCCAAACGCGTTGTTTACGCCCTGATCGATCGACTTGATGATCATGCAACGTATGGAAGTTTTTCCGCTGGTTTTGGTGGTTGTTTTGGTATCGGCTACGAAAGGCACGTGTCAGATGACGTCATCAAAGCGTTAGGTCGGTTTGGAACCGCTGCTGAAAAAGCAGGTCCGCGACTGGTCGAACTTCTTGCAACTGAAGCGACAACGACCAATGTGGAAAGCGTGGCATCTGCTATCGTGCGGCTAGGGCCAACGGCAAAGCCTTTACTGCCAAGATTAATCGAAATCCTGCAACAATCGAATTCTCAATCGACACAGGTCGCGATTCTACACATTCTCGGGAATCTCGGTCCTCATGCTCGTGAAGCGGTTCCTGCAATTCGTGAAACACTAGCGCGAGTCGATCGAAATTCGAATGCAAAGCAACTCTCAAACCACGCGATTCCAATAATTAGAAAATTCCTGAAACGGTCGTCAATTGAGATCGACCCACTGATTGGTTCTCAATTAACCGATCCCGCTGACATTGATGAGGTCAACCCCACTCCCGCAGTCCAGCTTGCGGCGAATTGTGCGTTGGTCAGGATTGATCCGGAAGGAAATTCGGCCGCGTTTGATCAATTACTTGCTGAAATTCTTCGACGTTCTGAGGATAAGTTCGTAGAAGTCTATTTGTCCGACCCAAGCGGTGACCTGATTTTTGAAACCTTAGACAGTCTCGGCGAATCGGCTAAGCAAGTAGCCCCGATATTCAAAAACCTGCTTGATCGAGATGCGGTACTGGACCTGAAAACTCGATTAAAGATTGACAAAACGCTCGAAAAAATCGATCCCGATTCCAGGCAACTGACCAAAGATATTACCGACTTACTAGTAAAAGGGCTCGTTTGGTCTGACCTTGAACATGAATGCAAAGCGGCGTTGAAGGGCCTTGGACACGAAGCAATCTGGTCGCTGATCGACGGCTTGGCCGAGTTTGGAGACGATCAAGATCGTTGTATCGAAATCCTTGAAGTCTTGGGGGAATTCGGCGAACAAGCAGACCCTGGAATACTGACCGTTCTTGGAATGGCGAAGAATGATAACCGCCGGGATGTCCGTGCCGCAGCGACAATGACTGTCGGCAAGATTCGTACAACACCCGAAGTCGCAGTCCCAGTCTTAATACGTTTGCTCGACGACGAGCGACCAGTCGTCAGGGAGCAAGCGGTACTCAGCCTGGCGGCCTACGGTCAATCGGCCCACGCCGCAGTTGAAAAGCTGACCAAGCTACGAAATGATGACTACATCGACGTCCGAGCAGCAGTGGAAGTCGCTTTGGATTCGGTGAAATAGGATGCCCCCTCGAACTTCCATTGATGAACGACTCCGGTTACTACGTGAGGTTCGCAGCAACGGAGACTTGGCGAAAATCCGCGAAACTGTGGTCAAGTATCTGGCTGACAAAACAAATCTTATCATCGCCGAGGCGGCCAAGTTAATCGGCGAGTTCGAACTCACGGGGTTAGAGCCGGAATTACTCGCCGCATGGAACCGATTGATCGAACAGTCTGACCCGGTCAAAGCGGATAAGGGCTGTACTGCAAAAACCGCGATCATCGAAGCGTTGGGCACTTTGAACCATGACGTTTCCGAGTTTTACCTGGTGGCACTCCAGTACAAACAGATCGAACCCGGCTGGCCCCAAGCGGAAGACACAGCGGAAAATGTTCGGGCTGGTAGCGCGTTCGCGATCGCTCGTTCACAAGTACTGCGAATCGTTGACAAGCTGACCGCGTTTGTCGATTACCTGCAAGGTTCCCGCGCCGATCGAATCAACGCAGTCAAAGCGATCGCCGATACCCGGCACGAATCCGCCATTCCATTACTGCGTCTCAAACTTCTCTCCGGCGATGACGAAGCAGAAGTCATGGGAGCCTGTATGTCGGGCCTGCTCGACCTCGCCCCGCTTCGATCGATCCCACTCGTTGCCAGAATCCTGACCAACCCGACAGAAAGTATCATATTAGAAGCCGCAGCCGCACTCGGTGTCTGCGGTAAACCAGCAGCCGTCGAGGCACTGATCAATGCATGGAAACGCACAGCGAATAAAGATCAACAGCGGTCGCTACTGATCAGTATTGGACTGTCACGAGACCCGTCGGCGATTAACTTCCTGATCTCGCAACTCGAAGCACGACGTAACGTTGAAACGGTCCTTGAAGCCCTCAAGCCATCATGCGTCTATGAAGAAACCCAGCGACGAGTCCGCGAAGCAATGCAACAGATTGAAGGATGACGATTCAATCGCCGGTCGCTTCGTTCCAATGAAAAGGAAAGAAGTCAAGAGTTTTTGACCAAGAATCACACGAATTCCGACGCTGGCAGCGTCGGCCACGTAACCGATGTTGCCAGCATCGGAACCAAACCAAGACAAACAACTCAGAAACTGCCGGAGTCCAACTGAGCCCGGCCATCTCAACGGTCATGTTACGTAAGCCGCAGCGCGGCGACCGTGTATCAGCGATTAGCTGGTGGCTGAGCGAAGCGCCGCCGCCGGTGGAGATTTTCGACGCTCCTTGATCCCGGCAGGATCGCACTCTGTCCGCCAATGACATTGATGACTCGACACGAAGACGACGGGTGAATCTGGTATCCCTTCGGGATTCGCGTATTGTCGGTGCGATGTATTCCGGTGGCGTCGCAAGGCTCAGCCACCGGCTAATGGCTGCAATGCCTCCGGCATAAAGAGCGGCATTTGATTCGCGAACACATCGATTCCCAGCCGATGTCAGAAAACACGACGGTTTCGCAGGCGATCTTGAAGATCAGCCGTGTGTGACTGAAGTTCTTTCAAAGTTTTTTCATCGAAATCCGAAACCTTGCTGACGGGAAGCCCCAAAATCTCTTGAAGCATCCGAATCATATTGATCTCGCCTTCAATCCGCCCTTTGATTTCACCTTTGATTTCGCCTTCGATTTCGCCTTCGATCTTTCCTTCGGAGAACCCCTCTCTGCGCGACGCATTCAATAACCATTGCTGGTCGCGAATTGCTTTTTCTCTTGAATCATACATCGCTTTATCCTCGGTAACTTGTGCAATCTGAGTGATTGAGCAGGCTGATTAAAGCCATCTTGTTCTCGGGCGATCCGAACGTCTTTTTGAACGCGAAATCATTAATGGGGCGAATGCCGATCAGCATGATGATTTATCCGTTGCCTGGCCGAAAACTCACCTGTTTCTCTGTGGAAACGTAGTATATTTCAGATACCGAATCGACAAGGTAGGCGAAACGACGCCGCAATTGTTCTTCAATCGAGATTCTTCAGCTTCGCTAATATGGATAACATGCGATTCCTTTAGTGTCAACGAGCGCCACACAAACGCTGAATTCTCGGAGCGGCGCACTGTGTCCCCGGAGCCCCCGCTAAACTGCGACGTACCGAGGTAAATCGCATTCCGTTAGACCAAGAAGCCCTAGATCGATGAGGGCGCTAAGGAAAGTACGTGTAACAATCAACTTCAATGGATCGTCGGCTATCCGAAAAATTGGATGTTCAACGACCTTCGACTGATAGATCGCGAGTTCGAACGCAAACTTGACTCGATCACGTAAATGCGATGTTGGATAGTTATGCGGGTAGAATTCTGCCCTTGTATTTGACCGATCGAGGCAGTCGAGGACCGGCAGTATGTTTGCAATCCAAAAGTTGTGCCCATTAACTGGTGCACATTCGATTAACTGAACATCTTCTCCTAGGTTTTTTGCGAAAAAAGCAGTCGCGGCTTCATTCAATACGGGGAATACTTGCATTGCCATAGAGATTGGAAGGACATGGCCCCACCTGATCACCGGCAAACTCAATCGATCGAAAGAAATTGGCTTTCCGCTCAAAAGCAAGTCACCAGAAATATTTTCGCCGTTTTCAAAAGTAGGGATCCCAAACACACAGTGATCGGCAGATACATGTTGAAGTACGCGAGTCCAACTCATTTTTAGATTCCTAACTTTGATGCAAACAAGCCTGACTGTTGTATGGCCCAAACCTCGGGGACACACCTTTTTGTCGAAAAAGCTCTGTCCCAGGAGTCGCCAGAAGGCGATTTTTCTACGGACATTTTGCGTGTCGTTTTGAGTGCAGTTGAAAACGAACCGCCCATCTACCGAGTGGAAATGACGATACCGGTAATTATCGCCGTGCGAGACGATTTGGCAATCGCATTGGTTTCATCTGGAATGACCGGCTTAATCTGCAAGAAGCCTGACGATTGGACAAATCCGATGTTTCCACCATGATGTGAGCTCCTTAGGCTTCTTTGCTAACACCAAAGGAACACGCCATCTGGCGCGGAGGGGGAGCGTTTCGGGAATGAACTCAGACAACAACGCAAAAAAACTTAGAACCATTGATGTCTACGGAAGGTACGGACTCATTTGTCGATCAGCCGCGAATGCCCCAGAACTTGATCAGGCAATCCGCCGAATTGTTTTTGAGTTGGGTGCTGAAGAGAATCCGCGTCCAGATTTTGAGCATGAAACGGTTTTCGTAATGGATGCTGACGGCTGGAGCGTTGCTGCAAGAGTCAGTGGCCTGGTTTCGTTAGTTAACGTCAATACTCCGTCTGACATCCTTTATCTGCGTGATTTGCCACGCGAGGAATTAGCCTCATTATTCTCCGCGTTAGCGGTCGGTGACCTTGCTCACGTTGGGATTCAAAAGTGGAAGCGTCGGAGCGAACTGGCCCCATTCAGTAAGAATTTTTACCTGTATGCGAACCATCCTCTCAAGACAACAACGTTGATATCCGTAACCTGATCCAGGAGTTCCGTCGAAGTTAGGTGGCGGGCACGGGGGTCGGGCAATTTCTCCCACCAAAGGTAAATCATTGGAACGGTTTCCCCACGCGAACGTACTCCTCGGCTGTCATAACACCTCCTCCATTCATCGAAAGATACCACCCATACGCGTCGCTTGCGACGCCAGAAATACAGTGCCAGTTTACCGAATCGTGCATGGAAACGAAGCTCTCATTTTTCAATATCAGAAAACTGATTTGAGCTGTCGGCTTTGAATCTTGCGTTGTCCTTGTACGGCGTGCCTTGCTGTGAGAATATGCGTTACTTCAGTTACTGCATTCAGGAGGATTCATGTCTCGCGCGGACGAACTTTACACCGAACTGACCCGGCTGCTTCGTGAAGCGGCTTTGCTGAGTTCTTGCGGCAGCGTGCTCAGTTGGGACGAGCAAACCTATATGCCCAAACTTGGCTCGGCCCATCGTGCTGAGCAATTGGGATTGCTGGCTGGGCTGGCTCATGAGCGGTCCACTTCGCCGCGCATTGGGGAATTGCTTTCGGAGTTAGAGCGAAGTGGTGAATTAGGCGAGGCCGATGGCGATCGGGCGGTGAATGTCCGCGAAGCACGTCGAACCTATGATCGCCAGACCAAGTTGCCTCGGCGATTGGTTGAAGAAATCTCTCGTACCACCACGTTATCGCAACAGGCATGGATTGCGGCTCGGGAAGATTCGAATTTCGCCGATTTTCTTCCCTGGTTAGACAAGATGATCGGCCTGAAGCGAGAAGAAGCTCAGGCGGTTGGTTTTGGAAACGGGGTTCCTTACGACGCTTTGCTCGACGATTACGAACCAGGGATGACGGCTGCGGAAGTCGAACGGGTGTTTTCGCCGCTACGTGACGAACTTGTCAAACTTGTTGCAGCCATTCAGCATTCGTCCCGTCGGCCAAACATCGAAATTCTGTCGCGACATTATCCGAAAATACCTCAAATTGTTCTGGCTGAAGGGGCTTCGAAAGCAATCGGATTTGACTTTGAAGCGGGTCGAGTTGATGAGTCGGCTCATCCGTTTTGCTCAGGATTTGGACCGGGTGATTGTCGACTGACGACACGATACAGCGATCATCATTTTAATTCCGCATTTTTCGGAGTGCTGCACGAGTCGGGTCACGGGATTTATGACCAGGGTTTGCCCGGCGAAAGTTTTGGGCTGGGAATCGGTCAGGCAACTTCGCTGGGAATTCATGAATCGCAATCACGATTGTGGGAAAACTTTGTCGGTCGCAGTCGGTCATTCTGGCAATACCTTTTCCCGACAGCCCAAACCGCTTTTCCGAAGGCGCTTGGTGACGTGTCGTTGGATGACTTCTATTTTGCCGTCAACGACGTTCGGCCTTCGCTGATTCGGGTTGAAGCGGACGAAGTGACGTACAACCTGCACATCATGCTTCGCTTCGAGATTGAACAGCAACTCATTTCGGGGGACCTGAAACCAGTGGATGTTCCAGGAGTATGGAACGAGAAGGTTACAAAATACTTTGGACTGACCGTCCCGAACGATACGAACGGCTGCTTGCAGGATATTCACTGGAGTGCTGGTTTGCTGGGATATTTCCCGACCTATGCGCTCGGTAATATGTACGCGGCTCAGCTCTTTGTCGCTGCCGGGCGCGATTTGGGAAATCTGGATGAATCCTTTTCACGCGGCCACTTTAAGCCATTAAAGACGTGGTTGAATGAGAAGATTCATCGACATGGAAAACGATTCCGTGCGAAGCGACTTGTTGAAATTGTTACTGGCGAATCGCTGTCGCATGAACCATTGATTGCTCATCTTCGATCGAAATATTCTGCACTTTATGGTTTATAACCCTTATGCAAGACGAGCTTCCTCCCCCAAGTGGTCCGAGCGGATTTCTGATCGCCGTCAGTGCGGTCGGTGTTTTGACAATTGGCTTCGCTCTGTTGCTTCGATCTGCGATGACTCCTGCCGTCTCACCACAAATTGGCCGGCAGTTCCCTCGCATCGAAGCGGTTGGCTGGATCAATGGACCGGGGCCGACTGCGGACGATATTCAGGGGAAGGTCGTCGTGGTGGATGCGTGGGCCTTCTGGTGTGGCCCTTGCCGGATGGTCACACCTTACGTCATCGAAGTACACAACAAGTACAAAGATCAAGGAGTCGTCTTTATTGGACTGACATCCGAAGGACTGGATTCCAAATCAATCGACTTGAGTCGCCAGTTTGTGTCGTCGCTCAATATACCCTGGCCGAACGGCTATGGTGCGACGAAACCTCTGGCAGCACTGGAAGTCGATACGATTCCGCAAATGTGGGTGATCGATCGTCAAAATCGAATTGTTTTTCATGAAGTCGGGTTCGGAGGCAATTCGATTAACGAGATGGAATCTGCAATCAAAAAAGCATTGGCTGAATCTTCTGACGTAAAAAGATAGGCAGTCAAACGTTAGCCCGACGCGCAAGCGAGGGATCTTGTGTTCAACCCGATCAAGATCCCTCGCTTGCGCGTTTTGAAGTTGCGAGTTCTCGATTTTTGGGTTGAAATCAAGAATTCAACCCAAAGGTGCGAGGTCGCAAAGAATTCAAAAAAAGTCGGTAACGCCTTAGATTTCTTCCAAAGTAGCCATCATCGCTCCGAGGCTGTCAGTTTTTGCGTGGATGGCGTCAATCGGCGGCCTGAAATCCTTCCCCCCGTTGCCGTGAATTTGTTTTCAGCGGCATCGGTAGTCAG
>CAILLA010000065.1 GCA_903834925.1 uncultured Schlesneria sp.
AGGACTCGGGGTTGGGGCCATCGAAGCTTACACATACTTTAAGCCGGTTGTTGCTGGAAACGTCGGTGGAATCCCCGACGCCGTGATCGACGGTGTCACCGGTCGACTTGTTCCTGAGAAAGATTCCGCTGCCTTGGCCGATGCGATCTGCGAACTGATCGCTGACCCGGAAAAACGACGACAGATGGGGCGAGCTGGCTTCGACTTCGTACAGAAGGCATTCTCCTGGAACCGAATCGTGACCGATCTTGAGTCGCTGTATGTTCAGGCAGCTCAGGAACATAAGGCACAACCCAGTCTGGCTAAGGTCTGACGGGTTTCACGGAAAGCGAAGTCTTTAAAGATTGCCGAGCGGCGAATTCGCTCGGCTCCAACGCAAGTAGCGTCGGCCAAGTGGCCGACGCTGCTTGCGTTTCGGCTGGCTTTGCTTTCAGATCGAAATCGCCGGAGACAAACGAAAACCGTTACGCAGGGTGCGCGAGCAGCGATCTCAATTGAGGCGATCGAATTTCTTCCTCTCCAGTGACGTGAAAGAACTCCAATTCGATCGCAGCATCGATTATCGCCGAAGTCAGACCATTTGTTTCTATTTGGAGATTTCAGAAAGATTTTGAAACACAAGGCACGGAGAGCACAGAGGAAGCGGAAGTCAGATGGGGTCCTTAGGAAACCAAAGTCGCTTTCATCTTAGGGATTTTGGCAATTTTGTCCGAGTGGGGCTCTTGCATACGCTGTTGTTTGGAACGGGCTGAAGCCCATTCTACGGCTTGAGGCTCGCCTGAATTTCTGGCACCAAAACCCGACGACGACAATTGATCTTTGACAATTCGGAAAACAAATTTTTAGTTCGGACCGAACTGATATCGTTTTTGGCGGCGGTCGGTTCGTGGCGGTTCGTTGTTTGTCTTTTGGGTGCGGTTGGGCCTGCGCGGGGTCAAGTGAGACTGCGGAACAGACCGCACTTTTTCGTGTTTTCGTGATCCTCCTGATGATATCGTTTTCGGCAGCTCAAGGTGAAAACCCATCACGAAAGCACGAAAGCACGATAAAGAGAAAGGCAAACTTGATCGAAGTCGCGCGAACTCGGGTGAACTTTTTAACGACGGAACAATCGCAAAAAGCCTATGAATTATGGGAAATGGTCGAAGTCGCGCGAACTCACGCGAACTTTGACATCAACTTTTGATGAAGGCGGAATTTCAGCAGAATGAATCAGAACGAAGAGTCCGACGGCTTACGCCGCCCGGCTCGCCTGGAAGAAAGACGGCGTTCGAAGTCGATCGAACTTTGACACCAAGTTTCTTGGAACCATCAAGCCGTACAGGGGCCGAAGGGACAGCCTAGCCTGGCGAAGGTCAGGCATCACTGAAGGCGAAGTTTCTGGTCGAGTATTTCGCGGACTTTCGCTAACAGGAGCGCGAAGTCGAGTGGCTTGTTGAACAGGATTTCCCGATTCGCGCTGATTCCGTACCTCAGGATCTCATCCTCGTTATATCCACTCATAAAGATCACGGAAATATTGGGGTAGAGTCGCCGAATCGTGGCCGCTAGTTCTGGCCCAGAGACCTCGGGCATGACGACGTCAGTTAGCATCAACGGAATCGATTGCGAATACTTTTCAGCCACTTCTAATGCTTCAGAAGCTTTAGACGCTTCCAAAACCCGATATCCCTTGGATTCCAGGCTAAGTCGAACGACTTTGCGAACGTTGTCTTCGTCTTCGACCAGCAGAATGGTTTCTTTTCCTCGAGAATTCTGATCAAGCGAGATTGTTTTGGGGGGCGATTCGGGCTGCTTTGCGATCGGAAACAAGATTTTAAAGGTGGTGCCGATATTCACCTGACTTTCGACCGAAATAAAACCTCCACATTGCGTGACGATGCCATGTACAACGGATAACCCGAGTCCCGTGCCGCGCCCCAATTCCTTCGTGGTAAAAAACGGCTCAAAGATCTTTCGCTTCGTATCGTCAGTCATTCCACAACCATCGTCGGAAATGGTGAGTTGAGCGTATTCACCGGATTCCAAATTCGGAAATTCCGAATTCCCATGTTGCGTTAGCGAGACTCTACGGGACTCAACCTGGATTTTCCCCTGTCTTTTAATGGAGTCGCGGGCGTTCAGCACAAGATTGATAATGACCTGTTCGATCTGAACTTTTGCCCCGAGGATTTTAATCGATGGGAGTTCGTAAGAATCTTCAAGAGCGATGTCCTCGTGAATTAATCGACGGATCATCTTCAACGTTTCTTTAATGATTTGATTCAGATCGACGACCGTCAATGAGACAACTGCATTGCGGCTAAACGCGAGCAATTGTTTGGTCAGATCGGCTGCCCCGTTGCCCGCTTGAACGATCGCTTTCAGGTATTCTTCCATTGGGGAGTTTGGGGACAATTCCGCTAAGGCGATGCTACTGTATCCGTTAATGACGGTGAGAAAATTGTTAAAATCATGGGCCACTCCACCGGCCAATCGTCCCAGTGCCTCGATTTTTTGTGATTGCTGAAGCCGCAATTCAAGGTTTTTTCGGTCGGAGACGTCGAGTCCAAATGCCAAAACATTGACGACGTTTCCTGAAACATCTCTCAGTGGACTGAATACGCCATCAATGTCGCGGACGCCAACGTCAGGGAAAACTGCGCGGAGTTCAAAACGTGAAACGACACCACGGGTCGCCGCCTCAATTGCCTGGTTCACAGGTGCTAGTGCTGTTTCGTGCATCCACCCGACCTCAGAAAACTTTCGCCCGACAATCTGTTTCGGTGTCATTTTCATCGACGCGAACGCGAGTTGGTTCACTTCCGCGATCGCTCCATCAAGTTCGAGAACACAGACGAAGCCAGCAAGACCATCCAGAATCTGTCTCAAAAAATCTCGCTCTTGTCGCAATGCGAGTTCGGCTTGTTTACTTTCCGTGATGTCACGCGTAATGCAGTAGCTTCCGCCATCCAGTTTGCGAGGAAACGCGTGCCACGAAAGCCATCGATAAGAACCATCCTGGCACCGATACCGGTTTTCAAAACCAACAATGATTTCACGTTGGAACAGTTTCGTACCTTCTTCAATCGTATTGTTGATGTCATCAGGGTGAACGAAATCCAACCAGGGGCGGCTCATCAATTCCTCGGCTGACCACCCCAGACATTTGTTCCACGCAGGGTTCAGTTTCTGGAAGTATCCATTCGTTCCCGCAATACAAAGGAGATCGACCGCATTGTCCCACAATTGAGTCAGCTGATCTTCCATTCGTAAGTCGTCTGTAATGTTCCGGCACCGGCCCGTGACGCCGGAAACTTTTCCTTGATCGTCAAAATAAGGTGTTTTGAAGATTTCAAAGCTTTGGGGGACTCCACCAAGGTTGGCGATAATCCTGATTTTTTCATCAGTCTTTGTATGCATGACTCTTTCGTCGAAGTCCCGAAGTTTTTCCGTGTCTTCCGGGAGGAAGAACGCATTGTTGTCTTTCCCAACAATATCGATGGCTTTCGTGGAAACCGTCTGTTCGGCCATTTTGTTGACGTAGAGATATCGGCCGAGGCGATCTTTCACGAAGAGGGCGTCTTCAACTGCATCGGCGGCCGCCTGCAAGTAACGGTTTTGTTGATTCAATTCGTCAACAGTCCGCATTCGGTTCGTCACATCGATCGAGAAGCCAGTGAGTTTGCGCGGCGTTCCGTCGATACTCCGCTCTAATTGCCCCCACTCTTCCAGCCAGGCGATCGCACCATCCGATCGGATGACTCGGTAAAGATTGTGGTATTGGATAGTGTTTGCCAACAGTGAATCGAATGCCGCATCAAAACTTTTTAAGTCATTTGGGTGGACTGCCGTTCTCACCTGGTTCAGCGATTCAGGCAGATTATGATTGACCGGTAACGCAGGCTCATTCGAAAAAAAACGCACAAACGTGTCCGATTCGATGTCCCACTCAAATGAAGTTGCGATGACTGAATAGAGTAATGCCTGCAGCCGGGCATCACGTTCTTTCTCGGCGAGCCCGGCAGCAAATTGTCCTCTTTCCTTCGTACTGGCTTCTGTCATTTCTATCTCGGTTTTAAAAAGCTCACTCACGAAGCGGAGGTTATTTGATGGCATACAGACCAATTAAATGGAACCTAAAATGCCCTGGCAAACGGGAAATTAGTTGCTCGACCTCGATAGTGCAATTGCGATGCTCGATGATTTGTCGGTCGAATGTCAATTGGATGAGTGAGTTCGGTTATTATGCGCAAAAAAATGCTGAAACGCGCAGTAAGTCAACCTGTGTTTGAGACTTTATTTAAGTGTTTCAGCCTTGTTTTGTGCAATTGTGAGTGCGAAAATGCGTTGTCAGTTTTGTGCGAACAGCAAACAGGTAAAATCCGTTCAAAACCAGTTTTTCGAATTCAAATTCGCTTTTCCTAACGACGACACGGTCGACCAAATGCAATATATCGGCGCACTTCTAATATCGTATACATCTGTCGTCAATCGGATCGACAGCGTTGTCGACAAGTTTGTTTTGGATCTCGCACGTGCTACGAAAATCGAGCTTGACGTTCGTTTGATAGTGTGTGCTCTGAAACGGACAATTTGATATGAGTCCTTCTGTGAGCGATCATGATGAATCGAAGCACGCCGGTGAATTGGTCAATGATGACATTACGGCTCGAAAGCAGAGCGATGAGGAACGTCAACGAAATGATGAGCGATTAGCGTTTGCCATTAAGGCCGCGAATATGGGTCTGTTTGACTGGCACATCCCGTCGAACACAGCCTTTCTCTCGCGTGAATTGAAAGGTCAGCTTGGATACGCTGACGATGAGCTCAAGAATCGGCACGAAGAATGGGAATCTCGGGTCCATCCCGATGACCGGCCGGCTGTCATAGAACGCCTTGAGAAATATCTCGCAGGAAAACTTGACGTTTATGATGCCGTGTATCGGATGCGTCACAAGGATGGTTCATGGAGGTGGGTGAACGCTCGTGGCGAGCTTATTTGTGACAAAAATGGCAATCAGACACGAATGATTGGTTGCCATATCGATATCACCGAGCAGAAATTGGCTGCCGAGTCGCTGGAGCTGATGAAATTCTGTGTCGACCACAACGCAGACAGCATATTTTGGATCAGTCGTGAAGGCCGGATCCTTTATGTCAATCACGCATGTTGTTCGCAGCTTGGTTACTCCCTCGACGAGTTGCTCAGCATGTCGATCTGGGATCTGGACGTTGTTCCGGATTACCAGGCAGATCTTTGGGAAAGGCACTTTGATGACCTCAAGCAACGCGGGAACATTGTTCTTGAAACATCGCACCGGACGAAGGATGGCCGCGTGTTTCCCATCGAGGTGAGTGCCAACTATGTGAAAATTGGTGATCGCGAATTGAACTTCGCATTCTGCCGCGACATCAGCGAACGCAAACGGGCAGAGGAAGAACGTCGCAAGCTACAAGAACAGATGCTACATGCCCAGAAACTAGAGGGTTTGGGCGTGATGGCCGGCGGAATTGCTCACGATTTTAACAACTTGTTGACCGCGATGCTGGGTAACCGCACGGATGGAATTACCACAAGATTCACCGCTCGAATTCTATCTTGAAGAGATCGAGAGTGCCGCGAGAAGTGCCGCGAAATTGACGAGTCAGATGCTCGCCTATTCGGGTAAGGCACAATTTGTGATTCAGCCGCTCCGGCTCGACACGCTGGTCCATGAGTCAATCCCGCTTTTTAAAACCGTTGTCGCGAAGAACGTGGAGATCGTTTTGAACCTTGAGCCAGCGTCGTTCGAGGGTGATGCGGCCCAGAGCCGGCAAATCATCATGAATCTGATCGCTAATGCTTCTGACGCTTTCCAGGGACAAGCCGGTGAGATTCACGTACGGACGGGAATTCGAAATGTGGATGCCGCAAATCTTTATTCGACGCATGTCCCCGATGAGATCCACGCAGGGGACTATGCATTTGTTGAAGTGACGGACCATGGCTGCGGAATCGCTAAGGAGTCGCTCCATAAGATTTTCGATCCTTTCTTTTCGACGAAAATGATGGGCCGTGGCTTGGGGCTGGCTGCCGTTCTTGGCATTGTTCGAAGCCACCAGGGGACGATCAAAGTTGCCAGCGAACCAGGTCAGGGAACGACTGTTGAAGTGTTGTTGCCAGCCATTGAAACGATCGTTTCACAATGCGGAAATGAAGCGATCGAGCCGATTTTGAATGGAAAAAAGATGATCCTGATTGTTGATGACGAGGAATTCGTGCGTAATTTTCTTGCCAGATGCATGGAGGGTGCTGGATTGAAGGTTCTCACTGCGTCGGATGGCTACGAAGGAATCGAGGTCTATCGTCAGCATGCATCGGAAATCTCTGTTGTCCTTCTCGACTTGACGATGCCCCGGATGAGTGGGTTGGAAGTTTTAAAAGAATTACGAAGCCAGTCAGTTGATCTACCAATCCTGATGATGAGCGGCTATTCCGAGCAAGACGTTTCTCAGCAGGCGTCGAAGTTTGGCACTTGTGCATTTATTCAGAAACCTTTTTCACCAAACGAATTAATTGGTGTTATCAACACGTTGCATACATCGAAGAGTTGAATGGTATCTCAGGCGAATACTGTTCGCATTCGACGACTTGACGCGTGGTTTGGTTTTTCTGCGGAAAGTTTTGACATGAATATCAGAAACGATTCAGGCTCAATCGAGACACCTGCCGAAGATCCACCTGCGGACAGTCAAGCAGTCGTGAAGAATCCTTATGGGGGAAGCGAAACCATTCTGGTTGTCGAGGACCATGAGTCCATCCGTCGAATGATGGTGAGAAGCCTGGAGAAACAGGGCTATAAAGTTTTGTCCGCTGTGAACGGTGTGGATGCGATTCAGGTTTTTCAAGGTTACTCGGAACCGATTGACCTCCTTTTATCGGATGTCGTCATGCCAGAAATGGATGGCGTACAACTGGCTGAAAAGTTGCGAGAGTTGGCCCCGCAAATGAAGGTCCTTTTTATCAGCGGGTATACTGAGGATTGGAATCGCTACTTCAATCCCTCACAAGGCAATAAACAATTGTTTCAAAAGCCGTTCTCAATCCCTGATTTTCTTGCTGAAGTCCGGAAGCATCTCAATCGGATTTCGTAGTGACCGTCGTGCGCAGTTCTTTAGACATCTCACAAAAGCCGGCCGGAGGTTTCGTCTCCATTCCAATTGAAATTGACCGATTTTTTAAGTGCGCCCTGGCGGCAACGCCGTGATTTTCCAAAACGATACCGACGTGACGTGCCACTGCATCGGAGTCTTCTCCGACGCAGTGTCTTCGACCTGTAAACTAGCAATTGTATGCCACTGAG
>CAILLA010000066.1 GCA_903834925.1 uncultured Schlesneria sp.
AAGTATCTGCCTCGTGCGAAGCCAACGCTTGAATCGTGTCCGACGCATGCTCATCACGCGGAGCGATGATGGCTACTTTGGCTGCCGCCGTCAGACCGCGACGGCGGCAGTCTCGGGTTCTGGTTGCCAATCAATCAGCTGAAACTCAACGCTTTCCCGTCCTTGGAAACGATTGATCGTCGGCTGGAAACAAATCGAAATCTTACCGTTGTGCTGAACCATTTCGTCCGCCCATTCCCCTTTACCGAACGCGATGCCTCGCATCTTCGTTCCGTACTGGCGGACAAAAATCGACAGATGTCGTTCCCCTTCCCCCATTTTTTTTGGTGGGCTGGCCAGTTCGACATTGGATGCCACAAAGATGGGTCGCGGGTTTGCCGCACCGAACGGCCCCAGCTTTTCCAGTTCAGTGACCGAACGGATCGTGATGTCACTCAACTGGACTTCGGCATCAATTGTGATCTCGGCCGAGCCCGGTTTTGAATCATGGTTTTCCGTGACATATTGCACGAACGCTAACCGGAACGCATCGATTTCTTCGGGGCGAATCTTGAGTCCCGCAGCAGCGTGGTGTCCGCCATACGTTTCCAGCAGATTCTGACACGCAGCCAGACCTGCATGCAGATTGAAACCTGCAAACGATCGTCCCGAGCCTTGAGCGAAACCGTTAACGCCGCCAAGTGCGATCATGATTGTCGGTCGCTGGAAGTGTTCTGCGACTCTCGTCGCAACAATACCAATCACGCCAGGGTGCCATTCGGCATGTGATAGGACGAGGGCTCGTTCATCGGCCCATTCAGCGTGTTCTTCAACCAGCTCTTTGGCTTGCTTCAAGATTCGCCGCTCCACCGTTTGCCGATCTTTATTGAGACCGTCGAGATACTTGGCGAGTGCAATCGCCCGCTCGGTGTCACTGGTCGTGAGCAATTCAACCGCTAGTCTGGCCTGACCCAGTCGACCGGCGGCATTAATTCGCGGACCAACGGCAAACGCGATGTCTTCGGCCTGCAAGAGTCCTTTGTCCGCCACTTTGGCAATGTGCAGCAATTCTTTCAGACCAGGATTGGATCGGTCGAGCAGGCTGGCCAATCCAAAATGGACAATGACTCGATTCTCATCGACTAAGGGGACAACGTCGGCAATCGTGCCGATCGCTGCTAGCCCGATGGCACTCAACAGGAATTCGCGCATTCGGGGAGTTGCTTTTTTACCGTCGCCCATCCGGGCACAGATGGCCCAGGCGAGTTTAAACGCGACGCCGACGCCGCACAGTTCACCGAACGCGTACGGCGCGCCCGTACCTGGTAGCCTTGGATGAACTAATACAGGTGCATCAGGAAGTATCTCACCAAACGTGTGGTGATCGGTGATGATCAGTTCGAGGCCAAGTTCCTTGGCAAGCGCCGCCTCTTCGATACTACAGATTCCGCAATCAACAGTCACAAGCAGTCGCGTCGGGTCTTCGGAGTGCAACTGACGAATTGCGTCACAATTCAGTCCGTAACCTTCTTCCAAGCGACTCGGGATATAGTAGTCAACCTTTGCGCCAATCAGTTGCAGGCAGTGCCATAACAGACTGGTCGACGTGACTCCATCGACATCGTAATCACCATAGATCGTGATTCGTCGCCCCGATTTGACGGCATCAACAATTCGGTCTGCCGCCTGACTGACGCCCGGCAACGTCTCGGGATCGTGCATCGTGGTCAACTTTTTGGCAAGATACACTTCAGCCGATTCGATTTGATGATGGCCGCGAGCGACCAGGACTTGAGCCACCAGTCCGGTAATCTTCATCCGGACGCTCAGGTCCTTTACATACGCACGATCATGCGCTGCAATCCGCCAAATCCGATGCATCCCGCGACTCCATTCCTGGGGAGGGCGATGTCGAGTCAACTCGGCATCCAAAAAAACTGGCGGATAAACCACCGTGATCAAGTCGATCAATCAAATGGACCGCGACCTGATGAGGACGCAAACCGCAGATGTTTCAACTGACCCTAATTAAGGAATTACAACAGGGTGCCGATTTGAAGTCAAACTGCCTGATTCGGGGTCAAAAGGTCGCAGGATCAAATCCTGTCAGCTTTCCCTCTGTATTCTCATTTTCTCGTTCCCAAGCTGGAGCTTGGGAACGAGAGCTGACGGGAAGTTGGCCAACTTTGCCAAGTTTTTTGAGTACTTGATGGTCCTTGAAGAGTCGACCACGCCTTACTCGTCCGTCAACACTTTAAATGTATGCTTCGTGACGCTTGAAGAGAGCGGCTCAACGCCAATCCGCCTGCGCCGCTGGCAGCGGATTAAACAAAGATTTGGCCGCGACGTTGAATCCCGTTCCACCAAGACTTGATCACAACAAAATTGTTTGTTCGCGGTCGGGTCCGATGCTTATGAACTTCGTCGGGACTTCTAACAGCTCGCTGACCGTATCGACGTACAGGCGGGCCCCCGAAGGGAGATCGCTCAGCTTACGTGCGTGCGTAATGTCCTTTTTCCAGCCCGGAATCTTGCGATAGATCGGCTTGGCAACTTCGAGATCTTCGACGTGAGACGGGAAGTCTGTCGTTCGTTCACCGCGAATCTCGTAGGCTTCGCAAATGTAAAGCTCGTCAAGCTGGGCCAATACGTCCAGCAACATCACCGCAATTTCGTCGACTCCGCAAATTCTTGCGCCGTAACCGGTCGCAACGGCGTCCAGCCAGCCACAGCGACGTGGTCGGCCAGTCACCGTGCCGTATTCATGCCCAACGTCGCGAATGTGCTGACCAATTTCGTTGTGCAATTCCGTCGGGAACGGGCCACCACCAACACGAGTTGTGTATGCCTTAACAATGCCAATCATTCGGTTGATCGCACGCTGAGGTACACCACTACCGCTGTGAATTCCGGCAGCGGAGCTATTGGAGCTTGTGACGTACGGGAAGGTTCCGTGGTCGACGTCCAGAAGACTGCCTTGGGCACCCTCGAAGAGGATGTTTTTCTTTTGTTTCAATGCGCGATGAAGCCATGCTGTTGTATCGACAACGTGCGACTTAAGTGTTTCGGCATAAGCAAGATACGTTGAGTAGATGGCGTCGGCATTAAGTGGCTCAAGCGACGAATCGAGCGCTTTCAACGTCAGGTTTTTAAATTCGACCGCTTCGGCGAGCTTTGCTCGAAAGGTGTCGGGGTGATAAAGATCACCAATCCGGATCGCATGAGTGCGCCCTGCTTTATCGCGGTAGCACGTTCCGATTCCTCGGCCGGTGGTTCCGATGGCATGATCGCCGCGTCGTTTTTCAAAGACAGCATCTTCAATAATGTGATATGGCAAGATCACGTGTGCGCGGTCGCTGACAAGCAGATTTTCAGCACTGACCGGAACGCCACGGTCGGTTAACGACTTCATTTCTTTCAAAAGAGCTTCCGGATTGACGACAAGACCATTTCCGATCACCGCCGTCACGCCTGGACGCAGGATGCCGGTCGGAAGCAACGACAATTTGTAGGTCTCACCGTTGAATTTCACGGTGTGACCGGCGTTGTTTCCCCCTTGGTATCGAACAACGACTTCGTGCGAATCCGTCAGGAAATCAACGATCTTTCCCTTGGCCTCATCGCCCCATTGCAAACCGACAACTGACGTAACTGACACAGTGCAAACCTTCAGTGAAAACATTCATCGAAAGACGTTTACGTACGTCTCTCGTCGAAACGACGACCAAACTTGGCGGTGATCAAACGACGAAACGTCGACCCAAGGAACGAAATCACTCGCCGATCAGACCGACGCCATTTGGTCCAATTCGAGCGTTCCCTGATACCGGACCCATTTCCAACGGACCCTCCGGGCGCAAAAAACGCGAGGTGCACATCGGTGACAACCCCGCAGTTCCCATTTAGTCTATCGAGCAGGCTCGCCAATGTGGAGTGTGATAGGGTTTCTTCCCTGCTGAAAATTCGAGATCTGCAACCAATTTACCGACCGGCAACCGACTTGACGCGACTTTGGACTATCGTTTTCCAGGAATTGAAACAGCGACAGTCCCGCATTTTTTGAATGCCGCTGTCGAATGGCAGAATTTGCCGTTCGCGGCTACTTTTATCAATCTGACGAATATCTCGCTAAAAAGTGCACAATTGGTCGGCTATGGGGCCTGTTTGGTGTTGGGGTTGGTCCTTCTGGTTGTTTGCCGTTTTCATTTCGGGTCGTCGCCTGAATGTGAAGTCTTGGAAGTTGACATGGTTTGCACGCTAGTGCCGCTATGTTCACCTCTTGCGTTGACCTATTTCTTCTGCTGGTTGCTGCCGGCTTGGACGGCAATTACTTTTGGGTGGAATCATCCCTCCCTGGCCCCGGAAACACTTCGAATCGTTAATTTTTCTTCGATTGCCACAGGGATTCTGCTCGCCAGCGCAATCACCGAACAGTTTGACCCGACACTGCAGGCGTATGGAATGACATCATGGGGATCAGTCGCGCTGTTCCTGACATTGGCCTTCATTCGCTTTCATTCAGACAAAGTGGCTCGCCGAGTTCCCTAATTGGCGAACTCCGCCGATTCACGCTGGTAATCTGCGTTAGATGCGGTTTACCCAGCTTCAACAGCCGATGTATTTCCCAAGTGAGAACTACTGGCGGGACTGGCGTTCTGAAGAACTCCGGCACTTCTGACCGAATTCCGCTGAAATTCCCCATTCAACGCCGGCGACGGTGTGGGAGAACCATCGTCATGTTAACCAGCTCTGTGGTGCAATCACGTTTCAGCACGATTCGTGGAGCGGCGATTCTATTTTGCTTGTTCTATCCACTCACGACGATTCAGGTCGCCCGGGCAGATGATGATTCGGGCAAAGCCAATCGTATGCTAGAGGTTCTTAAACAACGGTCCGCCTCCGAGCGATGGCAACGTGTAAAACAGCAATATCCAGTCAATTCGCAACCACCGGCACGTAACGTACCCGAGGCGCTTCCTCAGGATGCGCAATCAAATCTGAAAGAGACCGAACTTCCTCCGATGCCTTCCGATGGGCTTGTGATTCCCGGGTTATCTACACAACCTTCAGGAAATCCTGACGATTGGGTCTTGCCCGCTCGTCCACCGGTTATTGAAGAAGAGTCTAGATCAACGATCGCGGTTCCGAATTTCGCTCGGAACAACGATTCCGGCTCGAGATTTGATGAAACACTGAAATCGACGGAAATGCGCATCGCATCTCAAAATACCGACGCAAAATCTGTGGCATCAGACAAAAACACAGGCGACTCACCGCGATCGCCTCTCGATCGAATGATTGGGAGTATCAACCCCTATTACGATCGAGACCGCGATCGGGATATCCGCGAATTTGCCATCGAAAAGGGGAAAGAGTTCAAAATTCCGTTCAAGTCGAAAACCTACGAAGAACGGTCATTTCCACAGGTCACGATGGCGTGGGAGCCGACGAACTTTTACTACTATCCTCTTTATTTTGCTGACCCCGCTTTAGAGCGATATGGTCATACGTACCATCCAATGGTACAACCAGTCGCCTCCTTTGCGCGGGCCGGGGTTCAGTTCGTGATGCTTCCCTATCAAATGGCGATTACTCCTCCTTTGAAACAGGAATATCCGCTTGGTTGGTATCGGCCTGGCGAATGTGCGCCAAAGCTGCACTATCAGATTCCGTTGAATGCTAAAGCGGCTGCCGTTGAAGCGGCTGTTGTGACGGGATTGTTTTTTGCGATCCCATAAGCTCGCATTTCGAAACTCAACGATCAAAGCGATTGTATGACAGAATCGCCGCGAGAACCCGAGACGCCGTCGAAGATGCACGGGCTGTGGTCATTGATATCACAGTCGCCGCAAAAAGTACCGATCGAAGCTGAAGAGTCAGACGATGCCAAAACCGAATCGCCTCGAAGTCTTTTCGAGGTGATGAAGCAGGCATCGCAGGACAAAAAGCCTGCGATTGAGAATGTTCTGACGCCGCCCGATGTAAAAGACGTCGACGCAGCCCATTTGAAAGTCGACTCGCCGAATAAGGATCAAGTCGAAAGCTTGGTCGAGTCCCCCTTCTCAAACATGGGTCTCGCCGAGTGGAGTGAATCACGGCGAGAAACCATTCTTAAGGCACAGATTTACCGAAGTCGAATTGGATTTGCTTTTGGACTGGCATCCTCAGGGCTTTCTGCCTTGATGATGCGATCAGAAATCTGGATGAGCATCCCCTCTTCGATCACCGGTTTTACAGCGATCATACTTGGGTACTTATCCCTAACGGGTTCAAGTCGGAATCTGCCCCGATCGTCTAAATTGATGGCCGTCGCCAGCGTGATCTTTGGTGTGCTTGGGATCTTTCTTGGCCCACTGGTCTTTGCCAAAATCGGCAAGGAGTGGCGAATTTCAAATTCCCAAATTGTGGTTGGACGAATCCTGACTTCGTCCGAAATATCGACGTCAACGACCGAAAGAACTCGCCGATTCTGAACGTCGTTTTCCTAGCCATTGGGCCGAAGGGGAAAAATGATTCGCCGGAACATGCTCACCACGTGGAAGTAACTCGCTCGCCGCCGCTTCGACGTATTCTCGCGTCACAAGCATTTGATCTTGCGCCCGCGCTGCGAGCAGACTGTGACTACTCAACGAGACGACTCTTGCCGGGACCCCATTGGTCACTTCGTGAATCGCAATGAGTGCGTCATCCGTGAAAAGAGTCACGTTACATCCGGTGTGTTCAATCGCCGAGTCGATAAACTTCGCCGTTTCGGACGCGTTCCATGGTGCAATGTCGATTCGCAGTTCCACTAAGTCTTGCATTACGGCCGGGAAGGTGCGATCGCGTGTTGCAAGGACGACCGTCAGTTTCAATCCGACCGCGTCTGCTAACTGGTTCAGTCGCCAGACCGCCTGCTGGCAACGGAATTCAACCTGATCAAAGTGGTCGATCAAAATGACCAACGGCTGTCGAATGACAGCTAATGCTGCAAATCGAGCTCGAAGCCCGCTCCAAATCCGTGCAGAAGTTGCATTCGGATCGACGGCGGCATTGCAGCCGACAGCAATCTGTCCAATGAATTCTTCACCTTCAATGCCTGTCGCTTCGCATCGCACGGTGAGTCGTCCAAGTCGTTCCGATCGCTGTTGTAGAAGTTTCAGCAGAAAGGTTTTTCCGGTTCCACTTGGTCCAACAAGAATCCCGCAACGGCGCGATTCCTCCACAAGAAACAACATGCGTGCCATCGCTTCGTCATGCTGCTGACTGGCAAAGAATCGATCGGCAGAGTACGAGCGATCAAATGGCCAATGTCGAAAGCCCCAGAAGCCAAGGTCCATAACTGATTCTTTCTCTTCCATGAGCCGTCGTCGATCGACCCCATCTGCCGAACCCTGAATTACAGGGAATGGCAAAACGGTGACTGAACTTCAGTGAAATTCCAATAAATGCAGGTTTAACGAAGAGTCGTTTCCGTTTTACTTGCCGTAATGGAATCATCGGCAAATCCGGACAAGTCACATCAACGAAGTCTCAAGAAGCGCGCGGCGAAATCTGCCGAATATAGAAATCGATTCAACGTGTTACTGCGAAAGCATCATGAAGAACAACGGGAAATACGCTCGTGACGCACGCGATTTTGAATTCGTAACGGACTCGCGAAAAACTTTGGCCATCGGTAAAAGAATCCGATGGCAGATTTCGCCAGACTGATTTGCAGCGCGTTCGTCAATCGTTTTCCGCAAGGTCGAACCTTATGACAGTCAATCCGTTTGCGTTCCATAGGGTTCGTTATTGCCAGTGGCACTTCATGGTCCAGAATGCGCTTTCAATAATTATCGTTGGGGTGCTGTTCATGCTGACAGGATCGGCGGGCGAGTACGATCGACCATCGGGAATGGCGACTCAAAGCCGTTCAATGGTCCTGGCAAGAAACGGAATTGTTGCGACCAGTCACCCCGCAGCGGCGCAAGCCGGATTGAACGTTTTGCGTAATGGTGGAAATGCCGTCGATGCCGCACTCGCCACGAACGCAATGTTAGGTGTTGTTGAACCGATGAGTTGCGGTATCGGCGGCGACCTGTTTGCGATTGTCTGGGACGCAAAAACTCAAAAGCTTTATGGATTGAATGCCTCGGGTCGAAGTCCGGCAACGCTCACACGGGAAGTATTCCATGAAAAAAAGTTGTCCGAAATTCCGACGGTGGGACCGTTATCGTGGTCTGTTCCCGGTTGTGTTGACGGTTGGCAGGAACTGCACAAGCGATTCGGATCTCGCCCGCTGGCAGAGCTATTGAAGCCATCGATTACAACGGCAGAAGAAGGTTATGCCGTCTCGGAATTGATCGCTTCGAGTTGGAAGTCGGCTCAGAAAGAACTCTCAAAATGGCCTGATTCAGTACGGATCTATTTGCCCGGCGGACAATCGCCAAAAACCGGTGAGGTAATTCGTTTACCCGAGTTAGCGGCCAGCTATCGCCTGATCGCAGATCAGGGGCGAGACGCGTTTTATCGAGGATCAATCGCTACCGAAATCGACCGGTTCAGCCGCGCAAATGGTGGTTATTTGACTGCTGCGGATCTGGTTGCACATACCAGCGATTGGGTCGAACCCGTTTCAACCACGTATCGTGGCTATTCCGTGTGGGAGTTACCTCCCAACGGACAAGGGATTGCGGCTCTTCAAATGCTGAATTTGCTTGAGCCTTTCGATCTGAAATCTTTGGGGCCAAAAAGTGCTGAGTATGTCCATCTGTTTGTCGAAGCGAAGAAACTGGCTTTCGCAGACCGTGCCCGATTTTACGCTGATCCAGCGTTCGCAAAACTGCCTACGGCCGAGTTGATTTCGAAGGAATATGCTGATCGAAGGCGGAGTTTGATCAACCGCGAACAGGCTGCGACAAACGTCCCTGCAGGCGATCCCAAGCTCGAACGCGTCGACACAGTCTATCTCACAGTGGTCGATAAAGACCGCAACTGCTGTTCGCTAATCCAAAGTCTATACCACGGTTTTGGCTCGCACGTTGTCCCTGGAAACGTGGGATTTGCCTTACAGAATCGAGGACAACTGTTCGCGCTGACGGACGATCACTTGAATCGACTGGAACCGGGGAAGCGGCCCTTTCACACGATTATTCCAGCGATGGTCACCCGAAACGGACGACCCTGTTTTTGTTTTGGCGTAATGGGCGGCGATATGCAGGCTCAAGGGCATGTCAGCGTATTGATCAACCTGATCGATTTTGGAATGAATGTCCAGGCTGCGGGTGACGCCGCTCGAATCCGTCATGGAGGAAGTGCAACGCCAACGGGCAACGCTGCCTCACCGGATGGGGGGAGCGTGTACCTGGAAAGTGGATTCACCAACGAGACTCGCGAGCGGCTGAAGTCACTCGGTCATAACGTGGCAAACGATCCAGGCGGATTCGGCGGATATCAAGGGATCTGGATCGACTGGGATCAAGGTGTTTTGCATGGAGCATCCGATCCGCGGAAAGACGGAGCCGCTGTCGGATATTGACCTGCATCACTCATTTAATTTGTTTAAACGTTTTGTAATGGTCCGGTGTGTACCAGACATCATCCTTCTTTCCGATGATAATTCGTTGCGGGCCTGGACCATTATCGCCCGGCGTTGGGTTCACGTATTCCGTGTAATAACCGGATGGTTTTCGCGGTAATCGGTTTTCGCGATTCTGGAAAGTCGTTCCATCATTGCGATGCCGGTTTGCTTCGCCACGAGCGATCCGATCGAGTGTCGGCTTGAGATCAATCGTCCCTTTGTAGACAACACGACCATCAAGATCGCGAATGGTCTGATTCTTCACCTGGTAAATGGACGAATCGGATTTCTCAGATGTCTCTGATTTCTCAGTCGGTCGTTGGCGATCAGAACCACTCGCCTTAGCAGAACCTGTTTGATTTCCCAGGGAGGGATTGGCGCGAATGTTTGACAATGGACCATTTGATCGCTGACGGTCGGTTGACGGTTCCGGGGCCGTTCGTGAGTCACCCGATCGTTTTTCATTTGGCGCCCGAATCGACGATGGAGAAGAAGATGAATTCGACTGACTCGATTTCGTTCCCGTTCCCGGCTCCGGTGGAGATGGGACACCCCCACCACTTACATCACCTGTAAGCAGGTTTTCCGTTGCGGTGTGGTCGCGGACGACTTCGGAATCAGGCGGATCAAGGATTTCCCCGGAATCATAGTGAACTTCTCGATCGTACGACTGTGAAAGCGGATTGTCCTTTGAGGATTTCGATTGCGATGCCTGGTTATTCTGCCACCAGCTGTATCCCAGGATCGCAATTATCACGACAAGGATTAACCATGATGGAATTTTCGTACCATCTGGCGTTGATGCCTTCGACGGGATTTCATTCGACATCTCTTGCAAGCTCCTCATCAAACTGACTGAGAACGATTGGATGTTTCTGTCAGTCGATGATCTTGTTGATTGGATATTCGACGATTCCCTTGGCACCTGCGGCTTTCAGACGTGGAACAACACTCCGTACAAACGATTCGTCGACAATCGTGTTGACATCGACCCAATCGGGGTCTGAAAGTGACGCAACGGTCGGCTTTTGCAGGGCTGGCAGTTCACGAATAATTGCCGCCAAGTCAGACCGCCTTACGTTCATCATCAATCCGACTTTCCCTTCTGCTGCCAGGCAGCTTTGCAGCATCAAGGAAATGTTGGAAAGTTTGTCCTGCTTCCATGGGTCGCACCACGCCGTTTTGTTGGCAATGAAACGCGTGGTACTTTGCATCACTTCTTCGACAATTCGCAGATTGTTGGCTTTCAGAGAACTGCCAGTCTCGGTGACTTCAACAATGGCATCCGCCAGTTTTGGGGGTTTGACTTCGGTTGCCCCCCAGGAAAACTCGACATGAGCCGTAACGCCATTCTTTTCGAGATACCGTTTCGTCAGCCCAACCACTTCGGTAGCGATCCGTTTCCCTTCCAGGTCTTTGACCGTCTTAACCGGGGAATCGTTGGGAACACAAAGCACCCAGCGTACGGGTCGGCGACTGACCTTCGAAAACATCAGTTCGCAGACTTCGTGGACTTGGGAGTTGTTTTCCAAAATCCAGTCGTGCCCGGTAATTCCGGCATCCAGCACCCCCTGTTCGACGTACCGAGCCATCTCTTGAGCACGAATCAACATGCACTCAATTTCGGCGTCGTCGATTTCCGGGTAGTACGAGCGCGACGAGAATTTGATCGTGTAGCCCGCTTTTTTAAAAAGTTCGGCGGTTGCTTCTTGTAGACTACCGGCAGGAATTCCAAGTTTAATCAGCTTTTCGGACATAGGAGATTCGTTATTTCTTGTAGACAGTTTCCGGGTCAAAAACTCGTTCGCCGACGATGGAAACGGTTTGAGTTTGAGGATCAATTTGACGGAAGAAGCAGCTGCGATATCCTGCATGACAAGCAGCCCCGCCGATCTGGTTGACTTTGACCAGAAGGGTGTCAGCGTCACAGTCATAGAAAATCGACTTCAGTTCCTGAACGTTGCCGCTCTCTTCCCCTTTGCGCCAAAGCTTTCTTCGACTGCGACTGTAGTAGCAGACACGTCCGGTTTTCAGGGTTTCGTCGAATGCTTCGGCATTCATGTAGGCAAGCATCAGGACATCACCCGTCACTTCATCCTGAGCGATTACCGGTATCAGCTCGGATTTTGAGAAATCGGGTCCATTTACATCGATCATCTGTCGTCTCGGTCATTTGACAATAGGCCATTTTGATTCGCTGAAAACGATTCAGCAGGACAAAATGTAACCCAGCGGTCGCAAGATGTCGAATCGTCACTGGTTCGGCTCGGGTTTCGGCCCACCAAGCAGATTCAAATATCTTAAACGCGGCAAGTTCGTGCGTCGATGAATCGCAGCTTTCAGCTTTTTTCCTGCTGATAAATTGCAAGGATCACGTCTTCAACAGTTTTAAACTTTGTCTTGCCTGTCGCGACGGCGTCGATCTTTTCGCGAGCCTCGACCGAATTGAATCCGAGGCTGATCAGTGCTTCAAGTGCTTCACCGAGGACACCCTTTTCGGCGACCTTGGCCTCGGGAAACTCTTTAGCAACCATCAATGCAAATTTGGCCATTCGACGACGCAGTTTGGCAACAATTCGTTCACTCATTGCCGGACCGATCCCAGGAAGCAGACTCAATTCCTTTACATTCTGCTCTTCGATAGCTTCGGCAACTTCTCGGACGGGTCGCACCATCGAACGCAGCGTTTTTTTCACTCCCATTCCGTCAACCGAACAGACCAGTTCGAAGAACTCCAGTTCGGCCTCGCTGAGAAACCCAACCAGTCGCGGGGTAAGTCGCCCCTGTTGCGGGTTTCCTTCGATGTACTGGATCGTTTTCAAGCTGATGTTCTCACCGAGTGACGCTTGCAGTTGTCTCCTGACAAATTCTGGAACAAAGACTTCGTATTCAAACGCACCGACATCAACACGGGCCTCTGCTTCGCCCAATCGAACCAGTTTTCCAGTAATCCGAGTAATCACGCCGGGCTCTCCTTGGAAGTTGTCGGAACAGTTTGGCGATCAAGAATGATGCCAAATGAATGTGGAGGCGGCGGTGATGACGGATGAGCACCCTGGACATCTGTGTGAACAAAGACATCTTGAGAAGCACGGGGCATCTCGATTCCTTCACTGGCAAATCGCTTATGAATGCCGGCGTAGAGGTCGTTGATTGCGCTAGTACGTTTATCAAGAGTTGGCAAGAACGCTCGAACAACAAATGTTAATCCCCCATTGATCTCTTCCAACGAGACCACCGGCGCAGGTTCTTTTAACAGGTTCAATTGATCACATGCAATCTCCGTCAGGATCCGACGGACACGGTGTGGGTCGTTGTTATTGCTCACGATCACCTTAACCGCAAAACGATTGACCTGGTCGCTGAGTGTCCAGTTCAGCAGTTTGCCTGTAATGAACTCTTTGTTGGGGACAATCAATTCTTTTCGGTCGCCATCAACAATCGTCGTTGCTCGGAATCGAATTCGCGAAACGGTTCCCGTCGTGTCACCAACCGTAACGACGTCACCAACACGCATCGGACGTTCGAACAGCAAAATAATGCCGGAAACGAAGTTGGCGAAGATTTCTTGCAATCCGAATCCGAGACCGACCGACGCGGCTGCGACGAGCCACTGAACATTGCTCCATCCAATTCGAATCTGTGCGAACGCACAACAGGCACCAGCAACAAAAATCGCATACCGGACAAGACACGTTGCAGCGAATCGAGTCCCCGCATCAACCGCGAGATGTTCCAGTAGAATGACTTCGACCAGACCAGGAATATTGCGACCGGCAATCACCGAGATTGCGACAACGAGCGCGGCTAGACCAAGGTTTGCGGCCGTCACGGGAATCATTCGCGTGACGGTTTTACTGACGCTTGCGTGCTCAACATCTTCGGAATAGACAACCTGCTCGACCGTTGTATTCCAAAGCGTGACACGGTCAAGAATATTTAGTGCCGGTGTCACGTCTGCCCAGACAAACCAGAGGCCTGCCACCGCGATCGCGATCAGCCCCGTATCCAGCAGGCTGCGCATTTGTGTCACAATTTGCGTGAGATTCAAACGGAAATCGGGCCAGGTCCAGCGGGGAAACAAAAACGGATTCCGTTCATTGTTGCCGGGTTCACGCTCGGCCTTTGTAATCGATTGTAATTCTGCGTCCTGAAGGACCGCCATACGTCGTCGCTCAAGAGCGATCCACCGACGAATGATAGCTCGAAACATCAATAACCCGACCATTAGCCAGGCTGTTTGCTGGAGTCGCCAGGTGAGCTGTAACGCTGTATAAAAGAACCCCGACCAGCCTAAGGCAAAAAGTCCGATCGAAATACCAACCGCCAGAATCGGTGCGAACCGCCAGAATCGGTCTGACCACACGTCCGTTTCATCGATCGTTTCGTCATTCTCAACTGCGGCGTTTTTTGGGCTAATTACTCGTCGTACGGTCCGTTGACAAAAGACAGCGGCGAGGGCAGCAAATACTAAAAAAACACATCGGCCGAATGAATCAAGTCGATGCTCGTCACCTGTTCCCTCTGTCATTCCGAGCAGTCCAACAAGTAGTAGTCCGACCGGTAGGAACCATCCCAAGTGTCTGCGCCAACCGACGATGGATCGTTCCGGCCAGTCGAAATGTCGTTCGGCCAAACCACCTCGCATACAGGCGACTCGCATGACTTCAAGCGGAAGTGCGAAGGTTGCGGCTCGCAATAGTCCCGCCGCAACCGCATGGACGAACGGCACGGTTGAAGCACTGTGATCAAGTCGCCATCCCAGGAACCAGACGATGAGTGGCCAACCACTGGCAATAACCAGCGTTAATGAGGTCGTCTGAAGAGTCGGTGTCAAATCACGGCATGCCACGGCGGCAGCAACATTGCCACGACGGTGGACATATCCCTTTAGCATCGGTCGAAGACAAACCCAGGCAACGAAGGCCATTGCGGCACATCCCCACGACAAGGGAAGTCTTACCGCATTCATTCGGCATGCATCCGCAACCGCCCTCCAAGATGTTTGGTCCGAGATCCATCCCAACGAGGTGTTTAACTTATTGAATTGTTCTCGTCCAAATGTTTGGCCGGTTCGAATCCATAAGACTCGCTCGTCGACGTAGTCTGCGTATTTTGTAGTCAAATCCAAAAGCCGTCGTTCAACATTGTCCATGTCAACGAGATGTTGAAAATACTTCGTGTAGTCTGTATCGAGCCCTTTGACGAGTTGCCGGCGATCGGCAAGCAGCGACTTTAAATTTGCCGAATTTGACTTGCGATCACTAGCGGTTTCGAGGTCAGCGGCATATTTGGCGGTCGCGGCGTCCAGATCGACCAGAGATAATCGATCGGCGTCGAGCTCGAACAACCGCATCCGGGCTTCGCGAACGACGTCATTTCGATGCAATAAGTTGGACCTCATCCCGCGCGGATTCAAAAGTTTGGCTCGCCGCTGTCGCAGCAAAAGGCCGATCGAATCCGTCAAGCCAATTTCTTTCACCATCGCTTGTGTTCGTTCGAATTCCTTGTCCAATTCCATTAACGCGGTTGTCGTCGCTTCCTGGCGTTGCTCGAGTTCTTGATGTTTTTTTGTGACATCCCGTCGCTCCATCGCCAGTGCGAGATTTTTCTGAGCCAACGACTTGAATTCCGGAGCGGTTCGGACCACAACGTCTTCAGCCTGACGGACGCGCTGATCTGCGACATTGCCCTTCCGTTTACCGAGTTCGATCTGCAGGAGGTCCAGTTCCGCGATTTTCACTGAGAGTTCCCTCGAAGCGAGTTCTCTCTGAACTTGGATGAGATCCGCAGCGGCGGTGGACTGAAACCACGCAGATTCCGCCTGCAAAGCTCGTCGCTCGCTTTGGGCTCGTTGGCGACGAGAAAAGAGAAATGTCTGATGAGACTGCATCAGCTCACGTGGCTCTCCTGCGGTAGCTAGCCCTTCGAGTTCATCTTCGATTTCACGTAGCCGATCGTCCACTTCTGCAAGTTCATTCACCAGCTCTTCGGGTCGGATTCTCCACATGGCGGCCTCGGCCTCAAGTATCTCAATGCGTTTTCGAAGACCGTCCTCTGGTTCGTCAAGCTGTTTAGTTCGAGTTTCCACCATCCGCTCAAGTTCATTGATATCGTTCACCGACGTGATGGATGAGTCCGCCGCTGTTGGCGAAAATGCCAGTTTCCTTTCCGTCGCCTTTAACGTGCTGGCGGCCTGTGACAATCTTTTTTCGAATCGCTCAGCTTTCTCTGCCTGTTCCTGAACGATTTCAAGTCGTTCGATCGCTTCTCGCAGATAAAGCAAGATCTTGTCGCGCAGAGCTCCGGTCAGCTCCTGATTCGCCTCAACCGTCTTGATTCGCTTTTGTAGAACGGCAATCGTCAGTCCATCTGGTTTAGCGTTTTGCTGGGCGAGAGAACATTGACTCCAGAATCCAACGGACGCTGCCAAGAAAAAAACAATTCGCCAACCCATTATTGCATCCCTGCATTTTCACAAAAACAGATTCGCTGGAGCGGGTCGGCATCCGGTGAATCAAAATCGATCGGTCCGAATCGATCTTCATCACACCGGCGTCATTCCCACCCGACCCGAGACCGTGCTACATCCTGAGCATCTTGCCGGTGCGTTGTATGGCAGAAATTGCCGAATCGTGTCAACACGTGTCCCACGCCGAATGGCGACGAATCGTGCCACGCTTGAACGTTGGTGCGAGTTCACGTTAGTGTCGATGGGTCGGATCGGGCCGATTGTTAAGTAAACGCTTATTTGTCGATGGATCGGATGAGGAAATGCCGTTTGCAGCCGCAGTGTCCGAAAAGACGAATTTGAATGCCGCCATTCAAGAGACCGTTCAAATTGTCGCGGGCGAATTGGGCCGTACACCCGATTTGTCGTTTGCGTTTGTTTCGCACCACCATGCCAAACATTTTTCCACGATGGCTGCTTCAATTCGTGAGCGGCTTGGGGGCGGACTTTTGCTCGGTTGTACTGGCGAGACGGTGATTGGGGGATCACGTGAATACGAAGGAGGCCCCGCGCTATCACTTTGGAGTGGCGTGTTGCCAGGGGCTGACTTGCTTCCGTTCCAAATGGAGTTTGCTGAAACGCCCGATGGATTCATGTGCGGTGGCTTGCCCGACGATCTGGGTACACGACTGGAAGAAACGCGAGCGGTTTTTTTACTTGGCGAACCTTTTTCGTCAGTACCACAATCCGTGATAGATCTTCTTGCCGATGAGCTGCCAAACGTACCAGTTATTGGTGGTCAGGCCAGCGGTGGAAACCCGGGTGAAAACCGGTTGTTCATGAACGATCGCGAGATTGACGAAGGAGCTATCGGAGTCGTGATACGCGGCGGACCGCAGATCCGATCGGTCGTCTCTCAGGGTTGCCGCCCCATCGGAACGCCGTTTGTCGTGACAAAGGCTGAAAGAAATGTCGTCTATGAATTAGGAGGTGCTCCTCCCATGCAACGGCTGCAAGAACTGTATCATCTGCTGCCACCTCGAGATCAGAAACTTGTAGAACTCGGTGTTCATATCGGAATTGCATTGAACGAGTACCAGGAATCGTTTCACCGGGGAGATTTCTTGATTCTCAATGTGGTTGGAGTTGACAAGAAATCTGGGGCATTAAAATCAGGTGGTGTGATTCGAGTCGGCCAGACGGTTCAGTTTCAAATTCGGGACGGTGAGACAGCGGATGCGGATTTAATTCGACTGTTGGAACGACATTCCGCCCAACATCCACAATTGCCAGCAGCAAGTTTATTATTCAGTTGTAATGGACGTGGATCGCGGATGTTTTCCGGCCGGGATCATGACGCAACGCAGATTCAACGTCATCTGGGACCTCTTCCGTTGGCGGGGATCTTCGCGCAAGGGGAACTTGGTCCTGTCGGCGGCAAAAACTATATCCACGGATTTACCGCAAGCATTGCTCTGTTCGAAGAAGAAACGGTTTGATGAAGCTGCTACGTGGTTTTGAATCGCCGTCTTGCTATCGCGGTGGATTCGTTTCAATCGGCAATTTTGACGGCGTCCATTGTGGTCATCAGGCCATGCTGGCTTCACTTGTTAGACATGCGCGTGCTGACGCGGTTCCTGCCGTCGTTTTGACATTCGATCCGCATCCGATTGAGCTCTTGCGCCCCGAAGCTGCGCCACCCCGATTGACTACGATTGCTCACCGCGCCGAGTTGCTCGAAAAATTCGGCGTGGATTGTGTGATCGTGGTTCCCGCCACACCGCGATTTCTCTCCCTCACGGCAGAAGAATTTTTTTACACGATTGTGCGAACCGAACTTCAGGCTCGGGGTCTGGTTGAAGGGCCGAATTTTTTCTTCGGCAAGAACCGGCAGGGAAGTATCGCTATACTTCGGGAGCTTTGCGAACATAACAATGTCACACTGAACGTGATTCCACCAGTTGTCGTGGACCAGCAGTTGGTTTCGTCAAGCGTGATTCGATCGCTGATTGAAGCCGGCGATGTGAAGGAAGGGGCCCGATTACTGGGACACAGTTATCGTTTGTCAGGACAGGTCGTGCATGGTGCAGAACGAGGTCGGAAACTTGGCTTTCCTACGGCAAATCTTGCTGAATCAACGAACCTGATCCCGGGTAATGGAGTTTATGCTGCGACATCGACGATCAACGGAATCGAATTTGGTGCAGCGGTCAATATCGGTCCGAATCCCACGTTTGGTGAATCGGCCAAAAAGGTGGAAGTCCACGTTTTGGACTTCAATGGCGATCTTTACGGAAAAACGTTGGACGTCGACTTTCGACGGAAAATACGAAATGTCATTCGGTTTGCATCGATTGATGACTTGTTAGCACAGTTGCGAAAAGACTTGATCGAAATTCGTTCGATCGTCAAAGAATAGTCGACCACGTGCAAATAGCATAAGAATGGGACTGATAGGACATATGTGACCCTTAAGTCCCATTTGTCCTATCAGCCCCATTCTTCTCAAGAAAAACGAAAAAAGCGGCAAGAGTCGATCATCGACGCTTGCCGCTCATCAGTCTGGTAACGCGAACCTGCTGGCAACCCGTCCCTGGTCACAACAGATCGTTCTCCGGACGATTCATCTATGTTCTTTAGGCCAATTGTTTCTTCCGACCGACGAGGGTCCGAATCCGTTCGGCCAGCAGAGCTGAGTCGAATGGTTTCCGGAAGGTCTCGTTGAACGGGGTACGGTCAAAACCGCTGGCCGTGTCATCATCGCTCAGCAGCGCCACAAGCACGGCGTCGGCGTATTCGTTGTTTTTGCGCAAATTGAGCGCTATCAACGTTGCCTCGTGTCGTCCCATG
>CAILLA010000067.1 GCA_903834925.1 uncultured Schlesneria sp.
TATTTCACGGCGAAAATCAGCGGGCCTGGAGTGAAAGAAAGCCTGCGCCAGGTGCGGATTGCTTCCAACGCACGCGTGATCGTCAAGCGAAACAACTTATTACCCATCTTTGCTCCATTGCCAGCGGGCAAGATTCCATTCACGCTGGAAACGAACTCTTACCGAGCCGCGTTAATTGATTATGCGCGTGATAAGGGTGATTTTCGTCTGATGAGTCTGGCTGAATCGGTTCAACGGAAACTTGAATTGGCTCGCAAGAAAGCGATGGAATCCGCGAACCGCGTTGTCGCAGAACCCGATTCAGCGTCCGACACTCTTCCTGCGGAACAGCCGATGCAAAGCGACAATCCAGAGCTCCATCGAATTGCCTTCATTCCGATGGAATCCACGGAATATCTCAAAGAGAAATCGTTGGTTGAAGTATTCGAGAAAGAGCAAGCGCCGATCTCATCGCTGGACTTGCAGAAACTTTTTGGAATTATCCCCCCAGTCCGCGGAGTCAAAAAACCAAAGCGAGTCATCGAACAATTTGCTGGAACGAAGCGCCTTGAAGACGTTGAGATTTCGCCCCGAAATCAGATTGAGAATTCTCAACGGTCGCCGCAACAATCGAATAATCCGAACAATAAAGTGGTCGACGAGAGCTTCGACGATCAACTTGAGTACACGTTCACCAAGCCGCCAGCGCCGAACAACGATTCCGCCAAGGATCGCTGAGCATTTTCGTTTTGGAATGCCTGAAACTTTGAACGACTGAAGTTCGAGATTCACCGCAACTTAGCTGTTGGCAATTCTGCGGATTCGCTTATGATTTTGTGAGGGTATCCGGAGATGGATGACGGAGTGATGGCGGTCCTGTTCTTTCTGGTGATTTCGACGACGGCATTTCTGTTGGTCCAGCGGTCATTTGACTCAGCGTCGAAACGAAAAAAGCGACTGCCGCAGGACCCTGAGAGCTTGCGCGGCCGGCCGATTTTGCCCGAGCCTTGGCTGGAGGCATTAAATTCTACAAACCCTCGAGTCAATGACGAGGCGTCGACCGAAATGTCCGGTCTGTTGATGTCCGCTGGCTATCGTCGTCCGAGCGCACTTGCAGAATTTCGATCCTTGCGTACCGGCCTGGTCATTTTGGGCCTGCTCATCACGGGTATGTTAAGTGTTCTGTCGCCAGACCGTTTCGTGCTTCCGGTGATGGGAATCGGTCTGGTGATGACTTTACTCGCGTTCAGCTTCCCACGTCTGATTGTGGAATTGAAGTCACGCGCACGGGGCCGGGCGATTTCGCGAGGTTTGCCGGCCGCGCTTGACCTGCTTTCGATCACTCTCGAAGCCGGTCTGGACCAGGGCCAGGCTGCGCTCCGGGTCGCCGATGCCCTGAAACGAGTCTATCCGGAAATGTCCGAAGAACTTCGCACGACTCACCGGTTAACAAACTATCAGTCGACGGAATCGGCGTGGAAGGGGATGTCAGACCGAGTCAGGACGGAAGAGATTCGCAACTTTACATCGATCTTTATCCAGTCGGGCCGAACGGGTTCAGATGTTGCAGAAGCACTAAGGGAATATTCTGACGCTTACCGTGCGGGGGCTCGGCAGCGGGCGGAGCGGCAAGCCAATGTGGCGAGCTTCTGGATGCTCTTCCCCACCATCAGCTGTCTTTTCGTCGCTTCTGCAATTGTACTCGTCGGCCCGCCCTACTTTGGCTTCTTTAAAGGGGGCGAATCTGATCAGCTACGCGATATTCAAAAACAATCCGTTCCAAAAACCAAGTTGAATCCAACTCGCAACCCGAATTCCACCAGTCCCCCAGGTAACTCGTGAATTTTCACTCGCGCTTAAGATTGATCAGGGCGCACGTATGGCAATGACCCAAAGTTGGCATTTTCAAATCAAGGCATCGTCGGCATGGCGTCGATTGTTTCCATCGCACGAATCGGCCCAGAACCAGGCGGGCAGGCAGCATTGGAACTCATGACCGATTCAGTCGGCATCCCATTCGTTGAGCGAACGTATCGAGGATAATACCAATGCCCGAAATACCAGGGGGCCGGTCGAGCGCTATACCAGAGCGACCGTGACGGGTTCCAGTCGGGTTTTCGTTCTGGAAACAGCGGCAAGTTCGACGGCGGTATGGCATAGGCGGGATTGTACCGCGTTTGTCGATAATAGTCGCGGTGGTAGACCGGGTACGGTGACGCAACGTAGGCGGGAACGCGATCGTAACCGGCATACTGTGGTTCCGACGTTTGCGTTGTTGAATATCTCGTGTTTGGGGCAGCATCGTTCGTTTCGATGGCCCGATATGCCCCCACCGTCGACCCACCGTCTGTTGTAGAATTCCTCGTTCGATCTTGTGCGTAAGTTGACTCAAGATTCAGAATCAACTGCAACGCAAGTAACCCAACTGGAATTCGACGGTTCATGATTTTACTCGCACAAACATCTTCCATGCGGGTCATGAATTCACCATTTCCCGTTTTCATTGTTCTATTGGGGATATCGTCGATCGAACGCAACGAACTTTGGGAAAGCTTTGCCGTTTACTTCAAATCTAGCGAAGAAACGGAGTTTTTTATTCGAAACAAATTGAAATCGTCGAGAAATCCTAAAGAAGGCGACGGAAATCACGTGCTCAATAACTTCGTACGGGTCGGCGGAAACCGAAACTTAAATCGCATTTTCAAATACGACAGATGTCAACCTTTTTTCCTCGGTGTTTAAAATCTCCATTTTGGTGCAATCAGTCCTTTCGGAACGTGGCGCTCTTTAACGTGATCGCTGAATTTGAAATACTCATAATGATTTTAGCGCGGGTTCTTCTGAGAGTTGAGGAATATCCAGACGATGTCTCATTCGATTGCTTTTGCTGGCGAAACACGTTCGAACGCTGTCCGTCAGATTGTGGCTCAGTCCGAACCTGCGGCTTTAAGAACTTATACGCCGTCGCAGGCCGTATTTGCCAAATCGGCGGGCGTATTTCATTGGACTCCTGAGGGTCGAAGGCTTTACGACTATTCTTCTGGAGTGCTCGTGGCCAACCTCGGCCATAACCCGAAGCGCTGGTTGCAGAATTTTGGCAAGTACATGGGTTGGTCGGCCGAGATTTTTGCCGGGACGACCGCAGGTGCTGACGAATACGTTCCTGCTGTGACAATGACGGCGTATAACGGAATCACGGAAATCGAAACTCTGGCGGTTGAACGACTGCTCGCCAATCTGAGAAAATCCGAAGGGAGCAATCGCCTGAATACGATTGTCTGGGCGGCCTCGGGGTCAGAAGCGATCCAGAAGGCGCTCTGGGCATGCCTCGGATGGGACCGCACTCGTGAAATGATCCTGGCCACTCGGTTCGGATTCCACGGTAAGAAGGGTTTGGCGAATGCGGTCACCGGATCGGAAAAAGATCCGGAACGAGACCCTCGCGTCAAATTCATCAGCTTTCCAATGGAAGAAATCATCGACGCCGGATACGACCCACATTCCATCGATCTGGCAAAGTATCGACAAGAGTTGGACGATTTATGGCGGCAGTTTGGTCGTAAACTCGCGTGTCTGATTACTGAGCCATATCTTGGTGGCGGGGGGAGCTTTCATCCATCCGCTGCTTACCATCAGATGCTTCAGCAATTCTGTCGTGAACACGACATGTTGCTGATCTTCGATGAGGTTCAGGCGAACTTCGGCCGTACGGGAAAAATGTATGCATTTGAAGCTTACGGCATCGAACCCGATATGGTTGTGTTGGGTAAAGGGCTTGGGAATGGCGTTCCTGTCGCTGCGGTTGCCTCACGTGGTGACATCTTTGGTGCCATGAAATACGGGGAGGCGTCAGATACATGGAGCGCAAACCCGCTTTCATGTGCTGCCGTGTTGGCAACGCTCGACGAGTTCGAATCAACGGATGTCTTAAGCCATACGCGCAACCTGACGCCAGTTTTTCAGAAAGGCCTGGAGCGATTGAAGTCGACGGGGATCGTCAATCATGTTCGCGGGGAAGGCCTTGTCTTTGGATTCGAATGTTCTGCCGTGGGAGCGCTGACTGCGGGTGAAGTCGCCGCGAAGATCGTCGAAGCGTGTTATCTGGGCCGAGACAATCTTGGCATTCATCTTCTGGGTGCATTGGCAGGAAAAGTACTGCGAGTCAGTCCGCCACTGACGATCACGATAGACGAGGCCAGGCAGTCACTTGACCTGTTGTATGAACTTGTCGCTTCGCTGGCGACAACACTGCGCGGTTAATCACGATAGTATTGGCGAGTCATACTGAAGAAGAAATGGGGTGGGATTGTTTTGGATGGAGCACTTCTTTGACGACCGACAAGGCGTCAGGAGTGCCGTTCAAATTGCCTTTTAGAGGTGTCAGATTTTCTCGAAACTCCTCAAGTCGCACAAGAAATTGATGGAATTGTTTTGAATGGAATTTTTCAGCGGTCATCCAGTCACCCGCCCCCATTAGACGCAGAAAATGAGCGTTAATCTGCTGCTCATGGTGCATCTCTTCAGGAATCGCAAACACCGGCTTTCCGTAATAAAGTGCCTCGCCAAGTAACTGATTTCCTGCAGCGCTGAACAGGCCGGCGCAGGCGGCGAGATCTTCGACGAAGCGATGCTCATCAATGGCATGGTACGACAGGCTACCAACAGACGGTTTCTCGCCCAGACCGTAAATACGGACGGGCCAACCGCAATTGGCAAGGATGTTGATCACTTCAGGCGGGGTGTTTGAACGCAGATAGGACAACAAAAAGTTGTTCGTACTCGGTTCCTTCGAGACGATTTCCGGTCGCAGCATCGGACCGACTTGCCGGACATGTTCGAAGCCCCGTTTCAACGGTGGTGTATAAAATGACGAGGCAACGGCGGTGTAGTCACCCCATCCGTAGTACCAACGGACAGCCCAGCTCATCCACCATGCATATCGCCTTAACAAGAATGGGAGGCTGCTGAGGTCATAGGCCATCAACACATGTTGGTGATCGATACTCATCCAGGGAAGGCCACTCAATCGAGCGGCACGAGGGAGGGTTGGTTCAAAATCCGAAATGGCAAGATCAGGCTGCTCTGCATCGATCCGACGACGCAACGCATCAACTAACGCAGGCATCTCGCGTCGGGCAAATGACATCGCCCCGGCCGTGGACTTGAACAAGTCGAGCTTGCCGCCGGTATAGCGAAACTGCAAACCGGAAACTCGCATCAGACGGACGTTGTCGACCTGCGTTGTCCCGTATGTTTTCACGAGAAAGTCGTAGGCATCACCCGATGCAAACAGCACTAATTCATGTTCGTGCCGCAGATGTTCGGCCAGCGTGAGTACTCGCACCGCGTGTCCGCGACCCTCGCCAGCCATACTGTAGAAGATTTTTGCCATCTGTATTTCTTACTTGAGCGAATACTTCTGAAAGAACTCCCAGATTAGTTCATTCGCCGAGATATTTCGTGCGGTCCTGCCGAGAAAAGCAATTGGAAGTTGCCGTCCCGGCCATGTATGTCCGCCACCTTCAATGGCGACTAAGACCACATCGGCTCCGTCCTTGCTGCCGCTGTAAGTGCGGCGCGTCACCTTCATCTTGTCGCCTTCTTTCGACAATGTATCCGTCAAAGGTTTCTCGTCGCATCCGTTCGACTTTACCCAGGTCAGCACCGAGTCCTCGACACCTTTCAGTCGAACAAACGACTGCGTTGTGCCGATTGGCGGCCCATAAGGAACGATCTCGTCTTTTGTCCCGTGAAAATGCATGACAGGGACAGAACGTTTTGGTTCGCCGATATCCGTTGCCATCGTTCCCCCAACGGGGGCAATTGCAGCAATTCGTTCTGATAATTCGACCGCCAATCGGTAGCTCATCATGCCACCATTACTCATGCCGCACGCGTAAACTCGTTTTTCATCTACGTTGACCAGCGTGGCAAGTTCATCGAGAAGTTTTGAGATGAAGTCGACATCGTCGACGCGTTCGTCTTTAAATCTTCCAATCAAACCACCGGCATTCCACGTCAGGAATGACCCAGTCCCTGTTCCGCTCGGGTAAACGACGATGAACCCTTTTGTGTCGGAAGTTTTATTCAAACCGGTAAACCAGACCATCATCGATCCGTTCATCCCGGCTCCATGCAGTGCCAGAACAACCGGAGTTGGTTTCTTGGCGTCATACTCCACAGGAACATGAACGATGTACGTCCTTTTCCGTTCGCCGACCACGATGTGACGAACATGATCGCCGGGTGACAGAGCAATGTGTTCAGCGTCGACAGGAGCATCAGCAGCCGGTTTGTCCTGGCCAATTGAAGTAAGACTCGTCAGCCCGACAATCAAAATCACTTGCCAGAACTTTGCGCCGCTCCGATTCCGTGGTCGCGTCGGCGTTGGGTCAACATTGTGGGATACTTCAGGACCACCTGGACGACTCAAACAGAGTGTTCCCATGTTTCATCTCTTTTCTTGGATTTGGCTAAACTTGACGGAACAAGGCGCTCGCGACTCAACCGTCAGGGTCGTCGATTCATTGCTGCAATTTTGCCGCATGTTCTGGCACCAATCGAGAAATCATATCACGCCAGCAATTCTTTGATGATTTTCGGGCCTTCGACCCCGGTCAGTCTCTGGTCAAGTCCCTGGAACTTGACGGTGAATCGTTCGTGGTCGATCCCCAGGCAGTGCAGCATCGTCGCGTTCAGATCATTGATATGGACAGGGTTTTGGACCACGTTGTAACTGAAGTCGTCGGTCTCGCCGTAGACCTGCCCCCCCTTGATTCCGCCGCCCGCCAACCACATGCAGAAGTTGCGCGGGTGATGATCCCGACCGTAATTGTCCTTGGTCAGTGTCCCTTGCGAATAGATCGTTCGTCCGAATTCGCCGCCCCATACGACAAGCGTCTTATCGAGCATCCCTCGTTGTTTCAGGTCCGTCAGCAAGGCGCCGATTGGCTGATCGGTATCCTCACACTGTGACCGCAAATCGCGAGGCAGATTCCCGTGCTGATCCCAGCCACGATGCAGAATCTGTACGGCCCGAACGCCTCGTTCAACAAGTCGCCGCGCAAGTAAAGCACTGGCCGCGAACGTGCCGGGTTTGGTGACATCCGGCCCATACATGTCCAGTGTCGCTGCCGTCTCTTGTTTAAGATCCGTCAAGTCAGGCACGCTGGTCTGCATGCGAAATGCCATCTCGTATTGGGCCATGCGAGTCAACGTTTCCGGGTCGCCAAATTGCTCAAGCGTACGACGATTGAGTTCGCTCAGTGTATCGAGCATCGCGCGACGGTTTTGTGAACTGACACCGGGTGGGTTCTGAACGTAAAGGACCGGATCGCCAACATGCCTCAATGCGACTCCCGTGTACTTGCTCGACAAGAAACCACTTGACCACATACGCGTGAACAATGCTTGAGCCGCAGCACCAGACTTCCATGTCGGAGTGAGTACAACAAAACCAGGCAAATCATTGCTGACACTGCCCAGTCCATACGAAAGCCACGAACCAAGGCTCGGTTTACCAGGAACTTCGCTGCCCGTCATGACGAACGTACAAGCAGGATCATGGTTGATCGCGTTCGTGTGGACGGTCTTCACGACCGCGATGTCATCGACACACTTGGCCGTGTGCGGCATCAGTTCACTGACCCATGTTCCACATTGACCATGCTGGCTGAACTTGAACATCGAAGGAGCGACCGGCAACCGGGTCTGCCCACTTGTCATCGTAGTAATCCGCTGTCCCATACGGATCGAGTCTGGCAAATCTTTATCGTAATATTCCGCCAGCTTCGGTTTATGATCCCACAGATCGACCTGAGCAGGGCCACCGTTCATATGCAAATAGATGACGTTCAGGGCTTTTGGAGCAAAGTTCGGGAACCCTGGCAACGGCGGGTGCATCCGCGTTGGATCGGCTGCCTCTTGCGCCAATAGCGACGAGGCCGCGTTCATTCCCAAAGCGACGCCACCCAGGCGAATCCCCGTTGAACCAAAAAATTGACGTCGGTTCAGAGCAAGCTGTTGATCGAAAATTGGATTCATGTTTAGTTCCGGTTCAGAGTTTCATCAGTATTAAGAACCAAATTGGCCAGCATGGTCCAGGCCGCTGTTTCGATTTCCGGGGCGACGTTCTTCGGTTTGGATTCACCAACGTTCACAACCTTTTTCGCGGCATCTGGGTTCGCCGTGAATAAAGTGGTCTGTTTTTGTAGCGACGCTGTCAGTAACGAAGTCTCGTCCGTTGTCGGCGTGCGGGATAAGACCGTTCGATAGAGATACGTCAGTCGCTCGTCGGTCGTTTTGCCACCGTCGATCAGAACTCGTTCGGCCAAAGCTCGAGCTGCCTCGAAGTGTTGCACATCGTTCATCAGTTGCAGAGCTTGCAGCGGCGTGTTGCTTCGTTCGCGAACCGTACAGACCTGTTCTCGATTCGGCGCATCGAAGTTTGACATGAACGGCGGTGGTGCCGTCCGTTTCAAGAACGCATAAACGCTTCGCCGATAAAGCGACGAACCATGATCCTGCATGTAAAACCGCGTATTGCTGTCCGAGTAACCAACCGGCTCCCAGATATTGGCGGGTTGATAGGGCTTCACGCCGCGTCCACCCATTGTCAGGTCGATCAACCCGGATGTGAACAAGACATTGTCCCGAACCTGTTCAGCATCCAGCCGGATTCGAGGGCCACGCGCGTAAAGGCGATTGTGGGGATCTGCAACCTTAACATCGGGCATTAACTTGCCCTGACGGCGGAAGGCATCGGAAGTCAGCAGAAGCTTGAGCAGCTTTTTGGTATCCCAGCCATTCTCACGATACTGGTTGGCCAGCCAATCAAGCAGTTCCGGATGGCTGGGGTTTTCTCCCTGGGTGCCAAAGTCATAACTTGTTTTGACCAACCCTGTGCCAAACACTTGTTGCCACAGACGGTTCACCGTCACGCGGGCGGGGAGCGGATTCTCGGGTGTGACCAGCCATTTGGCGAGATCCAGCCGGTTTAGCCTGGCCTCGGGTGTACTCTTTGCAATTGGAGGGAGAACTGCAGGAACAGCCGGTTCAACCGGATCTCCTTTCTTGTCATATTGACCGCGGACCATAATGAACGATTCGCGAGGTTTATCAGTATCTTTGAAAATGAATGTCCCTGGAGCCGTCTCTTCGGCAATGATGCGACTGATGCGAGACGTCTCCCAGGCGATCCGAGCCGACGCAATTTCGTCGTTCACAGGCCGCGCGATAACGGCAAGGTAGAACCGTCGTAGTTTCGCCGTTTCGTCAGCGGATAAAACCTTTTCAGGTCCACCTTGAATCAGGGCATTCAACTCTCCAGGAAGTTCTGGCGGGATATTTGTTCCGAGACTTTTACGCCAGGCTGTCAAAGATTCCAGTGGGTCCGTGGCAGGGTCGGTTTGACCTGACAGACTTACTGCATCCCAGTACGCGATACCGCCTGTCTGACTGAGCTTAATCCCGTTCAATCGTTGTCCAGGATTCAGACCAACATCCACTGATGACACGGTCAGTTTGTTCCATTGACCCGGCACGATTGGAGAAGGATTCGTACCATCGCGGACAAGACCCTGATCGGTCTTTCTCCACGTGACGGTTTTTCCGTTCGTTGCACCGAAGGCAACGGACGTTGGAGTATCGACCGCATCTACCATCACATAAACTTCGATCGTCGCTTCGTGCGGGACGACGACTGGACGAAGTTTTAATTCGATTTCATCGTTGTACGATGAAGCAAACGCCTGTCGAATCAAGCGTCGACCAGATGCCGCTTTGAAAGCAGGATCGGTCATCCAGTCGATTGGATTTCGCGATGAACTTCTTGAAGTCGCTCCAATTGGGTATGCATCATCTACAAGAATGTCGTGAATTGGTTTTCGACCGAGCGGCGATTTGGATTCCGCTGGGTCAGAATAACTGGTGTCCGTACTGATGGTTTCAAGCCATTCGCGAGCATCTCGTTCGACCTTAGACGCTCCACTCGCTGCCGCCATCTGCTTCGGATCAGGCAACTTCAAAAACGGCGCTGTGATGTTTGTGTTGCCATCCATCGCAGGATCGGCTGCGTTATTGAAGAACGCGTACAATGAGTAAAACTCTTTCGTCGTTAACGGATCATACTTGTGATCGTGGCAAACGGCACAGCCGGCCGTCAGACCGAGCCATGCTTGCGAGACGGCAGTCGTTCGGTCGACGGCATATCGATAAACGAATTCTTCGGGGATGGCCCCCCCTTCACTGGTCGTGACATTACAACGATTGAATCCGGTTGCGACGAGTTGGTCACGTGTGGGGTTTGGTAACAGATCGCCTGCGACTTGCCAGACCGTGAACTGGTCGAATGGCAGATTCTCATTGAAGGCCCGGATGACCCAGTCACGATAAGCCCACATTTGGCGCTCGTTATCCAGATGTAGCCCATGTGTATCGGCGTACCTCGCGACGTCGAGCCAATGCTTAGCCATTTCTTCTCCATAGCGAGCAGAAGCGAGATACCGATCAATCATCCTTTCATAGGCACCAGGATTTTGATCTGCCAGATACTCGTCAATTTCCTTGATCGTCGGTGTCAAACCCGTCAGTGTCAAAGCGACTCGCCGGATGAGCGTTTCGCGATTTGCCTCTGGCTGCGCTGACAAGCCGAGTTGTTGCAGTCTCGCGTTCAGAAACTGGTCGACAGGATGAGTGACCCCGGCAATCTCAGGGGCAGCAACTTTGCTGATCGGCTCAAACGCCCAATGTTTCTGATACTTCGCCCCCTGTTCAACCCAGCGTTTTAACGTTTCTTTCTGCTCAGCCGTCAGGGTTTTGTTCGAATCATGGGGTGGCATGACTTCGGACTCGTCGGTCGAATGGATTCGCTTGATCAAGAGACTTTCGTTCGGTTGGCCGGGAATAACAACCGGAGTCTTCCCTTGAAAGACACCTTCAGCCGTATCCAACCGCAGTTCCGCTTTTCGCGTCTGGGCTGCCGGCCCATGACAATGAAAACACTTATCGGCAAGGATCGGCCGCACGTCCCGATTGAACGAGACCTCCGGATTCGCAGCATGAACCTCTGCCACCCAGCGGATGCCCAGGCTGGCGAAGGCGACGATCATTGCCGGCACGGCAAAAGCGAATGATCGTCGTCGCTCGTTAATAATCTGCGTCAAGGTTGCGCCTCCACTTCGTCTTTACCATCGGTGTCTAACGATTACGGGTTCGGTCCAATACCGTCATTTCATGTTACTGAAACGACGTATCAGTATCTCTCGATTTTACGTTTCTGTTCAACCTATTGTCGAATGGGTTAATTGGGGCGAATGAGAAAAGTTCATCCGTCGATGGTGTCTCAATGAACCGTAATTACGCGTGATTTCCCAGAAAATACAGGTTCAGAATCATGAAATCAAAGGCGATCCAGCCCGCTTTGATTCTCGAAATTCGGAATCGAGAATTCCGAATTCCTTTTCCGTGCGGAGATCGCTGACTTAAATGTACGAGCAGAAGCGAATGATTACTCGATTGAAGACGGGGATGACTATTACGAGTCATACAGCAATACTGTCGTCGGAGTGCTGACGTTGCTCAATCCAATGAATCACTAAGATTTGAGCGACGGAAATCAAACCTAACGGAGCGATTCAGATGCGGCAAATTGCGGGGCGTACATTGTGGCTTGGTAACCCTGGCGATACGCGTGAACCTAAAACCATTCTCGACGCGGGCATCGAAGCGGTGGTTGAACTTGCGGATAATGAACCGCTTGCCATGCTCCCTCGTGAACTGGTCCGGTGCCGATTTCCATTGTCGGATGGCGGCGAAAATCCAACATGGCTGTTGCGTCTGGCGTCCGAATCGGTCGCCGCGTTTCTACGAGCCAAAGTGCCGGTGTTGGTCTGCTGTTCCGGGGGCATGAACCGCTCGGTCTGTATCGCTGCGGCAGGGGTCGCTCTGGCAGATCGCTACCTGCTTCGCGAAGCATTGCTTGATATCGTCCAGTCTGGACCGGCAGATGTCTCGCCACGGTTCCTCGCTCAATTACAAAACGCACTCGTTGATTTGCAATCCGAGCGGCAAAAAGGGATTATTTGCAGTTGACCGTGAACGAATTAGGCACAGCACCGGTTGATTTTGCGGTTTGACCGAAAAGGAATTTAGGACCATTTTTGGCATTCGACCAATGACGCGCGCCAGCATCTCTCGCAGATTTTTCCTGACGACGCTGATCGCATGCTCGATTGTGTGGATTGCTTGGGGATTATACTGCGAGCGGTACGCGAACTCCGAACGAACACGCCAGATCGAACTCGATCGCGTCACATTGCGCCAACTCGTAGAGAACACACATAAGATCTGCGCACGTTTGGGTCATGTCCCACGAGACCAAGTCGAACTTGAGTCGCGACTTGGCAGGCCGATGCCCCAGATTCACGACGACGGAATCGTCGGTGGACGAGTAGAGCGTGCCGTTCATTTCAGCCGAACTGGGGACAATAGCTTTCAGTTGCATTACGAATTGTGATCTACGGATGACTGGACTTATGACAGTACCAATCAAGAAGCCGGATGGGTCCAGTCATTTTACTGATAGACGGGATTTTGATAACGCTCATCCATAGTCTGTGTTGTATCGTTGTGCCAGAAGTCTTCGGAACAAATTGCAGGGGCCTGTGCCCATGTACGCATTTCTAAGCCTTTCTTTTCGTTGGCTTATCATGTGTGTATCGTAAGTGATTCCGAGTAAAGACAATTTGAAAGGCGCGCACTATGCCCGTGGGACTCTCGATGATTATGTTGACCGCAGACGTCCCAATTGGCGTCGGCGATGTGCAACGTCAATTGGCAGAGAACTGGCCCGATCTGCCCGCCACGACTGATGCCGAAGAGGGAGAGGACTCATTGTCCCTTCAACTTGGCGAATCGTTTATTGTCATGGCCAAGATGCCGGGGCCAATTCCTTGGACCGAACTTGAAGGCCCCTGTGCGACCTCGATCCTTTGGCGAAACGCGACTGAGGAGGTTAAACAACACAAGATCCATTGGATCGTTACGGTGAATAGCGACTTGGATCAGGTTGGGAATTCGACGCTATTGACCAAGGCCACCGCAGCAGCCCTGGCTGCGTGCTCATCAGCGATTGGCGTCTATTGGGGAAACGCCACACTGGTCGTTCCCAAAGGAATCTTCATTGACTTTGCCAAGGAGGTCTTGCCGCACGGCGCGCCCCTTCATATCTGGGTTGATTTCCGTGTTGGAAAGGACTCCGAGAAAACCAGCAGCGGATTCACGGCCGGCATGAAGGCGCTCGGACACATGGAGTTCGAAACGCAGCACTCGCCCGAACCACCTGGTGAGCTTCACAAGCGACTGATGGGATTGGCTGACTACGTCGTCGAAAACGGACCAGTCATCCGCGACGGCGATACCGTCGGCGAAGATGCTGAAGAACGGATCCGCGTTGTCTACTCCGATTCGGAATTTGGCCACCAGGGGAAGGTCATGCGACTCGTGTACGAACAAGCGACAGCGAAGAACCCGTGGTGGAAACTCTGGTAACAAACAAGATGAACACAGATCACGACTGGGCGATTTACTACAAATTCGATGGTGATCGACCAACCGAGTTTCGAGAAATTCGGCGGTTCGGTAACAGGGTCTGGCAAGCCTACGGGCGCCCAAAGACCTTTGGCGAAACCAAGACGACGGAATTTGACTCCGACGACGCGGTGCTGGCTGCGTTTCGTACCGAGTGTGACGACACGGTGAGAAATGGATTTACGCTAACTCATTCTGGTGACTACGGCCAAAACGGGCTAGACGTTCAGCAACTTATCGACGCGATCTACGAAGGCGCAAAACGCGCCTTCGAGACGATGAGAACAGAGCATCCGGATCAAACTCTCACTTCGTTCGGTCTTTGTAGCGATGACTGTGCTATGATCCTTGTCCCTGCGGCAAACAGCAAGCAGGCGATAAAAAAGGCAAGAGACGACGAAAGCAACTGGAACATGTCGGAGTGGCAATTCTCTGATGGCAGTGAATACCTTGACCCTGCCTACCGAATGATCCTTCCCCCCTTCCGCGACATCCCGTGCGATGTTGAAGACGATGATTTCGCCGAAGTTGTATTCGAATCGTGCGTCAAAGCATTGTCGCGTTTGCGTGAGGAGGGTTTCTTCGGTGAACCCAACGACGATTTGGTCGTGTTATTTCAGGTGAGTGATTCCGAGGCCGCGATCGAACTTAACGAACGGCTCAACACAAAAGCGACGTACCGACGATATGCAAAATGGATGGGTGTATAACAGTACTTGGATATCTGATCCATATCCCCGTCAACGCAAACCAACTCGGATCGATATTTATCAGCACGACTTACGGACGGTGCCGTGTGTTTGCAGACTGGAATGGATTTAATGAGTTCCGCGAGGTTGTGCATCACATTTGCAAACAGTCTCCTGGTGAAAATTGGGCCGACGACCCGCGATTTATTCCGCTGTACGCCATCGTCATTTTTTCCATCGTTGCCGGATTGATTTGGTGTTTGTTGTAGTAAATTTGCTGGCAGAAAGTCACCATGAAGGAGACGAAGGTCGCGAAGATCGAATTCGACAACGTTACCCACCGCGTGATAGGCTGTGCCAATCCGGTTCACCGATTCAATAACATCAGGCTGAAAGATGGTATCAAACGTTTCGTTCTCTGATTTCTTCGCGCTCTTCATGTCCATCGTGGTGAATTTAACCAAAAGAGTCAGAGAAAATGGATGATAGACCGCACGAAATCAGTGGAAATGATGCAGAAGCCAAGGTCGTCACCTATGCCGTCAAGAAGCGGCGAATCATTCTGATGTTACTGGCGTACTCAACGCTGGCTGGGATCATCGAAGTCATCTTTCCGGATACAGACTCTGCGACCGATTTTGTCTTGAGCCTGCCTATGCTGGTCCTGGGAGTCTCGTGGTGTTTCACAGATGCTGCTGAACGCGGCTTCCGGATGGGACGCCTGATGTCGCTTCTTTTAATACTGTGCCTCGCCGTTGGACTTCCAGTATACCTGTTGCGGACGCGTGGTTTCGGTGCATTCAAAACATTGGCGTTAACTGTTTTGCTCGTTGTAGTGATGAGTACATGTATGGTCGTCGCAGGTTATGTAACGGCGTACGCTGGCAATGCCGCTGGCCTTTGGAACCGCGTTTTCTGATCGCTCAATGAGAGGTGTCCGCAAGGAATTCTTCTGATCTGGAACAGTACATCATGTCAAAGCACCGAATTTTTACGACAAGTGTCGCCAGCGTTTATCCCCACTATCTCGCAAAGGCCGAGAAAAAGGGACGAACAAAAGCAGAAGTTGATCAAATCATTTGTTGGCTCACAGGCTTTACGCAAGATGAGTTCGAAGAACAACTGATTAAAAAAACAGACTTTGAAACATTTTTTGCGAATGCCCCGGGCCTGAATCCGTCACGAACATTGGTCAAGGGGGTGATTTGTGGTGTCCGAATCGAAGAGATTGAAGAACCGACAATGCGCGAGATTCGCTATCTCGATAAATTGATCGACGAGCTGGCGAAGGGAAAGACAATGGAAAAGATCCTGCGGAAACAAGCAGAAGCGTGACGACGACAGAGACAATCTCTTGTCGCGCCCGGTTGATTCCCGTTATGTAGCAGGAGCAAGCACTGATGGTGGCAGTTTCGACGGCAAACCTAGATCTGGTGCTTCAGACGCCGGACGAAGTACTCACCTGGATCGATTCGCTGCCACCAGATGTTCGGGCTGAAGTGTCCGCCGACTGGATCGCCCGAGTTCGTTCGACGGCAGTGGGTGACCCGTGGTCGCTGACCTTCAACTTAGTGGAAAAGACGACCGGATCGGTTGTCGGCAACTGCGCGTTCAAAGGACCGCCAGACGCCGAGGGAATTGTCGAGGTGGCATATTACACCGACCCGAACTATTGCGGCCGTGGGTTCGCCACCGAGGCGGCTGGCGGGCTGACCGAGTTCGCGTTCGCCAGCGGCCAGGTCCGGCTCGTGCGCGCCCACACAAAGTCGGACAATGGCGCTTCGGCGAGGGTTCTCACGAAGTGTGGTTTTCGCCTGGTCGGCGAAGTCATGGACCCCGAGGATGGGTTAGTGTGTCGTTGGGAACGAAATTACTCAGAACCCAGTACAGCTGCTGTTCGGATGGAATGGAACCTCGATTAACGAGCCAAGCGTTACCACAATGTCGCTGCATCAGTCGGGGATCGGCTGATCGGAAATCGAAACGTCATCAAGATAAAGCGTCGCGGTTTTCTGTTTCTCATTATACGCGCTGATCCCGACTTCGAAGCTGTTGTAAATCATCTGTGCCAACACCAGTGTCTGTCCGTGCGTGTCGATGATCTTCTGACCGTCCTGCCAAAGTTCGATTACGCCATCGGATTGTTCTGTCAGCTGAAGATGAGCCTTGAGATGCACCCATCGCCCCGTGGGGAACTCCACTTCCTTGCCTTTTGGTTGCCGATAATAAGGATGCTCGTACCCTTTGAGCTGAAAACTGGCGTGTTTGCCGTCCTCAATGACGATCCGCATTCCTGGATGCTGGTTGATCCAGGTTGTCTCAAGGTCAAGAACGGTGAATGGCATGCCGCTGGCCGCAGGAACGTAACACCAGAGCGACATCCAGACATCGTCCCCCTTCACGAAATGCATCAGCTCGGTGGAAAGAGAGGATTTGGCGGTGACCATTCCCGGGCTGGGGGGAACGGAAACGAACTTCAGCGCCGTCGTTCCTCGATGGACGACTTCGGCACTCGGTTCGATGCGGTTATCGAGAAAGTCCGCTTCACGTTTCATGATCCGATTTCGAAGCTGCACATACTCTTTGACCGCTGGCGCTTTGGGGGATTGCAGTTCGCACGCGGTCCAACCGCGTTGGAGGTCGACCAAGTCCCGAAGGTGAGTTGCCCCTTCAAAATCGTCTGAGAAACTCCGCTTGACCGGTACGGGTTCGCCGTTTGGCCCCTTGCGGAAGATCGCACCATCACGTTCGATGTAATTCTTGGCGTAGAAGTCGGGGTCGTAGACCTGTTGTGCGAACTCCCATTTTCCCGATTGAGAGTTCACCCGATAGAGACGGCCCTTGTGGAGCTTGTAGGTGTTCCCTTTTTCGGTGACAGTCCGCTCCACTTCGGATTCCGGCAACGGCTCGATAGCCCCACGTTTTTTAAAGACGGGCCACACTATGCCCAGCAGCATGAAAAGTAACAGGACGGCAACGGTCGCGATGAGAAGCCGTTTCATGATCTGCATGAATGCACGTTTCCAATTCATGAAGTGTTTCACGACCTCAGAACGACTGAAAAGGAAGTTGATTGACGGCCAGACGTAGCCCAATGATTGCTGATGCGGGAACTCGTATCAATGAAGATCAAAAGAGTTCAGCCACAGATGCACACAGAACCACACAAATAACGAGAAACAAATCCCACGAAAAACCGTTAAAAAGCCTCCAGATGAGGACGCCTGAGTTAACTCTCACGTTCAATCGAAGAATTGATTTCTCACAGAGCCACGGAGACACGGAGATTGAGAGAACGAGATTGACCACTCCTCCGTGTCTTCGTGGCTCTGTGAGAAATTGAATTGACTGATTCAATTCGGTGAACGCCAAGCACGTCGGACGCCCGCGTTACGTTGAACGTTGGGCGGCGGAGATTGGCAGAAAATCACCACGAAGGACCCGCTGGGTATTTCGTGGTTGCACTCTTCCTCTTAATTTGGGTTGCGGGCGCAGCCCTCGCTGTGATCTACTGGGCAACACGCTCTAGCCAGGAAACCATTCATGACATTACCACGATCTGCATCGGATACCGGGCTGAGCCGTCGCGATGTTTTGGCTTCATCCGCAGCCGTTGGCCTCGGACTGACGTTCGGTGTCCATACCGCGTCGGCTCAACCGACCTTGCCCCGTTCAGCACTCAACCGGTTGCGAGTCGGTGCGATTGGACTTCGTTATCAAGGGAGCGTCATCGCGCACAAAGCGCAACTCTACGGCGATATTACTGCGGTGTGTGACGTCGATCGCAATGTGCGCGATCAAGCCAAAGCCGCGTTCGGCAGCACGCCGTTCGCCTGCGAAGACTATCGAGATCTGATCAGTCGCAAGGATGTCGATGTCGTCACGATCGGCAGTCCCGACCATTGGCATACGAAGATGGTTATGGACGCCTGCCGCGCGGGCAAAGATGTCTATTGCGAGAAGCCATTGACGCTGACGATCGACGAAGGGAAGCAGCTTACGAAGGTTGTTCGCGAGACGGGCCGGATTGTTCAAGTCGGATCATGGCAACGCAGTGACGATCGGTTTCGGCTCGCCGTTGAAATGGTCCGCGCGGGCCGAATCGGCAAGCTCCAGAAGGTCGACGTCGTGTTGGGAAAGAACGTGACAAGTGGCTCGTTCGTGCCACGCAATCCCCCTGCACACCTCAACTGGAATGTATGGCAGGGTCAAACTCCTGATGTGCCGTACATTGAAGAACGAACGCATTACACATTTCGCTGGTGGTACGAGTACTCAGGAGGTCAAATGACCGATTGGGGTGCTCATCATATTGATATCGCGCAATGGGCGATCGATTCCGAACCTGTTGAGATCAATGGGATAGCGAAAATGCCAAACGTCGAAAACGGCTTCAATGTCGCGGTCGACTTCGACGTCTCCTACAAGTTTGCCAACGGAGTGACGATGACGGTCACCGATACTGGCGACAATGGGATCCTCTTCACGGGCGATGCGGGAAGGTTGTTCGTCAATCGCGGCAAGATCACGGGTATTCCCGTTGACGCATTGAAGACGCAGCCACTCAATCGCGAAAACTGGAAGGTTTACGCCTACGACAATCTGGAACGACCGCCGCGATTGGGGAAACTCGACGCGATCATCAATCACATGGGGAATTTCTTCGATTGCGTGCAATCGCGTAAAACGCCAGTGTCGGACGTCATCAGTTCGCATCGCACCGTGTCAACGTGCCACCTGGGCAACATCTCGATGCGCTTGGGTCACCCGCTGAAATGGGATCCAGACAAAGAAGTGTTCATCGACGACAAAGAAGCGAACACATGGCTGAAACGTGAACAACGCCAGGGCTTTGAGACGGCCTAGAACACAAGCCTGGAAACAAACTCGGTTTCCCATGCGATGGCGAATAATGATGTCAGCCGCATTGATGCCCATAGAATCCAAGGAACAACATGTTCGAGAACAAAAATGATCCGCTGGCTCCAAAGCATGTCTTTATTACAAGGGTTGTCTTTAGCTTCCTGACTTCGCTTCTTGTCGTCGCCGTTTCGCTCGGCCTTGGGACTTGGGGATATCACGTTTTCGGTGAATTGGCTTGGATCGATTCCCTTTTGAATGCGGCAATGATTCTTGCGGGGATGGGACCCGTTGATCCGCTGACGTCGGTCGGCGGCAAATTGTTTGCCACTTTCTACTGTCTATTTAGCGGCATCGTATTTTTGACATTGATGGCGATTATGCTCGCCCCAATCTATCACCGATTCCTTCACAATTTTCATTTTTCCGATGGGGATGATGCCGGCGACCTTTAGTCCAAATGACATCGAAGAAGTCAAGAAGACAGCTTTTTCGTTTTGTCACATGGTTTCTTGGGAACGCAAAGTCTCTTTTTTTTGGCGAAACAATGACGTACCCATGCATATCGAACACTGTGGATGTTGATGTTAGGAAACAATGTCCACGAAATCGCGGCGCGAATCCTTTGTCGCGTTCTTGAAACGGACAATATTTCTGTTCCCCAAATTGACTTCAAATCTTGCTCGTTCGGTCATTCACACGGAACCGACTCAATTATACTCGCAGTCGACTCCGGGACCGAGACGATCCAGTTGACCTGATATCCGGCTGACGACAGAAGAGACGACCACTCGGCTTGGCTCCGCTCGCGGCCTCCTGTAACCGCCAACATGTTGATGTCCGCCATCAACAATTTCTCCATATCCGGATCGACAGAGGCGACCGTCGTCGGCAACACGACCTCGATAATCAACAGTCTGCCGCCTGGCTTTGTCACAGCTCGGCAGTTCTTAAGAATGCGATGGGCGTTATTGTCATCGTATCCGTGTAGAACACTTTGCAGAATATAGGTGTCTGGACCTTGTGGGATCGTGTCAAGAAGATCTCCAGCCAGGAACTCGCATTGGTCCGCCAGACCGATGCTTTGGAACTTTGTTGCCGCAGAGGACACGGCCTGGCTTCGATCAACAAGAATTCCTCGCACATGCGGATTTGCTGTCAGAATTGCCGCCAGCAATCCGCCGCCACCTCCACCCAAATCTGCCACGACACGATCCTTGGAAAAGTCATGCGCCGCGACAAATGGGGACATGCTTGCCACTGTCGATTCCGCGAAGGCTTGATGAAAGATGGCTTGAGCATCTGGTGTCACAGACCAACGCGATTTCATGCCATCACGTTCTCTCGCCGATGTGGCTACCGGCCTGGACACAATCCGCAAGATAGGTCCACGAATCGGCCAACAGGTCGGCCCAGAAGATGACCGATCCCCAAACGGAATTCGGCACATTCCTGCGAAGAGGCTGACCAAACTGCGTTAGACAGAATCGCGCGGGTGCCACTTCAGCGACAATGCCAATACTCGCCAAGGCACGCATCATGCGATAGAGGGCGTCAGGATTGGACTTGGTGGCCAGCGCAATCTCGTCGAGATCTTTTTCAACATCACCAAGTACGTCAGCGATTCCAAGTTTCACCGCAGCAACCAATAACTTCCCTCGGAAGTACCCACGTGCCATATCACCGAGCGAAACTGGGTTGGCCGCGTCCACGAATTCACTCATCAAATGACCTCGATGCTCTGTTTATGAGTAACTCACTGAAAACTCGTCAAGACCCAAACTATTCAGCACCGGGAGAAAAAGTTCAATGGCTCGCAAATCCAGGTGTATCGCACGAAATCCTGGTGAGTCGGGAGGCGTCAGCCCTCGGACCGTCATGGCCGGTTCATGGGCGTCGGACGTTGGGATTAAAATACGGCAATCAATCGCGCGTTGACCGAGGCGAGCCGGGGTACGTTAGCCTGCGGATTCTTCGTCCGCGCTTTCGGCTATGGAATTAACCACGCGAACGCGGGGGTGGATAACGCAACACGAGGGGCCGTCTGTATTCGTCGAATAAAGAGTCCAAGGGCTAACGCCGTCCGGCTCAGCTCTTGAATGTCGCTCGTTGTCCCGTTAAGCGACTTGTGAAAAACACGATGTCGTGTAATAGTGTGTTTCGGGAGACGCTATGAAGGCCAAGTCGCGAAATCAAATTGAAACCAAAACTCAAGCTGTATGCTGCGCCAAAATCGATTTGAAGCAACGGCCTCTTTTGTCCGTTGATCAGGCGAATGGGCTGGCGGGGGTATTCAAAGTACTTGCCAATGACACGCGCTTGCGACTGTTGCATGCGTTGGTGCGGGACGAAGAAGTATGTGTAAGTGACCTGGCTGCTTCGCTGGAAATGAAACCTCAGGCCGTTTCGAACCAACTCGCTCGGCTTTCGGATCTGGGAATCGTTTCGTCGCGTCGAGATGGAAATAGCATCCATTACCGTCTTGTCGATTTGTGCGTTCGATCACTGCTGGACCAAGGCTTGTGCCTGTTGGAAGAAGTCCGCAACAAACAACAGCCCCCGGCAAGAAGGCAATAACGATGCTGAAGACCGAATCCAGAAAACTTTGTGCCGAGACGTTCGGTACGTACGTTCTGGTTTTTGCAGGAACCGGCGCGATCATTGTCAACGACGTCAGCGGTGGGGTTGTATCTCACGTCGGAATCGCATTCACATTCGGGTTAATTGTCCTGGCGATGATCTATGCCATCGGTGATGTTTCCGGGTGCCATTTGAACCCTGCGGTCACACTGGGGTTCTATGTTGCGGGACGATTTGAAGGACGCCATGTCTTACCTTACCTGATCAGTCAATGCCTCGGTGCAATTCTCGCCAGCATCACACTTCGATTAATGTTTCCGACTCAATTAACGCTCGGTGCAACGATACCCGCCGGAAATGCCATTCAGTCTTTTTTCCTGGAATTCATTCTGACATTGATTTTGATGTTTGTGATTCTCAGCGTCTCGACCGGTTCAAAGGAGAAAGGTGCCCTGGCCGGTGTTGCGGTCGGATCGGTAATCGCACTGGAAGCACTATTTGGTGGTCCCATCAGTGGAGCGTCGATGAATCCAGCTCGGTCATTGGCACCCGCGATTGTCTCAATGAAGTTGGATTCGCTGTGGATCTACCTCACAGCACCTTTCCTTGGTGCCTGTTGCAGTGTTTTTGTCTGCCGTTGTGTGCAAGACTCTCACTGCTGTTGTCCGAGAAACGAAAAGGAGATTTGTTCGTGAAAAAAGTTGTGTTTGTCTGCGTGGAAAACTCGAACCGAAGTCAGATGGCCGAAGCGTTTGCCCGTATGCACGGAAGCGGTAAGGTCGAACCCTATAGTGCCGGATCTCGGCCATCGGGCCGAGTCAATCCGAAGGCGATCGAAGCGATGCGCGAGCTTGGCTACGATCTGACGACTCACGCGTCAAAGGGCCTGGATGCCTTCAACGGGAAGGAAGTCGAAGTGGCGATCACGATGGGGTGTGGTGACGAGTGTCCTCTGGTCCTCGCGAAGCAACGGTTAGATTGGCAGATCCCCGATCCTCGGGACATGACACCCGAACAATTTCGCGAAGTTCGGAACCTGATCGAGAGTAAAGTGAAAGAATTGATTGCAACGCTTTAGGTTTTTCAGGCGAGGCAGAAGAGCGGTCGGCTGTTGGTGTCCAACACATCGGGCGATTCACCAAAAATACAAGAGGCCGTTCGTTTCACTCCGACTTGATCACTTGTCAGGTTTCAAGGACTTGCTTGCAGTTTGTACCGAAACCGTCGGACTCATACCTCTTGCGGCGTTTTCCGCCTTGCGTTTGGCAATTAACTCCTCACGTTTGCGAGCCTCTTTTTCGATTCGGGCACGACGTGCTTGTTTGGACATTTCCAGAGATTTCTGCTCAGCTGCGGCTTGATTCGCGGCTGCTCGCTGGCTTTCTGCGTGCATCACTCTTTGCTGATACGCGTTCTGATGAATACGCTGGTGGTAAGATTCCGGCGAGAATCCAGCACCGCACAACAGATCGTCGTCCTGATAAAGGTCCTCGTTAGCGCTGAGTAAACTGGAAATCGATAACGTGACGACGATCGATGTCATTCCCATAAACCAGCGCAACATGACGATCTCCCTTTGTAAGCGGGTTCGAGCTTGCCAAGCCGCCAGTTTGATGCCAGATCGTTTTTCCGGGTTACACCGTGTTTTGGAAAAACTGGTTAACTCAGGGAGAATTGACCCCATTTAACGCGTCGGTTGGTGGAGTAGCAGCTTCAAAAGCGTTGCTGTGGTCTCAAATTGCGGGTTCGTCGCGAGGTTGTTCAATTCCTGTGGATCGGCATCATGATCATAAAGCTCAACGCCTCGCTGGCCGTCACTCCATTCCGTATAGCGCCACTTCTCCGTTCGTAGACTTCGACCGATGACCTGATTGTTTCCACCGCCTCGAACAATTTGCGTCCTTGCGGGTTTTGTCCATTCGGCTTCCGGGTTTTCGATCAATGGTTTGAGGCTGGCATCTTCTGTGGCTGTGTCGGCAGATAAACCGCACGCATCGGCGAGAGTTCGATGCAGGTCAACCAGTTCTACGGGGCGGCGACAGACTTTGCCGTTCGCGGCGTTGCCAGGCACTGATACGATTAACGGAACGCGAGTTGATTCTTCGAACAAAGTCATCTTCTGCCACAGGCGTTTTTCGCCAAGATGATACCCGTGATCGCTATGGAAGACGACGATCGTTTTTTCTGTCAATTTCAATTGATCAAGTGCTTCAAGCACCCGTCCGACCTGCGCATCCATAAACGATGTCGACGCGAAATATGCCTGAATTGCCTGCCGCCGTTGGTCGTCAGTCGCCGATTCCTCCTCGTTTCGAATCGACGCCAATGCAGGGGCGGGAAAGCGTTTCCGTAATTCGTCTGGTAGCTGCGGAAGTTGGATCGAGTTGAGCGGATACAGGTCAAAATACTTCTTCGGAGCAACATACGGTGTGTGAGGTCGATAAAATCCGACAGCCAGATAAAACGGCTGATCCTTGTGTTTTTCCAGCAACCGAATTGCCTGATTTGCCCCGATCCCGTCTGTCTGCTCAGCATCTTCGCCGTCGGCGGCCAGCCAACTCAGTACAGCACCAAATCGAGCTTCATTTTTGGCATCAGGCTTTAATGTGAAAATCTTGTCCTCTTCATCCTTGTCGCGACCACGCGGGTTGAACACGGTTTCCCAGGAAGCCGGATCGTCGAGGCCGTCAGTTCCAATCTGGCCCGGTACGCCGTAATGATAGAGTTTGCCGATTCGAGAAACGAAATATCCTGCTTTTCGAAATGTTTGCGGCAGGCTGACGGCGTTTGGGACGTTCTTACGGAATTGAGTGGCGTTTTCCAGGACTCTGGTCGTGTCCGGTCGTAATCCTGTCAGGAAGGACGCGCGCGAAGGGTTGCACAGTGGATATTGACAGTACGCTCGATCAAACCGAACTCCGCGAGCCGCCAGTCGATCAATATTCGGTGACTTCACTTGAGGATCACCATAACAACCAAGCCGAGTATTCAAATCGTCCGAAACGATATGCAAAACGTTGAATCGAACAGGATCGGCTGCGATGCCAACAGGCTGATACGCGGAAGCAAATAGAACCACCCCACAGATGACCGCAAGCCAATGGTGTCTGCCTGATTCCGTGCGACATCGGATTTTCTGTACCACGTGCGAGGAAATCAAGGATTTCAAATTCATTAAATGAACCCTGATGAAAAACTGGCAAATCAAAAACTAACGTCTAAAAAGCAGGATGACACGATGATCGCTTGACCGCAACCGCACGAACATGTCACCGTAAACACGCGAGGACTGATTGTCGTACGTGCGTTGCGGAGAACTTGACATGGCTGGCGTTGGAACTCAGAAAGTTTTCGAAGACGACCGAGTGATTGTCTGGCACCTTGATCTTGAGCCGGGCGAGCAAGGGGAACGACATACTCACATGTTGGACTATGTCGTCATGACGGAATCAATCTGGGAATAAATGAGACTGATGCCATCACGAGTACCGTACTCGCTGCGACCAACATCAGTCGAACTGCCGGGCGACGACCAAATTCGTCACGATCGTTGAGCAACGCCGGCGGTGTTACGATCCCAAGTAACAACCCCGTGCAGAATCCGCCTGCATGAGCCAGGTTGTCGATCTGCGGGCTGAGTAACCCACAGACAATCTGATAGACCACCCAGAACCCGATGACGAAACCAATCCGTCGATCGCGTAAATGCAACAATGACTTGTTACGGCGAAACAGTCCGACCAGGGCACCCGCCAAACCAAAAATCGCACCTGATGCGCCGACCGAAACCGAGTCGTGAATCAAACTGGCACACGATCCGCCCACAGCTGCGACAACGTACAGAAACACAAATTGAGAACTTCCGAAGGCATGCTCGCACGCCATTCCAAGCACGAAGAGCATCAGCAGGTTTCCAATCAGATGATCATGGCTGGCATGCAGGAACGGCCCAGACAGTAGACGCCAGAATTCCCCCTGTGCCACATGTGGCTTGGAAAGAGCTCCCATCTCCGTCATTCGGTTAAGATCGGTTAACCCGCCCGTGGCGGCCTGAAAACAAAAAAAGACCACACATGCAACAATCAACAGCAGCGTCACCGGTGGCCACCAGGACATCCCTTTCTCAAAGTCGACCGACGAGTGCAACATGCTGGCGTCGAGGATCGGAATGTCCTTGTCGTCCTCGGAGTTCTGATCGGATTCCCAGCTTTCCATCGTCGGTCCCATCTTTGCCATTATCGCTTCTCGCCGGTGTCGAGTAAGACTCCGATAGCAATCGCCATCCGTCGATCCAGTTTGCGAGATCGGTCGTGAGTGCAGTCGAGCACGTACTTGTCCAGCAGCGTGAATTTGCGATTAAACTCACCCAGCAATTGCCCATCCTTGCCATCTTCGTCGACCTGATGTATCACAAAGTTCGTTCGCAGCAATCCATAAAACGAACCGAGGAATCGCCTTAGAAGTGACAACAAAACGGAATCTTCACGGATGACGTACAGTTGTTTGCCATTGGCGTCGAATCCATCCCAACGCTTACGCAGCAAATTCGCCAGATAGTCTTTACGGAATCGGCCAATTTCCTGGCCTGTTTCATCCAGAACAGTATACGTCGCCATCCGAATCGCGATTTTCTGATCTTGTAAAACGTCTAATACCTTCTGCTTCTTTTCTTCGTCGGAATAAAAGTGAATGTGCCGCTTGGGGGCCAGCCATTGATATGTGAAAATCGTGGCGATTGCAGCCAGGATAATTCCAATAATCAACACGGCGGCGGCGCCACCATCGCCAATTGTCGGATGAAGCGTGGAGATGGCGATGACGATGAGGACAACCGGCACGATCAGCGCGATCACAACGGCAAAGGCGGCAAGTAGGCTGCGAAGCACGTGTGTCGGACGGACGACGTACATGATGTTGTTGCCATCGTCATCACAAACATAATATTGAGTATTGATCGACAGATGCTTTTGATGCAGCAGGAACTTGTCGCGTTGAAACACCGGATCATAACTCGACTCGTCGATCACATCGACTTCGACGTCTGCCTCGGGCAATTCAATGACCGATTTACATTGGCTGCATCGGACTTTTCGGCCAGCAAATTCATCCTTCACTTGGAATTCCGCCTGACAAGCGGCGCAGGTAACGTCGATCGGCATAAGTGGCCCAGTTCGTCTGAGGTGACATTCGACAGAGATGAAATTTGAAAAGATTGAACCCAATTTGACCATGTCTGGTCAAGTTGACGAATGAGAATTATCTCATTCTCACACATTACGACGAGATCCACTTTCTTCAGAGATTCTTCTCGCACTGGGGATTTCTGTAACCGTTATCAACTTGTTGCATCAAAGTTGCGTCGCTTCCGTGAACCAGACAATTCGACCGAATGTTGACGGCAGAATTGCTGAATTGAAGTCTAAGAATTCACGTGCCCCACTTAATTTCTGCAAGGAGATTGTTTCTATGAAGAGCTACACGATTACCGCCGCCGCTGCCAGCATTCTGTTCGGAGTTTGCCTTTTTGTCAGCGGATGTGGTACGTCCCAGCCGAATCAACCCAAAATGGAAACATCGGGCTCAATGATGTCTCCCGACTCGAAGATGTCCGGGAGCATGATGTCGGATGACAAGATGTCCTCAACGAACAAGATGAGCGGTCCCAAAATGAACGGGATGTCAGACGGAAAAATGGACAAGGGCGAAGCAACACACAAGTAACCGGCTGACTCGCCTCGTGCGTGTCAAAACTTTTCACAATGGGCACGCTTAACAAGACCTTTTGCGGCCTCGTCAGCGTCCGCTACTTCGACACATTGTTGTGTTTGCAAGCAAAAACCTTTTAAAGAGAAATTAAATGAATTCTCTGCGTTCAAGCACATTCGCCGTTGGTTACCTGACGGTCGTTTTTGTAGGGAGCACGATTTGGTTGACAAATTCGCGACAGCCTGCTGCGTTTGCCGAAGGACGCAAAAGCGCGAAGTCAGACGTTAAGCGAAACGAAAGCCAGCCGATTGCCGTCGTTGAACTGTTCACCTCAGAAGGATGCAGCAGTTGCCCCTCAGCCGACGACAACCTTCGGCGAATAGAAAACGCTGCAACCAAGTTGGATCAAAAGGTATTCCCGCTCTCGTTCCACGTTGACTACTGGAACCGACTCGGCTGGAAGGATCCATTCAGCCAACCCGCGTTTTCTGAACGACAACAGGAATATGCTGCAATTCTCAATAGCGATACATACACGCCTCAAATGATCGTGAATGGAATTACGGAATTTGTCGGATCGGATCGACGACTTTCGGGCCAGGCCATTCGTAAAGCCCTTGAGTCCCCTGTCAAACATACGATCGCGCTGTCGGCATTGGATAGCGATGATCCGCGACGACTTTCGTTTCGCTATCAAGTCAACAGCCTTCTCGCAAAACATCAGGGGACCGCAGACGAAGTGCTAAATATTGCCGTGGCAACAAACTTGGAATCCATCACCGTTGCCCGTGGCGAGAACGGCGGTCGAAAGCTTTCACACGTCTGGGTTGTCAAAAACCTTCAAGTGCTTCCGCTGAATTCCCTGGAAGGGACTTTTAGAATTGATCAATCATTTGTGAAACAGAAGCGCTCTCGAATCGTCGCTTATGTCCAGTGTCGTTCGACTGGAGCGATCACTGGTGCGTCTGCGCTGGGCTTGTGACATATTAGGCGGAAACGATAGAACCGATCAGCACCGTGAAAAGCAAGTCCAACGCGAAGAATCAAGAGTCAATTCAACGTCATTAGCCGGATCGTGAGTGCTTCGTACTAGGAAATTTGACGTGGACGACATCCCAAAGATCTCCGAAGGCGAAATTACGCCACCTGCCGCTTACTTCAATCGTCGCAGTTTTTTGCGAGCGGGAGTTGCTGCCGGGAGTGCAATCGCCACTGGCTCCGTTTATCGATGGTTCAATCCCGCAAAAATGATTGACGCCGTCTCGACCAAGTCAGTGGAAATCGAGGCGAGTGTCGAAACGGCCGATGAACTGCTCGCTCGCGGATGGCGTGTTAACGAGCCAGCCACGTCTGAACTGGGCATCTTGAACTACAATAACTTTTATGAGTTCACAACCCAGAAAGAAGCTGTCGCAACGGCGGCAAAAGATTTCAAAACGGATGGTTGGCACGTCATTATTGATGGCTTGGTCAATAAGCCTCGAACCTTCACAATCGATGAACTGCATGAGATCAGTCCACCACAAGAACGCATCTATCGAATGCGCTGCGTTGAGGCATGGTCGATGGTGATTCCCTGGCTGGGCGTACCACTCGCGCATCTGCTGGAGTCTGTTGAGCCAATGGTGAATGCCAAGTACGTTGCGTTTGAGACTTTATTCGACCCCGTTCGAATGCCGGGTCAAAAGACCGCCGCACTGGAATGGCCTTACATTGAAGGATTGAGACTCGACGAAGCGATGCACCCGTTGACTCTACTTGCGACCGGGCTTTACGGAAAGACGTTGCCACCGCAAGACGGTGCCCCGATTCGATTGGTTGTCCCCTGGAAATATGGGTTCAAAGGGATCAAGTCAATTGTCCGGATAACGCTCGTAGCTGATCAGCCAAAGACCAGCTGGAGTCGGTATGCCCCGGGCGAATATGGCTTCTATGCGAACGTCAATCCAAATGTCGATCATCCACGCTGGAGCCAGGCGACGGAACAGCGGATCGGTGAATCTGGCAGAAGGCAGACTTTGATGTTCAACGGCTATGAAGAACAAGTTGCGGATCTGTACTCGAATCTGAACTTAACGAAGTACTTCTAGTCGTGGGACCTGATGATGTCACGCGGATCACGAGTTAAACAGACTCTTGAAAAAGCCAAACGGGTATGACCGGAGCTGTCTCCCTGATTAGTGAAGCTTGCTTTGAAGTGATTTTGCGATGCATGCCTTGAACCAGTGCCACGATCGTTTTCATAGTAAACAAACATGAATCAACTTCAGTTCCTTCGATTGCTGGTAATTCTCAACGGCGCAGTTCCATTGCTGATGCTTGTTTGGGATGCATACCGTGGCCAGCTAGGCGTGAATTCCGTCAACTATGCGTTACATGTGACGGGCATCCTCTCCCTCGTGTTCCTGTTTCTTTCGCTGCTAATGACTCCGATGCGATGGGTTACGAAGTGGAATGGCTGGATCGCATTTCGGCGCGCCTTGGGACTGTACGGTTTTTTCTATTCCATCCTGCATGTCGCGATCTACGTCGGTTTTGATCGAGCGTTGAACCTGACGAGTACGTTCCACGAAATCGGGATTCGGCGATTTCTTCAAGTTGGTACTGCGGCTATTTTTTTGATGATCCCGCTCGCCGTCACGTCGACAAATTCGATGATTCGAGTCATGGGGACGGCACGATGGAAGAGTCTTCATCGACTGGCCTACGTCGTAGCCATTCTGGGAGTGGTTCACTACTACATGCTGGTCAAATCCGATGTTCGGCAACCGCTGGCATTCGCTGGCGTTCTGTCGATCTTGTTTGGTGCTCGCTTCGTACATCATTACTTTGAGCTTCGTCGGGCCGCGAGAAAGCAATCGAAAACCCCATTGAGCCACGCTGTCGCGAACCTCGTTCAAAAAAGCTCAGAAGTGGCTACCATCGAATCCACAAAGTCCCGTCAACAGTGGAAAGGCGAACTCAAGGTTGCCGCGATCTTTCAGGAAACTCACGATGTCAAAACGTTTCGCCTTGTTCCAACAGACGAAGGACCTTTTCCGTTTACCTACATGCCGGGTCAGTTTCTCAACCTCCAGCTGACAATTGAAGGCAAACGGGTCAATCGGTCGTACACGATTGCATCTTCGCCAACTCGGAAAGACGCTTGTGAGCTTTCGATCAAGCGTGAGCCGATGGGTATCGCATCCCGTTTCATGCACGATCAAGTCAACGTCGGAGACACTCTCAAGGTTTCAGGGCCTTCGGGCAGATTTGTCTTTACCGGCAAGGAATCTTCCGGTGTCCTATTGATCGGAGGCGGTGTTGGGATTACGCCAGTGATGTCCATCCTTCGCTTTCTAACGGATCGAGCATGGCCGGGTGAGATCTACTTTTTGGTCGTTGCCAAGACTGAGGAAGATCTCATTTTTCGCGAAGAGATCGAGTGGCTGCAACGCCGGTTTCCTCAGCTAAAAGTCTGCGTCACCTTGACCCGTTGCCCTCAACAAAGCCTGTGGAACGGCGAGCGAGGCCGAGTCACCGAGTCTTTATTGAGGCGTTTTGTTCCCGATCCGACTCGAGTTCCCGCCTATCTCTGCGGCCCTGATGAAATGATGGATGCGACCAGAGACCTGCTTTTGAGGATGGGACTTCCTGATGACAAGATCAAAACAGAAGCGTTCGGGGCTAATAAAGGGAAGCGATTCTCAAAGGAAGCGATTGAGCATTCAAATGGAACTCAGAAACTGGAAGAATCGAATGTTACGTCCGTGTCATCCTCATCAGAAGCCATGAATGACACAAGAGTCGTTTCTTTTGCTCGTTCGATTGTCTCGACCAATGTGATGTCAGATACAACGGTACTGGAGGCGGCGGAAGCATCGTCAATCGAACTCCCTTACGAATGCCGCTCGGGTATTTGCGGCCAATGCAAAACGCGTTTGATCGAAGGAGCTGTCGCAATGGATTGCGAAGACGCCCTGAGTGCATCCGAGAAGACAAACGGATGGATACTCGCCTGTCAGGCTCGGCCTCGCTCGAATCTGGTCGTTGATGCGTAGCGATCAACTTAACGGAGAATTCGAGCCTTAAGAAACATGAAGTCGGCAGTTCTTATTGACTCGGTCCTTCTTTCGATGATTCATTCAAAAAACAAAATCGTCATTAATTCAATAGACCGGCATCCGGCCATCGCGACGATGGCTGGCATGAAAATAACTAACGCGATTCCCCTCGCCATGGAATTCAAGACATTCTAAGACGACAAAAAACTCACGACCGATATCATTGAGTTCTCACCATGACACCTTCTTTGCCCCCTTTAGTTTCTTTCGAAGGCGAAGTCCGTCGCCAAGGTGCGACGAACCGTTTGCTTGAGTCACTCGTCGTTTCCGGTCCCGATTCCGACGAGGTGGGGGAGTCAAACGGAGTTGAAAACGCCGCATCTGGTTCAGGGCGGGCATTCGCCCCGGAACGGTCGGGTGGGGATCCTGTTTTGTCCTGGAGTTCGAGCCGAAGTGGCTGTTCAAGCTTAATTACAGGGAGTTTGTCATCTGTAAATTGCAGAAATCCTTCAATCTCCAGAGCGACTGCTTTATCCGACTTCGTAACGTGCGGCTTGATGACATTCAGTATCTTGCCCACAACCGCATCCGCCGTGGCTTCGCCTGAAGCATCAAAATCTAACGCGATCCCATCGGTACTGCAGGGTCGCTTAGGAGGCCCCTGACAAACAATTTGTTTGCGTTCTTCCTTTCCATCCGCTGTTTTTGTGATTTGATAAACAAAACAGCGAAGCGAGGCTCTTGGGGGATGAAACGGTGACAACCATTGGGACACTGCACTTCGATAAAACTCCGGGGACACAGATTTTTTCGTTGGTTTCGACAGTCAAAAGATCATGGCGACAAAGGGGACAATAAAACAACGCAAGACGATCGCAATCCTAACCGTTGCCGAAATTACTTCGAAGGCCATTTCACTCCTCTGTCAACAAATTGGCTCCGCCAACACGGCGAGATTCCTTCACCAATTCTCTATGGGCTCCGGCAATTACGCCGCAGAACGAGACCAGTTGCTTGGTGATCGCACGGTCAACGATTTAGTCCAACAAATCAAACAGCGACGATCCTGATTCCAATTGACTTCCACTCCAATCTTCCGACAATTCAGTCATGACCACAGAAACGATCCCGAGTATCGATCAAGAACTAGATGACATCCTCGCGAAGCTGTTGAAGGGAGAACGTCGTGATCCCGAAGCGGTACGTCTGGCCTGAGAACGCATGGACTGCATGCGAGAAGAGATTCAAAAAAGAGTCGGGATCGTCGATATCGCCGTTCCTGCTATTCGTGAACTACGCGACCGATGAGTCTGTACGTTCTTGATTCTTCCGTGGCCGTGAAGTGGGCCATCCCTGAGATCGGGGCTGAAAAAGCACTTGCATTCCGGGACGACGTGTGGAACAAGATTCACGAGATTATCGCACCTGACGTCTTCCCTCAGAAGTTACTGATGCACTTACGAAAGCAGAGCGGATGAAGGTCATTCCCATCGGGGATGCCAAGACGCACCTCCTCCCAATTCTTACCGCTATGCCAGACCTTCACCCTTACATTCCACTCATCACTCGTGCGGTGGACATCTCCTCTGCCACTCGAATCGCAATCACAGATTGCATTTTTGTCGCACTCGCTGAACGAGAAGGCTGTGAACTCGTGACAGCGGACGACAAACTCATGAGGAAGCTCCCAGGCTGTCCCATCGTTTCCATTTATTCTCTATGAGTTGGACGCTGTTGGGGGGCACTGCATATCGACAAAAATGCTAGTAGCTTAAGGCCGCCCCATGCATCGTCCGAGAGATACATTTTTCTTCGACACGAAGCCGAAACTCCACAGCCATCGATCGCGTTCTCATAACTCCGTGCCTCTGCGATTCTGTGAGTAACCAATTCTTTTGGAAGGCATGACAACCATTGGGACACTGCACTTCATTAAAAACCCATCATATCTCGTACGCGAATTTCGATCGTAAGCCGTTAAATATGAATTTATTGCGGCCTATGATGAGCGAATTAACACCTACGCGCCGTCCCACTTAAGCTTTCTCATGTTGAGAAAGTGCGGTACCCCCATGCCCGGGCGAAGGTCGTTCACGAATTTTGTGTTACCGATTGAAACGGATGACCGTTAGGGAGGTCGACTCACTTCATGTCCAAACCGCCGCCGAATGTAATTCGGATGTGGTCCGATTCGATGCGACCCGCGATGAATAACGAATCAACCAACTGAAGATAGTGTCTGGCGTGTTCAAAACGCTGGGTAAGACGCGATGCTTCGTTCGCCGAATTGGGTGCGAAGATTTGAGCGATGTCAGGGCCGCTTTGTTCCAGCACTTGCCTGATACGCGCCATATCCAGCCAGATCAGTTGATTCGCGTCAGCGAAGAATCGGTTTGAGTGGTCAACCAGTCGCGATGAATTGACCGGCTCGTCCAGCGACTCAAGCGTTTTTTCTAATCGGTCTCGCGATCCTGCGATCACAAGGTTTGTTCCTTTGATTCCGTAGGCAATCGGGAAGGGAGCAGTCGCAGACAACGAACGAAGCCGGATTGCTTCGCTCTGATTGCGTTGCACCGTGACGATCTGTTGTCCTTCGACACTGTGATACGCGGCCAGCAGACTAAGTCCGGAATCCAGGCCGTGATCAATATCACTGAGCATTTCCTGATCGCTGGGCGAACAGAGCGAGAACCCTAATGCGCCGTCCAGTGCGACTTTGTTTGTCTGCTTGTTAACGCGAGTTGCCACAAATCCACCGAAGTCGCGACCGAGTACCGGAAGGATCGTATCAAGCAGGTCCATTCCACCAAATTGACTTTGAACAATTCGCCGGACCTTCGTCAGTTCAGCTTGATCCTTCGCGGGAATTTGATTGAACAAGTGTCGTAACACGGGAGCCAACTCGATTCGACCGCTGATTGCCAACAGGGATTCTGCCGGAATGCGATGGAGCCATTCCGAACTTCCCCCAGCGGTCGCAACCAGCTTTGTCCATTCCTCCGGAAGGCGGCTGGTTTCCAGGTCGACGACCGCATCACAAACAATTCCATGGTCTAATCGCAAACAGGCCGAGACCGAGTTCACTCGTTTCCAGACTTCTGCAATGTTGATCGGGTCATTCGAGCCTTGGGAAGACTCTTCCAGTCCTCGATCCCACGGTCTGGCGTTGAGATGCAGATGCGCCACATCGTCGGTTTTTAAACGCTGGCGGTTCTGCATGTAACGAGGTGATTTTGAAAGGCCATCTTTTTCACTGGAATGGGATGCGCCTGTGGCGAGCGACTTGAATCGATCAATCACGTCATGGATGAGAGATTCGTTATCCGAAATGGCAAACCAGCGATCTGAGATCGCGATAAAAGCGGTTTCGGTGGAGGGTGCGTGTTTTTTTCGTTGCAGGTAGCCATGACCCTGGTGTGATTTCCTCGTGATGACGATATTGGGGTCAAGCTTGTTCCAAGTGGCCAGTGCTGTCTGGATAGCCGCTTCGTCAATTGCCTCACCGATCAGGATTCCACGTGGATTACCTGACTGTGGAACATAAACCGCGAGAACAAGGGACCGACCGAAGAGTGCTCGAAGCTGCGATGAAAGTTTCGAACCAGTCTGTCGTGCGACATGTTCTTCAATGGCCTGCCAATATTGAAATCCGCCGCTTTCGAGTAATCGTTGAAACGGAGGGAATGTGCGAAGGCGGTCCATATAGTGTCCGTCATCAAACCTGGTCCTTGCTTCGTCCAGGCCGGTGACTTCCAAGCATAAGGCGACATCTGCTGTGACAAGATCGACTGCCGTGAACGCTTCCGCCCCAAACAAGCTTGTCATGCCGACAGACACAACAAGGAAAAGAGACAGCAACGTGGTCGGCAAATATTTGAACATTGATCATCGCCTCGAAAATGACTTGTCGGTTAAATTAACCTGAGATGCTGATCTACCCGCCATCGTCACAGATACTGTAATGAGTTTACCCCGCTGGAACTTCACTGGGGACCGCCTGCCAGAGAAACCCAAGTGCGCTTTCCACCCGGCTGCTGATAGGACGCCAGATGCGAACAACATCCTCCGATGTCGGGCGCAGTTCGACTTCATCGTGACTCGACGGGAATGAGACGGTCACGTGCTGCGGTAAGGCATTCACCAGGTCGCGTGCCACCGACGTTGTTTCGCTGGCCATTTCACGATATTCGGAACGAATGTCGGAAAAGACCGCCGTCAAGGTTTGTGAGACATCCAAAGTGGTGGAGATGGGGTCAATGGCGGGAGCCGGTGAAACTCTCGCGACTTCGACCGAACTGCGTCCGGCCTGATTCGTCGCGAAGATCACGGCGAGTACCAAGCAGGCGGCAACGGATGCAACCGCCAGGACGCCCGAGCGACGTTGCGAATTGGAATCTTTTGATTTTGAGTGAAGGGCCGTTCGCGGCAGGCCGTGATGAGTCCTGCCATCAGGCTCCGAAACAGCAACTGTTAATGCGGGATCAATCAATTCAGCAAGAACCGAATCGAGCAGACCTGCCGGCGATGATACCTGGTCTCTTCCGGTTGCGAGAGCCTTCAGCTGTTGGTCAGTAAGACTGGTAAGAGCCTCAATTCCGACGCCTGAACGCCATGCGCCAATTGCCGTATCGAGCTGACGATGGATTTCCCAATCGCTTCGACAACTTTCGCATTCCAAAGTGTGTTTGAGAGCAAGAAACTCAAGTGGCTGTCGCGTTTCGACGCTGAGTTCCAAAGCCGCTTCAAATTCGATGCAGTTCATATCCATCCTTTGTCACAGCGCCGCGTTCGATCAGCAAGTCTGCCAATTCACGGCGAGCACGATGTAGCCAAGTCTTGATCGTTCCTTCCGGGCATTTCATGATTCTGGCAACTTCAGAAACGCTCAGTTCCTGCTGATGAAACAATATAAAACAGGTTCGATAATCGTCGCGAATTTTCCCTAAAGCCAACTGAAGTTCTTCGGCCAGATCCAGCGTACCAAGCCGACTGTCCGGAGCAGCCGTATCAATCGCTGGATCAAAATTTCGGGATTGATTGCTTCGCAGAGACTGATAAGTCCGACAGCGATTGACGGCGATTGTCAGCACCCACGGATTCAGCGGACGCTTTGGATCCCAATTTCGCAGGTGCCGAACAGCTCGAACAAGTGTCTGTTGTGCCACGTCCTCCGCATCTTCCCGATGTCTTAATTGCCGCAGACAAACCGAAAAAACCAGCCCTTGAAAACGCTCGACGAATTGCCGGATGGCCGATTGGTCACCGGACAAACAACGTTCGGCGAGTTCACGGTCGTCCACTACGTATTGCCTTTCCGAAATCGTTACCCGTGGGAATCGCGAAAAGTTTCAAAAATCATGGGGGTTTTGACAGAATTGGCGAGTTTGTTACAGCGGTGGAATCCGCTGTATTCCGTGATCATAACGAGCTGCACTTTAGGGGAACGCGCGACTCGGAAATGATGTTTTAGAAACCCTGGCTCTCTGCGATGTTGTGAGTGTGAACAAAACACGTCACCGAGGGAGCCAAGGATGGCGAAGCGTAAAGGGTCATCGAAACGACCGCAA
>CAILLA010000068.1 GCA_903834925.1 uncultured Schlesneria sp.
CGCGAGGCACAACACCCATCGGGGGTGAGCCATCAGGCAATCTATGGGACTGGGATAAGGGAAGTTATGAGACCTGGCATCGGGAGATCATGACATTCATCGAACAGCCCGACGCTCGAGTACAGGACTCAGTTCGGTTGTTGGGTTGTCCCGCTGACCCACGTGGTCCAGATTATAAAGTTCCTGAATATGGATTCACCTGGTACGTCGGCGTTTACTCCAACCCCTCGACATTCAATAACGGCATCATTGTCGATGATTCGGATCTGAACTCGCGGTTGACCGTGTCAATGAGCAATGTCATCGACGGTACGAGCAATACGATTATGATCGCTGAACGGCCACCATCGGCCGACGGAAAATTCGGCTGGTGGGACTCGCGATGTTGTACCGAAGACAACATTTCGCCTGCCAGAGGAATCGACAAGCCATTTAGTTCGGGATCGCATGGACATTGCCCGAATCCGGCTTATTACCAGCCCGGGAATTACCTGGATCGCTGTGCTTTTAATGCCATCTGGTCCTGTCATAGCGCGGGAGCCAATTTCTGTATGGCCGATGGCAGCGTGCGGATGTTTTCGTACGACATCGCGGAAGAAACTGTGAAAAACACAACGTTACTGGAAGCGTTGGTATCCCGCGCTGGTGCCGAAGTTTTCTCGTTTGAAAACTGACATCGCCAGACATCGCGCCATTACGCGTTCCCTCGTCTCCTCGTTCCCAAGCTCGCTGCTTGGGAACGCCCGTCTTGGAAGCTCTGCTTCCCGATTGGGCGGATGGCAACCAATGTGACTCCAGCGAATGTCAATACAACTTCGAGTGAAAAGTCACTGGACGAATCGCGAAGCGGAGCTTCGAAGAGCTGCGTTACCAAGCTGGCGCTTGGTAACGAGAACGAGAAAAGCTGGAGCTTGGTAACGAGAAAATAGTACCGCCAGAAGGTCCGATGAACTCGCCGATTCGTGTGAGGCTCGATAAAATCGTCGCTGGAATCGGTTGGTCATCACTCGCGATGATTGATTCCCTAAAGCGCGGAAGCATCCTCCTTTCTTTGCTGTCAATCCGGCTCGAGTAATCCCACATCGTAAGGTCGCTCAACTATGCGTTCGAAATCCATGTTACCAGCGGTTGTCGTGATGATCGGTTCGTTGTTCGGTTGGCTCGCGGCTTCCGGCCGCCTGACTGAGACGTTCGCCCAGGACACGAAGGCTCCGCCGGTATTGGCGGACGGCAAACAGTTGCCCAAACCCGATCCGGCGTTCAAAGGCAAAATCGGTGAAACTTACAAGGACTCAACGTCCGATTATCCACAGCCGGTGAAGGCTCCGAAAGGGGCACCCAATGTTCTTCTCGTTTTGCTCGACGACGTCGGCTTCGGCATGTGTTCGACATTCGGTGGACCAGTTCCGACGCCGCACCTCAATCAGCTTGCGAAGAATGGGCTGACATACAATCAGTTCCACACAACAGCACTCTGTAGTCCAACCCGGGCAGCACTGCTCACAGGCCGCAATCATCATAGTTGCGGCACTGGCGTCATCATCGAAATGGGTACGGGTTTCCCCGGATACACCGGGATCATTCCGCAGAGCACGTCCGTTGTGGCTCAGACACTCCGCGACAACGGCTATGCCACGGCCATGTTCGGCAAGGCACACAATACACCGGAGCCGGAAATCAGTCCCGCCGGACCGTTCCACAATTGGCCCACCGGCCAGGGCTTTGAGTACTTTTACGGCTTCAATCAGGGCGAAACGAACCAGTACTACCCCACACTCTACCGAGATACGAGGCCGGTCGCTCGGCCAAAGTCGCCAGAGCAAGGCTACCACTTCACCGCTGACATGACCGACGAAGCCATTGCCTGGACACATAACGTCCGTGCCGCCAAACCAGACAAACCGTGGTTCGCCTATTTCAGTACGTCCGGCGTCCACGCCCCGCATCATCCCCCAAAGGAATACCGAGATAAGTATAAGGGAAAATTCGATTACGGATGGGACAGACAGCGTGAACTGACCCACGCGAAGCAACAGGAGATCGGCATCATTCCCAAAGGAACGAAGCTGACGCCGCGCGACGCAAATATTCCGTCGTGGGACTCGCGGTCGGCGGACGAGAAAAAAGTGTATACACGGCTCATGGAGAACTATGCCGGTTACATGGACTACACTGACCACGAGGTTGGGCGGTTAATCGACAGCCTTGCCACCTCCGGTGAACTCGACAACACGCTGGTGATCTACATTGTCGGTGATAACGGCGCGAGTGCCGAAGGAGGGTTGGAGGGGACTTTTAGCGAACTCGCCAGCCTGTTGGGCATACAACTTGGCCTGGAAAGTACGATCAAGCGGATCGACGAGATCGGTGGACCGACCAGCGAGCCGCACGTTCCCGTAGGATGGGCGTGGGCCATGAACGCACCGTTCCAGTGGACCAAGCAGGTCGCCTCGCACTTCGGAGGGACCCGCAACCCGATGGTCATCCACTGGCCCAATGGGATCAAGGCAAAGGGCGAAATTCGCGACCAGTTCCACCACGTCATCGATGTCGTGCCGACCATACTTGATGCCTGCAAGATCCCGGAACCGACGGTCGTGAACGGTATCGCCCAGAAGCCGATCGAGGGCGTGTCGATGCTCTACTCGTTTAGCGACGCAAAAGCCAAGAGCAAGCGGACGACGCAGTACTTCGAACTCGCAACCAACCGCGCGATTTACCACGACGGCTGGGTGGCATGTAGCCGCTACGGCTATCCATGGGTGACGACGGGACGAGGACTCGATTTCGTCAATTCCCCGTGGGAGCTTTACCACATCACCGACGACTTCAGCCAGGCCGTCGATCTCGCGGCAAAAGAAACTGAGAAGCTGAAGGCGCTTCAGGCCAAGTTTTTGGAGGAGGCAAAAAAGTACGACGTATTCCCGCTCGACCCGAGGTTCTCAGAGAGACTCAACCCGATGCTGCGTGAGTCCGGCGAGCCGAGGACGAGTTGGACGTACTACGGGAACAACGTCTGGTTGCCCGAGCCGATCGGCCCACAACTTTTTCCTCGACCCCACTCAATCACTGCCGATCTAACGATCCCAAAGGGTGGCGCGGAAGGGGTCATCGCCTGTGCTGGGGCGTTCTCGGCGGGCTGGTCACTTTACATCAAAGATAGGAAACCAGTCTTCCGCTACACGGGGTTTGAGATCTCGGACATTACCATTGTCGGAACAGCCGACATCCCCGAAGGAAAAGTAACCCTTAAGACATTGTTCGTCCCGGACGGCTCGAAAGAAGGGGCGGGTACGCTCACGTTGTTCGTCGACGGCAAGCCTGCCGGAGAAGGCAAGATTAAACGGACCTTCTTCCGACATGGGCTTGAACCCTTCGAAGTCGGTCGCGATTCAATCACGTCTGTCTCGCCAGACTACAAGTCGCAGTTCGCCTTTACCGGGTCGATCGAGAAAATCAATTTCGAATTGATCAGGAATTAACAGCTGGTTTGGTTTTCTCGTTCCCAAGCACCTGCTGGGGACCGAGAAAACTTGGTTTGCCGAATCAATTTTGAAGTAGAGTTTCCATGCGTTGGCGATTTATCGACAAGAACAATCGGGCTGAAGTCGCTGAGAGGCAAATTGTCATCGAAAGGATCGATGCCTGGTGGCGGGAATTTGCTGAAAGCGCGGATGACATCGCTGCAACCTTCACGGGAAAAAGCGACCTGGATCTGCCAGCCTGGATCGAAGAACATCTTCAGTCAATCGACGCGAATCTGATGTGGGAATTTGGTCCAGCAATTCGGGATGCGGGTCACCGATTAGTAGTTACTCCCGAAACCGATCACCACTTGCGTCCGCTTGTCCAATCGATTCTCGAACGAGCTCCTGATCTGAAAGGCTGGGAATTCTATGAGCATCGATTGGTTGAAGACATCGAATCCGCACAATTCACAGTTGAAGGACGGACCGGTTGCAACCTCAGCGAAATGAAGTTTCGAGCGTCCCTTGGGGAATTCAATCTAATTGATTTGAAATTCGGATCGCCGTCGAAGTCCCGGATTAAGGATAAATCAGCATTCAACGCGGCATTCGTCGCGACTGAAACCCTGCTGGGAGAAAAAGTTCTCAATGATTGGATTGGAGTCATCGAAGTGAGTCCAATCCAAGAAACTTCGGCGATAAAGTCATTACTCGGTCTCGCCAGGAAGCCACCACAATGGATTAGTCTGGAACGGCTGTACGATACGGTCAATTCACTCATCGGCAGCATCCACGATCAATTACCGCCTGTTCCACACTATGAATGGATTACGGAAGAGACGAACTGGACGCTCTGGGAACTCAAGCCAGAACCTGCTGACGATTATGTCGAGCAAAGTGATTTGATCGTCGGCAAATCGGCTAATCCCGCCATGTGGACGACCGCCCATCGCCATAAACTGTTTTGTTCCGATCGTTTCAGTCGTTACCATGAGATATTTTGTTATGTCAAAATTGATGGCAGTGATGGATTCGACGAATCCGAATTCGCTGACAAGTCCGAAGTCGAAGACGCTTTGGACCAGGTCTTGAAGCCGCAAAAACTGGGATGTCAGATCGGCGGCGGGACTGGTCTGCGCTACGCGTATATTGATCTGGCACTCACCAACGCGTATCAGGGAATTGAGGCGATCAAACGGCAGTTGCGGGCAGGAAAGGTTCCCAATCGCTCGTGGATTCTGTTTTACGACAGCGATCTGGCTACGGAATGGATAGGTATCTATGACGATAGCCCTCCGCCTCCGTTGAAGTTTTGATATGTCGTTGCATCAGCATCAACGTGTTAGTTCCCCTTTCCCGAGTTCCTGCTTGGGAACGCGTGGCTCGGAAGCGCTGCTTCCCAATCGGGGTGGACTGCACACAATGTGACTCCGCCGGATATCAAAACGATCTCAAGATATGGGTCCTTGGAAGAATCCGGAAGCGGAGCTTTAAAAGCAAATCGTTCTTGAAGGGCCTTTGTAGAACTCGTACCATAGCGGTGCATTTATCGGCCAAAGGATCTTATATGGAACAGTTTGATCGAATCACACAGCAACCTAATGTGATGAGCGGCAAAGCATGCATTCGAGGGATGCGCGTGACAGTCGGTATGATTGTCAACCAGATCGGATCGGGGCATAGCTTTGAGGAAGTCCTCTCGGATTATCCCTATCTCGAGCGTGAGGATCTTTTACAAGCACTTCGTTACGCCGCGTGGCGCGCAGAAGATCGTGAAATCGTACTGGCAAACGCGTGAAAGTCCTTATCGACATTAATCTTTCTCCGCGCTGGAGCAGACTCTTAAACGATTACGGAATCGAAGCGATCCATTGGTCCTCATTCGGAAAATTTGACGCGACTGACCTTCAGATCATGGAATTCGCCAAGTCGAATGATTATGTGGTGTTGACTCACGATCTTGACTTCAGCGGGATTTTGGCATCAACGCATGGCGACAAGCCCAGTGTCGTTCAAATTCGATCTGATGATGTCAGCCCCGACAATATCGGGAAACAAATTGCTTCAGCATTATCGCAAATGGCAGTTGAACTCGAGGTCGGAGCATTGGTCACCGTTGATCCGATCCGAACACGATTAAGACTGCTGCCGTTGCCTCGGAAAAAAGAAACCGATTGACTCGTTCGATAAGTTCAAGACATTCTAGCAGGAATCGAAAAAGACGGCCCAAATTTACCTCCCTCAGAAGTGATTGAAGCTCGATTCGATTCCGGGTTTCGGCGGGATAGCAGATAAGTCGTTGCTTCCATCGGGGCAAGCCCGAAGGAGAGCGGACCATCTCGCTGCTCTGGTTGTAGCTGACCAGTTGTGATCCCGCTGGGACAAGCCCAGCGGAAATCGGGAAGACATTGAGTTCTACGCGTTCTGGGGCATGCACGGCGATCATTGATAAGGTGCCTCGCGGATGTGTATGGTTTCCCTTGGGCTTGCCCCAATGGGACCAGCAACTTCAAGCTACATCAGGCAACTTGCCGAAGAAAGCTCTCCTTCCGGCTTGTCCGGATGGAAGCAACGACTTGATCGCTTGCGAGCAGGGCCGGAAACAATATCACAAACCGAATTCTTTGTGCCGTTGTTCTCAAGTAGGAACTCGGGAACGAAAACAAATCATGCGACTTCAAACTTGTTTCTACTTATCCGATGGGCCGAATGGAAAAAACTGCTTCAATTCAGCCAGGTTGGGGCGTCTGCCGTATTCGCACAATTCGAACGCTTCTGCATACTTGATCGCCTTCCCTTTTTCTTCACCGTAAAACGAAATCAGATCGCTGCGAAAGCGATCCGCTTCGCGCGACTGGCGTTCTTGCCATCGCTGTTTGAGCCACGCTTTTCGTCCGGCGACGTCACTGGCTGGGGGAACAGACCGAACGAATTCTTCGTTACCGCTGGCGCCGCCCTCATAGACTTGCGACTCCAGCTCATGAACCGCATCCACTTTCAGATCGAAGACATCGTCGATTGAAATCACGACGTCCGGCTTGAATGGATACGGCTTCTGGAACCCGTCGCTCGAATACAGAAACACGGGGTTCTTTGTCAGGGCCGGAACATCGGGGCAGAAGAACGGAACAGTCACCATAAAGGCGGCATCCTGCACCAGTACACCGACGTATCGATGATCCGGGTGATAGTCCCAGGGACGATGAGCGATCACCACGTCCGCCTTCCATTCGCGGATCACCTTGGTGATCAGCCGCCGATTTTCCAGTGTTGGCAATAGCTCACCGTCGTGAAGGTCCAGGACTTGCGACGTGACCCCCAGCTTCTTCGCTGCGGCGGCTGATTCGGCAGTTCGGCGTTGAGCCAGTTGACCACCGGCGTTCTGCCAGTGCCCGATGTCGCCGTTCGTGACGGAACAAAGTTTGACATGATGCCCCAGCTTGGCCCACTTGGCTGCCGTTCCTCCCGCTTTGAATTCCGCGTCGTCTGGATGCGCTCCGAAGACCACAATCCTCAGTTTGCCGTCGTCCTTCGGCGGTAAATCACTCGCATAAACGGTCACGTTCAGCGACATCAGGTTGAGCAGCATTACTCCAGCCAACCACGCTCTGGCAATTGAGAATCGATAAAACATTGTCGCTTCCTTGAATGAGAATCTGATCTGAGGAGTTCGCGATCTTATGAACTTCTCCAAGTGAGTTTTCGCAAGCGCTGGATACTAACCAGACCTGATTGATAAGCGAATTCAAACGGGGTTTTTGCGGGAAGCCGACGACGGCGTTTTCCTGACGTTTCTGGAATTCCGCCTTCGGAAAACGCTGAATGAATCGCTGGGCGCAAATCGCGCAAAGGGGATAGACTGCAGTCAAATGCATGCGGCATACAAATTGATGTTCTGGAAATTGGCCTGTCAGGAAACCGTCGATGACACATTTTCGTTTCATAGTCCTATTATTTGCCGCACAACTCATGACCATCGATAGTTTTGCGGCTGACGGACCGGTCGCACGCTGGAAGCTTGCAGATGACGTCAAAAATTCTGTGGCAACTGGTCCGCATGGTGAAAATCGGGCTGTGACATTTCAGTCCGGTGACTTCCCCACACAATCAGCGAAGTTTGACGGACGTGGAAGTTCCATCTCGATTCCTGCCGTAGGACCGTTAAAGCTCGGTAACAGCGATTTCACAATTTCGTTGTGGGTAAACACGGCAGCGGAATCTGATGACGATCTGGGTGACCTTGTCAGCCAGTTCGACACCGTGACCCGAACTGGTTTTCATCTCAGCCTGCGAAACAACGCCGGCGTCACGCATTCACAGGCGAACTACCGTCAATTGCAATTCGGCATCGATTCCGGAACCGAGCCTCTCTTCATTGATGAAGGTCGGCCTGGAAACGCGGTTTACGGACAAACAATGGCGGTTCACCGAGGCAAACTGTACGTCGGGACGTGTGAACCGGGACACGATCAGGCAGGGCATCTCTATCGCTATGATGGCACAAATCAGTGGACTGACTGCGGGATGCCAGACAAAGCCAACAGCATTACCGGCATGGCAGCCTATCGGGGTAATCTGTATGTCGGATCTGGGAAATACCGTCTCGGCGGGTCCGCATTAAGCGAATCAGAGAATCCTCACTTTGGCGGCCGTATCTTTCGTTATCTCGGTGATGCGAAATGGGAGGAAGTCGGACACTTCCCGGAAATGGAAGCGGTCGGCGGGATGGTGGTCTTTCGCGGCAAGCTCTACGTCGGCTCGTTGTATAAGCCGGCTGCGTTTTTCCGTTATGACGGCGATAAGAAGTGGACGAAACTCGAAGTCCCGAACGGCAAGCGGGTGGAAGCACTCGGCGTTTTCAACGGTCATCTCTGGGCGACCGGCTACGACGAAGGTCACGTCTATCGCTTCGATGGAAACAAATGGGCTGATCTTGGTCGAGTCGGTGAAGAGGAAAATACACAGACCTATGCCTTCGCGACTTACAAAGGGCAGTTGCACGTAGCCGCCTGGAGGACCGGAAAAGTATTCGCCTGGGACAAGGAAGTCTGGCAAGATCGAGGCCGGCTCGGCGAAGAACTGGAAGTGATGGGGATGCTTGTCCACAACGGTAGCTTTTACGCCGGGACTTTGCCGCTGGGGCAAATCTTCCGTTACGAAGGAGTCCAGTCATGGACCATGCTGAAACAACTCGATACGACTCCGGACGTCACTTACCGCCGAGTCTGGACGATGGCCCAGCATCAAGGCAAACTGTTCGCCACAACGCTTCCGTCGGCACATGTCTGGTCTCTGCAAACCGGTGCCTGCGTAACGCGGGATGATGAGTTTCCCCCAGGCTGGCATCATGTCGCCGCTCAACGTCAGGGTGACACATTACGTCTTTTGGTCGACGGAAAATCTGTCGCAGAGTCTTCAGCTGGAAAAGCCTCGTCACTGAATCTCACTAGCGATCAACCGTGGCAGATCGGCGCAGGTACCGGGGACTTTTTTCATGGGTCCCTTTCGGATGTGCAGGTCTTTCGACGAGCATTATCCAAAGACGAGGTATCGGAAATGCAGAAGCGAGTCCGCTAGCATGTAATGATGAATTGACCTGAGGATGGAATGTTTGCGTTGTTGAGAACGAAAGGCTTGTGGAACAGAAATACGCGAAAAGGGTGCCACGGTTTTACGGTCTTCGATTAAGACGTGCTCTTCGGAACCGTTAACGAGCCATGAACACACGGCCTTGTCAAAGACTCCGTCGAGGCTTCGTCTCAGACCAAAGTAGCCATCATCGCTCCGCGTGATGAGCATTGTTCGAGAACCTACGAATTTTCAATTCGTATGTTCTCAAAAAAGGAATTCAAACCAAGTGTTTGCCCCGATGCTAAGGCAACGCTTGCATCGTCTTCGACACATGCTCATCACGCGGAGCGATGATGGCTACTTTGTGAGAATTCCTGAAACTTGACTCAAAACGTCAACTTCCTCCTGCGAGGAAGTCCGAAGCAGTGGCACAAGATCCCTATTTAGAAGTTTGACAAAGCTCTACGCCAATTCTCGAATCGGTTTACCTGTGTCGACGATGCTGGTTGGTCGGCCGCTCGAATCGTCGTAATGTGTGCTGAGTGGGATACCCATTGTCTGATAGATTGTGGCGAGCAAGTCCAAAGGGGTGACCATGCGTTCCAGAACGCCACCGCCGTACTTTTCACTCGCTCCGACGACCTGACCACCCTTAGTACCTCCCCCAGCAAACATAACCGTAAAACAGTTCGACCAATGATCGCGACCTGCATGTCCGTTGATCATCGGCGTCCGACCAAACTCGCCCGCGCAAAAGATCAGGACGTCATCGAGCATTCCTCGTTCAGACAAGTCGGTAATCAGAGCGGCAATTGCTTGATCCATTGGCGTGAGTTGTTCTTCGAGTCCTTTCTCGATGTTGTCATGATGGTCCCAGTAGCCGGTATTGACTGTCACGCAGCGAGTCCCCGCCTCGACCAGGCGACGCGCAAGCAGTGCTCCCTGTCCATAGGCATGATGGCCGTACATTTCACGTAGCTTGGGATCTTCAGTCGAGATCTCGAACGCGCGACGTATTCGTTCGCCTGTCACCATTTCCAGAGCTTGGGATTTGAATGCATCGAGCCCTTCTAACGTGCCGGACGAATCGATGTCGCGTCGCAGCGTATCGAACTTCTTCAGCAGGTGGCGACGGTTCTCGACGCTACTGACCTTCAATCCATCCGGCAGGGAAAGATTTGGCACCGAGAAATTCTTGGCGTTCGGGTCTGCACCGACTTCAAAGGGGTTGTGCGAATTACCGAGATAGACCGCACCCTGATACCCGAACGCCTCGGATTTCGGCACGGTGACATAAGCCGGCATCTGTGCAGTTCGCGGCCCCAGTGCCTTGGAAATGACCGAGCCGAATGAGGGATGCTGTGGAGCGATGCGAGCCAGCGTCGGGCCGAATCGCCCAGTTTGCATCCAGTGTGCCGATGGGGCATGAATCCCGTTCTCGTGATGTACCGACCGAACAAGAGAGATATGTTGCATCACTCGCGCTTGTCGCGGAAAACGTTCGGTGATCGAAATCCCGGAAGAGGTTGTCGCGATCGGATGATACATCCCGCGATATTCGGACGGAGCCTCTGGCTTCATGTCGTATGTGTCCTGCTGACTCATACCTCCATTCGTCCAGAACACGATCAACGATTTCTTACTAGTGCTGGACTGACCCTCGTCGTTGGCGACCGCTTGCTTCCGCAATAAATCAGCCAAACCCAATCCCAGGATTGGAGTGCCGATTTGTAAAATCTGACGCCGGGTCAACATGACGACGGTCCCTTGTTGTTAACGATTGAATAGAAACTCATTTGTCACCAGCAGCGACCAAAGCAACGAACGATAGGCTTCGGAGCGGTCGGATTCGGATTCGAGAAATTCGATCGCGGCACTTAGTTCAGCAGGTTCCGGCGGGCGAGCTAACACCCGTAGAAAGACGTCGCGGACATTTTTGTCATGAGTCGATTCAGTGGTGACCAGCTTTTCAACATAGCCGTTCTTATCAGAGAGCTTACGCTGGAATTCTTTCGAGTTCACCAGTTCCAATGCCTGTCCGAGTGCGGGATCATCGGTCCGCTCGCATTCACATGCCGTGCTGCGATTGGGACGACCAAAGACGTCGAGGAAGCTGAGCGGGACATTCTCGTCTGGAAGTTCGATGGCTCGTGTCCCCGGCGGGAACTGACCAGGCCCTCCAGGAAATTGTGTCGGTACGTCCAGGATTTGGCTGATCCCGTCGAGCAGGACTTCTGCCTTCAGTCGGCGAGGATAAAACCGTGAGAAACTTTGACGGTCGTCGCGATTTGTGTCGTTGGGAATTGAGCTTAAACCGTAAGCGATCGAACCGGTGATCACCCGGATCAGATGTTTCACATCGTACCCGCTTTCGATGAAGTCACGAGCCAGTGCGTCAAGCAGTTGCGGATTACTTGGCGGATTCGTACTGCGAGCATCATCAATCGGATGAATGATCCCTCGCCCAAAGAAGTGGCCCCACATGCGATTGACCATTGTCCGAGCGAAGAATGGATTGTCCGGGGCGGTCATCCATCGAGCCAGCGCCACGCGAGGGTCATCGAAGCGAGACACCTTAAAATCGGGACCACCCAGTGGTCGAGGGGTCATCACGTCTCCCGTACGCGGATGTATGATCTCGCCGTCGTTCTTCAGGAAGATTGTTTCCCCGGTAGGAACTTCCGCGTCGGCGAAGCCTCCTTTGCGACCAACACGCGCGAACACCGCAGCCAGTGAGTAATAATCGGACTGACTCCATTGTTCCGCCGGATGATGATGACACTGCGCACATTGAACTCGCACGCCGAGAAATGCTTGCGAAATCGATTCTACATAATCCTGTGTCGTCCGCACGTGACGATACCAGAGTGTCGCGGGATTCCGTTCCTGGCTCCCTGTTGCCGTCAGAATCTCGGTGGCAAAGCGGTCATAAGGTTTGTTGGCCGCGATGGAGTCACGAATCCATGCGGCGAACAATGTCGTGGCAGGACGCTGATGACTGGTGGAATACCCTTGCCCCCGGTTCCGCAAAATATCGGCCCACTTCTGCGAGAAGTAAGTGGCGTACTCGGGTCGTTCGAGCAGCCGGTCAATCAACTGCGATTTTTTGTTAGGATGCGCGTTCGCAACATACTCGGTCGTCTCCGCTGGGGTCGGTAATGTGCCACAAATGTCGATGGTCGCTCTACGGATAAACGTCGCGTCATCCGTTTGTACTGAGGGAATGCTGCCAAGCTGATTCCATTGTGCAATCAGGTGCCGATCAATCTCGGGATAGAGACTTGCTGGTAGTTCCACGGCGGCGGCAGGGTCGCCAGAAATTTGAGAATCGCAGATCGGTACCGTTCCGCGAAAGACAGCGATTTCTCCGCCGAATCGAACCATAATCGCAAACAGCCCACTTTGTGATTGAGTCGTTAAAAGGCCGCGATCATCTGCCGTTGCCAACTCGGGCACGTTCGAGTCATACACCGCTCGTCGCGTGACATCGCGCGAGGTTCCGTCAGAAAAATGCGCCGTTACGAGTAACGGCAACTTCGTTCCACGGCCTAAAATCCTCTCAACAGGAACAACCGTAATCCGCTCCAGTTTTGGATCATCGTCGCGAGGACCGGCAGCGCCTTGGGAAATCCAATCGTAAAGGACCTGATAATCTTCCGAGTCGCCCTCCAGTCGCTTGCCACCCCCGTGAGGGACTCGACCCGCAGCCTTCTGCAACAACAAACTGTGATGAGGTTCGCTAACGAAGATCCGACGCCCTCGCCCTTCGTGCAGCAAAGCGTCGTGATCGAATGCAGGCTCAAATCCAAGCAAGGAAAGCCGAAAGCCATTCTGCCCGGTTGACTTTCCGTGACATCCACCGCTGTTACATGCCAGTTTGGTAAGGATCGGCCCGACGTCATTCAGAAACGTGATGCGAGCGGCGTCCGGTTCTGAGCCGATTACACAGCTGAAGCCATCGTTGCAGACACATGGTCCTGCCAGGAGTACTAACCACGCGAATGTCATCGACAACATCAAGGAAATTGGACTCGGTGACATCATGCTGCGACGCGATTTTCCTCGAGCTTCTCGTGTTGTGCCACTGCTTCGGAGTCTTCGCAGAAGCAGTGGATTGACATCAATGTTCGTTTTGCAACTCGGCACTGCTTGACGGAAGACCGTCAAGCAGTGGCACAGAAGCACGAAGTGTCGTTGATGTCTTGTCACTTCACGACCTCCAGTGGCAGGAAATAGCCTCCAAAAAAGATTGGTTTATCTTCGAGAACTCCCACACTCGAAAGCCTGAGAAATGGTTGCTGACCAAGCGGAGCGTCGTCGTTGGCGATAATTTGAATCGAACCATTTTCGGTCTGGCCAACAAATGTGACTCCACGACCACGCAGGCCGATCACCTCACCCGGTGCATCGAGTTCCGTATGGATTTTCCCAATGAACCCGTTGACACGGTGCGCAGCATAATTCACTTGCACAACTTCACCGCGACGAATTGTGCGAGGTGCGAATGGATCGACGCTCAAGAGAAAGCGAGTCGGCTGGACGTCGAACGAGACCGTGTTACTGACAACCGTGATCGGTTCGGACTTTTGTTTTCCCTCGGCGTCTTTGACGCCAGTCGGGACGGTGGACTCCGCCTGAACGGCGAGTGTGTACTTGCCGACGGGCAGCGTCGTCGGCAGGAAGAAGCTGATTGTTCCCCGGTTCTGACCTGGAGGAATCACTGCAACCTGATTGCCGATCAGGCTGGGAAGCCCAACGCCAATCAACCGTACCGGTGAGTGATAGTCAATCTCGCGTCGTTCGACTTCGATGACGACATCAAGGATGCTTCCGGGGGAGTGATGGACCGTCAGGTCGCCATAAAGTACATGCTTTTTCGGTTCGTGTCCGTTGGCCGTAATCTTTAGCGGACTTTCTTCGGCAACCGCAAACGTGATCTCGTTAGCAATGCGGCTCGATACGCCAGTCAGTCCGTGGTGAGTCACTACTGCATTGCGGACTTTACGAACACCGAAGTCTTTCACAGATCCTTCAAGCGGAAGAATGCCGACAAATGGCTGAACATTGGAGTTGGCCGTGAACACCAGCGGCGCAGAATCGGCCCCGGGACCAATCCAGATATCGGGACATTCGATTCCCGGTGGCAACGCGTTTCCCGCAGAAATCTGAATGGCAGAATTCATTCCGCGACTTCGTAGGGCCAGGATATCTACAATGCATCGCCCACCACGTGGTAAATTGAGACCTCGGGGATCTTGTGAACGCGGAACCGCGACAAGTTGAACATCAGGTTCCTCCCGACGAAGACTCAGTCGATATTGCCGACGGGGATCGACTTCCAGACCTCCGATGACACTTCGCAAAAGCACCAGATATCGTCCGTCCGCAGGTGCGACCCAGCGTCCCACAGGATCAACATGAGACGTCGAAAAACACGTTGATTGATTCGGTCGAGTTTCATCGCGGAAGTTGGCGAGTTCCTTCTCGCCTCCGTTGTCAAACAGGCTGATTTCCAGATCGAGAGGCGAACCGATTCGCTCCCCATAAGCTTCGACCCAGATCACTTCACCCCGTCGAGCGTCGATGGCAAACCAGTCTTGTTCGTCACCGGTCAGCAATTGCCCACTCACGTCGCAGGGGACGGCGACGTCCCGAGCAGTCTTTGGTGAATGATTCCCCGATCGATCATTGACTACGGGAGCGTCCGTCACGCTGATCAACGTTGGTGAGTCCGCGCCAGGAAACAGATACGCAAATCCCTCAATCGCCAGTTGGTTCGATCGCAATCGGATTCCTTGAGGCTGACGACTTGGTGGTGGAGTCACCTCGACCGAGACAGTGTCAAATGGAGTCCCTCGTTCCCCTCCGAGATTCCAGCCGTACAAGGTCACGCGAGTCTGTTTTCCTCGTTCAATCACGTTCGGCTGTACGAAAGCGATTCGTGGACAAGTATCGATCGCCAGTCGATAAAAGTGGTCAGCACCGCCTGAATAAACCAGATCAAACACTTTTGCAATATAATCACCGTCAGTCGGCACCACAAAATCGATCAGCGGATCATTTCCAAAATATCCTCGATTGACCGCCAGACGATTCCCCGCTGAATCAAATAATTCGAGCACAGCACGCAGGCGTGATTCGATTCGCTCGGCCTGACAGTCGATGACGACGCGCTGACCCTTCTTCGCACCAAAGATGAAATGGTCCAGGTCACCTTTTTCGATCCGTCCATTGACGATGACATTGAGCGGAATTGTCTGCGAACCTTCCGTATTCGATCCGCGATCGACAGACACGCGGTCCAGATTGTTCGGCTCGACTTCGTTTTGCTCGGTCCGATTGCTGACGACGAAAATCTGTGTCGAGCTTAAGCCGTGAGCCGACACCGCTTGAAGTTCGTACTGACCTGGCGGAACATCATCAGGAATCGTGAGCGAGAATTGGTTCGGACCTGTTGCGCGCACCATGATGCGCGGATGAGCACAATAAAGCGATTTGATGTCAGTCAGATTCGAGCCTGACACTGTCAGTGTTACGGTCGTCCCGACCTTTCCTCCCATCGGAAACACGCCGGTTAAGATGGGACTTGGCGGTGCTCCGCTGGCCATGGAACCGAGTAAAAGCAACAGCAATGGAGTCAACCCGCTCGGGTCGATGAAACGACGATTTTTACTCGGAAGGAAAAACATTGAGGTACCAGTTTCAATCGAACGCAGATCAAGTCGGAGTGTCGAGTCGATATCTACCAGGCAACAAATTGGCGAGTAAGAAATATGGTCGAGACTTCAATGGAGAATTCTCCCAGGATCTGTTTATGAAAGCTGTGCAAGCCGCGTACTCACAAGATTCCTGATTCGTGACTTCAAATCAACTACATCAGTATGCGTTGATTTATTCAGGTTACTCAGGATTGTGACCAAAGGCCAGTCCGGATTCTTCATTAAACCGACGTGCAAACGAGGAACTCCTAGTGTTCTTCCTCGTATGCAGGTCGAGCGACGGAGATGTCGTATGCTCGTGATTCACCGAAAAATGCGATCCATTACCGAAGCAGCATATTATCGCGTAATTCAGAAGCTTCGCCGGTCGCGTCGATGAGTTTCACCGTCGCGCCACCGAGGATGTTACCGGAAACCAGATTGCTTCGGCTTTGGCCAAGCACACGAATCGCATGACGCATTGACGGTTTCTCGCGGCGATCGACGATCGTATTGTTGGCGATTCGGCAGCGGAGGCAGTCTTCCAGTTCCAGTCCCCGATGCAACGGATCTAGAATCTGACAATCGGAAACACCGCAGTCACTGCAGCGGATGAACGTCACCGCCGCACCAGCTTCTGCGGAACCGGCACACAAACGCATCGTGCTGAGACTACTTAAGATGATGTTGTCGCAATCCTCGAAGCGTAACCCATCCTTTGTGATTTCCGAATCAAGACCGCGCCATGAGAATGTGTTTCCGCTGACGACAATTCCCGAACAGTGCGTCGCGAAGATCGACAGATCGGAAGAATCGTAAATTGTGTTGCCAGTGATCGTGACCCGAGAAACGTGACGCAAATCAAGTCCACGCCATTGACTCCCCAGCACGTTGCCTGTGATGTTTATCAGGTGCGCAGTATCCCACGTTTGCGTTTTCGGCGTATCGGCTCGCTCGGGCCGCACGACGGGAACTCCTTCGATGCGAATGTTGGCCCCACCGGTCTGGACAGTTGCCTGAATCGTGTTGCCGCTGATCGTGACTTCACTGATGGTACCATCTGTTGCATCGAACCAGATCTCAGCACCGCCCGGATGCTTGGCCAGATCCGCCGGCGATACGATTGCCCCTCCTGATGTCGCATTGTTGTATTCGATATCGTTACCAACGATTTGCAGGTTGTGAACGTCGCCACCGAGAGATTTAATCCCGGCCACCTTGTTCCAGCTGATGTGGCAACCATGCACAATGATTTGATGCAGATTACAGCGATCCAGTAACAGGCCGATTTCATGGTTATCGTACAGATGCGAATCAGCCAGCAGGAAATCGCGATTGCGTTCCACCAGTTGAATGGCAATTCGGCACCGTCGAATCAGAACTTGTGAGATCACACATTTCATCGTTTTGCGAAGTTCGATCCCAACAGAATCGGGATGCTCACCGACAATCTCGATTCCACGAATCGTGGGGAATCGCTCGTTCTTCCAGGTATGGGCCTGTACGGTCACCGGCGACGCCGTCCCTTGATGATCGCCGATCACACGGATCGCCGGTCCGGGACCTGCCATGATGATTCGCGAGGTTCCCCCCTCACCTCGCACGGCCCCGATGCCTTGCTTGGTCAGATCGAGAACCAACGGCCTGGTAATCCGGTACGTTCCCTTATTCAACCGCAGCACTCCATCCCCCGCGTCGAGCGTATGCTGCAAAGCCTCGGTATCATCTGCTACGCCATCCCCGACCGCACCAAACCCAAGAACGTTCGACATGCTGTAATTCCCCGGTTAACGATCCCGATCTTGATCGTGATGCTCGATGAGGTTGTCTCGATATTTCTGGAAGCCTTCCCAACCATCTTGCGAAGGGTTTTCTGGATCGATGAATTCTCCCGTGGAGCAATCAAAGATCGACCACTTATTTGGATTTGCAAATCTTAAGATTGCCTCGATCGCATCGCCACCGCCCCGGAAATGCAGCATGATCTCTCGAATGGGGTCGTCCTTACCTGCGTTGAATTCGATCGACAATTCATTGTCTTCGTAGGTCCCCCAAGATGGATCTGACCAATCGACACCTGGAAGGTATTTGTTGATGGCGTCACGAACGTTGATCGCTGGGCCGAGCGGATCGGGGCTGGAATCTGCTGGTAATTCGTTGAAATCCTTCGGTGGGGAACCGTCATAATTGAATACCAACACATCCCAACTCATGATGAACCCACTGCATGTTTTGAGGAGAAAAAGCCATATTACAACAGAAAATCGATTCGACTAAACGCCGGTAAAAAGTTGTTGAAACAATTCACTCTCGTCTTGATCCGTATCCGACGTTGAATTTTGATGGTCGGAAAGCAGCCACATGGCAATGAGCGTCTCCAACCGCGTTTGCGAGGAACGGAGTTCAATTAATCCCGGTAACAAGAGCATTCCCGAAAACGAACCCGAAGTATACATCAAGTTCGCATTGAGGCTTGAGGATGAAGTCATTATGGCGATGAGCTGAATCACAATCGGGGTACACAACGAAAACATAAAAATCCACGAAATCCTTTGTACGGACTTTCTGCGTCGCTGAAGCACCTTGATCGCACACTCCCCAAGTTTTCCGGCTTTGAGCAATTGTTTTTCGTCGTAGGTCGCGTCCAGAATCAATGAGGCATGAAGCAATTGATCGATTTGTGATTTCATGACGGGAAACCCTTAAACGAAAAAATGGACTTGGTCCCGTGTCAATCGAAAACGTTACCCAAGTATAAACATTCGAGAGCCACACAAAACATCATACGCTCGCCACTTCACTCGAATCCCGCAAAAACTTAGAACCCACACGAATGTGCCGTTCCATCATCGATGCCAGACAAATCACGATACATTTTCGGATCGATCTTCGCACCGATGGTCCGAACGACACCGTCACCGAGTAGCACATTTGCACCGCCGTAATGGGAACTCCCGAAACCGGTTGTGGGCTGCCCGTTGATGTTCAGCTTGATTTCGATGCTGGCGTCTCCTAGCGCCATGGCCAGCCCGGCTGCCGTCGTAGGATCGGGTACGCCAAGCCATCCTCCGTCACCGATGACCTGTTGACCGTTCAAGCTGGCGCGGGGCGTGTAACGTTCACCGACCATCATCGTGTTGCTGAGGCCGTCTCGAATGTTCATGATGCGAACGCTGCTGTTCTGGCCAAAAATGCCGCCAAAGTTCTCTTGATCAACATACTCGTGAAACAGCGAATACTTCGTTGCCGGCGTGCCGAGGCTTCCCTTGTTAATATTCACGTCGGCGCTGGTGGAGGTGGCCGGATCACCGGACTCGATCCCTCCTGCGTACGCGTGTAGATATCCGGCGCTTCCAAAAAAGTTTGACCGGGCAAAGGTGTTCTTCACATGGACGATGGCGGGCGTAATCGTCCAGTCAACAACAGGCGTGGTCACGATTGCGACAGATGAAACGACATCCGGACCAGGGTCGCTCGGACACCGAAAAAGCACCCAATGCGGGTGCAGTTCTGGCCTGAGATATTCTGATTGCAAACCGTTTTGAAACTGGATTCTGCTGTAAAACGGATTGGATTCGAAAAAGGGCACAATGAACAAACTCCATGACCATCCGTGATACACATCGTTTCCACCCACGACAAAGCCGGGAGGAAACGTCGCGAATGTTTCATGGTAATTATGCAACGCCAGTCCAATCTGTTTCAGGCGATCCTTACATTGACTGAGACGTGCCGCCTGGCGACTTGATTGGATGGCGGGAACCGCCACCGCGCAGAGAATCGCAACGATTCCCAACACAACCAGCGTCTCAACGACCGTGAACCCACGACGACGCAACTTCTGATTCAGCATGATTGGTCTCGCACGAAGAATGGCGGAATCGCCGTACCACAGAACTGAACGGCGCTCATTTTAGCAATTCTGTCTTTAGTTATGCAAATGCATTGGGAAGGCGAAGTTCCGGCCTGATGAAACGGCCAGAAGATGAAATGTTTGCGTGGCCGTGCGGAAGCTTTTGGAACAGAAATCGGCGAAAAGGGTGCCACGGTTTTACCGTCTTCGGTAAGGCCGTGCTCTTCGGAGACATTATCGACCATGAAGACACGGCCTTGTCGAAGACTCCAAAACCGTGGCACCCGGCGTTTTGACCACAATTCTATTCACATGGCACAACAGTATTCCCTACCGCATGTTTGGCCGTTTCATCCGACCAGTCTCGCCCTCAAATCGGGTTGCGGGCGAAGCCCGCGCCGGGTTCATCGCGCTGTGATCCGAGGATTTCGATTCGCCGCGTACGCTTCAACATCGAACCGTGTACGAGAAAACGGAGGCACAGTCAGTTCGGGATCACGAACGTAAAGACCAAAAGTGCAGTCGCCGCCATGAAGTATTGTGTAACCATTACCGCAATTCATGAATCGTCGACGCAGGACGGATTGCGATTCAATGGCATCGAGAAACTTGCCGAGCGTCACGTCCTGGCTTTGCCATCTAATGAGCGTCTCTTTGTCGGCGTCAGCGAAGCAGAACGAAATCGAGATCGGAAATACCTGGCGATCATAGGCGGCAATGTAGCACAGTTCGGCGAGTGTCATTTGTGTTGCGGGCAGTTTGATCTCGCGCCGCAAAAGTTGATCCTCGATCTTGGTCGGACGGTACGCCCACGCAGAACCAACAAGTCCGCCGAAAAGCAGTATCGAGATAAGAAAATTGGCGGTTGCGAATCGGGTTCGACCGCTTTGAACTCGTGCGCGAGCCGTTCCGAATACTGCGAACCCGAAGACGATCAGAGCGATTAAGGAAAATGGAACAACGCATGCCGCCGCAATGGTTCCGCATACAGCTGAAACGAGAACGTCAGAGATTGAAAACGTCTTGCGAAGCATGTTGATCACGGCGTTCATCTCGAAGACTCTCCCCGAAAACTTTTGCATGCCGCGCAGGTCCATAACACGTCAAACGCAATCCGTTCTTTGAGCGATGTTCAAAGCGGTTTATTAATCCAAAAGAATTTTAACCACGAATCTGACAAATCTCACGAATAAAAAGAGTGAGAACACTCATCTGCACTCATTTTCGCTAATCGGAAAATTCGATTTTTCGGCGGCGTACAAACATCCGTGCGATCCCATCACGGAGTCTTGCTGGGAATCTTGTCTTCGATTTTCTTCAACGCGGCCTTAATGGCATCTGCGTCTTTGACGTTCTTCGCTCCGAGTGCTTCATCAAGCGCCTTTCCATAATCGTTAAGGACCTTTTTCGTTTCGCCGATGTGGCAAAGTGCGCATTTCGCGATTTCCTCTTTGCCGGGATACATTTCTTTGAAGACCTTCTGGTACTGAGTCCGCGCATGTGCTTCTTGCGAATCGCTTCCCATGAAGGCAACGAAACACATCCCACAGGCCATCAGAGTTTTGAACTTCAACATCCTTTTGTTTCCTGACTGCCATGTGGTTGTGCGCACGGGGAACGGCTGAGGCAGCGTCAGTCGCCCAATACATGCACGGAACATTGAACGCAACAGGGGAAATGCCTGCTTGCGCATTGTACATTCAATCGGGCGATTTGATTTCTTGCATTCGCCGTTCGACAACTAAAATGGGACACAAAGGTCTTTTTTTACCAGTTATAGGAACGCTACCGTTTCTGAAATTCGGAAACGTCGAACTCGCAAATACTGAAAACGAGGTGAGCCGGGCGGCGTAAGCCCTCGGACTCTTCGTTCGTCAATTCGCATTCAGAATCCAAGAAAGAGTCCGGGGGCTAACGCACCCCGGCTCGCCTGGTCAACGCGCGAACGATAACGCTATTCTGAACCCATCGCCCGACGCGCGTGAACCGGCTGTGCCGGTCGATTTATTGTGATACGTTCGACGGAAGTAGTTCTTCGACCCAGGCGACAAGCTGCCGTCCCACGTTGCCCGTGGCTCGACGTCTGATCCGGCCTTGGGAGTCCACAACAAAGTAGGTCGGCCAGGCCGTGATGTGCCACTGTTCTGACACGGGCCCCTCACTTCCGTCCGTGACGACGATCCAACCCAGACCGTCCGTTTCAATCTTTTTTCGTACTTTCTCAAGCGAGTCGGATTGGTCGCTGTTGATTTCGACGATTACAACTTTCTCGGGCAGAAATTTTTCGAGGATCTCCTTTTGGACAGGGTGCATCGCCACACATGGTCCGCACCAGTGTCCCGAGAAAGAGATGACCGCGACTTTCCCTTCAATCGTTTTGCTCAGGTCAAAATCCGTTCCCGAGATCGTTATCCCACGTATCGCAGGTGCCTTCTTCGTGATTGCCACCGGACTCTTCAGCTCTTCCAGTAACGCCGTTGCATTTTCCAGATTTTTCCCACGGTAGGTACTCACGTCGGGATACTCTGAAATGACTTGCTCCAGAAGTTTTTCCGCCTTTGCACAACCTGCAGCATCTCCCTTCAACTCGGCTTGCCATTTCGTGCGAGCGGCGAGTGCATACAGTGCAGCACCGCGTACTCCAGCATCTCGATGGGACTCCGCAATTGAGGATAACGCAGGGTCAATGCGGTCAGATTTCAACTTAATGAATTCGGACATCAACAACTGAAGTTGAATCGTATTCCCGGCTTTGTTGGCGGACTCTCGAAAAACATCGAACATCTCATCAAAGGCGGCCCCCGGTGTCCCTTCGACTGAAGTCCAAATCAGGCATTGGATCCACACATCATCAGTCCGATGTTCTTTCGCCAGGTCACGGAAACGCACGGTAAATGTTGTATTGATCTCTCGCTTTTTGTCTCGTTTTTCCTGTGCGTTCAACATCGGCACGACGTTGTCCAACGCTTTGACTTCAGCTTTCCATTCCTCATAAAGAGTACTGTAGGGTAAAAGATTGCTATCCTGTTGCGCGGACACTGGGCAGACGGAGAGCGCCATCATCACGATGAGAACCAAGACGGAACGCTGCTGTAACATGTTGTTCTCGATTTGTATGACACCAAGGGTGGGTAGATTCGATTGATGCTTAATGAACACAGAAAGCACGCGTAAAACAATCTGCGTCGCAGCCTATAGCTGCTCAGCATTGATGTCGGAGTGTAACTCATTTTCGCGAAACGATCCCATTGGAAAGGATCTTCAATTCTCGTCGCCAGAAATCGGCTTCCGGCTTCAAGCCTTCTCGTTCGGCGAAGTCGAGCAATTGTTGACAGCGCTTCACGGGATCGGCTCGACAGCTCCACCAGATTTTTGGCTGACATTCCGGGCAGAATTCCAGTGGCTGTCGATCGCACTCTTCACGGCTGCGTGAACCGTTCATGCAGCATTCATAGGCTGCACAATGTGGTATCCCCAACATGTGACCCGTTTCATGAACAGCAGTCTTGAGCGTCCGGCGAAGGCACAGACGAAATGCTTCATCACTCGCGCGGGGATCTCCGTTTCGATGCAGAGACCAGACGCCGACGCGTTCGTGTAATGACGCCGAACCGAAGACCCAGTTGAGATCGCCCGGCCACAGGTCGCAGGTCACTAGCCCAATCACTGCCATCGCATCTTCTGATCGATCAGGCTTAAGAATATCGTCCAGAATCCACGTTGTCAGAACCTGTTCCACTTCGTTGCGAGTTCGGCAGGCATGACTTGGGATCTCTCCCAATGCTCGCGACTGTAATAATCGGACAGGGACGCCAAAAAAACACTCCATGAATTCCTGCGTTTTCTTGACGATCTGCAATTGAGTCTCGTCGAATTCACCGAGAGGCTGTATGTCGATCGACGAATAAGAATCGCGAAGCGGTTCTTCGTGTCGGGACTGAATGTACTGGGCAAATGTCTGCCCCCCTTCCGGGAACCGGTCGAGCCAGTCACCCGGCTGGTTTGGCCGTTTCTTTTCGTGAAGTGACCGAATCCGATTGGCCTTGTCGGAAAATCCTTGAGCCGATTGAGGAATCGCTGGCTGCGGAGCCGAATATCCCGTTTCCATTTCGGTTCGCCATGTCCACCATGCGATGCCGACATAAGCCAGGCCTCCGACGGCAAGCAAGCCAAGTAGCCGTGTTACGCGCATGAATACGAATCCTCTTTGTTTTCGATCCGGGACAACAGGAGTAACTCGTGCATTACCGGTTCGGCGGAAATAAGCTGGAAATACGCATTAAGTGACGTGTGAGAAAGGGGAATTGGTCGGTCGACGAAGACGGGCGAGTATCATCGTATTCTTTTTGTTGAACAAGCAAGGGAATCGAAAAAGAGCCTGGATTTTCGTCGTCCGCGAATGCGAATAATGCCCATTGCGGCGTTTCGGTATCTTTGTTATCAATCCGTCCTTCAATCGAAGGATACGACTCGACATTCCAAGGATTGGAACTGCGTCGGCTGGGTGACATGGATGCTACCCGGTTGGGCAAGGAGATAGCCCGTTGACTGTTGCCACAATACAAAAGTTGCGAGTGTTGTTCGTTGACGACGAACAAGCCATTCGTGACGTGATGAAAATAGAACTGCCTCGCATGGGACACGATGTCGTCATGTGTGAGGACGGATATGCCGCACTCAAGGCGTTGGACAAACAGCCTTTTGACGCTGCCATTGTCGATCTTCGCATGCCGGGACTGAGTGGCTGGGACGTGATCGACCACATCAGAAAAGTCTCGCCGGAAACCGAAATCATTATCAGTACCGGCCATGGAGACATGGATGCCGCCATTCAAGGCATTCGATCCGGGGCTTACGACTTTCTCCGCAAGCCGTGGAAAATGGCGGAAATTTCTGCCTCGCTCAAACGCGTTGCCGAGAAACGGACACTGACAAATAAGACAATCGCATTGGAAAGCCGTCTTAAGGCGGTTGAGGGTTCACCTGACCTGATTGGTCACTCGCCACCAATGCTTCGCGTGAAAAAATTGTGCGAAAAGATCGCTCCAACCGATTCCAGCGTCTTGATTCAGGGCGAAACGGGAACGGGTAAAGAACTGGTTGCCCGGCGAATCCATGACCTGAGTCCACGTGCGAATATGCCGTTCGTCCCAGTGAACTGTGGAGCCTTGGCCGAACATCTAGTTGAAAGCGAATTGTTCGGACACGGAAAAGGTGCGTATACGGGGGCTGAAAAATCTCGCAAAGGCCTGATCGAAGTCGCCAATGGAGGAACACTGTTTCTCGACGAATTCGGCGAACTCGACAAATCGATGCAGGTCAAGCTGCTGCGGTTCCTCGAATCGGGCGAAGTTCGACGCGTCGGTGAGAACGAAGCGTTTCATGTCGACGTCCGCATCGTCTGCGCGACCAACCGCAATATTCAGAAAATGGTAACCGAAGGGACGTTCCGCGAAGATCTTTACTTCCGGATCAACACGTTCGAGATTCCGCTTCCACCGCTTCGCGAGCGAAAGGATGACATTCCTGAACTCGCACGGACCTTGATCGCCCGGTATATGAAACGGCGTGAAATTCCAGAATCGATCCTGTCGGTCGAGGCCATTGCCGTACTGAAACAACATGACTGGCCGGGGAACGTTCGCGAATTGGCGAATGCTCTTGAACGAGCGTTAATCATGTCGGACGGAATCACGATCCGACCGGAAGATCTCCCTTCTCACTTGCAGCGTTATGTCAATACTGTTAGCACGCATGTTGAAACCGTCGCGATGCCGACGTCGCCGAAGACACTGCGTGAAATCGAAATGGACATGATTTATAAAGCGCTGGACAAGTTCCAGGGTGACAAGCCGAAAGCAGCTGCGGAACTCGGTATCGCTCTCAAGACGCTTTATAACAAGCTGAATGCCGATCAGCCCAAAGCGGCCGGTTAGCACGCTGTCAAACTTCGAAATCAGAATCTTGTGCCACTGTTTCGGAGTCTTCGGAGAAGCAGTGTCTTCTCTTTCTGCTGCCCAAAGAGCACTGCTTGACCCAAGGCTGTCAAGCAGTGGCACAAAGGCCCAAAGCGGCCGGTTAGCACGCTGTCAAACTTCGATTTCTGGATCTTGTGCCACTGCTTCGGAGTCTTCGGAGAAGCAGTGTCTTCTCTTTCTGCCGGCAAAAGAGCACTGCTTGACCCAGGGCCGTCAAGCAGTGGCACAAAGGCCCAAAGCCGCCGGTTAGGACGTTGTCCTACTTCGATATCTGGATCTTGTGCCACTGCTTCGGAGTCTTCGGAGAAGCAGTGGCTTCTCTTTCTGCCAGCCAAAGAGCACTGCTTGACCCAGGGCTGTCAAG
>CAILLA010000069.1 GCA_903834925.1 uncultured Schlesneria sp.
AAGGCTCAAGAATACGTCTTCACGACGCCAATTGCAGGACAGGAACCGGCAGCCGACAACGGTTCATCAGAACCGGCACATTTCTAATCGATTAATCGATCGTATTCCGCTCTCAGGCAGTGGAGATCCCGGATTTGGAATCGCCTGAGAGTGATGCTGCCCGAGATAAGTCGGTGGGCGCAAGTAAAATGCCCCGCATCCTGTTGGATACGGGGCGGCCTGAACGATGTCAGGCACAGTGGGCACAACGTCCATGCTGCTCTGGTGTTTGCAGAACTGGAGTGACTTCGCGGCGGAAACTGTGGTGATCGTCGCGACCGGCCAAGGTGTCCCGGATGTACTCCAGGGACTTCGCCTCGTCGCACCAGCCAAACGTGATTGACTCGATCTGCACCGGTGTTCCGTTGCCGCCATCTTGTTTCAAGATCGCAAACTCCTGTGCTCCGTCTGGCGACGTCGAGTCGTTCAGCCACAAGTAGTCACCCAATGCGAACGCAGTGCAGCAGCACCAGGTCGTCTCGGTTAACTTTCGAGCCAATTCTTCGGCGGACGCGACGGGACTGACGCACCAGACGCGGTGGTTATGAAGCATCAATCCCCTCCTTCTTTTTCCGTCCTTTCCGTGCATCCTGCGCTTTCGTTTGGGCTGCATAGCAGACGAATGTCGCCAACGCCCGATGCCATGCTCGTCCGAGTTCCTTCGGTCCCAGCGTCGTTGGCGGGAATCCCCGCTTCTCCATCCAGGACAGAAGTCCTTCCGCCAATTCGTCGACACGATCCCAATTGCGCACATGCACGGCGTCCAGTAAATCTTTCATTGCGGCGTCAGGATCCATGTCAGGTTTCCTCCCCGAATTCGAGCATCGCTTCCGGCAAGTACTTGATCCCTCCATCGTTAAAAGCATCCGTCTCAACGATGCACTCGTCTCCGCATTCCGTGCACCGTACGTCCATCGTGGCATCGTCGACGGCGGTGATTTCCAACGCACCGCCACAACTGCGGCACTCCCCATCGTTCAGTTCCACAAGCATCGAACGGTCTCCCTGTGATCTAATGAGCGATTCGCTCAGGCGAAGCTCTGCCGGGAATCGGCGGAGCGAAAGGAGCGTGCCACGACCCCACCCAATAGCGCAAACGGTTTTCGACCAATTGCAGTTGTGTTTGCCGTTTGGCGAGGACGTCGTCACGATTGACAGCACAATTCTCGTCAAATACTGGTCGTCAACGATCGCGGGGCGGAAATGTGGCAGATGGCCGCACGAGAGTTGGACAGGCTTCGCGAATCGCGCCGCGCACGTTGAAGCAATGACGTTACAACAATCAGATTTTTACCCAGGGAATTCCGCTCAGAACATGTGTCCGTTCGGATTGCCTGTCTGATGAATCATATCTCGCTAATTAACGTTTGACGCATTAGACAAAGAAATACATGACAACTAAAAATATTCGTGCCGCAATGTATTGCTTTGCCGCCATTGAGTCTTTCTACTGCATCTGCGACAATTTCAATATGCTTGCTTTGCTTTACAATGAATCCTCAAGTGGCACCAGGCTCATAATCTAATCTAAAGTCAAACAACCTATAGTAAATAGGGGCGGTCCCTCCGTAGGCGTTACTGTTAAAGGGAATAGAAAATTCTTCAAATTGGACTGACCGTTTTCCATAGGCCGTAGAGTTTCAACAACAAGCCAAGAATGGATCTATTATGAACGATTTGCCGAAGCACCCGTGTGATGACAATCAGACGTTGAATCGATTTCAGGCCGAATTAACTCCGTCAACGTTACATAAATTGAATTCCGACGGCATCAACAATATTCGGATTGCGCCGACAGATGTCGAAGTCTATCCAGGATTAACCGTTCCCGCTTGGGGATATGGGCTCGAGGGAAATGCCGTGACCTCACCTGGCCCTTTGCTGGAAGTTGATGTTGGTAAACCAGCCGTGGTCCGCTGGAAGAATTGCCTTCCAGCTTCTAGCGTTCCCGGCCAGGATCAACCAGCGTTGCCTTTCGCGACTTCGTTTCTTGACGACGGTGCCAACGGCGACCTGAATAACATCGGAATAGAAGACGGAATACCAGATAAAGGCCTCAGTTCCGCTCCTATCGGTTGGACGACTGTTCATTTGCATGGAGCCCATTCGTCGTCGGACTCTGACGGTTGGCCGGACAACATGGTCCCGAAGGGCGGAACTCAACTCGACTCATACGAAAACACGTATGACAACATGGATCTTGACCTATCGAAAGTCGGCGAGTTCCTTTGGTATCACGACCATGCGATGAATGGGACTCGGTATCACGTTTTTTCTGGACTGGCGGGTGGATATCTCCTGAGAGATCCTGCGGAAGTCAGGTTAGGTCTACCCGTTTGTCGCAACGAGGGTGAGATCGTATTAATCATTCAAGATCGAAACCTGGCATGCGATGGTGACATACCAAAACTCCTTCACAAGACCTCAAAGGACACAGGTGAGTTCTTCGGTCCTTTGACTCTCGTGAATGGCAAATTGTGGCCCCGTTTGCCGTTGCAGTCCGCTGTCTACCGACTGCGTCTTTTGAATGGTTCGAATGCCCGCGCCTATCGGCTTCATCTCGTCAGTGTGACGGGGGATGTCGTCTCGCTCGAGCACCAGCGAGTGCAAGTCATCGGAACAGAGGGTGGCTTGTTGTGGAAATCCTGGCAACTCGAAAATGGTGACGCGCTCACGCTGGCACCTGCCGAGAGAATTGATTTACTCATTGACCTCACTGGACTGGCGGAAGGAACGAAGCTCTGCTTTATCAATTCCGCACCCGCTCCATTTCAAGCACAGCAGGCTCCCGATATTGCGGGACTCAACGCACTTTGGAATAACGGTTCCGATGCCGATCTGAACCGCTATCCTTGGGTCATGCAGATTGAAGTCGCGGGGACGTCTTCGACAGCAGGCAAACCAAAAGAACTTTACTCGACAATTGCAAATAAAAACCTGAATTCCAAGTTCAAGCGTCTCGTTCATCCGGCCCAAGCTGGCGGCACGGCAGATCCTGAGCCTGCACCGCAATTCCTGATCGGCGAAGATCACGATCATCGCATTATTTTGTTGGGTGAAGAGCCAACCGGACACCTTTACCTACAAGAACTTGTCGAAGATTCGCTCGGGCAAATTTGGTTGCAGCTACCGGGAGAACCACTACCTCCAAAGAGCTATCGCGTAGATGGATGGATGCCAGCTGATGGCAGTCCTTCGAGCAGGCGCGTTCCATTTTACGATCACATCGCTTTGCGACCAGTCATTCAAAAATGGCAGGTTTGGGTGTTTATCAATACCACGACGGACGTTCATCCCATTCATATTCACCAATCGATGTTCCAACCGCTCGGACATCGCGCAGGGCGAGTCAATACTGGCGATTTACTCAATTATAGTCCGCAAAGCCGTCGGACATGGTCACCAATCCTGGCGACCCCCACCGATCCCACAGCCGGCTTAACGGGGCGAGACTATGAGCCACACGAGGTACATGGCTGGAAAGATGTGATTCGTGTCAACCCAGGGGAAGTCGTCAAGGTCGCGATTCGCTTCGACACACCCGGTCGATACGTTTACCACTGCCATGTACTGGAGCATGAAGATATCGAAATGATGCGACCGTTCGTTGTGACGGTCAAACCAATGGTAGACGGAATGGACGCGATGCCCGGTATGTGATTGAATGCAAACTTCAGATTATTCTGAACTGAACTTAGAGAGGATTTTCAAATGGCAAAGAAGAAAGCAGCGATCAAAGCGCCAGCGGTCAAGAAGGTCGCGGTCAAGAAGGTCGCGGTCAAGAAGGTCGCAGTCAAGAAGGTCGCAGTCAAGAAGGTCGCGGCTCCAATCGCCCTTGGCATGACAGCAGCAGCCAGCGGGCAACCAGCATTGGGTTGCTGCACGATTGTTGATGGCGCAAATATAATCCGGAGAGGGGGGATTTCAAAGCCTGTTTGCGATGCGATTGGAGGGATTTGGAACCTCGGCAACTGTCCCCCAAGCTGACGGATAAATTGCCGCAGTATATTGCTTGAAAGTTTGATCAAAATGAATCGACCCATTGTGAAAATCACAACGGGTCGATTCGCGTTTCGCAAAACTGAAAGCAATCAATTCATGGGCCGGTCTTTGCCCCGGCAGCCGATGCTGCAGGCGACTTGATCCATTGAATCGTCAAGCTGTTCGACGTGGTTCGATTGGTCACTGTCGTTCCAGGTGTTTTTGTGGACCGGAAAACCAGAACCGTTGACGATGAAAGCGCCGACGGGGGATTTACGTCTTCTGGTCCAAAATAGGAATCAAACCCCGAGTAGATCTGCTGAGACAAATCCGCGAGTGGAACGACGTAGCCTTGGCGTACGCCGTCGTAGCTGGCCGTTACCTTGATCGGATTGGCTTTATCGAGACCAAATTTCTTGTCAAACTTCAGCGTGATATCGACCGCGTCGAACTTCGTCACGTCGATGTCGCCAGGTTGAATCATGAGCAGCGTTGGTTTGTAGACAGGCGCGGTCGGAGTCGTATTTCCTGCAGATGCCGGAACGAGCCCTGTGGCACCGTAGGCATATCCGAGTGTCAACGTCGCCGCACTCCATGCGAGCCCCTGTGGTGAAGCACTGTTCGGATCGTCGGGCTTCGGAGGCGTAACGGCTGGAATCAGCAGATGCTGGGTGACACCGTAGGGTGTCGCGAGCTGAACATCGACAAATTTCTCTGCCGCGTCTCCCACGAGAATCGGGTTCTGAGGAATCGTGACCTGCATGACTTCACGACTGAGAGGTTGAATGTTTGTCACCTGCTGTCCACCCGCAATCACATTCGTCTGATGCACACTGAAATGTCGCCCCACAAGGAAGACCGTCGTCGGCGCGTTGGGATTGATCGATGACGTTCCGTACCAGCCGTGAAGCTCTGGTGCCAGTTCCGTGATGCCCGCGTTGAACATCGCGAATCCGCCTAAAGTGTTTTCATATGGAATTTGAACCTGGGTGTTTTGAAGCGGTAAACGTGTTTCCAGTTGTCGTGCCTTTTCCATCAAACGGCCCAAGTCACCGTCACGATAGCATCCGCCATCGACGATACATTGGGACGCGCACTCCAACGCTTTGACTCGCTCGCTGAGAGCCATCGCATCGCTGGAATCGAGTCGTTTCTTGCGAGGATTGGTCAAATCGAACCAACTGGAGCTGACGTTCAGGCTAGCGTAGGGAACGAACGCGGGCATGATCACCACGGCATAACATTCGCGGATTCCCGGTTCCAAACGCCGTTGCTTCAGGATGGCGTCTTTATTGGGGCCGCCTAATAACAAATCGCGAGAGAGGACTTTGGCGTTACATTCGATATCAGGCGTTTGAAATCGAGGATAGAACCGCCAGCCGAACGTCTCGTTACCATGCGAGTACCCGACGGTCGTCCCGTTAAGGTCAATCGTCGCATAATCAAATTCCAGGCGGCGAGCGTAGCGCAACATGTTATTCGCGTTGATTCGACCGTTGACGAAGGCCAGCGAAAGTGCCAGTTGCATCTCGCGACGACTGCTGAAAGTCGATTGAAGGTTTTGGTCTTGTGATTCTGGTTCGAGTGCAAATACATGGATCGGCCATCGAATCTGCATATATTCGTTAAACAACTGCCGCGCTTCTGGCGATGGGTTCGGTCCGTAAAAATTCACACAGCTTGAATCGAGTGTCACGCCGTTCTTGAGATTCGACGCGTTCCTCATGTCTTGCTTCAAATGCTCATTCAGCAGCGCCGACTCGACGAGAACAGTCCACGACAGCGCTTTAGAATGTGTCCAGTCCTTATTTGTAAATCCCTGACGAAATGACTCTCGAATATTGTAAATACCTCGCGAATCTTCATCACGAATCATCGAGACAAGGCCAACGTCCTTTGGACACACTATTTCCCATTTCGGCAAATGTTCTTCCAGACTCATTGCGTCGTACGACGCGGCAAGCTTTTCGCGCAGGAAACCTTGCACATCAGGCAAATGAATATAAACATGGACTTGATCTACTGCTGGTCGCGCGTTTCGCTCGTTTGACAACACTGAATATGCTTGTTTCGCCATGGAAAGAAACGACTCATAACCGACAATTGATAAAGTTTGCTCAGGTGGAAACGGCAACCTAGATTGGCGTTGTTTTGACTGTGCTACTGAGTAAAATGTATTCAGCTCATTCAACTCTTGTTTGATTGATTGATCTAGCATTTGGCTTAACAAATACCTGATACTATCAGTTAAGTTTGTTAATTCATGCTGTATCTCAAACGTATCTCTGCTTTTCTTGTCATCCGTAGTGTATAATTTTCGTTCAAGTTCGTCCTTTTGTTCGATTAACGCGTTAAACTTGTTCGCCTTGTCCGCGAGCGCTTTAAACCATGTCCATCGTGGCTGCTTAAACAGCGGTTGAAGGGATGGGTTAAGATAAACATTCTTTATTTCTTCGATGTAAATTTCCCATACTCGATCGCCAGTTATGTCAATTGTTGACGCATTCTCGTACCGAGGGAGCAAGTCAAGCAATCGGAATAATTGATGAGAATCGTCTGTCGTCCTTGGGTCGAGGAGGATTTCATTTTGCGGATCGTTTATGAACTGCGTGATCGGAAATGACAGTTGATCTACAACATCGTTAATGACTAAATTACGGAATGTTGTCGGTAAGAGCTCTTCGGTCAAAAAGGGACGTAGTGTCAACGCGACTTCGGCTCCGTAGCCCTTGTCGGTCTTTTGACCGGGCAAGACGGAAACGGGAAATCGGACGAGATTAAGTGCATAACCTGGTGAGTCTGCGGTGTCGTCGCCTTCACCCATTCTTCTAAGCTCATGCAAATGATTCAGATAATGCGATTTTTGATCCAGATAAATGGGCGGTTCGACGCTGATTCCGTTTTTGGCACCAGCAAACGTTAATTGTTGCGGCATATTCACGCCCGTGCGCGAAACATTGTTGAACGCACCAAACGTCCCCGTCGCATTTGGATCGGGCAGTGCCATTGGACTGATTACGGTGGGGGGAGAACCCCCAGCAGCAGGGACCGCCGTCGTATGAACCAAACTGGAGGGCGAGGTTAAACCTCCGGGCGTCAATGTAAAGTTGTTCGTGGTGGTACTTGTCCCGCCTCCGCTCGATCTGGGCCTTTGGACAGTCGCCTGTGAGCCACTCGCAGCAGCGCTCAACGCGGCGGCATCGGCGAGGTATGCCTGATCGGACCCCGCGATTGAGCCCTGCAAAGTGAATTGGAAATTCGTGAGTTCGACGGACATTTGTTGTTCGTATTCGTCACGATACCGCGTCAGCCGAGCTTGACCCCAGACATCCGGTTGCTTAACAACCACGCTACCGAACTTTTCGATCAACTGCTCAAGACGGTCGACGTCCTTCGCCAGCCCCCGAGTGCTCGTATCGTCTGCAGTGACGACATGGACAGTGGAACTCGACGACCTGCACGACGCCAGCGGTAAAATCAGAATCGCCAGCCAGCTCCAAGACCTGAAGATCGTCAACGATTTCATTTTCCTGATCCCTCAAGAAATCTGAACAACCGAGTCTACGTTGGAGCCACTGTCGCATCCGTGCGTTGTGTCTCGAAAACGTCCAGTTTCAGAATCGACATTACCGTAAGCGCCGCTATTGACAATCACACCCAAGGTAACCAGAATACCGACTTTTCCCAAATTAACTGATTTTTGCCTCTTGTTTCGGTAAATTCTTACCATAGGTAAGTTCGCCTCTGCTGCGATTTATCTCGTGTAAGTGATTTAATGTCATACTGTTGTGGTGACATTTGGTAAGTCTGTGGCCTGTTTGTGCTGGTGCATCTTTGGCAAAAAATGGGGTTAACAATGAGATCAGTTACAAATTCAGTTCTGCTATCCTGCTTTTCCGTATTGAATCTTGCCAATGCTGCGGATGTAGCGCCGCCGGTTGCCCCAATTGCTCAGCCGAAGCAGGCAAACGTCGCAATTGACGGTTTGATAAAAATTGCGCTTGGCCCAACGAATGATGTGACCGGTCCAACGATAGACTCACGGCTATCTGCGATTGATTCGATCGGCCAGTTGGGGAAAAACTCAACAAATGCCAGTGAACTTCTTCAAGGATTGATGCGAGATTTAATTAACGAACACAACGGAAAAGCAAAGGAGGCCGCGAAGACCGCAGGCGACGCTGCGACAGAAGCCGACACAGCAGCGAAAGCGGCTGAAAAGGCAAAGACAGACGTTGCCGTCGCAAAAGCCGCAGCAGAAAAGGAAGAGGCGAATGCGAGAACGGCAGCCGAACTTGCAAAATCTGATTCTAAAGCTGCTTCGCAAAAATACCAGGATGTAATTCGACTGAAAGGCCAATTGGAAACTTCCGAACAGGAGCTCGAAAAGGCTGAGGCCGACGCCGCTGCCACGGCACAAAAACTCAACCAGGCAAAAGCGACGGATCCCGATTACCAGCAATTGCAACTCGCAAAAGAAAAGGCTGCCAATACACGTGATCAAGCGCGTCAAAAACTGAAGGATATATTAAAGTCTGTAACTATTGCCGAAAAAGAAAGGATTGCTGCAGCAGATAAAGCCGTTGCATCTGGCAAGGTTGCAGCGGACACCATTAATGCCGCCTCAAACGAGTTGTCAAAATTCGCAGACGCCGTCGAAGACGTTTCTGTAACCAAAGCTGCGGCAGATGCAAAAGCCGCAAAAGCAGCTGCGGCAAAAGACAAGGTAAAAAAAGTCAGTGAAAAGAACGAGCGGCCACTGCTCGCAATCCACACCGTTACGGCCTTGGGAAGTCTTGGCAAGAACGGCTTGAATGCAATTCCCGATATCGTTCAGGCGGGTGATATTGACCAATCTCTGGCGCCATATGTGAAAAAAGCCATTCAGGAAATTCAGAACGACCTCAAACAAGCCGCCGATTTGAATAAGAGCATTACGGATCTCGGCACAAAGGTTGACGCATTAGGGACTTCGGTGGGAAAAATTCCAGACTTGGTGAAAAGTATTGACAGTCTGACCGCCGAAATTAAGAAAATTGTCCCCAAGCCGACACCGTAGGAGCATGTAATTTCCTAATCGATTCGACGGAGTGAATTAAACTATTACGGATAACTTTGGGCGTTGTTATGGTATTCCGTTAACCCAACTTCCTAAGTTGCGTTGAAAAGCAACGTGGGAAGTTGGATTTCAGCGCCATTTTTCTCGCGACATTTTCCGCAGGATTATTTTCGAGGGCAATCTGAGTCTCAGTTTTTCAAGCAGAAGTTTTTGGTGGTCGGTGGGTTTCGAGATGCATCGAGTTCGGATGTCGATTCAGGATTGGGTTGGCATTACGATATCCCTCAAGCGAATGTCAATGAGTTCAGAAAGGTCTCGGCGAGGTTCGCTGCCTTAGCCTGCTCGTTTACAAAGCTGTGCAAGGTATCTTCTAAGATGGCGTCGGCGAGAAAGCACACCAGAGGGTGAGCCAACAGTCGATCTTGAGTGTGATGCCAAGCGGGTCGAATGGAGAGATCGCTTTTGTGAATCCGAAAAGCAGCTTCTGCCTCGGTCGGTTGCATGTAGGCTTTCCAAATTTTTGCGTCGGACCAGTCAGAGACGTTGGTGCGCAGCAGGTAACAACTGGGACTCAATGCTGCCGAGTCTTTGTTGGAGAATATCACCGAATAGACAAAAATGGTCAAATTCCTAAAGACCTAAATCACCGTCGGGAATAGCTGAACGTGCAAGATCAACTATTCCCGACGATAATTCAGATTTTGCGAAGCGTCGGAAGTCTATCGGAGTCTGGAAACATAACGCCGCAGGCTACTGGGGGCTCGCCGGGCAGACCTCAATGCCATGGTGACCCATCTCGAACAGCCTGACACGTGCGAGGGCAATGATTTCGACGGGATCTGCCCGAGTAATCAGCGATCCTAACGAGAAACTCTTACGCGAGTCAGTGGCATCTACCACCCACCCAATGTTTTGGGTAATGAGTGCTTGATTCTTGGGAGTCAGAAGAGCAGTCCGGGTGGCGGTGGTGGTTCTTGCGGGACCGATGGCGCAATTGCTGCTGTCGGTTCGTCTTTCCTTTTCCGTTGCCTTCGCTTCTTCGGAGCGCGCTTTTCGGGTGGAATCGTCTGGGGGGTTCGGATTGCCTGGAGTACGTCCCGGTGTGCGTGGTCGAAAATGCTGAGGAGAACATTCAGTTGCTCTTGCGCGATTTCGCCGAGTGGTACCGCGAGTCGTTCGACAATTTCGTCGATCACTGCCGTACGCACTTGATTGTCCGATAGCGTGTCTGTTGTCGGATCTCGATCCGGCAGTTGAGCGAACGACAATTCAGGTGATCCCCGAGTCCCCTCCCCCGCGACACGCGGCATGCGGTGGACAATCACCGTGATGGGTTGGTGTGGCATCCCGTTGCGCGTTAGCCAGGATAAATCTTCGCGCAAGGCGTCGACGATGTCGGTTAGCACGCGGACGTTTTGGCTGAGTTCTTCAACCGTCGCCTGCAGACGGTCTGCTGGTGTCTCGTCGGGAGTTGTCGATGAAGATGAAACTCGGTGGGCCATTCGACGGCCAGTGTAGCGCGAAACCGTCGCACTTGTCTTTCCGTTCGCAATGATTTTCTTTCGAATTGAAAAACCCCAAGCTTCATGCCTGGGGTTCAACGAGAATCGCGGTTATTCGGCAGCGTTACACTGCCAACGCGAGCAACTGAGCCACTTTCTGATCGATCTCCAACCGATCCCCTGCGAAACGGACTTCACCAGACAATTGTGTCAAAGCATCAACAAGTGTCCAGAGAGTAAAAGGTCTTCGTTCCTCCCCGAGTTTTTGCACCGACTTGCGAACCAGATCACGCGTGATGCCGTGTTTCAGGAGGAACTTCGTCGCTTCATCGGCGTCCGAACCGACACTGGACTCCATTGCCTTCCGAATCACTTTCACGAAGCCGTCGGTGCGGTCATCCCGTTTCTTGACCTGGGCTTCGATGATCCTGCGGATATCGGTCAGAGAATCACGGATATTCCCCGTGTGCTTCCGCGTGTATTCCACGACATCGACCGCATCCCAAACGATGTGGTTCTGACATATCTTCTGAAACCAAAACGTCGAGATACCAAGAGATCTTCGTCCAACTTCCGAGTTCCAAACGAAGAAGCCAGGTGCGAACGCCTCACCCCCGATGTCGATCCAACCCGCCGGATCGATCAGGAAGCAGAACAGATCTTGCTCCCCGCAATAAAGCCCCGTGGCGTCATTAAAGGCGGTCTGCGGCGGTTGAAAATCAACCGCGTAATCCTGAAGCATCGTCAGCAGTTCCGTATTCCAAAGGCGGCTGTAGGCCACGCCGTGGATGGAGCGGACTTGGTTCCCCGTCGTGAGGAGTTGCAAAGGCTTCTCGCCCCTCGGGAGCGTCTCCCGAAGCACACGTCCCGCCGTTTCCGGCGAAAGCCGATTCACCGTATCCTTGGCGACACCGCCGAGCCTGCACAATTGTGAGAAGCTCCAGTCGTTCAGGGTGAATTGTCCACTTTCCCCTGCCGCGATGCGAAGATCACTGTCGGTCGACAGCGGCACAACCGTGTGCGGGAGCTGCCAGCAATCCTTCGAATCGCGATGTTGATCGCGACAGTGTTGCCGGAGTGCGTCCAACGACGCAAAGCATTCATCCGGTGATCGCCGGAAGAGTTCGTTAGAAGCCTGTTTGAGATTTGCCATGACACATTTTCCTTTTCTTAAATCATTCGAAACGCGAAGAGAATCCGCAGCCGGAACAGACCGGCCTTGGAGTTGGTCACTCGATGCGACCGGACATAACGTGAACATTGCGATCCCCTGCCGTGCCCTGGGATCGAAACACGCGAGCGATGTTGTCGGCTCGCATGCGCTTTGAGGCAGCAATCTGCTCTGGCGGATCGTCGGCTTCGACGCCGAGGACACTTCCATTGCGACAGACCCAGCATTCCGTGCAACCCGCTTCCAGCAGGGCAAACACGGAGATACCAGCCAGCACCTCAGGTGTGAGGAGTATCGAGCCGACGTGAGGGTCGGCAACATCTCCCCGGTTCCAGGCATCCGATAAATTCAGTTCCGGCACGCTGAGCCAGCGTTCCAGAATCTTGCGGCCCCGTTCTGTGACATCACAGAGAAAGCGATAACTCAGCCCGCAGGCCTCCCCTGTCAGCACATCTATGCCATAGGGTCTCAGATCATTCCAACACGAAATCGTTTTCAAAGAAATCTCCTTTCGATTCGATCAAAACATGTGACAGCCGTTGCTGTGAGTGAGCGATTCCCGGCCAAGGCCTACCCAACGAGGGCAGACCAGGAGCGATCGTGCGCGTGGAGGATGTGAAGCGCAATTGACACACACCGATGGATTCGGCGTGACAATAAAACGGACTGCGTTCCGCACACATCGCCGGTGATTGATGCAGCGGACGGGAGGCCATCGTCCCCCTCAGTCGTCTCTTGGGTGTGTTATCACGGAGAGTTCTGTCTTCGTTCGGCTCCCTTCGCACACGACAAACGCCTTTCACATCGGTATCGGCGAAGTCGTCTCGTGAAAGGGACTGGCAAGTATTCGGCAGCGTTCCACGTTTCCCATTTGGTAGGTCGTGGAATCCAGTCTGGAAGCGGCGAATCCCCTATCACATGGTTTCCAGAAACCCATTCGACATGCTTTCGTGCATGGAACTGAAAGGATGCCTGTACCGTCTCTGACAGGCTGTCGATGGAGTGTTTCCGCACACGTCTTGACCTTCCGTGCGAGACCCTCACGAAACCCCGTCGTGGAATCCGCTTGGCACCCCTTGAAGCGTCCAGACACCTTGCGGAGACATACCGCAACGTTGTCGAAACTTGGCTGGACATCCTGCCGAAACGGTGCCATAGAGCGTTGCCAAGAGACGGAGGCATGGTAGGCTAGACCGGTTTCTCCACTCCCCTTTCATGTCTTCGTTTCTTACGGTCAAGGAAGCTGCGCAGCGCACCGGAAAATCATCGAGTTCAATCCGACGCGTGATTTATCCGATCATTGAAGACGATCACCATCCCGATCGTTCGCATATTCAGCCAAGCCCCGAGGATGTTTTGAAGCTGCGGCTCAAAGGCGAGAACTTCGCGTGGCACATTTCCGAAGAGCTTCTCCAGCGTACCGTTCCAATCGAAACGGCTTCCGAAAAAGAGGGGACTGCGACGTCACCCCGCGATGGGACTGATGCAAATTCAGAATTGATCTCGATGCTTCGGCAGGAACTCACGATCAAAAACCAACAAATCACGCAGCAATCCGAAATGCTCAAGACTCAGATGGAGTTGATCTCCGGTCTCAGCGAGCGACTCCGAGAGGGGAATGTCCTCATCGGATCGTTGCAGCAGCAACTCACCCTGCCAGAAACTTCGAAACGGACGAAATCGTCCGTGGTCGATGCCGAGACAAGCAAGCAGACGGATGGTCCGTCTTCTGCGAAGTCCACCGGCAAGACGCCGAAAGCGGCGAAACCGAAGCGTGCGTTCTTCCGTGCTTTTTTCCGCTAGAAAGGTTTTAGTCCATAGTCATTTTCGACTCGCTGATCCTTTGGGCCTTACGCTCGATGCGTTGAACGCCCCTCAGATCCCACCAGTTCGCTCTCCTCACGCATGACTTCCAAACCTATTCCTGATGGCGTGAAACCTGTGAACCGATACAGATTGCCCGGCATCGACAGAGAGGGGATAGCTCAGCTTTCCCTGCTGGAGACCGCTCTCTGGCCATTGCAAGGCGGGCTGCTCCCATCATCGACGTTCGAAACGGAATACGCGTTCCAAGCGGCAGGAGAGAGGCGTGCAGCCACCGTCACCGTGTATGCCCCGCTCGGACTGCAATCGATTGACGAGTACGTCCTCTACGGATTGCTTGGAATCAGCTTGTCCCGCCAAACTCAAGAGAC
>CAILLA010000070.1 GCA_903834925.1 uncultured Schlesneria sp.
AAGAGCACTGCTTGACCGAAGACGTTCAAGCAGTGGCACATGAGAATTCGATTGGACAACGGACTACGTTCTTTTTGTGCTCACAGAAGCCACTGCACCATCAAGGTGGCTCAGCAGACGGTTTAATTCGGCACGCGTCTCGTCATCGAGACTCCAGGCATTGGGCTGACGACGTCGATCGGTCGTGAAAAGGCCCATGCGATGAAGGAGGTACTTTTCGACCGCCAGAAAACCGTCGAGTCCCGCCTGAAGTTGCAGAGCGACCAGTGCGCAAATCGGAAAATGCAGGCGGTAGATCGCCTCTTCGTCCTTTCGGACAAGTGCTTTCCACAATGCGATCACACCCGGTAGAAACTCCATACCAGGCATGGTCCCGACAATCCCACGGCGTGCACAGTCCACCAGACAGATGCCGCCCGAACCGTCAAAGATTCTTGCGCTGCCGCCCGTGGCATTGCGAAGGGCTGAAACATTCGGGCCAATCGGTGAGGCTTCGGGTTTAAAGAGGATTTTTTCGCTTCCAAAGCGTTTGATCAATTCGACACTGACATCCAGTGGAATTGGTTGACCCACATAACCTGACGCGTCCTGCACGATCACGGGTATCGAAATACTTTCCGCTAATGCGACAAAGTATTCTCGGACTGCGTGCGCGGGTGATCGCGTCGAAAGCGGGGGAATCGCCATGACCGCCGACGCACCTGCTTTTTCGGCGATTTTCGCGTATTCGATGGCTTGATTGGTAGATTCTGCCCCCACCCCCGCCACGAAAGAACCTCGACCTGCGTTAATGGCACCGAGCGTTTCGGTTAACGCAACACGCTCATGAAACGTCAGGCGCAGCAGTTCCGAGACCATTCCGGTACCAAAACCGTCCGCGCCAACGGAATAGGCCCAATCGATTTGTCGCCGCAGGCTTTCAAAATCGATACTGTCATCGTTTAGAAACGGCGTATGAGCGATCGGCAAAACACCGGTAATGATTTTCGTCATGACAATTCTCTTCTGGCCGCAATTCCTGGTAGTACCGACATGCTCGCATCGGCAACATACAGATTCAACGACGCTTTTGACAGTTTTCCGAACTGAGAACGTTCTGTTTCTTCCGGGGCCGCGAAGATTTCACAACGGGAGGGCAAAGCTGAACTGATAAAACGAACCAAAGAGGGAATGTTTGCGTTGGAGGGGACAAAAGCGTTTTGAAGCAGGAATCTATGAAAAGGGTGCCACGGTTTTACCGTCGTCGGTTAAGCTGTGTTCTTCCAACTTGGTTTTGAACGAAGAACCAAGAACGAAGAACCAAGAACGAAGAACCAATTTTTACTGTCTTCGGTTAAGCCGTGCTCTTCGACACGTTATCGAACCATGAAGACACGGCCTTGTCGAAGACTCCAAAACCGTGGCACCCCCGAGTTTCTACCGCTATAATCACGCTGAGATCAATGTTGCACGCCGATTGGCCGCGTAAAGAGGTTGCCTTGGGCGGCCAGCGTCGCCAATCGCGGTTTGAGATTCGGAAGCCTGCGTTCCAATGATGCTTCGCTTTCCGGCGTGAGACGAGTTACGTTTTCAGGAATAATCCGCTGACATGGCTTCCGAGATTGCTCCGCCTGATGGATCTAACGACGCTCAGTCTGTCGGAATTGTCCAGACACAATTCGCGACATTATTTGAACCGCCAAACTTGCTCACACTGGAAAGCGGTGTAAAACTTGGCCCAGTCAAAGTCGCCTATGAAACTTATGGCGAATTGACACCGGAAAAGGATAACGCGATTTTCGTCTGCCATGCGTTGACAGGCGACGCACACGTGGCGGGAAAGCATTCGGCTGACAGTCGCAAGTCGGGTTGGTGGGACGGCCTGGTCGGGCCTGGCAAAGCCCTTGATACAACGAAATACTTCGTCGTCTGTGCCAACGTTCTGGGTGGGTGTCAGGGAACAACGGGACCCAGTTGCATCAATCCTGAAACCGGCCAGCCCTACGGGCTGAAGTTTCCGTTTATCACGGTCAGTGACATCGTCGATGTCCATGTCGGCTTGGTTGAGAAGCTGGGCATTACCAGGCTATTGGCGGTCATTGGCGGTAGTCTCGGGGGGATGCAGGTGCTCGACTGGGTCTCTCGATACCCTGAAATGGCGCGAGCGGCGATCTGCCTGGCAACGGCAGCGAAGCTATCGGCACAGGGGATTGCTTTCAATGCGGTTGGACGCCGTGCGATCACGACCGATCCCCAATTCCAACATGGTGATTACTATGGCTCGGATGCCTCAAAATACGGAGAAGTGGGCCCTCGCACAGGTTTGGCGCTGGCGAGGATGATTGCACACATTACGTATCTGTCGGAGGCGTCGATCGAACGGAAATTTGGTCGCGATCTCCAACATAGCGATAATCTCGCGTACGATTTGCAGCGCGAGACAGAATTCAAAATTGAAAGTTATCTGCATTATCAGGGAAAACGCTTCATCGAACGATTTGATGCCAACAGTTATCTTTATCTGACTCGTGCCATGGATTACTTTGATCTGGCGCAACGTCGCGGGTCACTGCGAGATGCACTCGGCCAGACCGAGGCTCGATTTCTGATTACCTCGTATCATTCCGATTGGCTTTTCCCATCCAGTCAAAGTCGCGAGATCGTCAGTGCGCTGCTTGAGACCCATCGGCACGTGACCTATTTAGAGCTGGAAAGCGTGTTCGGGCACGATTCATTCCTGTTGGAGATCGAGCAACTTGAAGAACTCGTAACACCGTTGTTGCGTGAGACCTACCGGCGCATTCGAGTTTCGTAAAAACATTTTGATCACAGAGGAATGAATCGAGCCGAATCGCTTTCCCTAGGATTCTTTCCCGAACGACGGAGTTTTCCCGTGCGACGCTACAGTGTTCTTGACCCCACCGCCGCGTTAACAGATCGTTTGATCATGGATCAGATCGGCCGATCAAGCCGCGTGATCGACTTGGGTTGTGGTGACGGGCGACTGTTATGCCGACTTCGAGATGAGCTTGGCTGCTCTGTTCAAGGGATCGAACTTGATCATCGCGAAGTGATTGAAGCCATTTCAAAAGGGATGCCCGTCATTCAATCAGACCTTGATCGCGGCCTGAAAGAAATCCCGGAACAATCCTTCGATTTTGCCGTTCTCAGCCAGACCCTACAGCAGGTGCGGCATCCTCAAGAACTGTTGCGCGAGATGTTGCGCGTTGCGAAACGGGCAGTCATTCTGGTTCCGAATTATGGACATTGGTGGATCCGTGTCCAAATTCTACTTCATGGACGGGCACCGATCACGGGTTCGCTTCCGTACGATTGGTACAATACTCCGAACCTGCATTTTCTTTCGATGATCGACTTTCGCGAGCTCTGCGAACAAATGAAATTCAAAATTGTTTTTGAAATACCAATTATCCGCGGGCGAGCAGCAAATCAGGCGTGGGCGGCAAATGTCCGAGCGGATAACGCACTGTATGTTCTCGAACATGCATGACGTGATGGTTGAAATTCGATTTTGATTGCGACAGTACTGTATCCTCAAATAAAGGAAGTCCAAATGAGAAGATTGCTGCTGATTGTTGCACTGCTGCTTTGTGCCGTGTCAGTCTCTGCGTTGGCGGCTGATTCGGACAAGAAGGGTGACCGTGAAGCGCGGGAAAAGGCGTTCGCGTCAAAATTAACAGGAGCAACCCTTGCAGGTTTTTTCAGTCTGGATGGTAAGGACTCTGTACCCAACAAGCCCGATCGATACCAGATTGTCTCGGCGAAAAAACTTAATGGAGACGATTGGGTGATCACTTCCAAAATGAAAATCGGGGATAATGAAGTCGATATTCCGATCGTTATCAAGGTCTATTGGGCCGATGACACTCCCGTCATGTCACTGACCGATTTGACGATTCCGGGGATGGGAACATTTACTTCTCGAGTGATGTTCCACGGGGATCGGTACGTCGGAACCTGGCAGCATGGTGAAAAGGGAGGTCACATGTGGGGAGTCGTTGAAAAGCCTGCTGCGAAAAACAACTGAACCAATCATAGTTTAACCCGTAGTCAACGTTGCAGGTGGATCGGCGTTCAGACGATCTCTTCGAGCGTCGCTGGACTCAGGTAACGAGAACGGATAGAGGAAGGTGGCGACGATGCGACGATACAGCGCTGCCATACTGGGCTTTCCGAGTCCGGGCAGCTATCTTCATGCACGCGGATTTCAGGTGCATCTTGACGTTTGCATGGGCGTCGTCAGTTTTTCCTTTGACAGATTTTAAGACAGGAATTTGTGGAAATGCAATCAGTGACTTATTGGACTCGATGTCTGATTCTTTTATTCGCACTCACAATTGGCTGCAATTCCAAAACGTCGACATCGGTGTCAACTGAAGACGGCGGAGCGAACGCCGCTGCGGATGGCTCTGGAAAGTCGAAGAAGAACGTGATTCCCGTCAAGCGAGATGTCAAAACGATGGAAGGAAACTGGGTGGTCGTCGTGACATCCCAGCGGAACGACAACTATCGATGGATGATCAAACTGTCTAAAGGACCTGACGGAAAATTCGTTGGTGAGATGTTAGACACGAGCCGCGACAAGGACGAAAACGATAAAACACAACTTGTTAAGACTGACGTTCAGGGCGATTCCATCAAGCTGTTCTTCAAAACGAGCCATGCCGCATTTGATTTCGAAGGAACGTTTCAACAAGGGTTTATTCGAGGCAATATCCGATCGGGTCCGAATGAAATCCTGCTCACTCGACTTCTTCCCACCGATGAAAAGACTCTCGAACGTTTCGGCCCCACAGGACTTCCCCCTGCGACGGATGTCTTTGAAGCCTTGGTGAAATCCAAAGAAGCCAAACCTGAAGATATTTTGAATGCAGCACGCGAGCATCGAATCAGCCCGATTGCACAGGACGTTTTCGCAAGTCTGGTTCAAGGCCACATCCCGGCCAGATTTGACGAAGCAAAACTGAAAGAAGTCATTGATGAATATCTCTCAGCTGCAAAGATTTGGGGCGAACGCTGGCTCGCCCGTGCGGAAATCGTTACCGCAGTCAGTTTGATCAATGGACGTCAGTTTACAAAGATGGCACTCCCGCACCTGGATGCAGCTGAACCCAAATTGGGCGAAGACCGTGCATCGTTAAAGGAGACATTTACTGCCTACCGGGAAGCGGCGAACGCGATTCTTCGGATACAAGACATCACTTCCGCATCATCGACGGACGAAGCCAAAGTGGCTGCGTTTACCGAATTGACGGAGTTACTCAAGAAGCAACCGTATAATGCCGAGATTCTGTTCGCTCTTGCCACTCAGGCCGAACGAACTGGACAACTTGATCTTGCCATCAGCTATCTGTCTGAAGTTGTCGCGCTTCCGATGCTTGAATCAACATTGCTGAGATTGCGCGCCGGCCAACCGCCAGATACTTCGACACCAAGCGAATCTCTCAAGAAATTGTGGTCTGAAAAGAATGGAAGTGAGGATGGATTTCAGCAATTCGTCGACGAAGTCTATCGGAAAAAGATTGGGGAATATCTCGCCGAAATCCAGGAAAAGATTCCGGTACCTGCGGCAGCGGATCGAGGAAATAAACGAGTACTCGTCGAATTATTCACCGGAATGCAATGTCCACCTTGCGTCAGCGCCGATCTGGCACTGGCAGCCCTTGGAAAAACCTTCAAACCCGATGAAGTGATCATCGTCAGACATCACCAGCATATTCCCTTACCTGACGGATTGGTGAATCAGGATTCTGAAGAACGCGGAGCCTATTACGAAACTGCATCAACGCCAACCATCGTCATCAATGGGATGATCGTTGATGCTCGCTTTTATGCCGGTCCAATCCAGGCGGCCGGTCAAGCCTACTCGGTACTTCGTCAAGTCATCGATCCGAGGCTCGCCGACAAAACCGAAGTGGCCCTCGAATTGACCGCAGCGGTGACAGACGGGCAACTCAATATTTCCGCTGCCGCCACGGGCATTCCTGATGAACTGCTTCCGTCTTGTCGGCTGCGACTGGCCATCGTTGAAAATGAACTACACACAATCATCCCTGGCGGATCAAATGGTATCCGCGATCATGAGTATCTGGTTCGTGATATGCTCGGAGTTGCCAAGGGAATTCCACCCAAGAAGGGCGAGTTGAAGTATTCCGCTTCAATCCCTGTATCAGACCTGCAAAAAAATCTCGTCAACTACATTCAACAGTACGAGGCCGGGCGTCGATTTGAATTTCCTGCCGAGATGAAGCCACCAATTCAAGGGCCTTTGTCCCTGGTCGTGTGGGTTCAAAACGATAAGGCCGATGAGAAAACGAAGTCGAAGCTTGTTTTGCAGTCAGCCATAATTCCGATTGAGGGAGATTTAGGACTCGGAACCGCAACCACACAAGGCCAACCAACGGACGCCTCGCCGACAGAAACATCTGCAAAGCCACCCGTTAAAGATATTCCCAATCCTCCGGGAACCGAAGCGGAGTCTCCAAAACCACCCGCCGTTCCTGAGTGAAGTTCGAAGTGTTTTTTGGAAGAGTCGATGTAATACTCTTTCGTCCGACAAGCCATCTATTGTTTCTTTTCGTTTCAGGAATAGCGAGATGCCGAAGATTATTTGCACCGCACTTAGTACAGACGCGGGACCGCATACAGATATGCTGACAAAAGCGGGATTCGACGTCGTCGATGCCCCTCGCGACGTGAATCTTTATGAACCCGCAAACTTATTGCCAATTGTGCGCGATTGTGTTGCTGTTGTGGCTGGTTCAGAACCGTGGCCCGAATCCCTGATTGCCGCATGCCCCAAGTTACGGGTCTTGGCCCGAACCGGTGTCGGATTCGATGCGATCGACGTTGCTGCCTGCGATCGGCATCGAGTGATCGTCGCTACAACCCCCGGCGTCAACCACCATGCGGTGGCAGAACATACGTTTGCCTTGCTGCTGGGTGTGGCTCGCGGCTTCCCCTCACGAGACCAGTATGTGCGAGCCTGTACCTGGATTCGAGCATCGACACCTCGGGTCATGGGGCGAACGCTGGGCATCGTCGGGCTTGGCCGAATCGGCCGGGCTGTGGCCACCAGGGCGGTCGGACTCGGGATGAAAGTTGTCGCGTACGAACCATACCCCCAGAAGGAATTCTGCGAACAGTGGGGCGTTGAACTCGCTACCTTCGAAGAGTTGTTGGCCCGGTCTGACTATGTCACTCTGCATCTGCCAATGAGTGCCGAAACGAAGCACGTCATGAATGCAAAAACATTTGCGATCATGAAACCCGGTTCGGTCATCATCAATACCGCCCGAGGATTGCTGATCGACGAAACAGCCCTGGTGCAGGCATTGCAATCGGGACACCTACGCGGTGCTGGCCTGGATGTCTTCGAAGTCGAACCACTTCCCGGCGATAGCCCGCTGCTGAAGATGAATAACGTTCTACTCAGCGGTCATCTTGCAGGACTCGATCATGAATCACATCATGATACGTTAGAAATGAGTGCCAATACGATCATTACCCTGTCGCAGGGTGGATGGCCAACCGAGGCGATCCGCAACCTGCGGGGCGTCACCGATTGGAAATGGTCCGAAAAGGGATAGACCTTCGATCCGAATCCTTGATTTTTCAGATGATAGGAAACTTTCTTTTGAGCTTCGACTGGCAGTTTGTTGTCGTTGTGGCCTGCGTCACCTGGGCGGTAGTCGTGCTAATCATGCGCGGCTACCGCCTGGTCCGTGAGCCCTCGTCAACTTCGTGCGGGTCAGGAGGCTGTCACGGCTGCCCATCGAATTCCTCTCAAAAAATGAGCGACCTGATTCAGCTCGACACCCTTAAGGTGAAACCACTTCGCCGATCCATTGAAACCGTGGAATCGTTTGACCGTTAACCGTGACGGTTTCAGCGAACATTTTCTTCGGCCTCACCCAAAGCCCAAGGTCCCCATATTCCTGTCTGTAGACCACCAGTTCTTCCAGCGTTTCGCTATGTTGAGCCATACCGATCACGGTGTACTCATTGCCCTTGTAGTGCCGGTATCGACCTTCTGCGACTGTTTCCAACTTTTTCTCCTGATAACCTGTCATTCTCACCACGCAAATCTATGCAAGAGGCGAATTTTCCACCGACATAAGCGTTGAATATTAACCAGACTTTGTGGCTTTTCTCTAAGTTGTTTGGAACAAAGAGAAAGATTTTTGACCACGAATCTGACGAATCCCACGAATAAAAACCAGGCAAAATGAAAAGACCTTTGATTTTTCTGATTAGCGAAGATGAGTGCTGATTAGTGTTCCAACCTTTCTTTCCTTTGTTTTTGGACCTGTACCTGTAGTTTGACCGTGCATGCGTGTTCCTGCTGCTACGTTGTGGATTGGGTTCTGGGCCATGTCCTCACCGTGCGAATCGATGTTGGAATTATTTTCTCTGCCATTATACGTTTCCTTATTTCATGGCCTCTTTTTCCTGCTTCCGCGAAAAGCGGTTGATCAAGTTCTCGCGACCAACGAAAAGTGGTTCCTTCGGCCGCTGTTTCTGATTGAGCTGTTTGAATTGCTTCAATATCGCTTCCTGTCGCTCCTGATCGTTCGGGTGAGATCGAAAGAACGTCGCCCACGGCAGGTCTTCGGCAACGGATGTTTTGCTTGCTTTCTTCTGGAAGAGTTTCGCCAGTTCGCGCGGGTCGTATCCAGCGGCATACGACCAGGCGACGCCGTCTCGGTCGGCATCTCGTTCGTCTTCCGGTCGAAATGGACGAGTCCACATCTTGGTCATGTTCGATTGAGAATTCATGAACGCATCCCAACTATCCGGTGAGGAAAACGATTTCTCCATGATTTTCATTCGCTTCAGCGGGATCAGCTGATGACCGCGATCAAGATGCGACAATTCGTGTCCGACAATTCCAGCCAGAGCTGCTTCATTTCCCGCCGCATCGATCAGCCCCTCGAAGAAGATCAGCGTACCGCCTGGAAAAGACCGAGCGTCAATGCGCGGAGACTGAGCCACCATCACCTGAATCGACTTGTACCGATTCTTGTTTCGCATGTACGGCTGCAGCGTAGCCACAAGGCTCTTGAGGTATTCAACATCACGGCCTTCCGTGAGAACCTTAATTTGCTCAGCTTTCAGCGAGGCAAGTGCCGACTGCACCATTTGTTTGCCCAGCTTTGTCTCGTCGTCGAGAGACACTGCTGTTTTTTCCAAAGCGGCTCGTTCAGCCTCGGTATCTTCACCAAACATTCTTTCGAACATCTTCGAAGGATCTGCAAACGGCAACGAGTCCGTTTGCGCGACGGCCTCATTAGCAAACCCCCAGGTTACGAAGGGCAAAACGACAATGAATGGATACGGCCAGAATCGTCGATAGTTCATGATGATGCCCAGGAATTGTCTGTTGCAAGAACGCGAAGAATGCACTTCGCCGTGAGTCGAGAGAAAAGCTCCTTAGCCACATGATAGACAATCAATTGCACAGGAAGCGATGGCAAGGGTTTCGCCAGAGTGTGTGGGGGGGGGGGCAGAGTGCGTCCTAAGCGGTCTCGACCGTAAACGATCGGGTGCCATGGTCTTGGTGTCTTCGGGTTTGAAACTTGCTCCGATAAGTCACGTTTCAAGATTTCTTCCAAAGTAGCCATCATCGCTCCGCGTGATGAGCATGCGTCGGAAACGATTCAAACGTTGCCGACGCATCGGGGCAGATATTCCGATTGAATTTCTGATTTGAGAATATGCGGATTGGAATTTGATAGGTTCTCGAACAATGCTCATCAAGCGGAGAGGTTGTCAGTTTTTGTAGTGTGGGCTTTAGCCCGCACAAGATGTTGTGTCGCACGGGCTGAAGCCCATGCTACGGATTGTGGCTTACCATTCTCAACTTACAAAAACTGACAACCGCGGAGCGATGATGGCTACTTTCGTAAAACCCTGATTTCAAAGTTTGACAAATCTTACGGGACATATCGGAATTCTATCGAACAGATTAGCACGTGCGCGACATCAGACCATCGTTCAAGTTCTGGTTTCGCGGACGTACGAACGACTTCCAACAACAGATTCTTTTCCTCCGACGAGGGAGAACGTCCCAGCAGGCTCAGATGCAGCCAGTTCAGGCGTTCAGAATCATCGGTCAATTGAGTATTCCCCATTACCCGTTCGGCTATCTGTTTGCTGCAGGTTCGGACCCACGAATGATTCATCAGGAACAATGACTGAGGTGCCACCGTGCTGACGTTGCGAGCACCCGTCACGACACTTGCGTCGGCACCGTCAAACACTTCCAGGAACTCGGGTGTCGCATTACGAAATGCTGGCAGATAGACGGTTCGAAGCGGCAATTCGACAGGGGCGCCGTAGTCGCTTTCACGCGTTGCCGGATAAGTCGCCCCCCCCGGACATTCGTCCAAAGTGCCACTCACTATCAAGATCGTGTCGCGTAGTGATTCGGCGGGCAAACGTCGCCGCGAACGCCAGCTCCACATTCGATAATCGGGATCACGCGATTCCTGTTCTCCCGGCTGCGAACCAAGGCGATACGTCTGCGACAGAACTATTCGCTTCACCAGTTTTTTGGTTGACCAGCCATCGTCGATAAAGCGACGCGACAGCCAATCCAGTAATTCGGGATGAGTCGGCGGCTCACCCGTCGTGCCGAAATTATCGGGCGTCCGGACCAGACCCGCTCCGAACAACCAATGCCAGACTCGATTGACGTACACACGAGGAACCAGCGGCTGTTCGGTCGATGTCAACCAGCGAGCCAGCTCAAGTCGACCACTCGTTCCTTCGGGAATTAATGGGACTTCGGTTTGCGTCGCCACCTGCAAAAAACCTCGGGGAACGGTCGGACCCTGATTGCTCACCAGGCCACGAACATGGATATAGGTATCTGCGGGCTTCGCCGTTTCGGTCACAGACAACACGGTAGGTCGTACCGGACCCGATTTCTGTACCTCTTTTAGTTCTTTTTCCAGTTCGGCAACGGTCTTTTCCAATGCCCGCTGCGCTTCGCTGACTTCCGTCGGCACCACTGGCGTCTGTTTCATGGCAGCCAGATCCTCTTCGGTCAGAAACTGGACGGCGTCGGCAATCACGTGCCCATCAGCCCCTTCATTCGTCACGATCACAAAAAATTGTCCATTCGGTTCATGACGAAAAGCCCCCAAAGACACAAAGTGACCGTCAAGCAGTGGTGCCAGCCGTTCGTTCACCGTCACGGTCTTGTCGCCATCCGCACTCGAAATTCGGATCGAGGCATTCGTCGCCCGGTTCGAACCTGGCGTGTAGGCGAATCGGACTTCATACTTGCCCGGCGGCAGTAGCTTCGGCTGAAACGTCAGCGACTTGTTCCCCAGCCCTTCATGGTCGTCATGCAAGTAGCCCTCCCCGATATAAGGCTTGACGCTTTGCGATGCCTTCCACTGGCCAATCACCTGAGCCTCTTTGTCATCGACGACTCGACCCGGCAAGCTGGCGACATTACTCACGTTCGTTTGCGTCGATGTCCCTGTTTTGGTCAGCTTCGCCAACTCCTGTTTTCGTTCCGCCAATCCCTTGGTGAGTTCGGCAATGCGACTTTCACGCGCGGCATGAATCGTTTCTTCCTCGGGATTCAGCGGCAACGGGCGCGAGGTCCAAACAGAAACATTTGCATGCGTCAGCATCGGTGAATTTTTCAAGATCCCGGCTAGCGCGTAATAGTCACGGGTCGGGATCGGATCGAACTTATGATCGTGACAACGAGCACAGGTCACGGTCTGCGCCAGCAATCCCTTTCCGATCACATCCAACTGCTCATCAACCACATCCATTTCGAGCGTTTTCTTATCCTGCTCTTCCAGGTTGTGATTGCCCAGCGCTAGATAGCTCGTCGCAACCAGCCGCCTTTGTCGTTCGGCAAGTGTCCCTTCGGGCAACAAGTCACCCGCAATCTGCTCACGCAGAAATTCGTCATAAGGTCGATCTTCGTGGAACGAATGAATGACATAGTCGCGATAGCGCCACGCATCCTTCAGGACGAACCCGCGTAACGTCAGCGATTCAGCATAACGTGCAATATCCAGCCAATGTCGGCCCCAATGTTCCGCAAACGCTCGTGACGCCAGCAAGCGATCCACCAGTTCCACATACCGAGTCTCGCTCGGCTCACGACAATAATCGGCCAGTTGTTCCGGCGTCGGCGGCAAACCTGTTAAGTCAAAATAAAGGCGTCGAACAAGTTCCTGAGAAGTCGCTTCGGCGACCGGCGTAAGTCCAGATTCCTGCATTTTGGCCAGAAGAAACCGGTCGATATCGGAACGTGTTCCCGGGACGCTGATATTCGGAACGGGATAATTTAGGATCGGTCGGTAAGACCAGTGTAAGCGACCAGCCTCCAGATCGATTCCTTTTCGAGGGGCTACCGCCTCACCCTCGCGCGGATCGAAAGCCCCATTCTGGACCCAGGTCTCCAACACACGAATTGCAGCGTCGGGCAATTTTCCGTCGGGGGGCATTTGATAACTGTCTTTGCCGTAGCGAACCGCCTTGATCAGCAGGCTGGCATCAAGGTCCCCCGCGACAATCGCCGGACCACTGTCACCACCGGTTTTCCAGCCCGCACGAGAATCCAGCCGCAAACCACCCTTAATCTTCGTGTCGCCACCATGACACGACAGGCAATGGCGAGCTAGTATTGGCCGCACCTGACGCTCAAAGAATTCCCGCTCAGCCGTCTGGTCAGTCTCCTGGGCTGAAACCACGACAGTTGCTGCGATCCAAGTCAGCAAAAAAAAGAAGGAATTTCGGCACGGCCCATGCATGAATTCGACCCATTAAAACATCAATCGCAGTTGATATCTGAGAATACTCATCGTCATATCCCAAGGCAAGCTGTTCTCTATTGGTGGCGCAATGTCGTTGCTTTCGTCAGAACGTGTCGCGAGGATGGGTTTCTCGCGTGAGGCTGATATTTGTCCAAAAACCTCTATTAAACCGACCCCAATCCTTTTACGGTCGACTGATGTCTCTTATCACCAAACAATCCATACCGCCACTTGCCCTCCCCTTACTTCGCCGGATGGAGCTGCGCGGGGTCCGCGTTCATAACCTGAAGAATATCGATCTCGATATTCCGCTTGGTCGGCTTGTCGTTCTGTCGGGTGTCAGTGGTTCGGGCAAAAGCAGCCTCGCGTTTGATACGTTGTACGCCGAAGGCCAACGTCGTTACATCGAAAGTTTTTCGATTTCAGCTCGGCAACATCTCGAACGGATTGACCGTCCGGACGCCGACCGAATCGCTCATGTCCCTCCAGCGATCGCGATCCGTAGCGACCGGGTTCGTAGGCAACGTCAGAGTGGACGATCTACTGTCGGCAACCTCGCCGATGTGCTGGACGGGTTGCGGCTGTTGTTTTCTCGCCTGGGCCGAATTATTTGCCCAGCATGCCAGCTGGAAGTCCGCTCCCAATCCGCCTCCGACGTCGTGCTGGCGATTAATGCAATCGCAGCAGGAACAAAGTGTCAGATTGGTTTCTACGTCCCCCATCGGAAAGAAAAAGAACCCGCCAAAATGTGGTTGGCCCGAGGGTTCTCGCGAGCGATCTGGGACGGAGTTACTCATGACCTTGGTACGAATCCTGCGTGGCCGAAGTCTGGTGATATTCTGGTCATCATCGATCGCGTCGTCGTTGGAAAGGTGTCGACGGAACGACTGCTGGAAAGTGCCGAATCCGCCTTACGCGAAGGGGAGGGTCAATGCACTCTCTTGATCGACGCCAGCACTTCTACCACCGAAGCAGAGACCCGTTTGATCGATGGCCGGCCGTGGAATTTTTTGGAGTTTCGCCGCGATCTGACCTGTACTGGTTGTGGTCAACAATTCTTACCCGTGGAACCACGACTCTTCAGCCACTTTTCGTCCGGAGCCTGCCTGACGTGTCGAGGAACCGGTCGAGGCACGATCTCCGGTTCAGAGACGTCTCAATGTTTGACTTGCGAAGGGACTCGGTTTCGGGACGAAGCGCGAGCTGTCAAGCTTGTGAATAAGTCGATTGCCGACCTGTGTGGCCAGACCGCTGCCGAAGTCATGGCTTTTGTGTACGAATTGAAGAAGTCACTCCATGCGGACGAGCTTCAACGAACGGAGTTGATCCGTAAAGACATTTCACAGCGATTGAATGCAGTCTGTGACTTGGGGCTCGATTATCTGATTCTGGACCGGTCGGCCGAGACGTTATCGGGCGGGGAAGCACGTCGCTTGATGTTAGCCGCCGTGATTGGATCGCGGATCACGGGTACGCTGGTTATCATTGATGAACCGTCCGCCGGTCTCGCAGCATCTGAAATACCACGCGTGATCGCCGCCTTGCGACGAGTTCAGGAACTGCGAAACAGCGTGATTGCCGTTGATCACTCGCCGTCCGTTGTCGCTTCCGCCGATTATGTGGTGGAACTGGGTCCAGGCGCAGGACCATCGGGCGGCACGATTGTTTATCAGGGGCCACCCGCTGCACTCGATGCAGGAATATCAGCACAAGGAAGCAAACCGGCCCATCGTAAGCTCCCGTCGAAAACTTCAAAAATCCGCTTATCCAAGGTCCAGCACCACAATCTGCTTGATTATGCGGTTGAATTTCCCTTGGGACAGTTGTGTGTCGTCACAGGACCGAGCGGAAGTGGTAAGACATCGCTGGTAACTCAGGTCTTGTATCCGGCCTTCTGCCAACGACTCGGACTGCCGTGCGCGATCGATTCACCAGGAACCTGCGAGTTGTCCGGCGGGAACGAGCTGGTGGATGCCGTACTTATTGATCAATCTCCTTTAACGAAATCGAGCCGCAGCAACCCCGCAACCTGGCTGGAAGTTTTCGATGAAATTCGGCAGACATTCGCTGCAACGACCGACGCAAAGCAGCGAGGTTTCACGGCTCAGCATTTCAGTTTCAATTCGGCGACTGGTGGTCGGTGTCGCAGTTGCCTGGGGACCGGTTTATTAAAACACGCCATGCAATTTCTGCCTGACGTGACGCTCGTCTGTCCCGAATGCAACGGCACCCGTTATCGACCGGAATTGCTCGACGTGAAATATCGCGGTCGTTCCATCGCCGACACGCTGGCAATGAGTGTCTCGGACGCAGCCACCTTCTTCCGCAGCCAGCCCCGGGTGCAGTATCGATTTCAGCTGCTCAAACAGATCGGCCTCGATTATCTGGTCCTTGGTCAGCCATCAGAAACGCTTTCAGGTGGCGAAGCCCAGCGAATAAAACTCGCCGCCCGCCTGGCAATGCCCAGCCGGGGACCTGGCCTGATTATCTGCGACGAACCGACCACCGGTCTGCACCCCACCGACGTCGCCAAACTGATTTCTTGCTTCCGAGAACTGATTGCCAACGGCCATACGCTCATCCTTGCCGACAACAGTCCTGAACTTGTTAACGCGGCCGAGTACGTTATTGAGATGGTTCGAGAATAACCACAAACAATCGCTAGGCGGCAGAATCGATGCCGTCAGAATCCGTACCGTCGGACTCGATTGCAAGCGAGGGGACCGTGCGGGGTTTGCGTAGTGACTCAGACATCGGAAGTGCATCGAGACTTCTGAGGCCGAATAGTTCGAGGAACTGGCGGGTCGTCTCATAAAGAAACGGTCGACCAAGCGAATCGTCTTCGCCACCGATGCGAACGAGGCCCCGTTCCATAAGATACTTCAACATATCGGTGCAATTGACTCGCCGAACCTTTTCGACGTCAGCTCGCGTAATCGGTTGACGGTATGCCACGATCGCAAGCGTCTCAAGCGCCGGGGGCGTCAGTCGTAGTTCGGCTTGTCGCTGATGCAGTTTTCCCAACCAGAACGAATAGACTGGTCGTGTTAAAAGGCGAAAGCCACTCGCCACTGGTTCGATGCGGAATGCACATCGATCGAGGTCGTATGCGATATTCAGTTTTTCAATGAGTTGCTTTGCTTCGCTGACATCGGCGAGAGTCGCAAGTTGTGCGAGTCGTTTTGCCGACAGGGCCACATCAGAAACAAGCAGCGCGGCTTCAATACGGGCCATCTTTACTGTACGAACACAGGCGGCATGGGTTCCGTCCAAAACGATGACAGTGGGCGAATCCAGCGGATTTCTCGCGAAAAACGCCCAGCGTTGTCCGTCATAAGAAGAGGCTGGCCACCCCGATCTCAACGCCCCGAACGAGCGTCCTGATGGAAAATGGGAGATCATCGCTGACGCCGCCATTCGACGATTTGCTCAATGACTTTTTCGACCGCCTTCAATGGCTCGTCCGCACCGGCTTCGAATCGGTACGAAACACTGGGTTCATCGGGCGACGAGTACGAGCAGATAAACACGAACTGACCCGATCGGCCACCAGGTTCAAGCCGAAAACTTCGAATGTCAAATTCGTTGAGACGTTCGACTGCAGCTGCCCACGTTAATGGTTCGGATCTTGTGTCGCGTCGGTTCGACCCAAGACTCTCGCCAGATCCCCTTCGTTTTTCTTCGTTGGAATTCCGAGATTGTTCTCGAACCTCTGCCTCGTCGCTGAATCCAGACTGCGTCACTCTCTGATCTGGATCATCGATTCTGGCCTGGCGGACTTCTTCGTTCGACTTCTCAACGGCAGACAAATGCCGCTGGAAACGAGGCTGAGTCTTGTGAATTGCAGCGTTGTTGACGTTTGTGGACTCAAGCGTTCCTTCACGGCCAACGAGTTCGTCAGACTCTTTTAATGACGGACGACGCGGACTATTCGGCCATGTCGATCCGTTTTCGAGATCACCATCCCGAGCGGACGCGGAACTGAGGTCCGCCCGTCGCCGAGTTTTTTCACGTTGGGGTGTTTTCGAAGTACCGCGATTGCGTAAAGACGTGACAGCCTCCGAGTTGTTCTCTGTCTCGGAACTGAATCCGTCAATCTCATCAAACAATTCGTCTTGCGAATGCCTGGTCGAATTTCCTCCGCGTAATTCACGATCCCGATTTCGACCATCTTCGATTGGGGACGCAACGACAGGCGCAAACTGCGGAATACCGAAGATTGCCAGTGCTGGTACGGTCAACACGGGAATCATCAATAAAATTGTGGCGAGACCATTCGACTTCATGTACCACCTCCTTGTGGCATGTGTACTCACCCAAAACGTCCCTGTTTCCCGAAAGGATTCGGTGGCGAGATGGCCGATCGTAGAAGAAGGTCTAAAATTTGGCAATTGGAGATTGTCATTTCAACAATCAGTCCACGGTTTGATGCGACTTGGCCCGCGATAGAAACCCGAAATATCGACGATTTCTGGAAGGCCCGATTGAAAGATGAATGACCAATCCGAATCCATCGCCGACAACCCGTTTCTTTTCAACGCGCTATAGAGATTCTTTTTAAAACACTATCAAACCTTAATGGCAGATGAAACGATTCTTTTTGATATGTCGATGAATCATTTCGCTTAACCACAAATCGCAAAGAATCGCCAGCTTCTCCAGAAGGCAGATTCAGAACCGAATGGGCAATTACGAGCGGAAAATCGCGTTTCTTTTGCGTAAACATGCAAGCTTTGCCAACAGCAAGCATCAAGGGGATTCTGAATTCTAATGGAAGTTTTTAATCAATTCCTCTCCATTTAGCACTTTTGGACTTGAAAATGCATGTTTTCAAAACGTATCATTCTGTTATCCAAATTCCCCCACAGTCAAAATCGCGTCCTTTTTACTTGCGCGAAGGCTTAAAACCATGAAGATTTCTCGCGAATCCGACACAGCAATTATCAAGACCACTGCACAACTCATGATTAGCAGTGGTCCTGCCGAGGGAACATCGATTCCTTTGCATTCAGGGCAGATCACAACAATTGGTCGCGCAACGACTAATCGTCTGGTCATTCCAGATGAAATTTGCAGTCGTAATCACTGCGAAGTATTTTTCGATAGTGGTATTTGGAAGCTTCGTGATCTGGGAAGCCGAAATGGAACGCGGGTGAATGGCGAACCGATTTCGGGTGACATCCAATTAACCGAAGGCCGAGAATTCCAAATCGGAAACACGACGATCGCTTTCTCGTTAAATCCGAAAGCAAAAACGAATACACTCCCAAAACACAAGTCGGTAACCGTCGACGAAGCGGGAGAAGATACTGTCGCGAGAGCAGCCTTTGATACGGTGCGAACCTCTCAGCCTGCCGTTTCCGAAAGTCGATCAGCTGCCGATACTCATCCCGAGATCGTCCATGTATGCGAAGTGAATCCTTTCGTCGACGTCGACATTGAAAATCAGTCGAGCCAACGTGAAAACGTAGGACACAAGGCGCAACGTCTGGTTCAACTCGGTTTGAAGATGGGCGAAGAAACCGATGTTCGTCGATTGTCCGAAATCGTTCTTGATGGGTTATTCAAAGTAACCTCCGCCGACATCGGTGCAGTGTTACTATTCAGCGATCCAAATGCTCCCCGCTTGAACCACCGCAATCTCGATCTTGTTGCGTTTAAATCGTTGGATTCCTCTCGTCAATTTGAACGGGTTTCTGATTACGTCACGAGTATTGCCTTGGAGTCGCGAGCAGCGGTCGTTGCCCATGACATCAAAACCGACGGTAAGTTCAGCCCGAGTGACAGCCTGAAAGAGATGCGGGCAGAGAGCATCGTTTGCGCACCGATCCGGACTGCCGATCGATTACTGGGCATGATCCAACTCTACTCCACAAATCCCGATAATCGTCTTAAGGCTGACGATGCAGAATTCACGCTGGCGGTTGCCGAGCAGCTTGCCATTGCATTGGAAAACTTGAAGGAGCGCAGGCGATTGGCAGAAGGCTTGGCACGTGTTGAGAATGAAAATAAGGGCTTACGCGAACAGCTTCTGATCGAAACCGAACTCGTCGGCGATAGCGATTCGATTCGTCGGCTTCGGGAGCGAATTTTGAGGATTGCTCCAACCGGAGCGACCGTCCTGATTCGTGGTGAAAGTGGTGTCGGTAAAGAGTTGGTCGCACGTGCGATCCACCAACACAGTAACCGAGCTGACGGTCCATTTGTGACCATGAACTGTGCGGCCCTGAGCGAAAGCCTGCTGGAAAGCGAACTTTTCGGCCATGAAAAGGGGTCCTTCACCGGTGCGGTCACACGCAAAATCGGGAAATTCGAACAGGCACATACCGGGACAATCTTCCTGGACGAAGTCGGTGAAATGAGTCCTGCGATTCAGGCAAAATTTCTGAGGGTTTTGGAAGGTCATCCTTACGAGCGGGTTGGTGGTGGTGCAGAAGTGAAGGTCGACGTTCGAGTCGTCGCCGCAACGAATCGCGATCTTGAGAATTCCGTCGATCAGGGCCGGTTCCGGAAAGATCTCTACTTCCGCCTGCAGGTCATGGAACTGGTCGTTGAACCTTTGCGTGGTCGTCGTACCGATATTGCCATTCTCGCCAAGCATTTCATGCAGCGATTCTCGAAAAAGTGCGGTCGGTCAGTAACAACCATCCTCCCGTCTGCCATGTCAACATTGGTGAACTATGGCTGGCCGGGAAATGTTCGTGAATTGCAGAATACGATCGAGCGAGCTGTAATTTTGTGTGCTGGTGACACATTGGCGCCGGCTGACATTCAACTGTCCGCTTTGGGCCGAAGTGATACGCCATCGTCGTCATCATCAACAAACAGTAATTATCGCGCCGTTCCGATCGAAGTGATCGAACAGGAGCACATTCTGGCCACGCTGGAATGGACCAAATGGAACAAGTCGCAGGCCGCGCACATCCTTGAGATCGAGCGCTCGACATTGGACCGAAAGCTGAAGAAGTACGAAGTCGAACGACCTGCTCGTAATCGCTAGACAAATGATTGATCGCCATAGGGTTGTCATTTTTTGTAGCTTGAAAATGGCGATCGAGAATCCGTAGCATGGGCTTCAGCCCGTGCGCTACAACATGTAGTTGGGGCTTCCAGCCTCCACTACAAAACGACAACCTCCATGCGCGGTAGCGTCTCTCGGTCTCATCCAAATTTCACTGGTGGACGAGCATGACTCGGATTACGGGTCGTTCATCAAGATCGCTGGGGTCGAATCAAGGGACCCCGGCGGCGGCGCACAACACAATGAATATTGCTTATTCATGTGTCGCAATTTTGTGGGTCGTTGGATTCTTTGTTTGGTTTCAGAGCTTTGGTTTCCCAAATAATCCGGGGGCAAAACGCTGGATGCTCTGGCCCGGTATCCCGTTTGACTTTCTGGATATGGCCGACCCGCCGATTGTTCAAGGAGCTGCCCCCTGGAGCTGGCTCTTCTTACTTCAGCGGGTTCCGTTTTTTCTGACTGCAGTCGCGATTTGGTCAGGGGCATGGGGGCTTGGATCGCTTTCCCTGCGACGTATCAAGATCGATCTAGTCGGTTGCGAGCGTTTCTTTTTTTCAACGTGCTTGGGATTGGCGATCGTTTCTCTGGCAACCTTGTTGCTTGGTCTCTGTGGCTGCATGAATCGCTGGCCACTGAGTTTGTTGCTCATCGCTGGTTTCATCGGGGAATGTCTGCGTCAAATTCGACGCCGATGGCTTGATCGCACTGCATGGCAGTCGCTAATTCATTCGTTGGTCGAACTGCCACGGTGGGGCTGGATCGTGATCGCCGTTCTCATCCCGTTTGTGTCGACTCAACTGCTGGGGGCCATGTCGCCTCAAACGGACTTTGACGTTGTCGAGTATCACCTTGGTGGACCCAAAGAGTGGTTCCAACAGGGACACATCGCTCGATTGCCGCATAACATTTACACGAATTTCCCATTTCTGACCGAAATGTTGATCCTGGCAGGGATGGTTCTTTACGGTGACTGGCAGTGGGGTGCGCTCGCAGGTCAAGCGGCGATTGCCGGATTCGCGCCACTGACAGCTTTAGGGTTATTTGCGGCAGGGAGAAGATGGTTTTCAGCAACGGCCGGCGCGATGGCTGCCCTGGTTTACCTCACCTCACCCTGGACGTATCGCATTTCCATAATTGCTTATGCCGAGGGGGGTCTCGCCTGTTTCCTGTTCGCCGCATTGTTTGGGGTACTGCTGTTTCGAGAGCAATTCGTAACTGTTGGTACACCAGACCGACGCAACCTGATCAACCTGACGGTCGTCACGGGGATGATGGCTGGTAGTGCAATGGCCTGTAAATACACAGGCTTAACCTCCGTCGTAATTCCTATTGGATGCCTGCTGTTTTGGACGACGGTTCGGCATGCTCATCACGCACGTTTGAAATGGATGATGATCGTATCATTGTTTTTTTCAGTCGGAGTTCTGGCCAGTGTTGGACCATGGTTATTGAAGAATGCAATGGCGACGGGTAACCCGGTTTATCCGCTTGCCTATCGAATCTTCGGCGGTGTGGATCGAGACGAAACGTTGGATACCAAATGGCGGAACGGGCATGCAGCGAAGACTTATTCTGGTTGGAATCAGCGTCTGGTTGATACTTCAGTGAAATTGACCGATGTTGCGGCAAACAACGATTGGCATAGCCCACTCATGTTTGGGCTTGCTCCACTGTCGCTTCTCTGTTGGCTTCGACGTCGCAATCCAGAAACTGTCGATCCTTTAAACCGGCCACAACAGCAATCGGTGATCGGTCTAACATGGTTCTATGTCGCCTGGCAGTTTGCCAACTGGTTTTTGTTCACTCACCACATTGACCGGTTTTACGTCCCTATGTTTTCGGCCGTCTCGTTACTGGCAGGAATCGGCATTTGTTGGCCCAGATTACTTGCTTCAGACGCCAGGCAAATACAAGGTTCAACAATTTGGAAATGGTGTGCGGGAACAATTGTTCTCGCTTCGATCCTCTACAATGCCGAGGTGATGATGTACGTTGGCGGATTTAACGCCGGTCGGATCGATTTGACCTCAGCTCGTGAGATTGCAATTTCCCCCAGAATCAAATGGTTAAACCAGGAATTCGAATCGGGCCATCTTCCACAAAATACGAAGGTGCTATGTGTAGGCGACGCAGGGATGTTTCATGCACGATATCCCTACATTTATAACACGGTTTTCGATCGATCGCGGTTTGAAGAACTGTGTGCGGAGCCACATTCAGATGGCTACCAATTACGCGATGTTCAGGAAATTCGATCGCGGTTTCAACAAATGGGGATTACACATATTGACGTCAACTGGTCGGAAATCCGCCGATATCGAGAACCGGGCAGTTATGGCTACAGCGAATTTGTCCAACCTGAACGCTTCACCGATCTCCAGCGACTTGGACTGTTAGGTCCCAGCCTCTTCAAAACGGGAAGTCGCGAACCGGACGAGATCACCGGCCAGGTGTTTCCCGTACTTGATTGATTAACGAGGGGGACCCAATCTCTTTTGTCGACGTTCTTCCCGTAATCGACGAGCTTCTTCGCGACGCTGAATGGCTGCCGGTGATGGTCCCTCTTCGAGTTTCTTTAACGCCGAATCGGGAATCAACTGTTGCATTCCATCTGGAACAAGTGCTTTCAGAAGCAACGGTGCCAGCTTTCGCTCTAAGGGAGGATTCGCCTTCGCCTTTTCCTTGGCTGCTTCGTTATCCTTTTTCTCTGCGACGGCAGGAACGACGACGTTTTCTGCAGGTCCTAACTGTGCTTGTTGAGCCCCGTCGACATTTCGTTTTCGAAAAGCATCAAGAAGTTCAAATTCCGAGGCATTCCAGTCGCGGTACAGCGACAACAATGTCAGACCGACAAGGACTGGAGGTGCGTTTCGAGCTTCGATCAAGAGCCCATCTTTCTGTCGCGTGACCACCGCCGTTGAATCGCCGAAATAAGGTGAAAGCGCTGCGGCGGAAGGAAGAGAAAAGGAATCCATCGATACCCCCTCTTCCTCCAAGCGGTTAAGAAACACATGACCTAAATAAGGAAGAATTGAGCCGACAAGATTGCTGGCGCGAGGTCCGTTTAGATAAGCGTAGGTCAAGGTTTCGCCGGCGGGAATTGAAACCTTTCGACTCGCCTGCTGGTCGAACCCGGGACGTTTTGACTGCATATGACGCAGTTGGGCTTTCATCGCCTGAGGATGAACAGCGAACAACAAGTGTTTTTCCGATAAACAGAACGTCGGAGTGATGGAGATGCGTCCTGGAAAACTTGCACCGGATGTATTCACGTAAAAAATCGAGTGATCAAGAAACGATTGATGTCGCAATGAGACGGTTTCGCCATATTCCATTTCTGAGTGTTCGGCGGACAACGATTGATCGACCAGTTTCATCAAACGCTCGAAAACCGAAGCCGCTTTTTTGCCGTCCCGGACTTCAAGGCTGACGACAAGGCTTGTGGCAATTAATCCTCCTGCCGACGGCGAATCGAACGCGACCACGACATCACCGAACGCAGGCAGAACATCCTCAACGATTTTCAGCTCAAGTTCTGATTCCAGTTGCTTGACCGCTTCGTCAAAAACTCGAACGGACAATGGCTGAACACTCTGCAACAAACGTCTCGATTCCTGAAAAATGCGACTCAAACTGACGCTTGTCGCAAGAACGAGGTCGGCGTCGTCAGGGACATGAGCCAGCTGTTGTGCCTGAATCGGTGACCCCGCGACCAGTACCATAACGCCATCGGTACGTCCTCCCGTGGCAAGGAAAGTCCGCTGAATCATCTCACCATGATCGACACCAGAGACTTGAACGATGTGATCGATCGCATCGGCACCAGTCATAGTCAGAATGGGTCGAACCAGAAACCCAACCGGTCCGAGGGCTGCTGTAATGCTCGAAACAAGACCTTTCCCATCCACCCAGCCCATTGTCCCAATTCGCGGAACATTGACGCGTTCAAGCGACTTGCGAAACGTCGGGTTCGTATCAAGTCCCGGTGGTCGACCTGATAATCCATCAAGAATTCGAGCGAGCGTACCATCACCAAGGGCGAAAATAATTCGTTGACCTTCCCGATGGACGACAAGTGTGTACCCAGGGATGGCAATCGGAATCGATTGGGTCAATGAGGTCTCGTTGAACTTGAAGTCCGGGATCGATTCCAGCGATTGATTCAGTTTTTGCCATAGCCGTTCGGTGTCGTCACCACTGCTGAGAATCAAGCCACCATGCACTCCTGCCAGCATTCGAAGCCATGTTGGAAGATTGGCATTATTTGGTGGAGGGGGTTCAAAACCGGCAAAAAAACAACCTGCATGGGCAGAAATCAATTTTGCTAACTGCGGAAACAGTGGACGCAAACGATCGAGCGTTCCCGTCTCGTCATCTTCGTTGTGGCCGTGATTGTCAGCTTCAAGTTTTGTCAGTCCGACATTAAACAACTCAAAGAATTGTCGAATTTCTGGATCAGCTGCGAATCCATCGACCCCCGTTGCTCCCGCAGCGCCATCGCCACGAGCGGCCCATTCGAAATATAAGACCGTTTGTGGCGGAACCGATTTAAGGAGTGCCAGGTCGCGATCACCAGGTGGCAGGCCAAGTAGGCCGCTTCCTGTGACGATCCAGATCAAGAGTTCCCACAATCCCGAACTTGCCTGTGCCTGCATAACGAAATCTCCTTATCTTGAGTATTTTCGTGAGGAGACGTACGAAAAGAAAGGGACTGCCCATCGGAATCGTTTACGACTCCGCCCCAATAAACGAAAACGCCCCGGTTCAATATCCAATGAACCGGGGCGTCCCGAACTCCGCGTCATGTACCGTTCCATCAGCCGTCGGCGCGGTCGGAGAGTCTTACAAACGTTTCTCAACTACATCCGTGGCTGGTACCACAGTTGTGACAGAGATAGCAATTTCCATTGCGAACCGTGATTGCACCGCAATTACTGCAACTTGGAGCGTCAGATTGGAACTTGGCGAACTGTTGATTTCGAGTCGCCGTTGATTCCGCAGCAGTGGCCGTCGGTTGCAGTGTCTTCAGCGATGAGGTGATTCGCTGCAACACAGCGACTGGCGGCTTTCCATTGGCATGTCCGTTCGTTCCATGTCCATTCGTCGAGTGACCATTGGTCGCATGACCATTTCCATTGTGGCCATTGGTCGTATGGCTGCCATTTGTATGACCATTCGTCGCTGGGGCCGAAGTCGCAGGCATCGCCTTCGTCAAAGCAACTTCGGCCGATCGATGACTTTCCGCTACGTCCTCGCCGTCACCGGAAACAACACTGTCGGGTCGTTTCGGTGTATTTGCTTCACGAAAACCTGGCAAGAACTGAATACCCAGCCAGCGGAAGATATAGTCGACAATACTTTTTGCGTTGGGAATTTCCGGGTTTGGTGTCCAGCCACTCGGTTCAAACCGTGAATGAGAGAACTTTTCGACCAGGACTTCCAGCGGAACACCGTATTGAAGGCCCATCGAGGTTTCGGTCCCGATGACATCCATCAGCCCGCCGATGGTGCTTCCTTCCTTAGCCATGCTGATGAACAGCTCGCCAGGCGTCCCATCCTCGAACAGGCCAACAGTAATATAACCTTCGTGGCCACCCACCGAGAATTTGTGCGTCAACGAATTTCGCGTGGCAGGCAATCGTCGTCGAGCCGGTCGATCACCGGCCACACCACCCTTCTTGCGATCCCCTTCTTTGGTCGTTGACAACGGCTGGCTTTGCTTTGAGCCGTCGCGATAAATGGCCAGTGCTTTCAGTCCGAGTCGCCAGCCTTCGAAGTACGCCTTTTCAATGTCATCGACAGTGCTGTCGGATGGCATGTTGACGGTTTTCGAGATGGCTCCCGACAGGAACGGCTGGGCGGCAGCCATCATTTTTACGTGTGCCTTCCAGTGAATCGTCCGCGTTCCATTGTTGGCCTTAAAGGCACAATCAAAAACGGCAACATGTTCCGGCTTCAGATCAGCTGCACCCTCAATCGTTTCCGTTTCTTCAATATGCTTGACGATTCGATCGATTTCCAGTGCATCGTAACCTAATGTTCGCAGGGCGAGCGGGACCGTCCGGTTGACGATCTTCATCATTCCCCCACCCGCCAACTGCTTATACTTGACCAGGGCAATGTCAGGCTCGATTCCTGTCGTATCGCAGTCCATCATGAATGCGATTGTTCCGGTTGGAGCCAGCACGGTTGCCTGAGCATTCCGGTAACCGAATTGACGACCTGAATCGACGCATTCGTCCCAAACTTTGCCTGCAGCATTTCGCAAGTATTCGGGACATGTGGAATCGATACGATCGACAGCATCACGGTGCATTCGCATGACCCTGAGCATCGGCTCGGCATTTTCCTTGTACCCGGCGAAGGGGCCGAGGTATCCGGCAATGCGGCTGGAAGTCAGATAGGCCTGACCGGTCAGCAGTGCGGTGAGAGAACCCGCGATTCCTCGACCTGCATCGCTATCGTAGGGAATTCCCATCGACATCAACAAACTGCCGAGATTGGCGTATCCCAAACCAAGCGGCCGATACAAGTGGCTATTCTTGGCAATTGTTGGAGTCGGATAGCTGGCGTTGTCAACCAGAATCTCCTGGGCGGTGATAAAGACCGAAGCCGCAGCGCGGAATCGTTCTACGTCAAAACTGCCATCCGGTCGTTGAAACTTGCGAAGATTCAGGCTCGACAGATTACAGGCAGTGTCGTCGAGGAACATGTATTCCGAACACGGGTTCGATGCATTGATGCGACCCGAGTTGGGACAGGTGTGCCACTTATTGATCGTCGTGTCGTATTGAACACCAGGATCGCCGCACGACCAGGCCCCTTCCGACATCTGGCGAAGAATGAACTTGGCATCGTATTCAGGACCATTCTTACTGGGGTCCGTAACCCAGCGGGTCTTCCACTTCTTATTCTCTTCAACAGCCCGCATGAATTCATCGCTCAAACGGACGGACAGATTGGCGTTCTGGAACATGATCGACGAATAGGCTTCGCCGTTAAAGTTCGCGTCGTATTCGCCGCTATCAATCAGAACGCGTGCCTTTTTCTCTTCTCTCTTCTTGCATTGAATGAATTCAAGAATATCCGGATGCCAATCCTTGAGAGATTGCATCTTCGCCGCGCGACGGGTTTTACCACCCGATTTCACGACGGCTGCAATTTGATCGTAAACCCGCATGAACGAAAGCGGACCTGATGGCGTCCCACCACCAGACAGCTTTTCTTTCGATCCGCGAATCGTCGACAGATCGGTCCCTGTTCCCGAACCAAACTTGAACAACATGGCCTCGCTGGTCGCAAGACGCATGATGTCTTCCATATTGTCATCGACAGCCTGAATGAAACAGGCGGATGCCTGGGGAAGCTCATAGGATGTCTCGGGTCGCTCAACGACTTGCGTTGACGGGTTATAGTGGTAATTCCCCTTGGCACCCTTCACACCATACTGGTGGTACAAGCCGACATTAAACCAGACGGGCGAGTTGAACGACCCGTATTGGTGCAGACACATCCAGGCGAGATCGCGATAAAAGTTTTCGCCATCTTCACGACTGGCGAAGTAACCACCTTCGATCCCCCAGTCGGCAATTGTACGAGCAACCCGATGAATGACCTGCTTCACGCTTGTTTCGCGCTCGGGAGTCCCGTGCTCACCGTAAAAATATTTCGAGACGACGACATTCGTCGCGAGCGGTGTCCATGACGAAGGAATTTCACAATTCGTCTGCTCGAAAAGAACTTTGCCGTTTTCGTCCTTAATCGCAGCCGTGCGGTAATCCCATTCGACCGTTGTGAATGGATCGGTATCAGCTGGGCAAAATCGGGGTGGAACAGACATCGCGCGAATCTCAGGCAACGAACGCCCAGGCAGGCCTGAGTTGTTCGGAGCAGTCGTTGAAGCCACGGTCGAACCGGAAGAAGTCATTCCATTGGACTGGTGCATCATGCACACTCCTCACTTATCCTGGGGTCATAAAGACTGCCACAGCCTGGCAGAAGGCGTAAAGAAACGTCAGATCTA
>CAILLA010000071.1 GCA_903834925.1 uncultured Schlesneria sp.
TATTTTGAATTGGGGAACAAAGAGTCCGAGGGCTGACGCCGCCCGGCTCACCTGGACTCCCTTTACAGCGAAATGATCCCAGTGCAAAGCCTCTTTTTTCCCCCTCGTTGATCATCGAAAGACAGGAGGCTGTCCAGTCGATTCCAGGACCGACATCCAGAGGTCGCCGTTGGGATCGACCTGATTCCGCTGTCTGACCGCCAGCGTCATCGGCACATGGACAAAACGAGCGTTCCATCGTCCGACGATCACTTCGGTTCGGCCACTCATCGCCGCATGAACGGCATTATGCGCCAGTCGAATGCAATAGACGCTGTCGTAAGGGTTGGCCGCCACGCTCCGAATGGCATAACTCGGGTCGATGTATTTCAGATTCAGTTCCAGTCCTGCTTCGCGAAAATCGTCCGTGATCCGCTGCTTCAGATACATTCCAATATCAGTCAAACGAACATTTCCTGAAGCATCGGTTTCGTTTGAAGCTTTTCCAATCAAGTCCTGTCCGGCCCCTTCAGCGACGACGATCACTGCATGGCCGCTTCGTTCGATTCGCCGTCGGATATGACATAACAACCCGTTTTCCCCCTCCAGGGAAAAAGGGACTTCGGGGATCAAAACAAAGTTGGCATCGCTTTTGGCGAGCGAAGCATAACACGCAATAAACCCCGAATGACGTCCCATCAGTCTGACTAGTCCAACCCCGTTGGGCGCGGCCTGAGCTTCCACATGCGCAGCGCGAATGGATTCGGTCGCGACAGAAAACGCAGTCTGAAACCCGAAGCTCTGGTCGATAAACATGATGTCGTTATCGATCGTCTTGGGAATTCCCACCACCGAGATCTTGAGCCCTCGATCCGCGATCTCTTGTGTGATTGTCAGCCCCCCTCGAAGGGTTCCGTCGCCACCGACGATGAACAGGATGTTGATTCCCATCCGCTCAAGACAATCGACGATCTCTCCCGGGTCCTGTTGACCGCGCGAGGTTCCCAGGACGGTGCCACCTTGTTCGTTGATATGGCTCACAAATTCGGGTGTCAAATCAAGTACATCACGACCGTACTTGGCGATGAATCCCTGGTAACCATTACAGAAACCATAGACCTTTTTCACGCCATATCGATAATACAATTCCATCGCCAGGGCGCGGATCACATCATTAAAACCAGGGCAAAGCCCACCGCACGTGACAACACCAGCTCGTGTTTTGGAGGGATCGAAGAAGATCTTGCGGCGTGGCCCGGCAGGCTCGAATCCGGGCAACTCGTTCGGAGATGCATTACGTGCCGTCATGGCCGAAAGCGTATCGTCGAACAGAACCTTATCGCTCTCATCGACATTGTGAAAGCTGCGCACACGCTGAGCCAGTAGCGGTGCCAGAGGAGAGTCAATCCGGCACGGCCCGAGACTTTTTACCGTCAGATCACTGGCTTCGATCATTTTATCACCCTGGTCTTTACCGATCGAAATCCTTGAACGATTCAGACCCTTTTCGAAAAACTAACCTGTTGTTCGCATACCCGCAGCGATCCCTTGCACAGTCAGCCGCAACAGACCGCGGAGTCGTTCAGCAACTTCTGGCGGAGTGTCGGCTGGTAAACTTCTGCGGCGGCGGACCAATTCAATCTGAATCAGGTTCAGCGGATCGATATACGGATTGCGTGCATCGATCGAAGCCTGTAGCCACGGCGTCGTCGACAACAGTTCGGCACCCTCGGTCAGCGCAAGAATCGCTCGTCGCGAACGATCTCGTTCGGCAGCAATCATCGTCCCGATTCGATCGCGAACTTCGCCGTTCTGGACAAGTTCGGCATAACGTCCCGCAATGAAAGTGTCTGCCTTGGCCAGAGCCAGGGCCGCGTTGTCGATCGTCGCCTGGAAAAACGGCCACTGTCGAAACATCTCGTAAATAGTTTTCCAGTCGCCAGGCCGACCGTCCAACACTTCGACCATCGCAGTTCCCAGCCCATACCAGGCCGGAATCATGCACCGGTTTTGCGTCCACGAAAAGACCCACGGGATCGCTCGTAAATCAGCTAAGGTCCGTTCGCCACGTCGTCGGGCGGGGCGCGAACCGATGTTCAAACTTTCGATCTCGTCGATTGGCGTTGCTGAGCCGAAAAATTCGATGAACCCGGGCTGATCTACCAGATCTCGATAGACTTCGTACGATCGTCGCGACAGTTGATCCATGATCACTGTCCAGGCCGGTTTGGCCGTACGAGCCGGCAGCGCACTGGCAAGTAACGTCGCAGACGTGACTTGTTCAAGATGTCGGTAAGCAATCTGATTGTCGTCATATCGTTCGGCCAACACCTCGCCCTGCTCTGTCAGACGAAGGCTACCATCGAGTGCATCGGGAGGAAGCGAATAGATCCCGCGAGCTGCCGGACCTCCTCCTCGTCCCAGCGAACCACCCCGCCCATGAAAGAACGTCAGCTTGATTCCAAATCGGTCCGCCACTCGTTGCAGGTCACTTTGGGCCCGGTACAAACCCCAGCAAGCGGCCAGATAACCCCCGTCTTTGGTACTGTCAGAGTAACCGACCATCACAATTTGCCGGCCACCTTGCCTTGCCACATGGTCGGCGTAGATGGGCTGTTTGAGGATCGCCTCAAGCGTTTCAGAACCTCGCTTGAGATCTCCGATTTTCTCAAACAAGGGAGCGATCGCCAGTTGGTCTTTTAGACTGGCAACATCGGTACCCGGCGGACTTGCCACCGACTGAGCCCACCTCCATAGCCAAAGCACAATCAGCACGTCGCTGGGTGAACTCGTCAAGCTGATGATATGGCTGCCAAGGCAATTCGGGCCGAAATTTGTCATGGCCGAATGCAGCAATCGGAACAGCTCGAGCGTTTCAATCGTCGTTGCCGAAAGACCGTCGCGTGGAATATCGCTGGGCCATGGGATTGTCCGAGCAAGCGCCGCCTGCTTTTCATCCTCGGACAACGCTTCAAAACTGTCTGTGACCCCCAGCTTGGCAAATATTTCGGTCATCACCTCGCTATGACGACGGGAATCCTGTCGCACGTCCAGCCGGTTCATGTGCAACCCGAAAACTCGCACCAGATCCAGCCAGGGAAGCAATTCGTCGTTGACGAGTCGCCGGACATGACTTCCTTTCAGGCTATCAATCAGGGCTTGGACATCGATCTCCAGTTCCGCGCCATCTCGATAGGCACCCGCTGGCAAGTCATCTCCAACTTTACTCCCGAACGATTGCTCGAGCCGCCATCGGATCACCGCCAGCCATTGTCGACAGATTTCGATCGGAGCAACCGGCTCCATTCGTTCGGCCAGCGCGGGCCATTTGTCAATCGCCTGAGCCAATCGTTCTTTCAAGTCGCCTTCAACTTTGACTTCGTCTGATGAGATCGAAAGAAACTCAAACAAGCGGCGACATTGAACCAGGTGAGCTTCCACAGCAGCCTGACGCAGCCATAACAGCGTTTGAGCGGTGACGTCGTAAGTCACATGAGGGTGTCCATCACGGTCACCACCGATCCATGATCCGAACTGCAGGAACACCGGCAGATGGAATTCGACACCGGGATAACAAGTTTCCAGTGCGCGTCGCATGTCCCCATAGATACCAGGAACAACTTCCCATAGTCGCGGTGCGATCGTCAATCCGCGTCGGACTTCCTGCAAAACCGTCGGACGTGAGGGACGGAGAAATTCGCTTTGCCACAGCACGGTCATTTCCATACGAAGCAAGTTTTCCAGCTTGGTTCGTTCGCGAGGTAACAAATCCGGCCGATCAAGATCTTCCAATGCCTGCCGCATGCGTCGAAGCTTGACTCGCAAACTTCGTCGTTTGGCTTCGCTGGGATGAGCCGTAAAAACAAGCTCAATCGCTAATCGATCGAGAGCCGACTGTGTCTCTGTGGGCGTAAACCCCGCATCACGCAATTTGAAAATCGCATCTCCGATCGATTCACTGCGTGGTTCCGGGTGACGTTCTCGTTCGCGTGAACGCAAGATCCGAACACGATGTCGATCTTCCGCAAGATTTGCCAGGTCAAAAAAAATACTGAATGCACGGGTCACATCGCGAGCCGCTGGTTCGTCTAATGCCGCAATCAGGTTCGTCAATTCGTGTTCGGCTTCGTGCGATCCCGCTCGTCGTTCGCGCGCGACCTTACGAATCTCTTCGACTCGTTCCAACGCTGCAGGGCCGGCCAATTCCCGGATGACATCGCCGAGCATGTCGCCGAGTGTACGTACGTCGCGACGGAGAAGTTCATTGTTGACTGTTGGCAAGGTATGTCCGCCTAAAAATTGTTCAACCAATCACCATTGGCAAACATTGTGCCGTGATTCCCATCATCAATTCACGCAAGTCACAATCAATTAACCGATAAGATGTTGCGAAGCATCGCCCACCGATTTCAACAATCAAAATATCCAATTTCTCCAGCACCCTGCCTAACCGCGCGGCATTTTTTGACACGCGTCGCATGACGGGTTCAAAATAGGGAAATCGTTTTCGCGTTGCGAAAATCTTAGGTGAGCCGGGGAAATCAACCCCCCGCCGATCCAGTAGATTCATGCGCGTCAGATGACGGGGTTAGAATCGGGAAATCATGGAATAATACAAAAGAGTTTTCACGACGAAACAGACCACTCACACGAAATAATATTCATGAAACCCACATATAATGATTGTTGGCTTGATAACTCCGATTTCGAAGAGAAGCGGGAGCGAAGCGGCGACACTGCCGTCACCCGAGACGTCATTTCTCGTTTGGGCGTTGCGAAAATTCGGGGCGGGGGCAACGCTAGAAGAGGTCGGCTGGACGCCGATCACCTGCGCCGATCCCCTGCGGGTTCAACGATAAATCTGTCGCCATTCAACGTCACGACATGCGCCGATATCATTCCACGTCGGCTTTCGTTTGCAGGTAGCTCTTCTCACGGTACGTTGCAGCCACAAACAGGAAGCCGATTGTTGCAGCGGCCATCAGCCCGGTGAAGAACCAATAATAGCTCGCCCCCGGTAATTTGCTTGTTCCATCCGTATTCTGAATGAATTTGTTGACGACTGCCGTGATGGCATTCCCAAGTGAAACCGAAAGCAAAAAGAGCGACATGATCAGCGATTTCAATTTGTTTGGCGCTTGAGTATACGAAAACTCGAGGAACGTGATTGAGACCAGCACTTCCGCCAATGTCAAAATCAAGTAGCTAACGAATTGCCAGAAGATACTTGGCCTGTGTCCCATCGCTGCAACGTCCGGCCAGACTTTCGCCGCGAGTGCATGAGCTTCTGCCGGTGGCGACGATTCCGCAGCATTGACCACAATGTGCGGCTCGCTCCAATTGATTTGAGCGTCTGTTTGAGCCTCACCTGAAGCATGAACTTGGCCAATGATCAAACGGACATAGGCTGCGGAAACCACTTTTGGTAATTCGATGATGTGCGGTTCCGTGATTTTCGACTCGAAATCATCGGTCGTCTGCTCGTTCCACGGTCCGGTGGGGGTTGGTCCCGTTTCCACCTTGACGCTCAAATGAGCAAGTTGTTCACTCGTTATTGGTTTCGACGACTTGGGTTCACTCAGAGACCAACCGATCGATTTGATGTTCCATGATCGATGTTCTCTTAAACGCACGATGAACTCATGTTGTTGTGGGGTGGCAACATTTTCGGATTCCTTCTGTGAATCTGAGCGAACATCCTTCTTCGATTCCAACGGGGCATTACGAATCAACTTGCCACCTGTAATCTGAGATTCAATCCAACCACTCGTGGCGAAGGCCAGCACCGTGAGGACGAATCCAATCGCAACTTTTCGCAGTGCCGTTAGCGGAAAAAAGGAGTTTAATGCCGGATAAAGCCCGTACGCACAGACCGGGATCAGCACGAGTACGAGCATCGGGTTAATCGCCTGAATTTGAGACGAAAGCCATTCGATCCCCAACCAGTTCCGGTTCATGGATTCGGCCTGTTCCACCCAGGCCGAGGCCGTTTGATCGTACAACGCCCAAAAGATGGAAACGAACAAAAATAAGGGGATTAATCTCGTGATCGCCTGCAACCCATCGAGACTGAAGGTCTCACGTAGGAATGCCGCACCGCCGGGCTTCACATGGACAAACTTGTTCCGACCCAACCAGAAGACAAACGTGGCCAGAAACATCAGTAAACCAGGCAAGCCAAAGGCAAAATGCGGTCCCCAAGTGGGACCGAAACGGTCGAGCAAGATCGGTGTGATAATCGTCGAGAAAAAAGATCCAAAGTTAATCGAGAAATAGAACCAGCCGAAGACGCGAGGAAGCAAGTGTTTGTTTTGCTCCGTAAACTGATCGCCGACATGGGCGGATACGCAAGGTTTAATTCCCCCTGCACCGATGGCAATCAACGTCAAACCGGATAAAAGTCCCAATCGTCCTGGAACCATTGCCAACGCAACGTGGCCGAAACAATAAACAAGCGATAACCAGAAAATCGTTCGGTATTTTCCCAATAACCAGTCTGAAAGAATGGCTCCGGCAACGGGAAAAAAATAGGCAGAGGCGACAAACCAATGAACAGCGGACCGGGCATCTTCCGGAGACATCGGGTCAGGGTGACCTGCTGCGTTGACAAGGTACTTTGTCATAAACACGAACAGGATGGCCTTCATTCCGTAAAAACTGAATCGCTCGGCGGCTTCATTCCCGACGATGTAGGGAATCCCTGACGGCATCTTGTTCGTTAGTTTTGGCTCGACGTATTGCACCGCCTCTTGTTCAGACATACAAAACTTTTCCTTCCGGCATCGAATAACGTACCTGCACGAAGCGGCTTTCAGAATAAACGAATCCTCGCCTGGGTTCGAGCCACCGCAATGACGAAGATTTGTTCCATCAAGTGAACATTCTCATTTCAACAGCTTTGCCAAAACCATACCTCGAAGAAACACAGCCAATAGACACGTTGGCATCTTGTCTGTCATGTGACCCGTCACGTCTTGCCTCCAGCGATCCACTTCGACAGCGTTGTGGCAGAATCGACGTCATCGTGGTACAAGGTTCGTTTCGAATTCGCCTGATGAACTTGTGACTGGAGCCATCCCATGGGACTGTTCGGCGGCAAAGACTGGAACGTGATCGCGATCATTTACGAGCGGCGTGAAATGTATCGAGTGAACGGTCAACGAGGCAAAGGTGGAAATGCGGTCAAGTGCCGTGACGGAGCCAAAAATCACGAACGGACGATCTATTGGGCGGTTTTCAACCAGAAGCGAGCGTTCGTGGAGGCGGGAGGCGGGAACGGAGAGAAGATGGTGACAAACGAAATTATTGCCCAGCTGAAAAAAGAATTCTCGATTAATCCGACCGTCACCAGCATTCTTGGCATACTCGAACGGGGCGAACAGCCTATGGCTTCTAAGCCACTCGCCTTCACCGGTTATCCAAAACCCGAACATGGACCGGAAAACTGAACCCAGGAATTGATCGCGTCTGAACAGCAATCGAACGTCAAATTCCAATTCCCTGACTGAAAGCCATTTTGTGAACCGTCCGTCTCATACTCCAGCGCCACAACCAGAACCGACCACGAAACTTACCGAAGGCTGGCATTGTCTGCACATTTATTATCGCGTTGATCAAAGTGCATTGAATCGACTTTGTTCCAGTGAATTGGCTGAAGGACGCGAGGCGCTTGTCCACTTGCTCGACCCTGAACGTCCCGGTGCTCCTGCGCGTCTGCAAACTTCGGTCGTATCGGGTCACAAAGCTGATCTGGGACTGATGATCATGGACCCTGATCCACTATTGATCGATGGGATTTGTCAGGCGATTCGGGCATCGAAGTTGGGAACGGTTCTGCAACCAACCTACTCGTTCGTTTCCATCACCGAAGTCTCAGAATATGTGCCAACTCTTGAGCAATACGGTGCCAAGTTGCGGCGAGACGAAGGGTTGAAGGTTGACGACCCTGCGTACACTGCGAAGCTGAATGCATACGGGCAACGTCTGCCAATGATGAATCGACAACGGCTATGTCCAGACTTCCCGAACTGGCCGGTCCATTGTTTTTATCCAATGAACAAAAGTCGGCACCCTTCAGCGAATTGGTTTATGGAACCGTTCAGCAGCCGATCCGCCATGATGTCAGAACATGCGACAAGCGGGATCAAATTTGCCGGTCGAATCAGCCAGTTGATCACTGCATCGACGGGTTTCGACGACTGGGAATGGGGAGTAACACTCTGGGGCCGAAATCCCGAATCGGTTAAAGATATCGTTTACACAATGCGATTTGACACGGCATCAGCACGCTACGCCGAGTTCGGGCCATTCTATATCAGTTACATCAAGCCTCCAGTTGAGGCATTGGAGCACCTGCAGATTTGATCGATTCGTCAAACGTCAGTCGTGGCGACTTGCTGTTCAGGAAGTCGGCTGGGGTAGCCGTATCGTTCAAAGGATGATTTCCACTGATTGTAGACCTTACGCATCAGACTCTCGTCCATCTTGAACGAGTTCTTTTGATAGCGGGTCAGCTCTGGCAGCATCTTTTGAATGGCTGGCTCGATTTGCCCCCAGCCGTCGAGATTCAGACCCTGGTAGATACGATGCATTTCTCCGAGCGGATCAATTTCGAGATCTTCAAATCGAAGTTCGTGTAAATTGCCGGCGGGGATCAGATGTCGTGTTCGTTCATAAGCTTCCATGCAATGAGTGTAGATTTCCAGAGTTTCTTTTTGCATGGTTTCTTGTGTCACCGTTGCCCCCAGTCCATTCTCGACGAACATCGTCTTTCGTAGATGAATGCTGGAGTTGTAAACGGCATACGGGTCGCGATAAATGTAGATGAACTTGGCATCTGGAAACATTTCGAGCAGCAACGGAACGCGGAACGTGTGAGTCGGCGATTTGAAGACGATCGGCTTGTTATTTTTGATCGTCAGCTTTTTGATGAAGTAGAGAAATCGCTCCTTCCAACGACTCAGTTCCGCCGGCGAAACTTCTGTCAGTTCGAAAAATCGGTCGTACTTGGATCGATCGTTTGGATGAGCCAACATCAGATAGGGAGATAACCCGGACAACAGGACCAGACCGACTTCATCTTCCTGTGGCAGATGAAAACCGGCTTCGACATTGTCCATCGGACGTGTTTTGGGGATCAACCAACTGGTGAGCGACGTGACGACCCTTTCTGTCAGCAGAAAGTTCGCGGGAAACATGACTTCATAAAGATTTGGAAACGTAAACTGGTGATCGAGTGTCATCAGGTTGTGTAATAACGTTGTTCCGCTTCTCCAATGGCCGAGAATAAAGACGGGGGGGTGTTCGATCTTCTGTCGGGCAATCTTCCGACCGTAAACGACCGATTCGCACGCGTTACTGCATGAATTGAGAATACTCAATGCTGTGATCGAAGCGATTTTGGGAATGCAGGTCCAGTGGATCGGCGGATTTGAGGCGAGCAGCTTGATCCAGTTTCCGAAGGATGACCCATGCCAAATGTTGAAGAAACCTTGTGGTTTATATTTGGTTCCGTCAGCCACAGTTTTTGTGGGAGCCGGAGTTGGCAGCGGATTCGACTGGGGTGTCACTCGATCGCGTTCCGTCATCACACCGAATTTGTCTATCGACTTGCTGTAAGCTACCACGACAACTCCACTCATGCGAGGCTGAAGAAGCGATCATCGAATTCACGCAAGCTGATGAGTGCTGTGCGCGCGATTAACCACTTCCAAGGAATCGGCGCTTGAAAAAAGTTCCTTGACAAACTTATCCGGCACTGGATTATGGAGTTTAATCGCCCCCATCGTCTAGAGGCCCAGGATGCAGGATTCTCAGTCCTGATACACGGGTTCGAATCCCGTTGGGGGTATTTTCTTTGGAAGCTGCTGAAGCGTAAAATCCCCTCGTCAACGCTTCATGACAATCTGAAGAAAAACCCTTCGCTCTGGTATTTCCTGCTTCAAAGCTACAACCCACATCAAAAAGACGTTCGCGACGATTCGTGTGCCAATCAAATTCATGAGGAGACTGTTATGCGTTACATCGCCGTTCTGACCATTGCCTGTCTGCATTTTGGCTTACGAAATTCTCTTGCTGAGGAAGGGAAAAAGCAATTGGCTGAAGCATCGCTTTCAACCCCCTATCGTCTCACATTGGATCAAGAGCAGCGAGTACTTCATTCGCTATCTCAGCGGATCAAGGTCGAGGCCACCGATGCGCCGCTCATCGAAGTCATCCACTTCATCTCACAATCGATCGATCGGGAAATCCTGATTGACTTTGCGGCTTTGGCCGACAATGGAATTTCGACCGATCAAAATACGAACTTGAATCTCGGTGAAATGACCGTTTGGCAATCGCTTCATTTCTTGCTGAAGCCATTTCAGTTGGCTTGGACCGCTCACGATGGAATTCTGGAAATTACGACGGATTCAAAAGCCCAGGAGCAAATGGTCACACGCGTTTACGACGTTCGCAAACTGTGCGAATTACTGGAACCAATTTCGAAAGAAATTCTCTGGCAAAGACATCAGCGACAGCCGGGTTTCGCGGGAATGGGCGGTGATGGAGGTGGTGGCGGGGGGAGGCGGAGGAATGATGGGAGGAGGAATGGGAGGTGGTGGCATGTTCAGCGTGCCGGTTCAAACGCTTGTCCCTGCTGTCATTGGAATGGGTACTAGCGGCGATATCGGTATCGACATGCGTCGCTCCGTGCCAGTGTTAACTGAACCGATGTCGGTCGAATCCATGTTGGCAAACGTGATTCAACCACTTTCGTTGTTGAAATGGATGGAAAGCGATGGAGAAGGGGGCTTTGTTCAGGCTGGGCAAGGTTACCTTGTCGTCAGGCAGAGTTATCAGGGGCAGTTCCAGATCGCAGGCATTCTCAAGGGGTTGGAACGGGTCCTCGACGCAAAGGGACAATTAAAATCAACACCGATCCGACGGATCGGATATCCTTACGAGGAAGATGCCGCCATTCTTGCTTCACTCGCAAAAACGAAAAATCTGGAAATTGCTGATGATCAAGATCTGAAAACCGCTCTTCAACAAATCGGGGCCGAAGCGGGATTTCGAGTGCTGATTGACGCCCCTTCACTGGCGGATGAAGGGATCAGCACAGACCAGGCTGTGAAATGTCATTTCATTAAGCTCCCCCTGGAAATCTGTTTGAAGAAGCTTTTAGAGCCATTGCGGCTGACACATGTGGTTGACGAAGGTGTTCTTGTGATAACAACAGTCGCACGTGCGGACGAGATGATGTCGATTCGTGTCTACGACATTGGCAACTGCAATAAGATTCCCAATTATCTTTCCCAAACGGGACTTCTCCACACACTGGTCGAATTAACCTCCGGAAAATGGCTACAAGCTGAGGGTGAAGGGGGAGAAGCAGCGTTGATTTCTTCCAAGCACTTGCTGGTCTTGCAATCGCAGCGAGTTCATTCAGAAATCGAATTTCTGATTGAAGAACTCTCAACCGAAAAAACGGCCCCCCCCGCGAAACCTCCGCTGAAACTAAGAATCCATACCGCTCCAGATACCGAGACCGCCACGGATTTGTTGGAGGCCTTGCCTCGTCTTTTGGAAAAAGACTGGGTTGCACACGGTTCAATTAATCAGGCTGGAAAATCATTGTTGATCAATCAGACTCTGAGAGTTCATGATCAAGTCGAAGACATCATGATTGCATTAGAAATATCCCGCAGAAAGCAGTATCCCATTTCATATCCTCCCGTTAACCCGCCAAACGCGAATCCGCCTGTCGCGAAATGAATACACTTCACCATTCTCGTGCTGTGTCGACACTAAAAATACGGGTGCCATCGGCGGCAGCTTTGGGCCGCCAGTGTCTTCGACACGACGTTTCCCGTCAAAACCAAGAACCAAAAACTCTGGCAAGCGAAGCCGCACACGACCGCACATTTAAGCGTTGGCTTGTTTCCAGGATGTTTCGTCAGATTTTAGAGGAACTCCATCACAACCCGGTCGGCGACGAACCGGCCTTCAAGAGTCAAACGGACGAATACACCGTCATCTTCGAGCAGGCCAAGTTGTGCCTGCTCTCTTAATGCCGGTCCGCACAATTCGTCGAGTTCAAAACCCGTTTGTTCATGAAACGATGTTCGATCGATCCCACGAATTCGGCGAAGTCCAAGATAAATAAGTTCCCTTGCCCGGTGCTCAGTATCGAGTTCTTCTGAATCAGCGACGGGTGACTCGCCTCGTTCCAACCGGGCCAGCCAGCCGAGAACGCTTCGAATATTCGTTTCACGCCGACCGTTTAAATATCGAGCCGCTCCTGGTCCGAACGCCCAGTACTCGTCCCCGTTCCAATAGACATTGTTGTGCCGGCATTCGAAGCCAGGTTTGGCGAAATTGGAAATTTCGTACTGTTCAAATCCAGCCGCCGGTAATTGTTCCATCGCAAGTGCATATTGTTCGCGTTCCAATTCTTCATCGACGGCTGAAATGTCGCCCCGATTGAGGCGCGTCCAAAAAGCAGTCCCTTTTTCAAAGGTCAGCCCGTACGTGGAAATATGCGTCGGACAAAGCTCGATCGCTTGCCGTAACGATTCACTCCAGTCTGATAAACTTTGGTTGGGAACACCAAAAATGAGGTCCAGAGAGACATTCTCGAATCTTGTTTTCAATCGAGCCATCACGTCCCGAACATCATCCGCACAATGATCACGTTCGAGCATCGTCAGTGCCTGTTTTGAAAAGGATTGGACCCCCAGACTGATTCGATTCACTCCCATTTCCGCCAGCAGATCGATTTTCTCGTTAGTCAGATCGAGTGGATTCGCCTCAACGCTGAATTCAGTCGCGGCAGAAACTTGGAAGTATCGACGTGTTATTTCGAATAGCCGGCGCATTTCTGCTGGCTTGGGATGCGTCGGTGTTCCGCCACCGAAAAAAAGCGTTTCCAGTGGGGAGCCGAGTGGAATTCCTGACAGTTCAATCTCACGTTCGAGCGACCGAAGATAGTCGCTGACCAGGTCATCACGACCTGCGATCAGCGTGAAGTCGCAATATCCGCAACGATGAGCACAAAACGGAACGTGAAAATACGCCGCGTTGGGTCGCCGGGATTCATTGGATGACCCGTTCACGGGGACCGGCGATGTCATGCCAACCTCGATAAATTTCTTGCGGGCAGAAGTACACTGGCGTTTTCTGCAGCCGCTCGGATACCGAGGACGAGCGAACCATAGATGCTTAAGTTTCGGTCGATACCGGCGGCAATCCCGGCCGCCAGGCAGTCACCGCAGCCGATTGGATTACAAACGTCGATTTTCGGAATTTCAATTTGAATCAGGCCATCAGGCCCGAGAGCCAAAAGTGGTCCTGCGCCTTGACTGACAACGACCCATTCGGCTCCTCGTTGACGCAATTCCGACATTGCCGCGACAAGATCCGACCCGGAAGCCAAGTCACGGCCGACGGTTTTGGCGAGTTCCTCGCGGTTGGGCTTTACAAGGTAGGGGCGCTTTTGAAGTACTGCGTCGAGTTCCGGCCCTCGAATATCAAGCACGGCTTTCGCCGACGTCTTGTCGAGCAGACGACGATAAAAGTCTGGTGGAGCGCCGGCAGGAAGCGAGCCGCTTAGGACGACGACCTGTGCGGATACCGATTCTTCGACGAAGGCTTCAACAAATAAGCCTAGCTCTTCCTCTGGTATCGAATTTGAGTTTTCGACCAGTTCTGTCGTTATTTTTGTCGTTTCGTCCAGGATTGTCGTACAAACGCGAGTGGGGATCGGAGATTTCACCCATCGGACCGGGATCTTCATTTTCTCGAAATCGGCACAAATCTGCTCGCCGGGAACCCCGCCAACAAGACAAAGCGTTTTCGACTGAACCCCTAGATGGTGCAACGCACAGCCGACATTCAGCACTTTGCCTGAACCACACCAAAACGCCTGTTGCGCGCGGTTCACCTCACCGGGAATGAATCGGCTAAAGGAAAGTATTTGTTGCCAGGCAGGAGTCAAACCGGCGGCAAGAATCACAGGGATCGGTCCTTTTTCGGAAACCAGGGGACATTTTTTCGGAAACTTTTGAAAGTTCCGACTTTTTCATTTGGGTGAGTCTTTCAGGCCGGTTTGCAAGAATCCGCTGCGGCTCGATCAAGAGAATCCAGGATCTTCTTGACTCTTCTAACCATTCAATGTTAGGGTATTGCAAGTGGGGGAATCTCTCTAGCCCACTCCCTTCAGTATCCCACGAATCCGTGGACTTTTCGTGATTGCTCGGTTTCAGTTGAATTTTTTTTGTTTGGTTTCGTTTTCGGTCCAACTTTTCTGTTGAGGATGCCCCGATTCGCGGCAATGATTGACACTTTTTTCGAAGACTTGTTGCTGCCGTGTGGAGCATTGACCGCTCAATGGACTCGCCCACGATTGAACTTTCCGCGAAAACACCTACCTCGATCGGGTGGTAAAACAATTCCGATGTGGTTAATTTGTCGCGACCTACAGATCCGGGCTTGGTGCTGAGACCCTCATGTCCATGAACCGATTTTCCCAACAATTGAACCAACACCATTCTGATGTGAAGGATGGACGAATGCACGACCTTCATCGGGCAGATTTTCCATCGCACTCTTTGAACAGACAAACGACGAGCAATCATCGTCTGAACAATCTTTGTCTGCGAAAAATGAGTTGCGTCGGATTGGCCTTCGTGTTCGCAGTCTGGCTCGGAGAAGTCTCCGCGTGGGCTCAGCCCAAGCCGCCCCTTCCCGACGCCAAGGGTAAAAAACCTGCGAACAATAAGGTCGCGCCTCCACCGGCCGACAAGTTTGTCCAGCCCGATCCCGATTGGTTGCCGCCAAGCTTCCAGCCATCGCCAGAACCCTTGGCAATCATGAGCTTGGAACAGCCAATTGTCACAAAAGAAGAACTTGCCAAACTGAAAAAGGATTTCGCAGGCAAGTTCACAAAAGCGCTACTTCAATGTGATTTGAGTGCCGGTGGCAAGCAGATTATCGAAGGAGGCATCCGTTTCAAATTGGCGGAAATGACCCTGCAAGAGAAAAAGAAGGATTTTCCGGATTTTTATAAGCTCCCTGAACTTCATAAGACCCTGATGCGAGAGATCACCACTGGGATCGGTGGTCCGAATATCAAACCTGGTGAAATTACGCTGATGACTCAGTTCGTCAACCAGGAAATTGTCAGACAAATCCCTGAATTGCTGGTAAACAACTTCTACGTTCGATTGCATGCGGTTTTAATTCTCAGCGAAATGGACTTTGCCCCGGCACATGTTCTCTTGCTGCAAGTGATTCAAGCGAAAGACATCCACGAAGACCCCGATAAAGGTCAACCAGAAGCGATTAAGATTGCTGCAGTGCAGGGTCTCGTTCGAATCCTTCGATTTACAGCCCCCCCTGTGAAAGATCGATCGGTTATCGCAGCGGCAATTGTTGACGAGCTAAGAAAGACCGACACTCATTGGTGGTATCAACTTCGGCTGATCGAAGGCCTTCGTTACATGACGGTTGCGATTGATGCAGGAAATAACAAACCATTCGTGATCGACGCACTGTCGTCTGTAATCAAAGATCCGAAACGGACTTGGACCGTTCGAGCAAAGGCATGTTATGCTCTAGGGCGAGTCCCGATTCCAGCGGCAGTGAATCAGGCTGATGTCGTCACCACCGTTGCGGATTTTGCGTTGCAACTTTCGAATGCTGCGGCAGCTCGACCAAATAATCCTGTTTGGAAAAACTGTTTCTGGGACCTATACCTGACGTTCAAACCCGATGGAATCAAAGATAAGAGCGGTCGAGACAGAGACCAGGACGCTGAACAAAAGAATGCTGGTGGCCTGTTGGCACGTTTCAAACAAGCCGCACAACCCGCCTATGAAGTGATCGTTCCGATCTGTTCCGGGGTGATCCAGGGAAAAGCCCCTGATCCGGGTGACGTGATGAAACTCGGTGCATTCGTTAAAGGTCGGCTCGGCACAGCTGAAGCGAAACCAAAAGAGGACGCACCAACAAAGGAGGCGCCTCCCAAGAACAACACGGCCAACGGCACGAATCCACAGAATGAGTCATCAAGTCAGCCGGTAGCCCGCCCCTGATGGTATTACCATTGTTTGATCCGTTTCAAAAACCGTTCTGGGCTACGTTTTCGGGTCTGGAAGTCGCGTAGGTATTGAGCGTAACCAGGGTCAATTGGACGTGGTTCACCATCACGATGTGCGTAGACCGTCATCCCTTCAAACGGCAGCGGTTCGACGCAATCGCCATAAAGCGTATTCAAGTCGGCGTCCTTGTCCCATCCCACGCTATACAGTACGAAATCTCGAACCCAGCCTTCCTGAAGGGGGCTAGCGGGTTCGCCAAATGCCAGACGGATCTCGTCGCCCGATCCCGTGACGACAAGGTGATCGTCGCGTGCGGTCAGCAATGGCAAGACGTCACCAAATCTGGTGAAATTTCCTGACATGGCGGGCCATGCTTCGCCAGGGACCAGTTGTGCATAGTCAAACTGATCCGGACCATTTCCAGAAGAAGGCCACGATCGCTGCGACACGCCACCGCGATCGACTAACTCGGCACGTACAAGTGTCAATTCCGTCTGCAGGAAGTCGACTGGTGGCTCGTCCACGGTGAAAAACACTTTGTCCCAGTAGAGTTCCATCGTTGAAACGATTCTGAGACGGTGATCGTCACCCGAAAACAAATCCGAGACATCGACCGCAATCGTCTTTGTTTTTCCACCCGGAAATCCCATGAATGAGCGGACCTCTCGCCATTCGCCACGGGCGTCGGGAGCGTAAAGCGCTGGCGGTCGTGGCGTCGACATCTCGGGGTTCTGCGAATGCTGGACACTCAATGACGTACTTCCAGGGTACATCCATCCAGTCAGAAACAACGTTACATTTTTTGAACTCGGAAAATGGCCGAGATCAAGCTCCAGGAAATGCTCTTCCGTCAATCCTTGAGCAAGCCGTCGTTCGAACGTTTTGGTGTATTGATTGTCCCTCGCGAGCACTTGATCGAGCACATCACGACCATAGGTATCTCGTGCAGCAACAGGTTGCCGGGGATTCTGAACGGTATGAATTTTCGGTGTGGCGATCATTGCGGGGCCTACTTTCTCGTTCGTAAAAATCTCGGTCCCGGCAGGGTGGTCGATTGCAAAGAGTTTGAATTGATCAAAATAGTCAGCCTCCCAAAGTTCCGCAGTCACTCTTAACGAATATTCGTTGTCGGTAGGCTTTAATTTGTCTCCATCGATCTTGATGTATTCCCATTCCCTCCACGGTGCGATGACATTTTCGGCGAATTTCAGCCCCAGAGGTGCGTTCCACAACAGATCGGTCACAAATTCAAATCGTTCGCCATTCCACGTGTAAAGATAAGGGCAAGAACCAACCAGCTTCTGTTCGATACAAACGGGCTCGTCGAGTTTTGGATTGATCAGATTCATCGGAATGCCATTTGTCCACAAAATTCGAACGATTTCGGCACGCTGATTCGGGCCAAGACCGAAGTGTGATACAGGTTCGGTGACGACCTTCGCCTGATAGTTCTGCTCCGCCTTCAGTTCGACCTTCCCCCCAATGTTGATATGGTTTGTTCGCTTATCCGCGTTCTGTTCACCCGGCCGAACCTGGTCGGCGACGAGTTGAACTTCAATCCATCCGTGATCGGGATTGTCTGACTCACAACATTGGCTCGACAAAAAGGCGATTCCGTTTTGGTCAATCGTTACGAGGTCTAGATCACCATCGCGATCAACGTCATTGACAATCAGCGATTGCACGCCGCTTAACCAATCGGCTTCGACACCTGGCGCGGGCGCAAACCGAAGATTACCGTCATTTCGGATGATCGTCGCCCCGCCGTAGCTTAATACAATGAGGTCGGTTGTACCGTCATTGTCGAAATCACCGAGGTTTAATGATCTTGCGGCAGTCGCCTGAACCTTGCTCACTTGGCGAATTGACACCAACCCGCCTGGGGTCCGACTTGTGGTAATGATGTTGACTCCCTTCGGCCCGGCAGCGGCCACATCCCACGACAAATCGCCGTCGAAATCGCTGATTCGCAGCGACGTTGCTCCTTGAATCTCATGAAATTCATCGAGGCTTCGATACCGAAGTCGACCATGCCTTACGTTTTCCAGCCATCCAGCACCCTTTGCGGTTGCGACAACGAGATCGATATCCGAATCCTGGTCCCAATCCACAATTGCCAATCCGGTGATCGCGAGGTCGGCGGGCGGCAAGATGGACCGCGCCGTAATCTCATCAAATGTCAGGTTCCCTCGGTTCGAGAAGATTCGCAAACCGTCAGAAGTTGATACGGCAAGGTCCAGGTCCCCGTCATTGTCGATGTCGGCAACCGCAACGCAGGCCACATTACGAACTGCATCAAACGCCGGACCTCCCGACCGAACGGCCAACGATCGGGTCTCGGAATTTTTATTCACTTTCGTGTTTTCAATCAGTTTCAAACCTGACGGACCAAAAAGAATGATGTCTGGGTCGGCCGACTGGCACAGACCACGAACGTAATGCTCGTGTTTCAGCGCGTCAGCCGGTTGTATCTCTGTGGGAAATTGTTTCAGTTCCTGATCGACGTCGTCATCAAAGTCGAATGCCAACAGGCCCGAATAGTCTCCTCCTGTGGGCGATTGTGCTAAGACTTTCCACGGCTGAGCCGCCTGCCCGCGATCCCATACGATCATTTGATCATCTTGCAGAACGATCAGGTCCGTACGTCCATTCAAATCGAAATCGACTACGGAAACGTCGCGACATCCGACCGCTTGAGGCCACGAGGCGGCGTCAGCTGGTGGAAGAAAATGGACGAGATTTGAACTGGCGGCTGTCGTCTTGGAGAAAGCGTCCGACGGACCTCCATGAAAAGCTCGATTGAGAAACTCTTCACCAAAGTCCGGCAACAGATATTCCAGCGAGTCGAGCATAACAAATCGCTTATCCCGCGCCCCGTCTGAGACAATCAGGTTCCTGGTCCTCATCATCGCTTGCTGAACGACATCCCATTTCCCATCCTTTGCCGCTTCCAACGTTTTCTGAATCATCTCGTTCAAATCGACTCGAGAACTGATCTTGATCGTTTCGAAGAATGGTGAAATCGTTTCTTTAACACTGGTCAGCGTCTCAACAAACTTGGGATCATGACGTTGGGCTAACAACAGCAGCCAATCCTTGATCACAAACAGATTGTTCGCTTCCTTCTGGAAGACCGTACGAAGCGCATGAAATCCTTCGTCACTCGCTTGATCGGTTGTTGTCGCCTGCAACAATGCAAACAGATCATATGACGCTCCAACGGACTCGGGGTTGAGCTTGATCGCCTGACGCAAATCGTTCAACGCTTCCTCTGTCTGCTCCTGCTTCGAAGCGACTCGTGCGGCAATGACCCAGGGAATAAACGACTTTGGTTCTGTCCTTTTTGCTAATTCAATCGCTTCGTTCACCTTGACCGCCGTCTTGGCAAACCTGTCCTGTTCACGGTTCCTGTCAATACTCTCGAAATCCAGTTGTCGGCAGATTGCAAGATTCCGAGGACCGAACGGGTCATTGGGAACCAGTCTTACGATCTCCTCGAGAGCGGCCTCTGCCTCGGCAAATTTATGGTTTTCAAGATATCCGACAGCCTGATTCCGCAACTCAATGAGTTTCAGCGAATCTTCGGGTGAAAGCTTAGTTGCAGTCGTTTGCGGAGGCGGCGGGTTTGCCCCAGGCCCTTTGTCGATCATCGACGAAATAGCGAACCAGAATGCCGCCAGCAGTGAGACGCCGACTCCGAGAAGAAGTAATGGCAACAGCCACAGTTTGTTTGCAGGCTCAGAGGGGGGAGTGTCCACGACGCGATCCCTTGATACGAGAGTCGAAAGAAAAGATTGGATACCCTCACAGAGTAAGAAGTCCTGCGGCAGTATACCACTATTCCGAGGCCGCCTCGTCCAAGGCTTGGAAATGGCAAATCGGCACGTACGAATAAATTCAGGCGTAAAATGAAAAATGCGATCGCGCGGTGAATGACTCACCGTACGATCGCATTGGGATAATCATCTGGTCCGGTGTCACGACAGGGCAGTCTGTGACGCAATGACGTTGGCCAAACACCTGACCACGATGCTGAACCTAGTACCGGACGATCATGTCAACCGTGAGTCGGTTCTGCATGATGTCTTTGCGTTCGGTATAGGGAATTTCGTAGGCCACACCAAGTTCCAGGCGATCGTGTGGTTTGTATTTCACACCGTAGGCACCCGTCACAATGTTGTTACCAGAAACATTGGTCGCACCCAGGTTAAACAGATCCAGTCCTTCGACGTTGGCATTGAACTGAGTACCATTGGACATCCAGTGATACCAGTTTGCTTCCGTGAAGAGATAAAATCCCGTCTTTCCGAGCTTTCGGTCCAAGTGGTTCGACCAGTATGTGCTTTCGGTATAAGCGGAATTGTTGGCAGGAATTCTCGCTCCGAAGGCCGACAACACGTGCCAGTTCTCTCCGAGTTGCTGACCAGCGGTTGCGAAGAAGTTGAATTCGCCGTTCCCTTTCCCCTGCAAGGCTTGGTGGCTTCCCAGAGGAATTCCGTACGTGAAACCGGTACTGACGATGGTCTGAGTTTCGTAATTTTTGTAGAGATTATATTTCAAGCCCGCATTGACGTCGGCAAACCCATCGCTCAAAAGAGGGTTTTGTGAAAAGAAGAAACCGTCTTTTGTTGCAATGATCGACAAGTTTTCGGTCAGTGCTGCCCGTGCCTGCATGGCAAACAATTGTACCTGTCCACCGCCGAGTGAGGTTGGCAGGGTATGATTTGCAAAAATAAACCGGGCTTCGGTCAAGGTGCGTGGGTCTTCAAAATAAACCGGATTGGACATTGGGCTGATAAAGTTTGAAAACCCATGATCGCTTGGCGCAATCAAACCAAACAACTTTTCCTGGCTTCCACCTGTTGAAGTGCAGTTCAAACCCGTCGTTGAGCAGTTTGTCGAGCTAAATGGGTTCAAGTTGGGAACAGAAATGAGTGGCTCATCGGACAAGCCAACTCGTGAGACGGTAACGAGCAACACAAAACTGAGCAGTAATTGCCGATGCTTCATCTTCATTGTGATACCTTCCTTGATCTGCTTTTGAGTGAGGGCTGAATTTCGGATAAATTGGTCCGTTTATCCGAAATTCTCTTGCGCTACCTATCGGCTTTATTTCGCCAGGGTTTTGATTTGTCTCGGCTTAGAATCGCACCAGGTTCGCCAAACGCGACGAACGCAACGATCAAGGAAACTTTTCCGTTTGAGTTAAATTGGAAAGCCTATTTTGGAAACGTAAATGCGCGAAACGGCACAAGAACAGCGGTAATTGTCGGGCAAAAGAGGATTAATGGACATTTAAGTCTAGTGTCCTCAGGTTGTCGACACAGCTACAATCCATCGCTTGGTTGGACTACTTGGGGTCTTGTGGGTGTATTTCGAAGTGTTTTCTCGAGCCGTTGAGTATTCCTTACGCGCGATGGTCATGCTGACGGAAGTCAAAGATCAGCCTCTGACCGTACAGGTAATGGCTGAGAGAGGTCAGATTCCTGCCCCGTATTTGTCCAAACTCTTGCAGATCTTGACACGTGCAGGCCTGATTTCTTCGCAACGCGGTACAGGCGGTGGTTACTTTCTCGCTCGAAGTTCGGCAGAAATTTCCCTTGCCGACATCGTGAAGGTGATTGAACCGCTACAGCTTCCGCCGAAACAATTGGCGGGAAGCGTTGTTGCCAGATCACTCTACCTGATTGATCAAAAGCTGGATCAGGCGCTGTCGCAGGTCGAATTGGCTTTCGAAAAGACGTCGCTTGAAGATCTTTGGAAAGAAAACGACGGCACGATCCCACTTTGTTCGCCCTCTCCGCTTGTTGTTCTTGAAATCTCAGCCAACAAACGCCAACAGAGTTCATAGTTCGGAAATAATTCAACTTTTCCGTCGTCCGACTTTGCCCTGCCAAGCATTGTTGATTAGCATATTCCCGCGATGGAACGCGGCTTGAGTACTGGCCGAGGGGTGGCCTGAGCAATCTCTAGATTTCTGGCAGGGACGCGGGTGGACGTGATGTCTGTGGATGGTCAACAGTTTGAAACCGAATTGACTGAGTTACGTGGCCGGATTAATGCCCGGTTGGCGAACTACATGGAGATTTTGGAAGACTGCCCAACCCCATTGCGCGAGTCGATGGCTTACAGCCTTCTTGCCGGTGGAAAGCGCCTCAGGCCCATCCTGGTACTGCTCGCGTGTGAAGCATGTGGTGGATCATTTGAGGCAGCTCTTCCCGCCGCCTGTGCGATCGAAATGATTCATACTTATTCGTTGGTTCATGATGATTTGCCGGCCATGGATAATGACGACTACCGTCGGGGTCGACTGACAAATCACAAAGTGTATGGGGATGGGCTGGCCATACTGGCCGGGGACGCACTTCTCACACTGGCCTTCGAGGTGATCGCGCGAGACACCCAACCTGCGTCAGTCGCTGCAGCCTGTTGCGTCGATCTGGCCGGTGCTTCGGGATGGTGTGGTATGGTCGGTGGCCAGGTGGCTGATCTGCAAGCCGAACAACGACTTGAAAAGCAGAATTCGTCCGAACAACCAAAAAATCAAGAAGTTGCTTCAGAGACTGCCCAAAATCTTTTCACACTCGAAGCCATTCACCGGCGTAAGACGGGTCGATTGTTATGCTCGGCAGTTACCCTTGGTGCTCGAGTCGCTCAAGCGGATGCAGATTCGATCAATCGATTGCAAGAATACGGAAAACGTGTTGGCTTGGCCTTTCAAATTGCGGATGATTTATTAGATGTGACGGGCGATGAGGCAAAACTTGGAAAGAAAGTCGGAAAGGATGCGTCACTTGGCAAAATGACCTATCCAGGTCTTCTTGGCATCGAAGCCAGTCGACAAAAGGCTGACCACCTGATCCAAGAGGCTTGCAATTTGCTGGAACCCTTTGGAAAACGGGCGGATTCACTGATTGGTTTGGCGAGATTTGTGACCAGGCGAGATCACTGAAGAGAGAACGAAAATTACGAATTCAGGCAGACACCTGTTTTCGCGTAAACAACAGACGAGTCTTGTACTTGGAGTCGATAATGAAGTTTGAACTGCTACCTGGAATACACTCACCTCTCGATCTCCGCAGTCTGAACGATCAACAATTGGTCCAATTGTCCGACGAGATTCGTGAGGCGCTGTGCAATCTGGTGCAGGAACGATCGGCTCATTTCGCCAGCAACCTCGGAGTTGTTGAACTCTGTCTGGCACTTCATCTCGTCTACGATTTCTCCAAAGACCGTCTGATCTGGGACACTGGCCATCAAATCTATCCCCACAAACTGATCACCGGTCGGTTCTCGCAATTCCCTTCCATTCGGACAAAGGGAGGCCTGATGGGTTTCCCAAATCCGAATGAAAGCCCCTACGATTTATTCATGACGGGTCATGCAGGGGCGAGTGTGTCGACGGTCCTGGGGATGAAAGCGGCGGACGATTTACTGGGACAATCCTACCGCAAATCTGTGGCCGTTATTGGTGACGGGGCGCTCCCTTCAGGCGTTGTCTTCGAAGCCATGAATAACGCGGCCGAGCTGAAAAGTGACCTGCTTGTCATTCTGAACGACAACGAAATGGGAATTTGCCCTCGCGTCGGTGGGTTGGCGAAATATCTCGACAAAGCCCGAACCGCCGACTTCTACAACGGACTAAAACGGGACGTCAATTGGCTGCTGAATAAGGTCCCGGTGGTCGGCAAGCAATCGGCCGATGCCATCGGTCAATTCAAAGCGGCCCTGAAAGGGTTCCTGCACGGGGGAATGCTGTTTGAAGAGATGGGGTTCCGGTACATCGGACCGGTCGATGGCCACAATTTGCTCGAACTGCGAAAAACCCTGGAAATGGTCAAAGAAGTCAGTGGACCCGTGCTTTTGCATGTCTTCACACAAAAGGGGCATGGATTTGAACCTGCTTGTGAAGATCCGGTGACTTACCACGCACCTCCGCCGTTCGCTCGCAATAAGAAGAATGAAATCGTCTCGATCAAGAAATCGTCCGCACGTGCCTATACCAATACCATGAGCGATGCGATTTTTGACGCCATGCAACGTGACCCCAAAGTCTGCGTCCTCACAGCCGCCATGTGCGAAGGAAACAAGCTAGGTCGTGTCCGCAATGAATTTCCCGATCGGTTCTTCGACACGGGAATTTGTGAAGCACACACGGTCGCTTTCGCAGGCGGGATGGCGAAGAGCGGCATGCGTCCAATCGTCAATATTTACAGTACGTTCCTGCAGCGAAGCTTCGATCATATCTTCCAGGAAGTCGCGCTTCAGAACCTGCCGGTTACCTTCTGTCTCGATCGCGGTGGCCTTGCAGGGCCCGACGGTCCGACGCATCACGGGGTCTTCGACAACACCTATATGCGTGTTTTCCCGAACATGACCGTGATGGCACCTGGTGATGAACTTGACATCGCTCCGATGCTGGATTTCGCTCTGAGCCACAATGGTCCAACCTCAATCCGCTATCCGAAAGCCAATGTCGAACACATCACGCGAACTGAATGTCCTGTCGAACACGGTAAGGCGGAAGTCTGGCGTTGGGGTGAAGACGGGATGTTCGTCGCCTTTGGTTCATTGTTTACCGATTGCGTTGCAGCTTCTGAAAAGTTGAAAGAGGACGGCCTGGACGTCGGTGTGATCAACGCCAGGTTTGCAAAACCGATCGACCGCGCCACGATTTTCCGAGCGATCGAAGAAACCGGGTTTGTGATCACAGTCGAAGAAAATACGATCTGCGGAGGATTCGGCGCAGCAGTTCTCGAAGCAGCCAATGCGTCAGGAGTATCAACCTCGAATATCAAGTGCCTGGGAATTCCCGATCGATTCATTGAACATGGTGAACGTGACGAATTGCTGGCCGATATTGGATTAAACGTTGATGGACTCGTGACGACGGCATTGGCCATGGCAGACCGAGGCACACTTGTCGAATGTGAAACTGACAGTTGAGCCCCCCGTCATGAGACTGGGCTGTTGGTCTAAGAATCGGACAGGACCAAAGAACGATCAAGACTCGGAAACAAGGATGTAACCCAATGCTCACAACACGTCGCTGGCCTTGCATCATAGTGTCTGGCTTCTTGATGCTAATCCCTGCAGCCGTTTTTGCAGCCGACAAATACAAGTTGGAAGAACCCGTTGACGATGCCCGTGTGTTTGGTGTCGGAACCCGAGTTGAAATCTCGGGCAAATTGCAGCCGACTCCGAAAGTCGCTCCACTGTCGCAGTCGGCATCCGCTGCAATCTCGTATCGCGAACGGCGATTACTGGGACCAGGTGAAGGAGCAGAATCGTTTCGAGCTGTTCGCGAATACGAAACCGCGCTGGCAGAGATCGATGTCGATGGAAACAAGACGTCGATTCGGCTGCCAGATCCGCTGAAACTGATTGTTGCTCAAGGGCGGACAGAAGGAGTGGAACTTTATGGATTGGCAGGATTATTGACGGCCAATGAACTCGATTTAATTCGTTCACCCGCCGACAGTCTGGCGTTGATTTCACTTTTACCGGCCAAAGAAGTCGAAGTCGGTGAGCAGTGGACGGTCAACGACTGGTCTTTTCAGATGCTGACGGCACTCGACGCCGTCGTGAAAGGTAAGCTGGATTGCAAGCTCGAATCCGTGGAAAAAGGAGTTGCTCGAATCAAGCTCGATGGCAAACTTGAAGGTGCCGCAGCAGGTTCGACCACCGAAGTGACCATCACCGGCTTCTTCACCTATAACCTTGATGGAAAATTCATCGCGGATACGGACTTCGTTCAAACCGAAACGCGAGCGATCGGACCGGTCAGCCCCGCTTTGGATATTAAGGCCCGAGTTCGCTTACTCCGATCACCCGCTAAAACGTCAGGACGACTCAATGATCAGAAGATTATTGATCTAGCCGCAAATGAAGCTCCCGAAACCGCGAAGTTCCTGAGATTCGAATCGCCCTGGAATATCGGGATGCAGCACGGCCGACATTGGCACCTTTACAAGGTCGATGAGGCTGTCGCCGTATTTCGATTGCTCGACGAAGGAAATTTTGTTGCTCAATGTGACATGGCCTCGATCGCAGCGGCCAAGCCTGGCGAACACCTGGCGGAACAGACATTCCTCAGCGATATCCGTCGTTCGCTTGGCGAACGATTGCGGTCAATGAGCAAAGGCGATGTTGTCCCGTCATCCGATCGAAAATTCGTCTTTAAAGTCCTGGCCGAAGGTGTTGTTGGCGAGAGGCAGATGACTTGGGTCTTTTACCTTGTCGCAGATCCGACGGGCCGACAAGCGTCGCTCATGTTTGCCGTCGACACGGCACTTGCCGAAACGTTGGCGCAGTATGATCGCGAACTCGTTGACAATTTGAAGTTTGGTCCAGCACCAGTACCTCGAGCGGCAAACAAATAATGTCGTGGAGACGTCGGTCAATGGACAGAGGTGAACGGTGAAACCCGATCCGCCAGAAATGGATGACGAATCGAGACAACCGCCGAACGCAACAGAATCTCCTTTGATCTTGCTACCTGGCCTCGGTGGCGATTCGCGTTTATTCCGACCGCAACGAGCCGTCTTCCCACAACTGGTTGTGCCCGATTGGATCGAACCTCAACCGAATGAACCGCTCGTTAATTACGCAGCACGATTTGCAAAACTCCTTGACCCTGGCCAGCCCTGTTTCATCGGTGGAGTCTCTTTCGGAGGTGTCGTCGCTCTGGAAATTGCCACCCATCTGAAAACTCGCGAGTGCTATTTGTTGGGAAGCATTCGTTCACCGAAAGAAGTCCCTCCGCGACTGAAGATCTTTCGATCGATTTCGAATCTGGTCATGATTCCCAAATGGCTGTCGCCCTTGGTCTTGACCTGCGGTGGTCGCTGGTTGAATCCAATGGTGCGAGGTGTCTTACATCAACTGAATGACGCCGACGATCGCTTCTTACGCTGGGCCGCCAAAGCGATCCTGCAATGGACCCCGTCAGAAGGGGTCGCGCACGTGCGAGTCGTCCAGATCCACGGCGACCGCGACCGTGTTTTTCCCTATAGCCACAACTTCGCTGACAAGACCATCGCAGGTGCCGGACATCTGGTGTCGCTGACCCACGCCGACAAGGTCAATCAGTACCTTCGCGAACGAATGGCGAATGCTCCGGAATTTGACGAATTACATTCGTCCTGATCGCATGGACGACGGGCTGCTGAGCGATGAAGGGACACCTCCGTGGGAATAATCCATACCGGCCGACCTCATCCAATCGTATCGCTCATCATATAACTCCGCGCGACGCTGACTGGAAGTAGCCGACGAACTTCCTTTTGTCGAAACACAACCCAAAGCGGATTGAAGAGAGAAAAGCATTAACAGAAGCAGCAAGTGTCTCATCAGACCTCTCCGAACTTCCGAGCCTCGTTTTGTTCCGACGAAGTAAATATCGACTTCGGAAATCCGCTACGATATCCAAACGGCTTAAGATCTGTTCAGGCAATTAAAAAACTGCCGACGATATGACCGTTAGCCGGCCGTCTACGTAACATCGCATTCATTATTATTCGCCTTCCCGAATGACTTACGCAAACCCTCGACAGCGATTGACCGTTTCGAGACGATTTTGAACTCGACCTGTGAATCCGTTTGTGACACAGTCGTGAATACAAAAGTCGTTTATCGTTGTAAGCAACGAAAGAATTCCTTCTCGCCCACGTGGAGAATGACGTCAGGATGGCAATTCAACGAGTTTGGCCGGGCCGCTCAGCTCCTCTGGGAGCGACCTGGGATGGCAACGGGGTCAATTTTGCCGTGTTCTCGGAACACGCCACACAGGTCGATCTTTGTCTGTTTGATTCTCCGTTTTCCACAAAAGAAGCCGCCTGTATTCCGCTTCCTGATCAGACTGACCATGTCTGGAACGGATATCTTCCCGATGTAAAACCCGGTCAGCTCTATGGCTTTCGAGCACATGGCCCCTACGAGCCGCAGCGGGGATTTCGATTTAACGCCAACAAAGTGTTGCTTGACCCGTATGCGAAAGGGATCGGACGCAATCTGACCTGGACCGATGCTGCATTTGGTTATCGTGTCGGCGACCCTGCTGGCGATCTCAGTTTCGACGAACGAGATAATGCCGATACCGCTCCTTTGGCCGCCGTGATCAATCCCGCATTCCAGTGGATGGGCGACAAGCCTCTCAGAACCCCGTGGCATAAGACATTGATCTACGAAATGCACGTCAAAGGGTTTTCGTATAAAAGCCCGTGGGTGCCGCGCGAATACCGTGGAAAGTATGCCGGTGTTTCATGCGAAGGTTCTCTTCGGCATTTGCGTTCGCTGGGAGTGACTGCCGTCGAATTGATGCCCGTTCATCATCATGTCGATGAACGATTCCTCGTCGAACGAGGACTCACCAACTACTGGGGCTACAACACGCTGGCCTTTCTCGCTCCCGATCTTCGATTTGGCTCGTACCGTGATCCGCAGCGGACCGTGAACGAATTCAAACGGATGGTTCGACGATTGCACCGAAATGGCTTCGAAGTGATCCTCGACGTGGTCTACAACCATACCTGCGAAGGAAATCACTACGGCCCGACGATCTCACTGAAGGGTCTGGATAATACGTCATACTATCGCGTCGCCGATCAACCCCGATATTACAAGGATTACACCGGTTGCGGTAATACACTGAATATGCAATCTCCACGCGTGCTACAATTGATCATGGACAGCCTGCGGTATTGGGTTCAGGAGATGCACGTCGATGGGTTTCGGTTCGATCTGGCCGCCGCGCTAGCTCGTGAACTGCACGATGTCGATAAGCTCGGTGCCTTTTTCGACATCATTCATCAAGATCCGATTCTGTCACAGGTCAAGCTGATTGCCGAGCCCTGGGATGTCGGTCCAGGCGGTTATCAGGTCGGCAATTTCCCCGTCTTGTGGACCGAATGGAACGGAAAATATCGCGATTGCGTCCGCAAGTTCTGGCGCGGCGATGGACACACCGCAAGCGAATTCGCGACCCGATTATGCGGCAGCAGTGATCTTTACGAGGGAACAGGTCGAAGGCCCTATGCCAGTATCAACTTTGTCACCTCGCACGACGGATTCTCCCTGAATGATCTCGTCAGCTACAACCACAAACACAACGAGGCGAACGGCGAAAACAACGGCGACGGAGACAATCATAACATCAGTTGGAACTGTGGCGCCGAAGGGAAAACCGACGACCTGTCTGTGATCGAACGACGAAAACGCCAGAAGCAAAATTTCATCGCCACACTGATGATCTCACAAGGGGTCGCGATGCTCCGCAGCGGCGACGAATTCAGTCAGTCACAGGATGGGAACAATAACGCCTATTGTCAGGACAACCCGATCAGCTGGCTGCGCTGGAAGCTGACGGACGAGGAACAGGGGATTTTCGAGTTCACCAGAAAGGCCATTGAGCTCTGGAAAAGCCAGCCTGTTCTTCAACGTCGAAAGTTTTTCCAGGGACGGATGATTCGCGGCGAATTGATTCGCGACGTCTTGTGGTTGACGCCCGAGGGCGAACAAATGAATGACTCTGACTGGAACAAACACTATACCCGCTGCCTCGGGATGCGTTTGGAAGGCCAGATGGATGACGAGATTGACGACAAGGGCCGTCACATCGTCGGCGACACGTTGTTAATCCTGTTCAATTCACACAACGGTTTAATTCCCTTCCTGATGCCGCCGCACGCAGAATCCGAATTCTGGCAGCCAGTGCTCGACACTGCCACGGATCGACCTTTGAAACGACTGCTGGCCCAGCAGCCTTATCCACTACAGGCACATTCGCTTGCCGTTTTAAGATTAAACCGCCCGAAACCAAAGTTGCTTGCACGAGCAAGATCTGCGATTCATAACGTTCTGAAAAAGAGCCAGCGTTCGAAATAAATTGGGGTAGACCTACACACCCCTGGCTATTTGAACTGCTGACCCAGAACATTCGACCTGATGTTTTCCCGGCCTGAAGGGCCATCACAAATCAGCCCAGGGCAGAGCGATGCGGCATCAGCCGCGAAGCGCCGCCCTGGGGTCCGTATGCGTTGAAATTTCCAGCCCTGTTAAGGCAACGCCGCCATGATTTTTCAAAACGGTACTGAGTGACGTGCCACTGCATCGGAGTCTTCTCCGACGCAGTGCTCTTCGCAATTTTCGTTGGCTTCAAAGAGCACTGAGTGACCGAAGACGGTCATTCAGTGGCACAAGATTTCGTTCGAACCCTTGTTTTCCCAAAGAAAAATCCTGGCGTTGCTGTTAAGGGCGACACAAACGATCTCGGAAACGCTGGCTGACCGATCGATTTGTTAACTCGCGAGGTGAATCAGATTTCGTGTTGATCAAACTGGCGTCGTCATTCGTTAACGTGCGGCAGGATAGTCGGACGAAAAATGCGGCATCGCCGCGCTGCCAACAGAAATTGTGCTGCCCTTGAAAGGGCGGACGTTACCAATCCCTGCACACCCAGGGCGACGCGAAGTTCGAGAGTATCCTCAATGTCCCTTTACGCGTAATTTACCAGCACATCTGAGATCGCCGAAACGGGAAGTCAATCCAAATCACTGACAAAGTAAATCATGAACTTTTGTTTCCCGTAGCGACGCAGTAATCAATGTCAATTTGTCTTTGTTTCCAAAGCCATGAAAAGTTTAACAACGAAAAACGTAAATGTTACACCGTCTGCCATTGAGCAATCTCGTGCTCCGCGAGATCACTTTCCTCAATTTCTACTCGCTCGACATCCAGCCCATGTCGCCGAATGTCTTCAACGGCTGAACCGATCGCACTATATTGAGGCAATGAATCCAAATTTGGAGAGGCTCAGTTCGGAGGTAATCTCGAAGTTTGAGATTATCTTCAGTGCCCGATTGCGTGTAATTTACCGACACATGTTGCTAGTTCACCCCTGAAGAACAACAATGGTATTTAGAAATTCGAACCCAATTGAATTGTCAGGAAGGTGACCTTCAACAGGTCGCGACGTTGATTATGTGGCTCGCAACAAGATAGAGAACGGTCTTCGGCACGATTGCAGGAGTTATCGAAATGGATTTCGAGTCATTGTTGATCGAGCCGACGCTCGAAGCGGTCGGTGCGTGGAATCGAATGTCTCTCGACGTTCTGGTCTGGATGGCCGGTTCGTTTTTCAAAGCCTTGCCGTTATTCGTACTTGTCTTGATCGTGACATCGATCTTCCGTCGCTGGCTGGCACCATCGGCTCGACATGCGCTGTGGTCACTGGTCCTGATTCGTTTGATGCTCCCCGCCAGCGTGGCAAGTCCGGTCAGTCTGCAACATGTCTTTTCACTGGCTCATGCCTCAAAACTGACTCGCCAGAATTCATTGCCAGACTGGTTGATGTTCGTCAGCGGTCAGCAAGAAACGACAAGCGACAGCTCTTTGACATCAGATAACAACGCTGCTGTTTCGCCGAAACCATCGCTGCTTCGTCGGATCAGTCCCGGCCTTAAGGTCTCGATGAAGATGTTACTCATCACCGGATCAACACTGATGGCCGTCGCCACGATCTTTGCGTTTTGGCAAGCTGTTGGCTGGATGCGGTACAGTCGTCAGTGTACCGACCCAGTTAGCTGTGATCAGTTGAAGGAAGCTCAACGGCAGTTTGGAATTGGTACAACCATCCGATTGCGAACAGCCTTGCAAATCGGGTCGGCAGCAACGTTCGATTGGCTTTGGCCAGTCATTCTCGTGCCGGAAAATATGGACTCATTGCCCGAGACGCAACGAACGCACTTGATCTGGCATGAAATGGCGCGGATCAAACGACATGACTCGGCCAAGAGTCTCTTATTGAGCGTGGTCCGGATTCTTCATTGGTGGAACCCCATCTTCTGGTGGACCCAGTGGCAATGGAAGCTGGAACGAGAACTCGCCTGTGACCGGCTTGTGATTCAACGACTGGGCGAGCAGCAGGTTGAGGAGTATCGTCAAACATTGACGCATTATCTGGAAAATCCCTCGAAGCAGCCGAAGCCGATTATCGACCCTCCCGGATTTGTTTCGTTCTGCGATTCAAGCAAAAATCTTGCTCGAAGGATTCAGGACCTGTCGCATGACACAGGCCCTGACAACCGTTTCAAATCGTGTTTCTCCTGGTGCATGCTGACGATTCTTGGTGTCACTGGTTTGACCGATGCAGCACGAGTCCCATTGCAGGACAGCCCGATCGAATTGCCACCGGGAACAACCTGGCATGACTCGCAGACGGAAGAGAATTCGTCGGAGGAGCTAGAGATTCGTACTTACGAGATCAGTCCGTGCCTTAATCGATTGCGAGAGACAGAATGGGGTTCTGTTTCGGAGTGTCATCATCCCTTGGAATGGATGATGAAGGAATTGACGAGTGAATTGCAATTTGCGGTCGATGGACTGCTACATCCTGTCGACTGGGTCAAATCGTCGGCATCAACAGATCAACTTCCGACAGGTTCGAATGGATCGAGTTGTCAAATCACCGCCCAGCAAATGATTGTTCAAGCGACCGCCAGTCAACACGATCAGATCGCCAGTTTGATCTCACGCTGGTCTACCGACGGCCGACCTCAAATCACGGTCGAAGTTCGCACCATCGCAACTGCCTTAGAACTCGGTCAATTGTTTCCACAAACGGTTGGTCAGATTTATAACTCAACATCGATTTTGGATGAGATGAGTCCGCGTATCTCAAAACAATTTCACAAGTCAATCATGAAAACATCGAATCAGCTACTTCAGTCCCCTTTGCCAGTTTTTGTCGCGGCCCTTTTGCCCGATTCTGCGAAATCCTGTTGTAGTCAAGTCCAGGGAGATCAGCGTTCCTGCATGCTATTCGCTCCGAAAGTAACGATCGTCGACGCTTCAACGGCATCGGTGTCCGTTAGAAAAAATCGACCGTTTGTGACTGGTTTTCTGAGCACTCATTCGGGTTTGGAACCGAAGATCGTGACCTGTCTGGATGGGATTCAATTCCAGGCAATGGCACAGGCGGTTTCGGATACTGTCCACCTGAATGTCGCCTGTAAAATCTCAAGCATTCTCGACGTGCGAACCCGAAAATTTCGGTCCGAAACCGGCGAGTTTCAACTTCAAATTCCGGAACAGCAAGAGTCGGTGTTCCAGTCGACGGTCATTCTGAACGACGGTCACACACTGGTGCTGGTCCCGCTGGAGCGTAACCCACAAGGTCTGCTGACTCTGGTACTGATTACTCCAAGAATTATTCGCGAATAAGCGACGGAGTCTTTTTGATGGTTTGCAAATCGTCCGGGTTTGATTCGTACTCGCGCTATTAGAAAAAAGATTCCCTTCGCCACGTGCAGCAATGTGACTTGCAACCCATAATGTTGTCTGTATATTATTTTTGTTATCCATATTTTAGTCAGGCATTTTGAGCAGAATTCCGCGACTGTTTGTTAACGACCGTGCCATTGCTTCCCCGAAGACTCCAGCGAGGCATTGCCTCAGACCAAAGTAGCCATCATCGCTCCGCGTGATGAGCATCGTTCGAAAACCCAACAAATTCCGGTTCGCAAATTTTCAAAAAAGCATTCAAACGAAGTCATTGTTCCAATGCGTCGGTAACGTTTGAATCGTTTTCGACGCATGCTCATCACGCGGAGCGATGATGGCTACTTTGGAAGAATTCTTGAAACTTGAAGAAGTCCGATGCAATGGCACATGATCCTCCTCCGTCCGCACAAACCTTACCGACAAACAAAGCCGCAACATTAACACACCTCATATCCGTCGCGGCAAATTCGTTTCACTTCGACGTTTCGACCGGGGTTATTAACGAAAGACAGCCAGATAATCAGAGGAATCAGAAATGGCCAATTCTGAGAGCAACACTCGTTTTTTCGTTCGAATTCGTGGAAAAGTTCACGGACCATATTCCATCAAACAACTGAGCACCCTGCGTAGTCGAGGCCAGTTCAGTGAAACTGACGAAGTCTCGCTGGATGGAAATATCTGGGAACCCGCTTCGACGCTCGAACAGCTCTTCACGTCACTACAAAAGTCGTCTCAGACGAAGGCCAGGGAATCGAACGCTGAACCAGCCTCGATACCAGCATCCAGCACATCGACGACATCCAAACCCGTCCGGGACGCTAGCGCGGTTTGGCACTACAGCGTTAACGACGAGCAACTCGGTCCGGTCACGTTAAACGAGCTCCGTCATATGCTCGACCTGGGTCAGTTGACTCTTCGCGATCTGGTGTGGCGACAGGGGATGTCAGAATGGTGTACCGCATCGGAGATTAAGGAACTCAATCCGATTCCAGCGGAACTCGCGGATCTGGCAGACATTGTTGACAACGACCAACCAAAACGCCGAACAAAATCCAAATCGATCAAAAAAGTTTCGAACGATGACGATGATGATGCCAATGCGAACGAGGCATTGGCACCTCATTTTTTCGATCAGTTTCTGAGTCTTCTTCGAGAAATCATTAGCGAAAACTATGTTTCTTCGGAGGGAAAAGGTTCCGTCGAAGTAGGACGTTGGGCCATTTATCTGTCGATCCTGGTCAACGTTGCGATCGCGTTATACGCAGCGATCTGGTTGAAAAGTCCAGAAATCGCTTTGGGCGGAATCGGGTTCATCGCCCTCGCACTGATGCTGCAGTATAGCGCGATCAAGTCCTGTGGAGCGATCAGTCAATTGTTGCAAGCCAAAACTCTACGGATGTCTTCGACGGCGTTTTTCGATTCGATGGTGATTATGCTGTTTGTCGGAGGGATCATCGCACTCTTCGGGTTTTCGATCTACGCGTATCGGTTTAAAGAAATTCCGATGTATATCGTCGGGTTCGGCATATTTATTCTTTGCGAGCATCTTGCAGTGACGCTCCTTCACCCCCAGGCCATCGGTATCACGATTACACCGAGAGCTAGTACCGGAGAAGAGGCGATCGCGATTTTGACATTTTTTATGATGTTACCACTCCGTTTCGTCGCAGCAGTATTCGCTCTCGGTTCGATCGTCTCGACGCTCGGCAGCATTGTGGCGTTCTTGTTATTGCTCTTCGCAAAGTCGAAAGACCTGAACGAAATTGTCAGTGCCGGCGGAATTGCCGCCGGCTCAATGGTCTCGCTGCTTGCCTGTGCCGCGTTTCCGTTCGGCATGTACGTCTATTTCGTCTTTGCGTACCTGATCATCGATGTCATTCGTTCAATCCTCGTATTACCCGACAAAATCGACCAGCTCTCCCGAACAAGTCTCGTTAGCCAGAATCGAGCAGTCGAGTAACGACCCCACCCTCTGCACGAAAAAAACAGTGGAGGCGAGCCGGCACAGCCGGTTCATGCGCGTCGACAGACGGGTTTAAAATAGGGAAATCATTCGCGCGTTGAACAAATCGGCACAGCCGGCTCATGCGCGTCGACAGACGGGTTTAAAATAGGGAAATCATTCGCGCGTTGAACAAACCGGCACAGCCGGTTCATGCGCGTCGATAGACGGGTTAAAAAAAGGGAAATCATTCGCGCGTTGAACAAGGCGAGCCGGGGTGCGTCAGCCCCCCGCCTCTTTATTCGACGAATACGGACTGCCGGTCGTTTTGTTTCATCCGCCACGCCGTTTGCGTGTTTTATTCCGTCGCCGAATGCGCGGATTAAGAGTCCGGGGGCTAACGCACATCGGCTCGCCAGTTTTTCACGCAAGGGCTAGGGCAAAGGCCCGCTTACCACCGCCGCAGGGCGGTGGGGTTTCGTTGGATAGCCTTGGTTATTGGAACGGCTTCCCCTTGCGTAATGATTGCAAGTTCAGTGATATTGAATGCCACTCCTGACATTTCGAATGTGCTCGCTGAAGGTAAGGACTTGAGCCATGAAGAGAGATTCCGTGAACCTTGATGCTCAGTTGGCCGCTTCCCGAATTGTCTTCGGGGTGTTCGGATTCGCGTTTGCCGGTATCGGAATCACGATCTTGGGATTTCTCTGGCTAACGCCGTTTGACCAGTTTGGTTCCCCTCCACTTTTTTTCCGAATCGTCGGCTCATTCATCGCTCTCGTTTTCGTCGCGATGGGACGGACAACGTTCGTTGCAGCAATATTGGGCAAACGCCTTCAACCTTCTGGTGCAGACTTCGATCAATTCAATGCGACGAAAATGGAAGACGCAGCTAACGCTCCCGCTGCGCCTTTGTCGCCGCTTAATTATTGTTGTTCAAACTGTGGAGCGAAACTGGGAAAAGAGTCGGACGTTTCACCACTCGGCGACGTCAAATGCACGTTCTGCAACCAGTGGTTTAACATCCACCGTCCTGCATCTGGAACGTGAGTCACACCTCGCCGAGGCTGTCAGTTTTCGGGTTCATCCCACAAGAGCTTTTTCGCCGATCGTTAGAATTGTGAAATCCTTTGCGGGGTGCGATTTGATGTACTCAAGCACGCTTTCTGTCGTAAGTGCTTCAATCTTTGAACGGACTTCGTCCAAAGTGACGATACGGTTCAAGTAGAACCAGTTGCGAGCCAATGACCCTGCACGACCTCCTGTCGATTCCTGGGCCATGATCAGCGAACTTTTCGCTCGGGCTTTGCAACGAGCGAGTTCCGCTTCTTCGATTCCGTCGCCAAGACGTGTTAACTCTTTCAGCAGGACATCCAGTGTTTCTTGAGCTCGCTCCGTGGTCGTTCCGGCGTAACAGAGAACCTGTCCCTGATCCTTTAGCGAATTCAACGTCGCATAAACGGAATAGCAAAGTCCCCTCTTTTCCCGGACTTCTGTAAACAGACGGCAGCTCATTCCGCCGCTCAGAACATTCACTGCTGCCCACGCGTGATAGTAATTCTCGGCTCCATAAGCAACCGCTGGATAGGCAACGCCAATATGTGTCTGGGTCGACTCGTGATCGATATGTTCACGGAAGGCACCTCGGTCACCAGTCTTGAGTGAAATCTCGTTCGCACCGGTCCAGTCGTGATAGGTCTCTTCAAGTACGGGCAGAATCTGATCTAAAGTCACGTTGCCGGCGATTCCCAGAATGGCACCCTTTGGTCGAACGCAACGTTGAAATTGAGTCCGAACGGATTCCGGAGTAATCCGTTCCAGGTCTTCCAACGTCCCCTCGGCGGGCTGTCCCCACGGTGTGGGAAAGCAGCGACGGATCAATTCAAACATCACCTTCTGGCGCGGATCATCTTCAATTCCAAGTAGCGACTGTTCAACACCGGCCATGACCGCTTCGAAATCTTCTTCGTTAAATTGCGGTCGCTTGAGAACGTCGCCGTAAAGCTTTAGCGCCGCAGGAAGGTTACCGGCCAGACACGAACCACCAATCGCCAGATGATGAAGTGTCGACGATTCATGCGCCTGGATTCCCAGCCGGTCAAACGCCGAGAGCAGTTCCCGGCTGGACATTGAACCGGCACCACGAGTGATCCAGTCGGCCAGCGCGTTGGCGATGCCGTTTTGCCCAACGGGATCATAGGCACTTCCAGCAGGGATTAATAAAGAAAATGCCGCTGATTGAACCGCTGGCATGGTTTCGACAAGAACCGTCAGCCCATTGCTGAGCGTGGTTTGTTGGATTTTGTGTCCAGTCATGGATCCGCTTTAAAAATGTCTGGTTTGCTTTGGGGCGCTAAAGCGAACGCGACAAAACCACGGCTGAACGCTCAAATATCGTAGTACATGGCGAACTCAAACGGGTGGGGCCGTTGTCTCAGGGCGTCGACTTCCTTTTCTGTTTTGTACCAGATCCAGGTGTCGATGACATCCTCTGTGAAGACATCACCGCGAAGCAGAAACTCGTGATCCCGTCGCAAAGCGGCTAGCGCTTCCTCCAGCGAGGCGGGTGTCTTCGGGACATCCTTAAGCTCTTCCGGGGCCAGATCATAGATATCTTTATCCAATGGACGGCCGGGATCGATCCTTCTCTGAATCCCATCAATGGCCGCCATCAACATGGCCGACATCGCCAGATAGCCATTCGACGACGAATCAGGACAACGGAATTCAAACCGCTTGTCTTCAGGACCTGGAGTATGAACCGGGATCCGGATCGCCGCGGATCGGTTTCGGCTGCTGTAGGTCAGGTTGATTGGTGCTTCAAAACCGGGGATCAACCGCTTGTAACTGTTTGTTGTCGGGCAGCAAATCGCCATCAGAGCGGGTGCGTGCTTCAAGATTCCGCCGATTGCGTGCATGGCAATGTCAGACAATCCGGCGTATCCAGAACCAGCAAAAAGGTTTACGCCGTTTTTCCAGAGCGAAAAATGGAGGTGCAACCCCGAACCATTGTCGTTCCAAAGTGGTTTGGGCATGAATGTCGCCGACTTCCGGTGACGGGCCGCGACATTTTTTACGATGTATTTATAGAGAAGCAGGTTGTCGGCCGTATTCACGAGCGACGCATACTTCATATCGATTTCGCACTGGCCTCCCGAAGCAACTTCGTGGTGCTGAGCTTCGACTTCAACGCCGCAATCTTGCAGCATTAACATCATTTCCGTCCGAACACCTTGCAGTGTGTCGGTCGGCGGAACGGGAAAATAACCCTCTTTGTGCCGAATTTTGTAGCCGCTGTTACCAGTCGGCTCGTTTCGCCCACGATTCCACTGCCCTTCGATACTATCGACGTGATAATACGCTTCGTGTTCATTCTGGTCGAAACGGACGTCGTCAAAAACGAAGAACTCGGCTTCCGGACCAAAGTAGGCAGTGTCAGCTAGCCCCGTCAGTTTCATGTAATTTTCTGCTTTGCGGGCAACATTGCGCGGATCTTTGGCATAATCCTCTCGCGTGATCGGATCTTGAATGTTACACGTCATCGCTAATGTTTGAGACATGAACGGATCAACAAAAGCGGTCGAAGCTGCTGGAACAACGAGCATGTCACTTTCGTTGATCGACTGCCAGCCTCGAATCGACGAACCGTCAAAACTGAACCCGTCTTCAAAGCTCTTTTCCGTCAGGACAGTCACCGGAATCGTGAAATGCTTTTGAGTTCCGGGAAAGTCCATAAAACGAAGGTCTACAGCACGCAGATCTTTCTGCCGACACAATGCCAAAACTTCACGCGGGGTCATAACATGCACGAGGAAAATCTCCGCAGAGCGTACGCGGTCATCTCAAAACTAAGAATACACTTCCACGATATGCAAACCCAATGCCGTCAAGCAAGCTGGAGGGATTCAATCAATATTCTTGTGCTGTGAAATCGGGCAGGGCGTCGAATTCCAGCAGCCGAACGAATTTGTGTCTATTGATGCGTTTTCGGCAAGGTTTGGGTGTGATCTTCATGTGCCACTGCTTGAACTTACTCGGTCAAGCAGTGCTATTTGACCGTTGTAACGAGAAGCCACTCCGTTCTACGAAGACTCCGAAGCAGTGGCACAAGATCCCGATGTCGCAGTTTGCCAAGCGATTATGCAACTCGCCGAATGTTGCTGGCAATCACTACAAATCCAATTCGGCCTGATCGCGACGAATCCAGCGCGTGCTCTGATTTGGAAACAGCTGGACGTCGAACCGTCAGTCGAGCTCCGAACGGAAACGCCGCTGCAACTCGAATTTCCAGGCCATTTCCGTCGAGATCTTCCGTTTCGATCTTGGGCACATTTGCGAAAGGAGGACAAAATGAAATATGCACCGTCACATCGCGCTGGCCGTCTGCAAATTCGACTCGGACACCCCCTTCGATAATTTCTCCGTCAACTATTTTTGAACGTTTCAACCAATGTGTGACATCGTCCGGCTGTGAAAAATCCGTTGAATCAGGCTCTGATTCCTCCGAAAATTCGTCCAGGATGGAAATTTGCGTCTGAGAGAATGGAACTGTCGGTTCGGCTTCACTGTCACTCTCACCCGCTTGTGTCCGAGTTTCTTCATTTGCGGTTTCAATCGGGTGAGAAATGTCGGCAAATTGTTCGCGGCCCTCGCCAACTTTCTCACGAGGGCCAAGACCCGACGAACGCCAGATTGCTGGTATCAAAACGGGGACAATTCCCACGATGGCTAACCCGAAACTACCAAACGGTCGGCTTCTCTCGCTGAGGAAAATCGCCCACAAGGCTGCGATCAAGATTGAGATCGTAACCGGAATATGTCTGCGAAATCCCCGATTCAATTGCCCTGGTCCATAATTATCACCAACAATTAAAACCGCCGCAGAGCACAAAACCGAAACCAGAATCAGCACCCAGAACGACAATTCCGAAGAAACATGCGTCGCGGTTAACGGCATCAACATTATGAGAAATGACCAGATTCCGACCGCTAGAGGTCGGCGTGAGCCTGCAATTTGTGATCTCATCAGACGCATGACATCCCTGCCGCAACGAATTTGTCCATCCGACTTTGACGAACAAGACGACAGTTTAGTGGAAATGGCGGCTTTGCGGCGAGATGAGTCTGGTGATAATAGAGAATGCAATCGAATCTTGTGGTACAACATTTGACTCGATTGAATCATCGACAAATAAAATTAGAAGGCCGAACGTCCAGTGACCGCAGCAGATCCGTCTCAACCCAGTCGATATGTCGTCGGACTCGATCTCGGGACGACGAACTCCGCGATGGCGTTCGTAGACACGACCGAAAAAAAACGTCCGATTCACACCTTCCTCGTCCCTCAGGTCGTTGCACCTGGTCTGGTGGAAGCGCGTGAAACCCTTCCGTCGTTCCACTATCAACCGGCTAACGGAGAATTTCCTTGTGAATCGTTACGCCTGCCTTGGCCGGGAAACGAAAACCACACCGTCGGACAATTTGCTCGCGACCATGGGACACTCGTTCCCGGCCGATTGATCTCATCAGCCAAATCGTGGCTCTGCCATAACGGCGTCGACCGGACAGCAGATCTCCTGCCTTGGCAGGGAGCCGAAGATGTCGACCGACTGTCGCCCGTCACGGTCAGTGCCCGCTATCTCGAACATTTCCGTCACGCCTGGGACGCTCAATTCCCCGACCACCCGCTTGCCGATCAGGATTTTGTACTGACGTTACCTGCTTCGTTCGACGAAGTTGCCCGGGAACTGACGATCAAAGCGGCGAAGCAGGCGGGGCTGAATCGTGTGGTGCTGATCGAAGAACCTCAGGCCGCATTTTACGCCTGGATCGATAAGCACTCTGAGTCGTGGGAGCAACTTGTCTCGCCGGGTCAAAATATTCTGGTTTGCGATGTTGGCGGAGGAACAACCGACTTTACCTTGATCCGAGTGCGAAGCGGTGCTGATGGAAAAATCCAATTCCATCGAGTTGCCGTCGGTGACCATTTAATCCTCGGCGGCGATAACCTCGATCTTGCGCTGGCTCATCACTTGGAAAACCGGATCAAGCCAGGAGGACAACTCGAACCACGTCAGTGGGGTGTTCTCGTTCGAAGTTGCCGGCAACTGAAGGAAGTCTTGATGGGGGAAAATGCCCCCGAAAAATGGACACTGACGATGCCGGGGAGTGGTTCCAAACTGATCGGCGGTTCGATCCAGATCCAGGTAACTCGCGAGGAAGTCGAATCATTATTAGCGGATGGTTTCTTCCCCGACGTGCCACTCGATGCAAAGCCCGCTGCATCAAAGTCAGGTTTTCAAGAGTTTGGACTTCCGTACGCATCCGATCCGGCGATCACAAAATATCTGGCATCATTCCTGTCAGCCCACCATGACGTTGCGGCGAACGACGAATTGATCGCGGGTTCAGTTTCATCAAAGAATAATTCTCGATCAACGACCGCCAAACCACTAAACGGGGACGTTCGTCCGAAAACCCAACAACGCGGAGACGATCACCCTATTCGAAACCCATCTTCCGACGCGCATCAACCGCCTGTGGCGGCGGCGGGGGTGGCGGCGGTTTTGTTTAATGGGGGGGTGTTTGCTTCTCCTGTTTTGCGGGACCGATTGATTCGGGCTTTGGAACAGTGGTTTCGGGTGGATAATCCGAATTGGACGCCGATCGTGCTTGATAATGAACGGCTCGATCTTGCTGTGGCACGGGGAGCTGCTTATTACGGAATGGTGCGGCGTGGAATTGGGGTCCGCATCAACGCCGGGCTCGCACGGTCTTATTATATCGGAGTTGAGGGTTCGGCTTCGAACCCGGAATCGCCGCTGGTTGAAACATCTTCAGATGTTCAACCTTCGAATGCGGTTGCAGCTGGACATTCGGCATTGTGCCTCGTTCCAGCGGGGATTGAGCCGGGGCAAGAGATCGATTTGACTCGGCATAAGTTTCAGTTGCTCGTTTCACAACCGATTGAGTTTCCTCTTTACGTTTCGAGTACCCGTCTCACCGATCGTCCTGGCGACCTGATACCGATTGATCCCGAACAGATCAAATCCTTGCCACCGATTCGAACCGTCCTCAAGACCGGCAAGTCGAAAGAAGCCGCTTCGGTGGCTGTGATCCTGAAGGCCAAATTGACAGAAATCGGTACGCTCGACCTTTGGTGCAGTGAAGTCGATGGCAAACGTTCGTGGAAGCTATTGTTCGATGTGCGATCTGCCACTCAGACAGACGTGTCAGCGCATGACGCGTCAGGTGAACGCCAGGGATTGTTCGACGATGACCTCATTCAATCAGCAAGGGATGTCATTTTCACCACATTCCCGATACCGACTGCTGACGCAGCAGCCAGTATCGAGAATTTAAGGCGTCCGCAACGCGCGAGCGACCTTCCTACGCCAAACCCATCTCGCGACGCGCGTCAACTGCCTATGGCGGCTGCGGCGGTGGGGAAGAGGCTGGTGGAGGTTCTGGCGCTTGATCGTGAGGAGTGGCCGACTTCGTTACTGCGTCAATTGTGGGAAGCGTTGATTGAATGTGAGCCGGCTCGGAAGATCAGTGCGCAGCATGAAGCCCGGTGGCTGAATCTGGTGGGGTACTCGTTGAGGCCCGGCTATGGCCTGGCGGTTGATGACTGGCGGTGTAATGAGACATGGAAACTGCTTCAGTCCAATCTGGCATTCGCAATCACGGCCTGTCGAGCGGAATGGTATATCCTTTGGCGACGGATCGCGGGGGGACTGACAGCCGGACAACAACAAGCCTTGTCGGCACCACTGATCAGCCAGCTCAGACAAGCCGTTCGACAACCGGGCTCAAAAGGGAAAGGAAGCGACTTCGGGAACAATACTCATGAATCTTCAGAACTGATTCGGCTGTTGGGTGCGTGCGAGCTTTTGCCAATCGCGATGAAACGAGAGCTTGGCGAACTCTTGTTGGAAATGCTGGAAAAGCCCAAGTTCGCGGCGCTATCTCCAAGCGGTTATTGGTCTCTCGGTCGAGTCGGCGCACGTCGTCCGGTCTACGGGCCTTTGAATTCGGTCGTTCCGGCAGACCTGGCATCACGCTGGTTGATGGGGCTCGTGAAACACGATTTCACCGAGCATCTGGTCGCGTTTGCTGCGATGCAGCTCGCCAGAAAAACCGGTGATCGTTACCGGGATATCGACGAATCGACACGAGGCCAGGTTCTGAAGACCATGGAACGAGCGGCAGTCGCCAGCCACTATCGAGAACTGGTTGCTCAGATCACCAATCTTGAAACGGAAGACGAATCGCTGATTTTAGGTGATTCGCTTCCCAAGGGATTGAGAATACTTTAAGCGGTCCAACGATAGCCCGACGTGCAAGCGAGGGAGAACAAAGCAAGACCCTCTCCTGCACTTCGGGCTATCGTGATACGGGGAAAAAGATTTTGTTTCGAACGGCAGAAAACACCTGAATATTCAGGGTGGAAATCACAATGTTACAGATCAAGCTTTTTGCGAAAGCTCGCGAAGTCGTGGGACGTTCGGTCGCCGAAATCCCCTGGCTCGACGGCCAGACGGTTTTGCAATTGAAACAGGTTCTTGCAGAAAAATATCCCGGTTTGCAACCGATGATTTCGCGACTGCTGGTTGCAGTCAATAACGACTATGCCGCAGATGATGCGGCCATAAAAACAGGCGACGAAGTCGCTTGTTTTCCACCAGTCAGCGGGGGATAGGGTTTGTCACACGTTCAAGTTGGTATTTTGTGCCACTGCTTCGGAGAAGCCGTGGCTTCGCTTTGCGGCGCTCAAAGAACACTGATTCGAATGATTGCTGAAGCAATACGATATTCCGGATTTTCAGACGCCATTGACCGTGAGATGTTCTTTTTTCCTGAAAACAAAAAAAGGCCCCATAAGACTTATAGGACCTATACGACTTATAAAATCGATTTCCGTCAGCATTCTGTTGAATTGGACCGAACATGATCGAATTAACACACGTACCGATTGATTACCACGCGTTAACCGAATCAGTTCGGTCGTCGCAATCAGGGGCAGTCGTGCTGTTTCTGGGAACAGTGCGGGAAATGACCGAAGGTCGTCGAACAGTGGCACTGGATTACGAAGGTTATCCACAAATGGCCGAGACCAAGCTCGCCGAGCTTGAAGCCCAGGCCAGATCGAAATGGCCCATCGATCGAGTCGGTATCATCCATCGCTTAGGCCGACTGGAACTCGGCGACATCAGCGTCGCGATCGCCGTCAGTTGTCCCCACCGAAAGCAGGCCTTCGATGCGGGTCAGTTCCTGATCGATGAATTAAAGGGATCGGTTCCAATCTGGAAGCAGGAAAATTGGGATGACGGAACAACCGAATGGGTTCATCCTGTTTGAACGAACTTCCCCCAGTGTTGAGAGCAGTCGTCACATCCTTCCTGAATTGCCTGATCGTCCTAATTTGGGCATGTGCTATGTCCCTCGAGCGGAAGTAGATTCCGAAAATTCGATACGTCTTGCGCTTGAAGTCGACTCGCTCGGTCGTCCGATACTCGACGAGTACTGCAGCAAGTTCTTTTAAAACAATGGGTGGTCAAGGCTCCTGCCGTATCGCCGGGTCGGTGAGCGCACCTTCTTCGCGGAACGGCTGGAGCCATTTCCTCCCAATTAACTTTTGCGGTGAGGCTGTCCGCTTTTTGTCGTGGAGATTTTCAGCATTCACACGATGTTTTGGCGCACGGGCTGAAGCCCATGCTACGGCTTTTGGGTCGCCATTTAGTTGATAAAAACCAACAATTCGCAGGCGCAACGTTAGAATTACTACTGAGGTCGCTTTCCAGATGAAAACCACCGTTTCTGAATTCGACGAACGTCGGGCTGCGGCACGTATTGCCGAACTTCAGCAACAGGTGCAGTCCCTACAGCAACAATTGCTGCAGGCTCAAAAAATGAGCTCTGTTGGTGTGCTTGCCTCATCGATCACGCATGAATTCAATAATATTCTGATGACGGTCATCAACTACGCCAAGATGGGTGTCCGTCATAAAGACGCTGCGATGCGAGACAAATCGTTCGAAAAGATCCTCGCCGCAGGACATCGAGCCTCGAAAATCACGACCGGGATGCTGTCGTATGCCAGGCAGCAGGGGGATCGTCGAGAACCGATGGATCTTATCCCCTTGGTTGAAGATGTTCTGGTCTTGGTCGAGAAAGACTTGCAGCGTTACCGGGTGAAGCTGACCACGAAATTCGACGACCATCCGTTCGCCGCCGTGAATTCCGGTCAAGTTCAGCAAGTAATCCTGAACCTGATCGTCAACGCACGTCAGGCGATGGAACAGGGTGGTAATCTTACCGTCTCAGTTCGTCAAAATAAGGAACAAGGTCAGGCTGAACTCAGCATCCAGGATTCCGGTTGTGGAATTCGACCGGAAAAGCTGCGCAGGATCTTCGAACCGTTTTTCACGACGAAAACCGCTGACGAACAAGGACAGGGGGGAACGGGCCTGGGCCTCTCGCTGGCTCGTGATATCATGGAAGCTCACGGAGGCCGGATTCGTGTAGAGAGCGCAGTGGGAGTGGGAACGACATTCACGCTGAAGTTCCCGCTCATTGCAGCACCGGTAAAACCGGTTGTTGCGCAATCAGTTCGGTAAACGATGTTCACGAGACGAAGGATTAGAACACTAATCTGCACTAATCTCCGCTAATCAGAAAATTCAAGATTCTTTTAATTTCTCCTGATTCTTATTCGTGCGATTTGTCAGATTCGTGGTCAAAACTCTTTCGCGTTGAACTTTACAATACATTCCCTCAGGGGTTGATCGAAAATTCGGATGATGGGACGTGATTGGGGTATTCCCATTTTCCGACATTGTCTCGGACCCAATCGTAATAGAATCGAATCCCTCGATCGGTTGGGCCGGTTCCGTAACCACCCATTTCCGCGTGTGGTGCAGTTCCGCTGTAGTTGGTGATTCCCTGCACAAAACCCGAATGGAACATAAAGACCGCATTCGGTGCGTCGAGGTACTTGCGACAGTTTGAGAAGACGGCATCCAGGTTGGTCTGATTAAAGATTCCGTCGTTCTGGAAATAATCTTCGCGAATGGGTTCGACATTGACCACGAATCCGTCTTTCGGGATCGACATTCCCTTCTGAATGATTCGCACGTCCATTGTTGGATAATGATCTTCGGTATCTGCTTTCCAATGCGGACCAACCCCTGCTTCGATGTTCGGGGCAATCGCTTTGAACCAGGCGGTCATCTGAGCCTTCTTCTGTGGACCATCCGGTTCACGGATCAACAGTTTGTCCGCACTTAATGGGTGATTGAATTCATCGCACAGGTTGACGAACACGTTTCGCAGTTTCTTTTCCGACAGAAAGCGGGCGGTTTCTTCGATCGCCGTTCGGATGGCTGTGTCATCGTAAAAGTCTTGATCCTTGCGGGGCGTGATGACTCCGATCATCACGACCATTCCACGACGATCCGCTTCGCGAATCAGCCATTCCATGCGTCGAGCGACTTCGGGCAAGAGCACGCCGTGTCGGCTGAATCCATTCAGACCGGCGTCACCATTGGGAAACCCCGCGTTGACCCCTTGAATATACGCGCCAACCAGATTGATTCCGTGTGCATTCATGTTGTCGAAGTTTCGTATGAAGCGTTCGGTCACGGCGTCACTGAAGAAGGCATTTCCGCAGCGAAGTCCCCACAGGTCGATCTCGTGTCCACCGAGATACGGTCGATCCCTTTTGATTTCGAATTCCTTTGTTTCGGTAATCGTTTCGGCAGGTTTGGGTACGATCAGTTTTCCCGTCGCCGTCAGGTCATCGAAATACGTTTGAGCATCGGATTTGGACCACAGCCCGATTCGCCCGCAACCTCGGATCGACGTGTCTTCGACTTCGATGTGAATCGTCTCGTCGAGGTGGCAGCCGATCTTGCCACCGTTCATTGTGATCCGGAGCGTATGCCAGTCGGAATCGCCGGGTGCTTTGATGCTGCCGAGTTGAATTCGTTTGCCGTCAACCACTTTGTAGACGCGGAACGAATCTTCCAGTGGATTGAAACGAGCCAGGTAATAGGTCTGCGAATTCTTGACACGCCAGACCAGGCCACCTCCTTGATCAACTACCCCTTTTATTGCCTTCAGCCGGACACTTAGTTCCAGATCCGAATAGAGAACATCGGGTCGGAGAATGAGATTGAAGACGGAGTCTGCGTTTTGGGCGATCTGGGCAAGGATATGATTTTTCCCATCCTGCGCGACAGTCCATTCGCCAACAGCGGAGCGAAAGCCATATGCTGGCTTGCCCGAAGGGTCCCGTTCAAAATCCCATTTCCGGTCACCATTCACTGCATCATTCGCCACTGCTATTCCGGTGACAAGGCTACCAATGACGATTGCGAGTTGTAGACGAAACAAGTTGATTTCCATGATTGACGGCAAGTCGTGAGTGATTTGAGTTCGCTGAAGAACCGCCCGACAATCTCAGGCGGAATGTCTCTATTGTGGCCGCCAGCGCTCAATAACTGCAAGTGTGTGACATTGATCAATGCGATCGAACTGGCAGATGAGTTTAGCCGATTGGTATCATCGTTTCAGATCGCACGCAACAAAATCACTTTCCGCTGTGCATTGTTAAATTCAGGAGTCACATCGATCATGGGCCGTCTTGTGATTGTGGCATTCAAGCCGAAGCCGGGGAAGGACGCGGAACTTGCCGCCGTTGTCGGGAAGCATTGGGGCATCCTGAAGCGGGAGGGATTGGTTACCGATCGTCCTCCATATGCGATGCAGGCCAAGGATGGAACGATTCTTGAGGTCTTTGAATGGCTGTCACCGGAAGCCATCGAAAAAGCCCATCACAACCCGGCGGTTCTCGCGCTATGGGCGGAATTTGAGGCCGCCTGCGACTACGTTCCGCTGGCCGGTTTGTCCGAATCTCATAATCTCTTTGCCGAGTTTCAGCCGTTGCCAATCTAATCGATAAATGCACTACATAAAATCACTTTTCGGGGTTGTGGTCCTGTTCGCTTGTGTGGCGGGTTGTCAACGAGAGCCCGTACCATCTGGTGCAGATACGTCACCAAAACCGTCGGAATCGCAGCCCGCGTCCAAGTTGACCGAAACAAAGATTTCTGTCGCGGCAGCTTCGGATTTGAAGTTTGTGTTTGAGGAAGTTGTGAGTGAGTTCAAAAAGCGGCATCCTGAGATTCAGGTTGAGACGACATTCGGCTCATCGGGAAATTTCTTCGCTCAGCTTACGAACAAAGCACCCTTTGATATTTTTTTCTCAGCGGATCTCGGTTACCCCGACAAGCTGATTGAGCAAGGGGATGGGTTGAAGGAAAGCCTGTTTTCTTATGCCGTGGGACATATTGGAATCTGGGTGCGAAACGATTCACCGCTGAATCCTGAACGGGATGGAATCGCCGTTTTAAAAAATCCTGCGGTCAGGAAGATTGCCATCGCAAATCCGAGATTCGCTCCTTACGGTCGAGCGGCGGAAGCGGCTTTGAAACATTTTGAAATCTACGAATCGATTCAGGGTCGCCTGGTTCTCGGCGATAACATCGCACAGACTGCTCAGTTTGTAGAAACAGGAGCGGCAGATGTTGGACTGATTTCAGCATCACTGGCCACGGCATCGACGTTGAAAGATAAGGGGCGGTTTTGGATGTTGTCGACCGATTCTTACCCGAAAATGGTTCAGGGAGGTGTAATCCTTTCGTGGGCCAAAGATCGCGAGGCTTGTGAAAAGCTTCGTTCATTTGTCATTTCAGAAGCCGGTCAGGCGATACTTAAAAAATATGGTTTTGCACAGCCGAAAGAATGAGATCGGCTTCACAGTCGAGTGATCTCGTTTTAAAATCGCATCTACTGACAATGGAGTGTGACGATGAAACGGATTTTCATTTTTCTGCTTGGGTTGCTTCCATGCTGGCATGGAACGGTGTTGTCCCAGTTACCGGAAACGTCTCGTCAATTACATGGGACCCATCGTGTCACGCCGAAGCAGTTGGAGGAAATTCGAAGAAAAGAGAGTCAGACACAGAACCAGCCAAATCCGACAACGCTATTCTCGATGCCGAGCAGCTCGCGGGGCAAGTCAATCGATTCGCCTGAAACACTCGGTCGCCTTTATGCAAAAATGTCGCGCCGTGACCGTCGATTTCACTTTGGGCACGCGAAAGCCACGCTGGAGGGACGAGATCTCGAACAGGCGATCTCCAGAACGAAAGACGTCGTTTTATACGAATTAGAAGTCACGGAAACCGATCCCGACTTGCCATTGATCGACGTTGATGGGGATGGGACTCCAGATCAAGTCGATGCGATCCGGTACAGCGGACCAGGCGTTCTGAATCGGCGATTATGTGGTCCAACGATTGTTATTGATCGCCATCAAAAGCTGATCATCAATTTGAAGAATAAATTGAAGGCAAGTCGCGAACCGGTTCTCGAATGGAATGCGGGTTCTGAACCCCCATCGCCTCCTGATCCGCCTGCCTACTGGATGATGGATGCGCCTCACAATTTATTCTCGATCAATTTGCACACACATGGATTGCACGTCAGCCCTGGCGGCGGTCACGATAATGCCTTTCTCGATCTGCCCCCCGCCACAGGTGACAAGGCGAATGAATTATTCCTCGATTATGAGCTTCTTCAAAATCACGTTGCGGGAACATTCTGGTATCACTCGCATCTTCATGGTTCGGCTGCCTATCAGCTGGCGAATGGGCTCGCTGGTGCCTTAATCGTTCTCGGGGATACCGACGCTGCATCAAACGATCTCGAAAGGTTAAAAGAAATCCAGGCTGCCAATCGGATCAAGCATCCAACAGACAGTGCAAAAGACGTTGAGTATGGTCGCGTTCTTCTGCTCCAGCAATTGGTTTTCACGAAAGTGGGTGGCCAGAACGGAGACGAACGAACCAGGTGGATCGTTGATCCGGCAGATGTAAACGATCGCAAAAATGCACCTGCCGATAAAAACGTTGCCCGGATTACCGAGGGGATCCCAAGCAATAAGCCGGAATCAGCGGAAGTCCTCGCGGTGAATGGTCAGAGTGCCCCTGCCATCGAGATTCAACGCGGACAAATCGAGCGTTGGCGGTTGATTCACGCCGGTCGAGAATCAGAATTGAACCTCGCCTGGTATCGTGCGAGTGATTTGAAGGACACGTCAATTGATGTCCCCATAATTTCCAATGCAATCGAAACTTATGAGATCGCGACGGATGGAATCCCAACCGGGCATCTCAAAAAGAAAATCAATAACGAACTTTATCCGGGATACCGCAGTGACGTCCTTGTAAGGGTCACAGATCAGGCAACTGATGGGGAGTATTGGCTGTTTCCTTCCGAAGCAAAACGCCTGGTACGAACTCATCTCGGGCCGGTCAAGAACGCCACTCCTGTCGCGAAGCTGATCGTTAAAGGGGAACTTGCGATTCCGATGAGCCTGCCGCCAATCGCACAGATTTTGAAGCTTAAGCGTCCGCCCCCCGACATGACCGGCGCAGAAAACCTGGATCTGAATTTTACGTTTGCCGATAAGGAACGATTCGGTGTTTCGACCGTTCCGCGCCATGTGGGAAAGCCGTACGCTGAATCGGGCCATGTGGAAAGTATCACGATTAAGATCGATACTCCTCAGATCTGGAATCTTGGCGTTCGCGAGTTTCTGCCGGGGGTTCCGGAGTCTGTCAAACACCCATTTCACTTACACGTGAATCCTTTTTATGTTCCATCACTGGGGGTGTGGAAAGACACGCTTGCAATCAGTCGCGAGATCGTGACCCCGATCCACTTTATCGCCTCCGACTATTGCGGACGATCCGTCATACATTGCCACATTTTTGATCACGAAGATCAAGGGATGATGAAAGACCTCAATATCGTGGGAACCTCACGTGCCCAATATCCCGATCTCTATCTGTTGGAACGGGTCCCTCAAAGGGAACGAACGAAAATTGAGGGACTAGATCTTGTTCCAGGTAAGAACAACGTGCTGTTGTTCATCAGCGGAATGGGGTGTCCGCACTGTGCCGAGGGGCTGATCAAACTCTGGAAACGTTCGGAATCCTTGAAAAATCTTGACGCAAAGATCAAATGCATGAGTGCGACTCCGTTTCAGCAACGGGAACTGACAGCTCTGGGACTCAGCAAAAAGGACCACTTCACGTTTCATGAGATCCCCCACGCTTTCAAACTGGCCGACTGCGATTCGGCAGCGGCAACTGCGAACGACCCGGGGATCACACACGGGGTTCTGATCTTCGACACGCAACAGAGGCTGCGATTTCGGTATCTTGCCGATCGTCCCTTAAGTGATCTGGATGAAATCACTTACGCCCTGATGGAACTTAATGACACGAGTCCTGGCCCGAGTCCAAAAGGGCGCTTTCAACGCGTGCCGAACGCAAAGCGAAAGACAACGTCAGAGAATTGAGCAGAGCAGTCAGTTGAATCTTGATCGGAAGCACTCTTTTACGGTTGCAATCCGCTCAATTAAGTCGTAGCGTCTCATATAAGACATTTACGCCATAATTCTCATTTGCGTGCATCGGGTTGTCCTATGCAAAGTCGGCAGCGAAACACGTTCCTCGTGGGGTTGTGATGACTTATTAAACGCATTTGGGATCGTGTGGAAGCAGGAATCTGCGCATCGCCACCTCAGAGAAATTCACCACCTGCAATTTTCCAATGAAGCCATAAGGCTATATATATTATTGACTTAAGTGTTTTTATCGAAAAATATCAACGCAATATGTATTGAAACTGAGACTCAGTCTCAATACTATTCCTGCGGGGTTGAAGTCTGATTGCTCGTCGTTTTCAGGTGATACCTTAAAGATGGATGAGTTCGATATTTCTTATGACTTCAGTGGGGGTGCCCTGTGAATCGCGTTGATTTCTTTTCAAAAAAGGTGCGTAACGGATTTACGCTGATCGAGTTGCTGGTAGTGACAGCAATTATCGCTGTCCTGGTGAGTCTACTTTTGCCGGCCGTCCAGCAGGCACGTGAGGCCGCTCGTCGAACTCAATGTAAGAACAATCTGAAGCAGATCGGTCTGGCCATGCAGAATTACTGCGACTTATACAGCCGATTTCCTCCTGGATATGTCGCCAGTTCAGATACGACTGCGACAACTCCGGGTTGGGGTTGGAGTGTGATGATTCTTCCTCAAATCGATCAATTTTCACTTTTTGGATTGTTCAATTTCAGTTTTCCGATCGAACATCCTTTGAACTCGGTTCCTGTTGGGACGAGATTGCCAACGTTCGTCTGCCCGTCAGACATTGCCCCGGACGGAACCTTCTCGATTACAAATTCGGCGTCCCTTCAAGTCGTTCAAACGGGCCCGAGCAGTTTTGTTGGATGCGTTGGAAACGATTCATCCGATGTCGATGACAACGTGAATCCAGGAAATGGAATGCTCTTTCGCAACAGCAATATCCGTTTTGCCGAGGTATTAGATGGAACGTCAAATACGATTCTTGTGGCAGAACGATCGTGGTCTCAAGCAAAAGGGAGTTGGATCGGCGCACCCAATAAAGGCCGCTTACGAGCAGGGTCAAAAAATCCCGCCGCTCCGCTTGATGAAGCATCGTCATTTCACGTATTGGGTCATGCCCATTGGATCAATACTATGAATGATCCTGATGGAGGGTTGGACGATTTTTCCAGCCTGCACTCAGGCGGCGTCAATGCTCTGTTCGTCGATGGCTCGGTTCGGTTCTTGCATTCGGTGACAAGCGATGGCGGTTCGGCGAATATCCTTCAGGCACTGGGAACTCGTGCTGGAGGTGAAATTACCGCCGACTTTGGCTATTGATTATGAAACTAACGTTGAATTTCTTCGCGCTCCCTGAAGTAGGTACACGTATCGACGAAGCGGTTCAGCGGGAACCTCGCCCTGGCCTGCTGAACTGGCCAAGTAGATGCACGGAATACTGCTGCGCTTTGTGAGTAAATTAGCAATCGAAACCCGGTGTGCCACGGTTTTGGAGTCCTCGACAAGGCCGCGTCCTCATTGGTCGATAACGCGTTCGAAGAGGACCGCCTTACCGAAGACGGTAAAACCGTGGCACCCATCATCGCAGCTTTTTGTTCGAAAAGCTCTTCGTCACTGGCGACACAAAAATCCCACGTTCATGTTGTTTCATCACGCCAGCCTCGCCCTCCCGGATGGGTTGCGGGCAAAGCCCGCGCTGGGTCAATCCGATGCCTTTGACCCAAGCTTCGTACGCAGTGTTGCTCGGTCAAGTCCAAGCAGTTTTGCGGCGCCACTGCGGTTTTGTTGAGTAAAAGAAAGAACCTCATTCAGCAAGGCGGTATCGGCAACGATTGAAAAACGTCGGTAAAGATCGTTCATGCCTGCATTTTGAGGTTCGCCGAGTTGTCGCTGAACCCACGATGCAATTGCGAGTCGAAGTTCTTCGACGGATTCAGTTCCAGGCGGAAAATCAATCGGCGACGGCGGAAGATGTTCTGCGACCAACGGGCCACCACGCGAAAGAACGACCGCATGATCGATCGCGTTTCGTAATTCGCGGATATTGCCTGGCCAGGTTCTCTTTTCGACTTCTGCCCAGAATTCATCGGTGACATTCGGCTTCATCGAATTCAGATGTCTTCCGATAAAATATTCGACTAGCGGCCTGAGATCCTCGCGGTGAGACCGTAACGGCGGAAGTTCGATCGCAAAGACTTTCAGCCGGTGATACAGGTCTTCTCGAAAATTGTGTTCGACGATCATGGTCCTGAGATCGCGGTTCGTGGCGGCGAGCACTCTGGCGTTGGTCGTCCGTTCGTGGCTGGTTCCAACACGCGTGAAGGAATGGGATTCAAGAACACGTAACAGTTTCACTTGAATCGCAGGTGGAGTCTCACCGATCTCGTCGAGAAAGATCGTCCCGTTTTCGGCCAGTTCGAACAGCCCCTGCCGATCTTCGGTGGCTCCGGTGAAAGCTCCTTTTCCGTGTCCGAACAGTTCACTTTCGATGACCGATGGATTCAAGCTTGCGAGACTGACTCGCACAAATGGGTCGCTACGGCGGTTGCTATGCCGATGGATCGCCTCGGCAACGAGCTCTTTTCCTGTCCCCGTTTCACCGGTGATCAGGATGGGGAATTCGGTTGGTGCCATCAAGGCGATCTGTTTGAAGATCGCCTGCATCGCTGGCCCGTGGCCGATCAATTGATTTGCTTGGGCGGGCTGGGAAGGACCCGTCGTTTCCTTTGATAGCGTCTGAATTGCGCGAGAGATCACCGACAGAAACTCGGGTAGCTCAAACGGTTTCACCAGGTATTCAAAGGCACCTCGACTGACCGCATCAACGACTGTCTGAAGATCCCCAAAGGCAGTCATGACGACAATGGGGGTCGAGGGTAATCGCTTACGGAAACCTGGGATGGCGGACAGACCATCCTGTCCTGGCAAGCGGATATCGAGCACGATCACTTCGGGGACAAACGTGTTAAGAACTTTGTCAGCCCGTTCAATCGATGCCGCAATCTGGACATCATAACCTTGATCGGTGAGCCGTTCTTTCAGGCTCCAGCAAATCGCTGGTTCGTCATCGATGATCAGAATTCGAGGCATTAGCAGCGGTCTTGTTCAAAAGAAGCAGATTTTGGCAGTGTGAATTCGAATCGAGTCCGATCGAGGCGACGGCTCCAGGTTAACGAGCCATGATGCGCCTGGGCGACCGTGACAGCAACGGTCAACCCCAGTCCGATTCCTTCCGGCTTTGACGTAACAAAAGATTCAAACAACTTTGACGCGAGTTCGGCTGGTGGCCCCGGACCATCGTCTTCAAAGATCAGCATGCATTGCTCAAGTTCGGAGTTTGAAGTGAGCCAGACGTTTCCTCCAGGACCGGCAGCATCGATTGCATTCAACGTCAGATTGAGAAATGCTGCTCGGAGACGATCAGGGAATCCCACGACAATCAAAGGCGTTTCTTCCAATTCAACGTTCAATTCGATGTCTTTGTGATCGCACGTCAACGAAACAAGGTCTCGAACCGAATCGATAATTTGACGAAGATCGATTTGAGACGGAGGTCTCGAATCACGTTTGCCGAGTGAGAGTAGCCCCTGCACTTCTTCTTCGACAAGAGCCAACTGGTTTCGAGCCACGATCAGACTGGTGTCGGTTCCCTGCTGACATCGGCTTTCGTGCAGTTGGATGGCAAGCTTCGCTCCGGCGATCCCATTTCGCAGTTGATGCCCAATTCCAGCGGTCAGTTGCGCAACTAACCGAGTTCGTTCACCCTGGATCAACTGCTCTCGCATCGTGCTCAACTGCCGGCTCATGGAATTGATGCTCTGAACCAGTCGAGAGAATTCGTCGTCGATTGGTCCGCGACTTAATTCCAGGCCGAAATCCCCCTGGGCGATGGTTTCGACATGCCCTTCCAAAGTCCGAATTCGGCGAGCCCAGCTTGAGGAAAGCAGCAACGTCAGTGGGACTGAGCAGAGTATTGTTGCCAGCCCGACGGCAAGTGGTGGCCAGATCGCATCACGACTGGACTTACGAATCGAATCTTCCAATGTCAGAATCAACAACCTGTGCGATGGTGAACCACGCATTTGACCCGCTCGGACAAGATAGTCGGTCCCGCCGATCGTTTTTCGCAGTGGCTTTGCGTCGTGGTCGTTCGCAGAGTCTTCATTGAATTCCAGTCCAGTCAATTCTTCGTTTGGGAGTGTCGCAACAAGAACTCGACGTTCCGTGTTGTCCCAGACAATAAGTTCGTCTCCTGTCAGCCGACGCAGTTTTTCCAGGACATTCGTTGAGACGGGAAAGCTGGATTCTTCAAGAACACCAATAATCTGCCGCTGTCGGGCATCCAGAGCACCCAAATGACGAGTGGACAACCACCACGCCGAAAAAATCGCGTTTGCAGCCACTGCGACGAGCAACAGTCCCAATAAAGGCCACAAGATTTGATCGCGAATCGGCAGTTTCACGAAACGAACCTCAATAGAAAAAATCAGGTCAATAAAGGCGGGCTTTCAACGGCAAACCTTGAGTTATTTCGCCGATCTTGTCCAAAACGTTATCGCGTTCAAGTTCTTTATCACAGTTCAGAGTGACATGAAGCCGGGCTGTTTGGCGTTGGACCGTTGCACCCCGATTGATGAATTGCTATTCTCGCAAAAAATTTTGAATAGTCAAAACTTTTATTTTCAACAACAATCACCTTGTTTTTCTGGCGTCAAAATGAGTGTGCGACATCGAAATTCTCGTGGTTTTACGTTGATTGAGTTACTGGTCGTGATTGCCATCATTGCGATTTTGATCGCTTTGCTGCTGCCCGCTGTACAACAGGCTCGCGAGGCAGCGAGACGAACCCAATGCAAGAGCAACCTCAAGCAAATAGGACTGGCGCTTCATAACTATGAAGCCTCATCCCGATGCTTGCCGCCGGGGTATATCAGTGTCCCGGGCTCGGCAACGATGGACACAATTTCTGGTGACTGGGGTACGGGCTGGGGATGGTTAACCCATCTTCTGCCGAACATCGATCAGGCACCACTCTACAACTCACTGAATTTCAATCTGCCATGTTGGTCACCGACCAATTCGACGTTCGTCACAACGGGGATCAATGTCTACTTGTGTCCAACGGCTGTGAATCCGGCAGGGACGGTAAATGTTGAGGATGTGAGTCATAAAACACTCGTTGTTTTTGGCCGTACGAACTACGTTCACAATGTCGGCTGGAATGATCTCTGGAGTGCGCCGGTCACAGCACCACAGGATTACAGCGGGGTTGCGAACGGCGCGATGTTCCGCGACAGCAGCGTCAAGTTTTCGGACGTGAGTGATGGACTGAGTAATACGGTCTTTGTCGGAGAGCGTTCGCCGAATTTGAGTGACGCAGTCTGGCCGGGTGTGATGCCCGGTTCAGCCCATTATGCGCGTCCGCCATTCGGGAGCATTGGCTCCGGTGGTCCCGGAACGAACTGGGACAGCGGCGGCAGCTATGTTGGTACACACAGCGGACCGTCCATTTACGAATCGCCTGTTGTGATTCATCCGCCTAATAGTCCCTTAGGCCATACCGATCAGATGCAATCACAGCATCCGGGTGGTGCTCATATTTTACTCGGGGACGGATCTGTCCGTTTCATCAGCGAGACCGTCAATTTGGGAATCTGGGCCGCGCTTTCCAGTCGAAACGGCGGGGAAGTGTTAGGCGATTTTTAATGCGTAAAAGGGACCCAATCCAAGTCGAGAAAGTATCAGGTTTCATGATGCCGCTACTCCAAAATCTTCTCATTTGCAGCGTTCTTTTCGCATCGACTTTTACTGTCGCAGGATGCTCCAGACCGACCGTGACGGCGCGTGAAAATCGGCGATTACTGGACGCGATTTTGACCGCGATCACGATGAAGAACGAAAAGTGGTTGGCTGACGACAACGAAATCGCAAAGACGCGTCACGAAGCAGGTCAATTGACCGATTGGGAATTCGAGCAATTATCGAAAATCATCGATAAGGGGTCCTCCGGCGAGTGGAAAACGGCTGAGGAACTTGGCTACGAATTCCGCAAGGCACATCCTTTTGTCAAAGAGGGGCGTTGAAACGCGATCTTCAGCGATAACCGTCAGTTCATTAAAATACTTCTCTCTCAAAAACTGCACTTTAGGGGAACGCGCGACTCGGAAATGATGTTTTAGAAACCCTGGCTCTCTGCGATGTTGTGAGTGTGAACAAAACACGTCACCGAGGGAGCCAAGGATGGCGAAGCGTAAAGGGTCATCGAAACGACCGCA
>CAILLA010000072.1 GCA_903834925.1 uncultured Schlesneria sp.
ATGAAAGCGAACCCCCTTCATGATCACCCCATTCGAGGTATTGACTCCTCCGAAGTAAAAAGCGGAAAAATCGAAGTCACGCCAGAACGAAGTGCCGCTTGATGAACTTCCATAGTTTTCTGTTGACGCCGTCGCAGACCCCCAGAAAATCGGAGATCCGGTCGAATAGGCTGGCTGTGCATCACTGCCATTGACAGTCTCACGGATGAGCAGAACGCGGCGATACAAGTTCCCGTTCCGCAGGAAATAGCTGATTTCCGCCGTCGATGAAGCTGATGCACCATTTCCAAAAACACCATCATCAAAATCGGGAACCGATTCGGAAAGGTATACCACACCCCACGGTGCAGGTGCACCAGGCGTTGCATCATGGGCTCTTGCATTAAGGCTCGATGTAAACGTAATCTTGGTGACGTTATTACTGAAATTCACGTTCGACGGAATATACGGACCATTATTAGAAGCACCAGTGGCAGAAATGCTACCGGTAATCCAAATAGGATTTGAAAGTGAAATCACTGACTGATAATTGCCAGAAAGCGTGATGCTATTACTCGTCAAGCTTTGGATGATCACCGGTCCGGCCAGCGAAGCCGATTGACCCACAAACGGGCTACTATTGCTTGCGTGAAGTGAAATGTTGACCGACGCAGTGAACTGCAAAACATCGTCTTCGCCGTTTCCCGGATCTCCTTCGTCAATCTCAAAATACCCCGCTCTACGAGACAGACTGTGTCCGAGTTGTCGTGTGTCTTCATTGGCGCGAAATGGCACGACATCGCGAAATGTCCGCCGGTCCAGATCTCCACGAAGCGTCATCGACAACAGACGACCTCGCTGATCGTTTTCGGCAATTCCGCGCTGCTGTGATAGCGTGTCGGTCGCCATCACAAAGATTTGCGCAAACATCGACATCATCAATAAGACGAGGCCAACCACTACGAGCAATTCCACCAACGTAAAGCCGGAATTTCCGTGCAGTGTACGGGGATCGGCGTTTGTGGTGACCTACTTCATGATTTGACTCCGCAGACAATGCACCTCATCGACATGAAACTTGAGACTGTTCTAAGGCTAATGCGATACCTGACAATCGGAATTGCCATCAGGACGAGGTTGACTGAGTATTCGATTCGGCGACGTCTTGTTTTTACGAATTCGCCTATGACACATCGCAGGAAACTAATTCTGTCCGGTACGAACCCCCAGGGGATAAACTTCGACAATTCCCTTCATAAAGACCCCTGTCGGCGTTGTCCCACTCGCAGCCGTACGAAGATCTCGATCTAATAAAAGGCGGGGATTAGTTGTCGAGTTTTCCGGATAATCAACAATCCGATACCACTTGAGCAATGACGCCTCGAGCATGTAGCTTCCCTTCTTGAGAAAGGGTGTGCCGGTCACATCAACTGTCCGATTATCGTCGGAACCCGGCCAACCTGCCTCGCTGGCATCATCTGTTGTCCCATTTCCATCATCGTCAACTCCGGCCACCCCAGCCTTACCGTCGAACCCGTTTGAAACCAGACTCAAAGTTAACGGTTGCTCTTCGGCGACATTGAATGAACGGTTAAAGAAGACCGCGACATCAATTTCTGACGTCCAACTAAACGGGTCGTTTGCATACTTCGGAACCGAGTTTTTGGAGACTGTCATCAGCCAGGTAAAACGCCGGGTCTGCACTTCGATCCGCGCCTTGATTGGAACAAACCCCGACGGCAAATTCGGCTCAGTAATCGTGCCATCGGTCCAGGCCAATGCGTATGTTGTAGTGTCGACCCCAAGCACACTGCGTATGACAGCAAACCTGCCCGTCACATCGACCAGAATCATTCGATATTTGGCATTGCTCGAATTATTGGTATTCCAGGGCGTGATCGTTGTCGGGATTTTGGCCACGGTAATCTGCGACGGCGAGGAAGTGTAATCAACCACGTTCGTTTCAAATAAGTCTGTCCAAGAATCAGGTAGTGAGGCAATTTGTTGTGCAGACTCGGATGAAATGCTGGGAGTACCGTTGGGATTCGGCAGCGGAAACCGCGAGATGGAGCCTGCTCCAGTATTTCCATAAAGCGTTTTTGGCATCCCAATACTTGCACCGATGGGGTCAATCAATCCCAGCGAACCGACAGAAACCCAGTTCAAAATATTTGGACTGGTTTCAATCACGGCCTCGGCGTTGTTCCGCAAGAAAACCGACTGCGTTAACTGCGTCGCCTGAGCGGTGCGGAGAATGGAGATGGGCAACAACGTCGAAAGCAGCGCCACGCCGATGCTCATAATCATCACCGAGACGAGCACCTCGATGAGGCTCACACCCTGTCGTGGGTTTGTTGACAGTTGACGGATTGGTTCAGGTCTACGTTTCATTTGTTTGCCACCCGCCCCGACTCAGCAAAA
>CAILLA010000073.1 GCA_903834925.1 uncultured Schlesneria sp.
GCCCGTTAACCACCCCCGTGGAGGGGGTGGGGTTGCGTTTTTGTTGCGTTCTTTTTGCGAAAATATCCATCACGCCGTTTCTCATTTCGACTCCAATCGTCGTATCGTTATGGTCGGTGTCTCAATTATTCTTCACCGTTGTCGGTCCCCCGTTTATTCAGGAACTGAGGACTTGTGACGATCGCATCGATTAGGCTTTGAAAGCGGTAATCATTCTCGGTTAACTTTTGCTTCATTGCATCAAGAGTGGATTTATCCGAAAGCAACAAACTGCGACCGAGAGAATAAGCAAGTAACTTTCGGCAAAGATTGTCGATGAACTCATCGCGGCGAGTTTGCGCGACATATTTGCGAAGTCCTTCGATCCCACTTCGTTCAATCCCATCCGGAAAACGAGCACTCACTTCAACAGGTCGGCCACCGAGATCAAGCTTTCGTCTTTCTCCAATTGGTCCGTATCCTTCAAACGCGACGCCGATCGCGTCGAATCGATCGTGACATCCAGCACACGCCTGATGATTCCTGTGCCGGGCCAGCAGTTGAGGAAGTGTCAATTCCCCCAGATTGCTTTCATCTTTAGGAAGTTCGGGGACAGTCGGCGGCGGTGGAGGGATGTTTTCGCCAAGCAATCGCCGCACAACCCAGTATCCTCGTTTCACGGGGCTGGTTCGAAGTCCCGGTGAGTTCTTGGTGAGAAAGACCGACATGGCGAGTAATCCTCCGCGTCCGTAATCCTTTGCGTTCGGCACACGATCCCAGTCGTCGTCGATCTCGCCCGTGCTGACCCCGTCGGTTGCGATATTGATTGCATAATGTTTTGCCAGAATCGGGTTCACGAACGTGTCATCTGCGTCGAGAAAATGAAGCACAGAACGATTTTGCCGGGCGATGTCGATGAAAAGACGTAACGGCTCTTCGAACATGGCCTGCCGAAGTTCGTTGGTGAATACGGGGAACCGTTCCTTGTCGACGCTGTTGTGTTCTTCAAAACGGCGAAAATCGAGCCAGTGACCAGCAAACTCGGTTGCCAAACCACGAACACGATTGTCTTTAAGCATGCGACGAGCTTGTAAGATCAACACCTCTGGCTGGCGCAACGTGCCGCTTTCGGCGTGAGCAAGCAATTCGCGATCGGGAAGGCTTGACCAAACGAAATAGCTCAGTCGACTAGCCAACTCATAGTCATTAAGTGGCCGGACATTCTGACCAGGCAATGCCAGATCAAAGCGAAAGCAGAAGTGAGGTGACAACAAAATGCTGGCGACCGAATCTCGAATCGCGTCTTCGTGGGAAAGACCATCCCGTCGCAAGTTTTCATAGAAACCATTCAGTTCGTCATGTTCTGGGTGAGAAAGAGGTCGCCGATAGGCGTGTTCGGCAAACCGCGAGAGCGCTTCCATATGGCGCGGTTCAGCCGCCTGATGGGTTTCGTCGATCCAGCGGACGTCTGCTGACATATTCTCAAAATAGCTTTCGATCGCCCCGATTGCCTGATCACTCGCATCACTGAGACGGGCCTTGGCAACGTATGCGTCTCGCATTTGTTTCAGTTTGGCTTGCGTTGTAACGTCCTTGTTTTCGGGGCGAGCGAAGTCGAATTCAGGTCCCCCTGCAAAACGAGGCGGTTCCGCTCGTTCAAAAAATAGAAAATCCTTGTACTGGCGGATTGGCACTAACGTGACAAAATTCAGATTCTGCCAAAGCGAGTCGAGTTCGTCCTTTTCGGCTTCATTCAGCACAAGTTCGCAAAGGGGGGCATCATCTCGGAAATAGCCCTGCATCAGGTGGAATCCGGCGGTCAACAAACGGACTTGTGCTCCGAGATTTGGGTCGGAGTAATGTCCTCGGCTTGATACCGAAAAGGCGTTCGGAAAAACATGACAAAATCGGTCGCGAGCGGCATCGAGAATCGCATCTTTTCCATCACCTTTGTAGGTCATTCGCTGCGCTGCGATTTGTCGGTTCCACCACAAGACGAGTGGCTGACTCCCATCGGAATTCCCTTTGACATGCAATTTTTCAACCTTCGAATCAAACCCTTTTCGTAATTTGATCACGAGATCTCGTAGTCGGTCGCAACCCTGAATCGCTTCGTTGGAAAGATTTGGGTCGCCGGGCAACTTACGCCACTCGTCTTGAAGTTCTGCAAGCGGCCCAGTAGTAGCCGGCTCCGTTAATGCGTCCCAGACGGTCGTCAGATATTTGGGACTCAATGGTGAATTGACTTGTAACGAGCTCGATAGTGGCTTTGGGTTCGAGTCGGCGGGTTGTTGCGACCTTTCAGCCAGGACTCGCTTCTTGTTTTTCAAATAGCCCAAGGCCAAGTCGGCCAACGACGCGTCAGGTTTGCCCAGATCTTTGCGATGCTGAAATTGCCATGCGGCGAAAAAGTAGTCTGAGTAATCGACCTCGTGGCGTTGATAGAACGAGACGATCTGATGCACGCAATACTTGTCACGATCGGTTTCGGTAACGGCTGCATCAGGAGCAAATACAAATCCTGATGGAGTCAAAACCAGATGGTCCGCCACAACCCGAGCGGCAGTCAGGTATTTCTTAACCAACGCGGGTGACATCGTTAGAGATTCACCGGAATTATCAAACCCTTCTTCATTTGCGGGGTCAACCGGGAATTCGCGTGTCGGCCGGATGTCGACCCCCGTCAGGTCGCGGATGGAAAAGTCGAACTCCGCATTGCTAAGTCGCCTGGCGAGGACGATACCCGGATCACCGGCGTTGCGCTTCGCTTCGTAATCTCGAAAGGATTGAATCCATTCGATGATGGCCCGGCGCTGATCAAGGGATGGCTGTTTCGGCGCGTCTTTCGGAGGCATCTCTTCAGCCTTGATTCGCTGGAGAACGATCTCCCAGGCTCTGTAATTTTTCGCAATCGTTTGTAGAGATGAATCGTCACTGAGTTTCAACATTCCTTCTTGTTTCGCGGAACCATGACAGTCGAAGCAATGTTCGGTCAATAACGGCAAGACGGTCTTTGCAAATCGACTTTCCAAATCCAGGTGAACCTGGTCCGCTGCGAACGAAGCCATGCTGCCGGCAATGGCGACGAGAATCGCTGCGATCGCCGGTAACACGGTTTTGCCGGATTCGAAAATGACGTTGAAATCTCTGAAGAATGTGTTTCCCGATGGTGTCATTTGTGTTCCCAGACCCCGCAACTGAATTGAAGCGATGCTGAGACCGCGTCTGTTTTCCATCGGGCTAAACTTCATTGTTGAACGTCTTCGAAAGTTGATCACATGTGGACGCCATGACCTCAACGACTCGTTCCATGTCAGACGTTGAGTACCGCTGGTCGATGTGGAAGCTGAGCAGCGATTTTACTTGATTGCATTCGGAATCCGACCAATGAATCACGGGAAAAACTCGTTGAGCAAAGAGGTCAGCTCGATAGCGGTCGCGATGTCGAGTGTTGACCATCAGATACATATATTCTCCCGGCAGGATTTCCATTTCGGGCAGCCTCGTGGCAATCTGTTCGGCAAGACTTGCGTGGTTTTCGCGGCGAATGTTTCGTGCGGACACGAAGTCAAAGGCCATCGCTCGATCGACTTCGCTTGGATGAGCCGATGCAATTTCAGCGACGACCAGTGCGTCATCAGATTCGCGACCGAGCTTCAAAAAACTTTGTTCGAGTTCTTCCGAAGGATTTTGCAGAAAAGCCGTTTTGGCCATTTCAGCCTTCTTCCGCAGAATCCGATACCGAGTCTGCCCGATTGTTGGTCGTTGACGATTTTTGTGATAAGCGACGGCGACATCAACGCTGCTGAATTTTCGCAGGCTATTCAATGCAAAGTCGCCAGAGAACTTCGCGATATCGAGTGGCGCTTGCACAAAGTCTTCAACGATCGTTGCATTCGATCGGTGTCGGATCGAACTGATCACGTCCTTTGAAGCAGGATCGAATCGGTTGTAATGCAAATAAAGCAAAACATCTGTTGGACCGATTTTCTGAAAATCTTCCGAGGAGCGGTAGGTTTCGAACCGCAGCCGATTTTTGAGTTTGGTCGACAGTCGTTTCAGTGACTCACGGCAGAAATTCTCTGCTGTCCAGAGTGTGATCGGTACTTGGTGTCCTGCATGCTCGAAAAGAATCGCTGCCAAGGCATCGATACCCGTTTCGTACAGATTGCGATTCGTGTCTCGAATCACTGCGGGAAAGAATGTTTCAAACTGTGCCGATGAATTGCCGATGCAAAACCGATCGTGGTCTGAGCTGGAAAAAATCCCGCCAACGGTCGGCTTTGAATACCTGGAATTCGGAGTATCGGGGAAACGCTCCATTCGAAACGGATTCCATCAGGACCATGATCGGAGGGGCTTACGAGTTGGAATTTGGTACCGAACAGAGTTCGACCAGGTGTCCGTCCGGGTCATTCACGAAAAGCTGAATCGCGCCATCCGGTCGCTTTTTTGGAGGCGAGACAAAAGTGATTCCCAATTCTGCAATTCGTTGCGATGCGGCATAACAATCATCGACGAGAAACGCAAAATGATGTCCTCGCGAATTGGCGCACGCTGCGGAGCCGGCCCGGCCTGACCCTTCAAATTCCAGAATTGTGTGGATCAGTGTCGGCCCTGCCTGAAACCACTGTCCCGCGAACGCAAAGTTCGGACGTTCAACTTCCTCCATGCCAAGTGCATCAACGTAGAACTTTCGCGTCGCAGTCAGATTTTTGACAACAATCGTCACATGGTCCAATGACTTAACACGGATCGAAGGGGAACTGCTCACGAGTGGGATCTCACGATGAATTGAAGAAACTTTTCAAGCAAGGAGATCCGTAAAGTCTATCCCGCCATCAAAGGTTCGCCAACAGACCAGTGGGAGCCATCGCGAAGGATTCTTCGATAAAGTGTGTCACGTTCAACAGGTTCACGCCCGGTTTCGCGAATCAAACGGTGCAGGTGTTCGACACTAAGGCCTTCAGGTGTTTTCGCACCTGCGTCATGATAGATGATCTCATGAACGACGGTCCCGTCGATATCGTCGGCACCAAAACCTAAAGCCACCTGGGCAATCTGCTCGCCCAGCATGATCCAGTAGGCTTTGATGTGATCGAAGTTGTCGAGCATGATTCGCGACAGAGCGATCATTCGCAGATCCATGCTTCCTGTTGGCTTGGTGATCTGATCCAGACCCGTGTTTTCCGGATGAAAGGCGAGCGGAATAAATGTTTGAAACCCATGGGTTTCATCCTGAAGAGCACGCAATTGACAAAGGTGGTCGATCCGGTGCTTCGCTTGTTCGATGTGACCGTACAACATTGTCGCGTTTGAACGCAGCCCGAGTTGATGTGCCGCACGATGCACAGCGATCCAGTTGACCGAATCTGCTTTGTGTTCGCAAAGCTGGTCGCGAATCTCAGGATGGAAGATCTCGGCACCGCCGCCGGGCATACTCCCCAGGCCCGCATCGACCAGTTCCTTCAAGACCCATTCAATTGGCTTCTTCGTAATGAAGCTGAACCAGCCGATCTCGACGGCAGTCCAGGCTTTGATGTGAATCTCAGGACACGTTTCATGCAAGATTTTGACGATGTTCAGATACCAGTCGAATTTCTTCTGGTGATGCAGGCCACCCACAACGTGGATCTCTGTTGCACCATTGGCGCGAGCTTCCAGCACACGCTCGCGGATCATGTCATCGGTGAAGAGATAGGCCTTTTCGGCCTTGAGGTCCGCGCGAAAAGCACAAAAACGGCATCGATAAACGCAGACATTCGTCGGGTTCAAATGAACATTGGTGTTGTAGTAAGCAAAGTTTCCGTTCTTTCGTTCACGAATCTTGTTTGCCAGTCGCCCCAACGTCATCAGATCGGCCTGCTCATCCAGGAAGATTCCTTCGTCAAACGTGATCCGTTCGCCATGTTCGACTTTTTGTTCAATTTGCTTCAGGGTGTTTTCTGTCATGATTTTCGTGCGTTATCGTGTGGATGAGGCTGATTTCGTTATGTGTTACCTTAGGCATGTTAGTTACCCAAAAAGAATTCGGCTACCGCACGAGATTTCTGGTTCGACAAGTTACCATTCGCAAGAACCGTTAAAACAATCGCAAATTTACTAAGGAACCAACGTGAAGCAACCCGGTTTCTGGCGAAGTATGACCCACGCGTGGGAAGGTCTGGTTTATACTGTTCGGACGCAACTTAATGCGAAAATTCATCTCTGCGTCGGTTTTCTCGTGCTGGCGGTTGCAACCTGGCTGCGCCTCGACTTCCTTCATTTGAGTGTACTCGTCCTGACAATTGGTGCCGTTCTCGCCGGTGAAACAATTAATACGACGGTCGAATCGATTGTCGACCTGCTCTCGCCCGATTGGCATGAGCGGGCAAAAATTGCCAAGGATGTTGCTGCTGCGGGCGTGCTGATTCTGAGTCTGACAGCGGTGATCGTCGGACTGTTAATTCTCGGTCCCCCGCTGTTTGAACGACTGATGCGCGTAAGACTCGGTTCCTGAGATGATGGATTTGTTCTTCAGGTCATTCAGCCGCGCAACAGAAACGGATCGGGATTGGCTTATCGTTATCGGTTCGAAACGAGCTACAGTCGCGATCAAATTCGCGGCTTGGTAGATTGATTGCCCGAGGATGCCTGATCGCTCGATTTCAACGGCCATCCTGTTTCGTCCCTCAGCCACGTTTTAAACACCAAAAGGACAATTCGAATCATGGCCAAGAAAGCGGAATCTGTCGAAGCGCCGACCCAAGACGCAATTCCCGTGATGCCAACGGGAATTCAGCAATATCTGGACAAGGCCGTCGGTGCTTTGAAAAAGTTCGGTGTCGCGACAGCCAAGGAACCGACAGAGCTCGTCAAAATGCTCGACGAAGTCAAGCACATCGACGAGCCCAAGATTCTGGCGATTGCCAAGACGATCCAGGAAATGAGTACCTTCAATCAACTGGTGCGAGACAATGTCGAAAGCATCAACATCGGGACTCGTTACCTCGAAATCACGCAAATGTTTGATTCGATTCGAGAAGATTCAAAAATGCTGATCCGGCAACTGGATGACGGTAAATTCAGCGTCACTGAGAAAGCTCAGAATCTTTGGATGCGGATTCGTCGGGGAACCCCCGGTGCTCGATTTGACAAGATTGCTGACGTTTACAAAAGTGTTGCTGCGGATACGAAAAACCAGCTCGATCGAGAGTTGGCGATCGTGGATGCCTATATTGATTTCCGGTTCGCACTGAAGGAAGCGGAAGTTCTGGCCCGGGAAGTCCTGGACGAGCATTCCCCGACACTGATGAAGGCTCAACAGGCATTGACCGCTGCACAAGAAGCCGTAACGGCTGCAGATAAGGCTGAACAGGGAACACGTTCGAAGCTAGAACTGAAGCGAGACGAAGCTCGACATGCGTGGGAGAAGGAAGATCGGACCTACCAGCTGCTAAAGGACGTCGCTGAAAACCTGAGCGTCGGCTACGACGTCGGTGAGACGCTCGTGACGAAACTGAAACAAACACACGACGTCAAAGATCAGGTCTATCGACGATCGGTCACGTTCTTTACCACGAACGAGCATGTCTTCACGATCCTCGGTACAGTCTATACGTCGCAACAAGGATTGAATGAAGCGACCAAAGCGACCGAATCGATGAAAGAGGGTGTGAACAAGGGTCTCGAAGACGTTGCGGAACTAGGCCGCGACCTCGAACGAGCGGCACTCAGGGCCGGTTATGGTTCGACCATCAGCCCTCAATCAGTCGAGAAGCTTGTGACCGCTATTTCGGATTATCAGGTGGAATCGATCCAGATGATCGCCGAACTGCGAAAAGAGAGCGAGCAGAGTGCGAAAGAAATTCGCCGAGTCGTCGAAGAAGGGAAACGAAAATTCCAGGAAACCGTCAATAAATTCGAAGACTAAACAACAACAGTCGAACAACAGTGATATCAAAGAGGCTTACAGGACGTTAACGTTCTGTAAGCCTCTCGTTTTTACTAACGCGTTGATTGTGTGCCTGATGAATGTTCAAACGCCGCAGGGTGATTCTGGTGCTCTTCGCGGAGCCGAGTCGCGGTCAAAAATTGGGCGCCACGGTTTTGGAGTCTTCGACAAGGCCGTGGCTTCGAAGTTCGAAATCTTGTCCGAAGAGCACGGCCTTACCGAAGACGGTAAGACCGGGCCACCCTTTTTATGCGTGCCATTTTATCGTCGGCTTACCAACCCAGGGACATGTTGGTTTCGATGACTCGTTGTGCTTCGTGAAGATCAGTTCCGGTATCCTGCATATAAAGACGGATCGCGTGAACCTTGTCGCCTTGCGAGCGGCTGAGGCAATCGCGGGCTTTATCGCAGGGTTCTCCGGTCCCTTCGATTCCCAACAACCGCTTGGAAATCACCCAAACGTCATGCGGCCTTCTCGCAACACGTTTGATGTGATCCTCGGGATAGTTGGTCATTGTGATCGCTTCGGCACCGGCCTGGTCGTCGGCCCAGGCGATCATGATGTGTGCGTCGGTCTCAATCTCGAACAAAGCCATGAATGCACCTCGATTTCCAAAGACAGAGAGAGAAAGGTGTGAACGGCAACGTATGACGGGCGAGTTTTCGTCGGTTGCAGTATACCGTTGGACTTTGGTCAGCGTCCATCATTGACTTGATCTATTCAAATCGATGATCGCGACTTTGGCCAGGGGCGAAGCCGCTCGGGATTTTTGATTCGTGGTTGAGAGTTTTCTGTCACGACTTAAAATCGGAATTGAATTTGAATTTCCGCCACGCCGAATTCTGTTAGAACGTTGAGTCTGCTATGCCAAAATTTGCCGTGATCCTGCCTGCTGCTGGAAAAAGCAGTCGCTTCTCGAAGCAACGTAAAAAGGTATTTGTCGAATTAAGAGGTAGACCCGTCTGGGTCAGGACGGCAGAACAGTTCGTCAATCGCAGCGACGTTGCCCAGACGATTCTGGTGGTTTCACCTGAAGATCTGGAATGGTTCAAAGAGAAATTTCGTCCGAACCTGGCTTTCATGGACATTGACGTCGTGACAGGCGGTGCCGAACGAGCCGATTCCGTGCAGAACGCACTGGCCCGAGTTCGTGCGGATATCGATTTTGTGGCCGTCCATGACGCGGCTCGACCATTGATCGTAAAGGAATGGATCGATCAGGTATTTCAAGCAGCCACCGAACACGACGCGGCCATCCTCGCGACACCCGTGACTAGCACTTTGAAGCGTGTGGATGAGGGACTGTCGATCGAAGAGACTGTTCCACGAAAGAATCTATGGGAGGCCCAGACACCACAAGTTTTTCGACGGCAACTGCTTCTCGATGCATACGCTCGCCGAGATCGCTATCAACCCACTGACGAAGCAGAACTCGTAGAGCGAATCGGAGCGAAGATAAAAATCGTCACAGGTTCGCCGTTCAACCTGAAAATCACGACGATGGATGACTTTCGAGTGGCCGAGCATTTGCTCGAAGCACTGCCGAAAGACAAGCTTCCCAGCTTCCTGCATCCGTTCGCTGATGAATCTGAGTGACACAGGACTGTGTGCCTGGTGCCATTGTGCCACTGCCTTTGTGCCACTGCTTGACAGCCCTGGGTCAAGCAGTGCTCTTTGGGCGGCAGAAAGAGAAGCCACTGCTTCTCCGAAGACTCCGAAGCAGTGGCACAAGATCCAGATATCGAAGTAGGACAACGTCCTAACCGACCGCTTTGGGCCTTTGTGCCACTGCTTGACAGCCCTGGGTCAAGCAGTGCTCTTTGGCTGGCAGAAAGAGAAGCCACTGCTTCTCCGAAGACTCCGAAGC